>JBCCFY010000008.1:0-135068 GCA_039110515.1 Pseudomonadota bacterium
AAGATGTCTTCCTCACCCAGATCAATGTCATCACTGAACAACGCCTCGAACTCATCGTCTCCGATAATGGCGCCCGCGCTGGTTTCTTCCTCGTCCGACGCTGTTTTATCGCTGTCATCACTTCCGGTGGCGTCTCTATCGGGATTGCGGTCTAGCTTGCCGCTGCGATAGTCGGCAATTTCCTGCATTAGCTGTGGAAACCATTCCTGCTGATTATTCACCAGCGTATCCCTGGGCAATGACGCAATCAGGCGGTTAAGCGTAGATTGATCAAGGGTATTATTGAACGCCAGGGCGATACGCTGATTAATCATCTCGGTGCCACGGGTTTGCATGTCATACAACAGCCCCTTGATACTCCAGGCCAACTCGGCGACGGATTCCAACTCTTCGGCAGAGGCTTCACTCAAATCGAATAAATCCAGTTGCCGATTCGTTAAGGCCAGCGAATTTTGAATGTCGGGCGGGAGCAATACGCGCATAATCGGCGCCAGTTCGCCATCGGCCCAGGTCGGCCACTCACCGATAGTGTGACCTGCATCTCTCAGGCTATCCGTATCCAGCTCGGGGATGGTCAGGACGGCAATACCCTTGGCGCTGGCCCTGTTCTCACCCAGAATTTCGTTCAGGTGGCAGGCACTGCAGGAATCTTCAAAGTTGGCAGCCAACATCCATTCACCACTCTGATCTGGTTGATGGCATTGGTTACAACCCTCTGGAGCCAGGTCGAAATTTTTATCGTCCAGAAAGTAGTTTTCCAGGTGACTGACATGATCAAATTGGATTCGCGTTGGCCGTTGGTGCGGGAAAGCCGTGTATTCCGGGTGACTGCTTTCAATTTCATCAAACTTGACCTCATGACAGGTGTGACATCTTTGCGGATCAAAGCTATCCAGTGGCTGCAGTCGACCCTGGTGCTCACGGTGGCAGTTTGAGCAGCTGACCGACCCATCACCCTGCTGTTGCAGGTCGCGAAACTTGCCAGCGAGAGTCACTTTCCAATTTGATTTGTCGCCAGCATGAGTCAGCGTTTTGCCCGTTTGCAGCTCGCTGGCCAAGACAGAATGCGGGGAGAAAGCATTGTCCCCGAGTTTGTGACACCCGAGGCATTTTTCGTCATCACCCGTGCTCCCCGTAAAAGCCGCGGTGTGTAACCAGTCACTAATCGAATCACCAGCACCCGCGTGACAATCCTGGCACCCCGCCACCTCAGCATGACTGAGACTCAACGGTCCAGGCGACAGGTATTCGAGCAATCGCTCCGAAGAGAGGAAGATGGCCAGGGAGCCAAGTGCTGTGAGAAACAGAAGTACAGTGATCAGTCGTTTTCTCGACCTGACCGAGCGCCTGGGAGCGCAGGGCCTGTCTTGTTGGCAACATCGACCTTTGGCATCGGGCCCCTGAAGACAGGCACTCGCACGACCACACCGCCATTCCTGTGTGGGGCGTATATAACTGCTTTGCCTGTGCCCAAATGTCTGAATGCGATCGTTCAAGCAGCACCCCGGAAGGCGTACACCAGGACAATATGAATGATTACGAACACGCTTAGCACAAGCGCCACGGGCAGGTGGGCAAGGCCCCAGTATTTCATCGCTCCTTGCAGGGCGCGGTGTTTATCGAGATTATTCTTCTGTTCAACTAAGCGCGCGAGCTGCAGCGCGTAAGCGGCTTCTTCCCGCGCCAGGTAGCGCATCTGCTGTTCAAGGTTTTGACGAATTTGCTGAACCGGGATACTCCGCCCGATCAAGTGCGACCAGGTGTTTCCAGGCCTGGCAAAAAAATCCGCAAGGTGTAGGAGGTAATAATCTGCCAGGGTCGACGACTTCGATTGTTCAGTCGCTTCGAGGATTAATGCCTCTACTCGCTCCTGCAATTGCTCACGGTACAGGGGGATGCGTTCAAACAATATTTCTTCGTCGCTATAAGCCAAACGCCTGGCGAAAATTCGATTGATTAACAAGCCAGCCAGACCACCAAAGGTGAGCAACGCCAACAAACCAGCCAGCACCTGTTCCACAAGGCCATCCGGCAGCGCAAATTCAATATGTTTGAGAAACACAGCAAACAACAAGATTCCGCTGTAGTAATGAAATTGAGCCCAGCCGGCCGTTCTGCCCACGCCAAGTTGGGAAAACCGTTTCTTCAGGTTCAATCCCAACATCAGCAAAATCAGCACTACCAATAACCAACCAGAATAGTACTGTTGAATATTGAGCGAGAGCGCGACGATCTCCAGCCACTGGTAAGAAAGAATGACCAAGCCGATGGTGACCATCGTGTTGCGCAGCCGCCGCTTGGCGAAGGTCATCTATCGCCCCACCCACTCAGCCAGGCTAACGAGGTCTTTCAGGTCAATGCGGGTAAGTGCATCTTGTGGACAGGCCCGCTCACAGGCAGGTTGTGCTGAACTTCCAATACAGAGATCGCACTTGGTAGCCTTGAGAATTGGCTGCGCCTTGTCATCTACATAGAGTTGGTTTTGCTGATCACGCACCGGCACCATGCGAATATTCTCGTAGGGGCAATTATTCGCGCAACTCGAACAGCCTACACAGGTCTGGTCGTTGATCTGCACAATGCCATTGGCTGAACGATGAATGGCTCCAGTGGGGCAACCGATCATGCAGACCGGGTCCTCACAATGCATACAGGCATTCGCCACCATGTACTGGCCAAATTTGGGACCATGCCTGAGAAAACGTGGGTTGTTATCGTGAGCGTTGGCACAGGCAGTCACACAGTCATCACAACGGGTGCAGCGTTCAAGATCAATCATCATTGTCTTGCTACCGTTGATATAACGATTTTCAACCGTGAACTCGATTAACTTTCGATCGACAGAGACGCCTGCATCCTGCAGTTGTCCACCCTGTTGTGAATCGTCGAGAGCCGTCTGCAACGCCTGTTGCAGAAGTCGGTTTTCGCTATCAGAGAACACATGTTGTTCCAACCACTGGCTCGGAATGCGAATCACATCGGTATAGCCCAGGGCGCTGAGGCTACACGGCAGTGCTTGCGATTTTCCCTGTTGCCAAGCGGAATACACTTCGCGCAAGCCAAAAACCCCGCCTGCCCCAAGATGGCCGAGCGTATAGTGCCCATGATTAATCTTTCGGCTGATTCGTGCGAAGCCGTTCCGCAATAATAGAACGCCATCAGGATAGTCGCCCTCACCTGCTATACGCGGCTCGGATTCAATCAGTTCATTGTAGTAATTGTCTTCATCGATCCGACGATTGAGAGAATTAAAGTTCTTTTGCCAGGCAAAGTTTCCATGAACCTCAAACAGGGCTATCTCTGCCAACTGTTTTATCTTTGTACGATCGATATGTCGTAGCAGTGGCAGGGTCAGCAGATGTTCATACAAGCCACGCTGACGATAAAGATCATCGACGAAGGCCTTGAAAGCAGGCTCATACTTACGGAACTCTCGTAGACCCTGCCAACGGATTTCCAGCACTTCAACGGTGTTGATCGCGACCACACTACTGAGCAGTTCATTGCGACCTAAAACTGCGGCCTCGCCGAACAGATCGCCCGTGTGAAGTTCAATCGCATCGCTGCCCTTGACCTCCAGCAGGGATTCGATATCCACCTGGCGTGATTTGACCCGGTTGGTTTCCTGCCTGTTTTGCCTCGTGCCCCGGGCAGAGATTATCTCTCGTGTTTCAGGATAGGTTGAGCGGTTGAATTCCTTGGCGAGGGCCTGCCAAAATCCATATGCGGGTGCAGTGATACTATTGTCTGCCTGTTGGTCAGCGCTTGCCCCGCGCACCAATAATACTTGACCGGACAATACCAGGAAGGCCGAATTCAGGTACTCACCAGCGCTGACGATTAGCTCGTTAGCACTGAACTGACGCAGTCGGCAGTCGTTCTGGATGAGGCCCGCCAGTGATGTGTGTGCTGGGAAATTGTCTTCATCCATTTGCGCAAAATGCGGCGCAGACAGTACCCTGCCAAGCTCCTCCCGACTCATGGATTCTCCGAAGGGCTGATCCCAGCGGCGGGGACGTTTCACAATGGCACTAGGCATCGAGAATCAACCCCTCTTTCGGTATGGCAATACAGGGTAGGCAAGAGCCCGCCTCAATATCACCACCCGGCTCTTCGATATAGCTCACGTTGCCTTTGAGAATCGCGGTGAGACAGGTACCACAACTGCCAGCCCGACAACCATGATCAATTTCGACACCCACGGACTCCGCGGTTTCCAGCAGCGTTCCGCAAGCTGGTTTCCAGTCTAAAGATTTGTCTGATGCCTTAAACTGAACCAGCACCGGCGATTCCTGCTGCACGCTGTTCTTTGCCACGCGCGAACTGCTGTTATTCAAGGAGGCAGGGCCGAAGGATTCAAAATGTATGCGCTGTTCGTCGACACCAAGTTCGCGTAATCCTCCAACAATGGACTTCATCATGCTGGCTGGCCCACAGACATAGTAGTCCGCGTGATACGGCGCACCCAGTTGTTGCAAATGGTCACAGGTCAAACGACCACTAAATTCATTGGCGAACAGTGGCGCATTCTCTGTCTGCGTATAGAAGTTGAACACCTGGAAATTGGCCAGGGATTGCTTCAACCCCCCTAGCTCCTCCGTTAAGAAGGCAGTTTGCGGGCTGGTGTTGGCGTTAAACAACCAGACTTCCCGATTGCTGCCCAGAACCTTTAAGGTGTGCAACATTGATAATGACGGAGTTAGCCCAACGCCACCGGCAACCAGGACAACTGGCGTCTTCTCAGTGGTGTCCAGAAAATAACTCCCTGCCGGCGCTTTGACATCCAGGATGTCCCCCTGTTCAACCTCGGTATGAAAGTAGGCGGAGCCCAAACCGTCCGCAACATCAGCTTCATCGACGGGCGCCCGCAAATGCTTTATGGTCACCCGGTAGTACAGGTGCTCCTGCTGAACAGCATCACCCGTGTTTTGCCCGGTGTGCCGCTTCTTGGGGTCGAGCAATTCAGCGTTAGCAGACAGGGAATAACACCGAACCACGGGTTTGCTCTGACCGGGAACCTTCAGGCGAAAGGTGAGGTGTTGGCCAGGCAAAAAATTTGGCAACGGCCTGCCATCGTGCGGCAGCAAATAAAACGACTTTACCGCGTCGTTTTCAACAACCACTTTCTGCACCCTGAATTTGCGCCACCCTGCCCAGGAGAGATTGTCGGACTGCGCCTTCGGCGGTTGCGCAGAATCGCTGACTATCTCAGCTACTTTTTGTTCCAGTAACTGTCGCCGCAACGCCTGCGCCTGTAACGCCGCCTTGCTTCGACCGAGATGAAGTAACCACAAATGCGCGAGGTACGCACTTGCCAGCAGCAACAGCAACAGTCCGAGATAGGTGTGCATGGCTGGGGTTCTCCTCAGAATCTCCGCGTTGGTGGTTTATCTTCAACTTAATGCAGCTTGCGAGGAATTCAGGGTATTCAGCCAGTTAGCAGTTATAGAGAATCAATTGTGGAGAAAATATGGAGAATAAATTGCAACAAAAGCCGGTCTCGACCCAAATCGGCTACCAGATAAACCAAACCCCATCAACACCAGGTATTGATGGGGTTATGTGGTCGCTCAGAAATGTCAGCTAGCGTCCAGGCTGGGGTCTCAGTCTTGTTCCGCAGCGGGTTCATCTGCTGGTTTATCACTCTGTGCTCCGTGACCTTCCTTGCGGTGTTTCTTGCCATGTGCTGGCTTACATGCCAGTTCTGCGCCCTCTCGAGGCGGCACAAAGCAAGTGCCAGAAATTTCATGCCCTCGTGGAGTGATAAATTCGCAGGCGGCTTCGGCCTGTAATCCCGCGCAGGCTTCGATGGCCTCAGGTGGCGGACCGCGGCGACCCTCTTTTTTATACCCACCACCATCGCCCGCAGCAGCAGGATTAATGCTCAAAATTAAGGCAATTGCTAACAAGAGACCACCAGTAAAATTGCTGGTGACAGATTTCAGTCTTACGTTTCGTAGTGTCATGATTTCTCCAAATTTAAATGCATGTCATCGCGATTGACTCGCCCATGCTGTTTGACAAGTGCCTGAAAATTTAATACCGAAGTGTGCGCTGATTTCGGGCATATCGAGGAGAAACCGTGAAGAATTTTCGCAGCCCGGGCTAGTGCCCTGCTTTGAATTCTCAAGATTCATTCAACCTTGTACCCCAGGCCGTAAATCGAGTGAACAAGTTCCTGGTCGGTCGCACCAGTCAGTTTGCGGCGGATGTTCTTGATATGCGTATCGATGGTACGATCGCTAACCACACGTCCGTCTGTATACGCATGGTCCATAAGTTGATTCCGCGAGAATATACTGCCGGGGCGCTCGGCCAGTGCTGCCAGCATACGGAACTCGACCACGGTCAGATCCACATTGACTGCATCCACCAAACAACGAAACTTCTCTGGATCAAGCTGCAAGGGAGGATAGGCAATCAACCGCTTTGACTCCGGGTCGCCGTTCCGAACAGTTTGCGTTAGCGCAACACGACGCAGGATATTGCGCACCCGCACCACCACTTCCCGTGGTGAAAAGGGTTTGCAGATGTAATCATCCGCACCAAGTTCCAAACCCAGCAGTCGGTCTATTTCATCCACCCTGGCGGTGATCATGACAATGGGCACATCAGAGAATTGCCTGACTTCCTTGCAAATCTGCAGGCCGTCCTTACCTGGCAGCATCAGGTCCAGGATGACACAATCTGGCTGCTGGTTCCGGATCGTATCCGTGGCGCGGGTCCCCTCATCCAAAATCGTCACGTCATAATCTGCTGCCGACAAATAGTCTTTAAGCAACTCGGCAATCTTGGCCTCATCCTCAACAACGACAATCTCTTTTTTACTCATAATTCTCGACACCCTGAGGTGACTTAGTGGTTTTCCTTCAATGGCAAACGAATGCTTACTTGCAGCCCACCTAGCTGGCTTAATTCGGCGCTCATCTCACCCCCGTGAGCCGCGATGATGTTACGGCAGATTGTTAAACCAAGACCCGCTCCTGCTAATCGCCGGCTACGCGACTTGTCTTCACGATACAGCGGCTCAAACAATTGTGACAGGTTTTCTGCCGGCACGCCGGGCGCACTGTCTGCGAATCGTATCAGCACCTCGGCATCCTGCAGTCGCAACTTTACGCTAATTCTTCCAGGCTGATCGGTATAGGCAATGGAATTGGACACCAGGTTGCCAAACAACTGTTCAAGCCGATTGGGATCACCACGGACAAAGGCGGCGGGCTCAATATTTGAGTCCAACAGCAACCCTGCCTGTTCTATTCTTGCGCGGTGATGTGCGAGCGTTGCTTCAAGAAGATCTGAGATATTGAGATGATGAAACTGATAGCGAAGCCCGCCAATGTCAGAAAGCGATAACTCGTAAAGATCGTTGATCAGGTGCTTCAATCTGTCGATCTCGTGTTGCAATGATTCAATCTGTTGCAAATTCAGAGGTCGTAAGCCATCCATGAGGGCTTCGAGTTCTCCGCTTAAAACCGTGACAGGCGTGCGAAGCTCATGGGAAATATCAGCCAACCAACGTTTACGCGACAGGCGATTCTGTTCCAGGGTTGCTGCCAACTGATCAACATTCGCCATCAACCGCACCAACTCATCCTGTTTGCTTGGATCCGCTTCCGGTTCAGACAGACGTTGCGAATAGTCTCCCGCCACCAGCGTGGTCAGCCCGGTTTTTACCCGGTTCACCGGTCGTAGCAAGGCCCTGGCCAGGTACCAGGACGCCATGGTTGCCAGCAACAGGCAGAGCACCGCGATCAACGCACTGGCCCACAACTGTTGCCGTGAAAAGGCTTTTTCGCTTGGACCTTTGAAATCCCGTCTGGCGACCGTACGCAATTCTCCAACAACGGTGCCGTTTACCTGGACCGGGACTGTAACCAGGTCGGATTCCAATAGCTCAGGCCCGCCGATTTGTTCACCCTGGACATCAAACAAGGCAGTGGGTTTCGCTGGTGCTGAGCGGCGGTGCCTGGGACCTTTTCTTGGTGGTCTGTCTCCAGGAGGGCCGCCCTCATGCCTGCGTGGTGGGCGCCCGCGCTCACCGTGGTTCGGTGGCGGAGGCCGATTGCCCTCGCGGGGCGAATGGATACGATTGGCTCGGTCAAACACCGTCGGCGTGGCCGCACTCCAACTATTCCCATTGTCGCTATAATGCTGCGACAGTTCGCTGGCGATCCGACCCAGGCGTTCTGCCTCAAGCGAATTTATATAGTCCGTGAAGCCGTATTCAAAACTCCATCGTGCCAGGCCAATAGTAGCCACCAGCACCAGGCTGGTTAGCGCCAGGAGCAACAGAAACAGTTTGGTGGAGAGTGACTTCATTGTCGCAGAGTATAACGCCCGCGACTTAATTTAGAAGATTAGTCCGGTCGACTCCTTGGCTTTTGCACATTTGCTGCGCATTGCCTGATTTTTATCCGACTTCGAACTCGTTCCAGCCTAAATCCACAACAAGCGTAATCGATCCCAAAAATAATGATCAATGAGCATGACGGCAAATAGGTACATCAGGTACTTGATGGAATAGAAGAACGTTTTCCTGGAAAGTGCATCACTGTACTGCCGATACAGCTTCAGCACGTAATACATAAACCTTGCGTTCAGATAAACCGCGCAGAGCAGGTAAATTCCCCCGAACATATGGATGGTGAACGGCAGCAATGTCACCGCGATCAGAATGTAGGTATACAGCAGAATTTGCAGGCGGGTAAACTCTTCACCGTGTGTCACTGGCAGCATCGGTACTCCGGCCGCGGCGTATTCCTCACGCCGATACAGGGCCAGTGCCCAAAAATGCGGGGGCGTCCACGCGAAGATAATCAAAAACAACAGGCAGGCTTCCGGCGTCACTGAATTGGTCATAGCCACCCAACCCAAGAGCGGGGGTGCGGCGCCAGCAGCACCTCCGATCACGATATTTTGCGGTGTCGCAGGTTTTAAAAAAACCGTGTAAATCACACCATACCCAACCATGGAAACAAACGTGAGAACGGCAGTGAGTGTGTTGACCATAGTGACCAAAATCACCATACCAGCCAGGCACAGCACCGCTGCGAAAACAACGGCTTGCCAGACATTCATACCGCCAGTGGCCAATGGTCGATTTTGTGTGCGAGCCATGATGGCATCTGCCCGCATGTCGATGATTTGGTTCATTGCCGCACCCGATGACGCGGCCAACCCAATACCCAGGCTGGCTGCTAATACCAGTTGCAAATCAGGCATGCCTGGAACTGCCAGCAACATGCCCACAATCGCGGTAAACACGATTAGCATCACCACGCGCGGTTTGGTGAGATCGTAATACTGCCGAAACGCGTTGGTTAAAGAATCTGTTGTGGCTATTTCGCTCACCAAATCACCCTATTTGCGAGGTTTTGAGCAATCGCTTGATGTCCTTTTTCATAATATTGGGGTCGGCGGATGCCGGGTAACTCATCATCAGGTTTCCTGCCGGATCAATAATATAAAAACGGTCTTTTTGGGACTCAGGTGGCGCACCTTCGATTTTTAATATTTGCGTCCATTCATCGTAATCGTTAAATGGCACGCTGTAGGATTCGATGGGGCTGTATTTGGCAGCCAGGTCCTGGGCGATGTCAGGGTGTACACCGGTATGCAAAAAGACGGTACGGATCCTTGTCATATCATTGTTTTGCATGAAGCGCAGTTGGCGCATTTTCAGGATGTTGTCCTCGCAAGCCTCACCACACTTGTTATTGGCGGTGACCAGAAAAATCCACTGGCGCCGAAATGAATCCATTTCCACCTCGCCATCTGCTCCCTGCATCAGTAAATTGCTGATCGGTCGAACGGGCGAATAAATATCACCATAGTTATTGAACTTGGTGGGTTTATAAAAGAACGCGCCTGCTATTGGGGCCGCAAAGACTACCAGGATCAGCAGCAGCTGCACTCGATTCCAGAACTGGATTTTCCGGGTGTTTTGCTCTGTATCGCCGTTATCAACTTGATTCTGCATATCGGTTTTATGTCTGGAGAAGTGGAAACAGGTATGTGCTTGCGCGGCCAGGTTTAGTAGTGGTTATCAGGCACGACGAGACCGAATAAAGAGGATCATGCAGGCAACAAAAAAGGCTGCAGCCATGGCGAACCACTGAAAGGCATAGCCGCGGTGTTTTGCCACCCATTGATCGTCAATCCTGGCCCACTCGCGCTGTAATGAGGCCTCGATTTCCGACTCATCGTCGGGCGCCAATTCTAACACTAATGGCATAAGTTTGAGTTGCATTTGGCCTGCGTATTCGTCGATCGGTAAGAATTGCCAGACCTGGTCTTTTGAGACCGGATATTCGTCATTCCACAGAGGCGGTTTTGCCGCCGGCCGTTGTAAACGCCCACCAAGTGTCACTTCGCCTGGGGCTGTGGTAAATTGTGGCAACACAGCCCGGGACTCACCAACACCGATCCAACCTCGATCTACCAATACATGCCATTCCTTGCCCGGCAGTGTCATGGGCGTGAGCAAACGATAGCCGACTTTTGAGTCTTTCACCTGGTTGTCAATGAAGATTGATTTATCAACCAGGTATGTCCCGGTATTCATCACCTGTCGATAGACGTATTCTTCAAAGTCAGCCTCGTTGGCAGAGAACACCAAGTCGGACAAGGGCACACTGTCGATTTGCGCGCGTTGCTGAACCTGGTCCAGGATTTGCTGTTTTTCCACAGCGCGACCTAATTGCCAATAGCCGAGCCGAATCATGGATAGACAGATAATCAACCCAAATAACAATAATGTGGCTTTTTTTGTCTTAGTCATCACCTTCTGATATCGACTTTAGGATAAAATCTGCGCCCAGTGTGTTTTCAGCGCATTGCTGAAACCAAGCAGACCGGATTCAGATATGATCAAAACTGTAATTATTTTATTGCTGGTGGCCATGGTAATCGCCCTCGGCAATGGTTTATACCACTTACTTAAAACACCAGATGAACGCGATAAAGGCGATAGAGTTGTTAAGGCCCTGACCTGGCGTATCGGACTTTCTGTTGCCTTGTTTGCCTTCATCATTCTGGCAGTCCAGATGGGTTGGATCAAACCCAGCAACTCAATAAACCCGATCAACTATAACCAGGAACAATCGAAACGCATTGAGGCGGAAAAAAACGAATAATAGGATGATTCTCTACTCTGAACGTGACATGTTGCCCGTAGGCTGAGCGTGTCCTTAGAGCAAAAATAAAGGCGCCCTACGGGCGCCTTTATTAATTAGTTCCTGGTGAACGTTGCTCAGATCGTCTACAGGATGTAGACGAAAATAAACAGTCCAACCCACACTACGTCAACAAAGTGCCAGTACCAGGCACCCGCCTCAAAGGCAAAGTGGCGTTCAGGGGTGAAATGGCCGCGCATACACCGCAACAACACCACAAACAGTATGAATGCACCCAATGTCACATGAAAACCGTGGAAGCCGGTCAGCATGAAGAAGGTGGAGCCGTAAACACCGGTACCCAGGGTCAGGCCAAGGTGGTTATAAGCCTCCGCGTACTCAGCAGCCTGCAAGCCGAGGAACCAAACGCCCAGACCAACTGTGATCGCCAACCATAGAATGGTCTGGAACCGGTTATTGGCCCGTAACGCATGGTGAGAAATAGTCAACGTGACACTGGAGCTCAGCAGCAACAAGGTGTTGTAGAGCGGTAAATGCATGGGGTCGATCAAACCATACTTGGTGCCTTCCATAATCTCAGTCGCGTTCGGTGCACCGCCGACCATCACTTCAGCGCCGACTGGGCCAGAGGAGGGCCAGGAGGCTTCAAAACCAGGCCACAAAATATCTGTCTCGGCCAACCAGGGAACTGCCAGGTTGCGCAGATAGTAAAGGGTCCCGAAAAATGCAGCAAAGAACATCACTTCGGAAAAAATAAACCAACTCATGCCCATGCGGAATGATTTATCGACATCCATGTTGTAATCCGGGCTTTCGATAATCACTTTGCGAAACCAGATGAACAACATTATCGACATGCCCAGGGCACCGGCAGACATAAGGTTTGGCCCAAAGGCATATCCGTTTAGGTAACTGGCGCCACCAAGCGCGATACAGAACAGGGCTATCGACGCCAAAAACGGATAGGCACTGCCTTCCGGTACATAATAATGGTCTTTGTAATGCTCAGATGAATGTGCCGACATATTGGTTTCCTCTGGTGTAAACCGACTCTATATTAAATCTTAATCTTAAACTTTTCTATCGATACCTGGTTGTAGCGAAAAAGATACGATTGGCCTATTGCCCGGCGTGTTTTTCGTTATCAAAAAAGGTATAGGATAATGTCAGCTCATGCACGTCATCCGGCAATTCGGAATCCAGCATAAACCGCACCAGCATTTCTTTTTCCTCACCAGGTTGTAACACCTGCTTGGTAAAACAGAAACACTCGGTCTTCTTAAAATGAAAACCTGCCCGCGGTGGTGTCACATTAAATGTAGACATTCCCGTGATTGGGCGATCAGAATAATTTTTCACATAAAAGTAGGCGTCCTGAATTTCGCCTACTTTTATATCGCGACTCTTGCTGACGGGCTTGAACTCCCATGGCAGAGCGCTATGGCTATGAGTAGTAAAACTCACGGCGATATCGCGATCTTCAACAATAGCGCTACTGGCGGTAGCCTCATTGATAATATCAGTCTTGCCACCAAAGCCCGTTACCCTGCAGAACGCCTCATACAGCGGTACCAAGGCATAGCCGAAGCCGAACATCAATACGGCAATGGTTACCAGTTTTACAACAATCGTATTCACTACACTTCCCGCCTAACGCTGAATAAAAAACGAAGCGACAAACAACAATACTGGAATCAAGGCAATAACGAGAGCCAACCGCGCATTGCTCAGTTTCTTCTTGTTACTTTGCTCGTCAGACATTGAATACCGGCGCCTCTGCCAGTCTTGTCACCCGCCGGTTATTTAACCACCGGCGGATCGTCGAAAGTGTGAAAAGGTGGTGGTGACGGCAGCGTCCACTCAAGACCTTCTGGATTGTCCCAGACTTCCTCAGTCGCCTTCTTACCACCACGTACTGTAGCGATAATGATGTAAACAAACAGCAACTGTGAAATACCCAGACCAAACGCACCAAAGGTAGACCATTGGTTGAACTCAGTGAACTGGATTGGGTAGTCGGCATAACGACGCGGCATGCCTGCCAGGCCCAGGAAGTGTTGTGGGAAGAAGGTGATATTAAAGAATATCGCCGTCAGCCAGAAATGAATCTTGCCCAGGGTTTCGTTGTACATGTGGCCGGTCCACTTCGGCAACCAGTAGAACGTACCACCCATCATTGCCATCACCGCGCCTGAGAACAGTACATAGTGGAAGTGCGCTACGACAAAGTAGGTGTCGTGGTATTGGAAGTCAGCCGGCGTAATCGCCAGCATCAAGCCGGACAAACCACCCAGGGTAAACAGGAATACCACGCCGATAGCGTACAGCATCGGTGTTTCAAAGGTCATCGAACCACGCCACATGGTCGTTACCCAGTTAAATACTTTTACGCCGGTCGGTACTGAAATCAACATGGTGGCGTACATAAAGAACAACTCGCCCTGCAACGGCATACCCACAGTGAACATGTGGTGCGCCCATACGATGAAGGACAGGAAGGCGATTGCCGCGGTTGCGAACACCATCGAAGCGTAGCCAAACAGTGGCTTGCGCGCGAAGGTTGGAATGATCTGCGAGATAATGCCGAAGGCTGGCAAAATCATAATATAGACTTCAGGGTGTCCGAAGAACCAGAAAATATGCTGGTACAACACTGGGTCACCACCGCCCGCGGGATTAAAGAACGCAGTGTCGAAATGACGGTCAGTCAACAACATGGTTACCGCGCCAGCAAATACCGGCATGACTGCAATCAGCAGGAAGGCAGTAATCAACCAAGTCCACACGAACATAGGCATTTTCATCAGGGTCATGCCCGGTGCACGCATATTCAATACGGTCACGATCACATTAATCGCGCCCATGATGGATGAAATACCCATCATATGGATTGCCACAATGGCCATATCTACGCTCATGCCACCCTGCACCGTCAATGGTGCATAGAGTGTCCAGCCCGCTGCAGGCGCGCCTCCTGGCACGAAGAAGCTCAACATCAGGATGGAGAAGGCAAACGGCAGAATCCAGAAACTCCAGTTATTCATACGTGGCAGGGCCATATCAGGCGCCCCCACCATCAGTGGAATCATCCAGTTGGCAAACCCAACAAAGCCGGGCATTACTGCACCAAATACCATGATCAACGCATGCATCGTGGTCATCTGGTTGAAGAAATGTGGGTCAACAAACTGCAATCCCGGTTGCCAGAGCTCAGCACGGATCACCAGCGCCATCGCGCCGCCGAGGAACAACATGGTTAAGGCAAATACTAAATAAAGTGTCCCGATATCTTTGTGGTTGGTTGACATGAACCAACGTTGAAAACCGGTAGGCTTATGATCATGATCATCGTGATCGTGATGGCTATCGTGCGCAGTGGCTGCTTGAGACATGGATATTCTCCTAACTCTGAAAACTAATTTCGTTTATCGCTCTTTGTAAAGGGTAAGTGCGGGGCGATGTTAATTACGCTTTGCCTTGATATCGGCAGGCAAAACCACATCACCAGTGTCATTACCATAGGCATTACGCTGATAGGTAATCACCGACGCCAACTCTTCGTCATTTAATTGGCCAGCAAATGCGGTCATCGCGGTGCCGGCTTTGCCAAACATAACGATCTGAATATGATCATCACTTGGACCAGTAGCGATGGCGCTGCCCGTAATGGCCGGGAACACCCCTGGAATGCCTTTGCCTTCTACACCATGACAAGCAACACATCGTGAAGAAACTTCCTCACCTTTGGTCATTAACTGTTCTTTAGTCCAGGTAGCGGCAGAAATTTCTTCTGCCTCAGATTCGGCTGCCTCAGATTCGGAGTCTGCTTCCGCAGCAGCCTCCGCAGCCTCGACTGGTGGGACAATTGACTCGATCAAACCTGCTGTTTCCTCTGCGGTTTCTTCCACCTCCTCTGCGGCTTCCTCGGCTACGGCCTCTGCTTCAAAGCTCGTGCCCCCGGATGCCACCCAGTTGTCGAATTCCTCACCGGTGACGACTTTGACGACAATAGGCATATACGCATGGTCTTTGCCGCACAACTCGGCGCACTGGCCGCGGTATATTCCTTCTTTACCCACGTCAACATTAAACCAGAGTTCATTAATGTAGCCTGGAATCGCGTCTTTCTTGGTACCAAAGGCAGGAATCCACCAAGCATGAATCACATCGTTGGCAGTGATCAAGGCGCGCACTTTGCGACCAGACGGTACGATTAACTCGTTATCCACTTCAAGCAGGTAGTTTTCACCGGGCTCGACAGCATTTTCAGTGTCAAATTGATCAATCTGCTCACGCGGTGTAGAAAGGGTCGCATAAAAGCTGATGTCACTATCGAGGTACTCGTAGCCCCACTTCCATTGGTAACCGGTAATCTTGATGGTCAAATCAGACTTTGTGGTGTCTTCCATTTTTATCAACACAATGGTCGCAGGAATCGCCATGACAACCAGAATGATGAAAGGGATGATGGTCCAAATCACTTCGACCTTGGTGCTATGGCTAAATTGGGCTGGCACATAGTTCTTGCTCTTGCGATGTTTAAAAATCGAGTAGAACATTACGCTAAACACAGCAATAAAAATCACCACACAGATCCAGAAGATCAACATGTGCAGGCCATAAATATCGCGAGCAACATCGGTTACCGGATCCGGAAAATTCAGGCGATACTCCGCGTGCGCCACAGAACTCAATAACACGGTAGTGAACAATGTACCAATCGCCAGCAATTTCTTGGCTGATTTGGTAACCAAATTCATGGCTTTATGTGACACCATAATTATAGGTACTCCAAGTTAGAATTGGTTTGGTGTAATAATCACCGCATAAGGATGGATCCAAGGATGATCCCAAGCGTAAATATTAACACTTATTTGGCGTTTCTTCTTTGTTCGAATATTGTTGGAACGCTCCGGGTAAAATGACCTGGAATTGTGCCGGATTTATTCGATTGGAAACGCATAAAAGCTTGCAATTCGCCCCTACACAAGGCGGTGTGAAGGTATCATAGGCATCATTGGTCTTCAACAAATTAGGCAAGGAATGTTAATAATAATTTAGGCCCGGGAGACAGGCGTGAAGGAAATGAGTCCTTCTGCACAAACAGGCATTAACGGACAGCTAACAAAAGCCTGTTTGTAAGGTAGAAATTGCGTCATCTCAGTGCTTGATATCGACGTCATTTCGGGCATATCGGCTCATTGCTAAGGACAAGTCTATGGCGCGCAGACCAGCAATCACTTGAATTATAGAATCAGGGAAAGAATGACATGTATGAATCATTAGTAAAAACGGCAAAATCACTCTCGGCCTGGCTTATTCCGCATCGCTGCCTCGCGTGCACCGCGATTGTTTCTGGCCCAAATCAGCCCTTTTGTGAGACCTGCCACCTGGCATTACCTTTTCAGCCACACAGTTGTACGCGTTGCGGACAAGCATTGAATGCTGAACAAGACTATTGTGGTCGTTGTATTCAATCTCCGGTTCCGTTTGACCTGTGCTTCTACCCGTTTCGCTATGAATCCCCGATAAGCGATGCCATACATCGTTTTAAGTATGGCGATCGGCCGCAACTGGCAAAACCGCTGGGAACAGTGTTGGCCAGCGAAATCCGTGAGCATGGGTTGCCATTGCCAGAAATACTGTTACCCGTTCCCATGCATGTAAGCCGTCTGCGTAAAAGAGGGTTCAATCAGTCCCTGCAGCTATGTAAGCAAGTGGCAACGGAACTGTCCATTCCTTACTCAAATGGAGTGCTGGAAAAATCGCGTGCCACTCCCGCCCAAGTGGGGTTGAGCCTGCGAGAGCGTCGTGCATCTATTCGCGACAGTTTCAGAATTAGCCGAAATTTCACGAAAAAATCAGTCGCCGTAATAGATGATGTAATAACAACCGGGTCAACTGTTGAAGAAATTGCTAAGATATTGAAAAGAAACGGTGTAAACTACGTTTATATATGGGGTTTAGCCCACACGATCTGACTGGGTAACTGATCGATGTGATTGGGGGTAGAACATATAACATATAGCAGAAGGTAGTAAGATTGAAAGCAGCGAGCTTGGAGAATAGAAAGCATTCCGACCTGATAGCGATCGCAAATGCCGAACTGGCCGAGAAGTTAAACCGCAGCCAGGAACCCGCCAAAGACAATAAGAAAAAGAGCAAAGTCGCCGAACCCAGGACTTTCAAGCAGGATATCTGGAGAGCTGTTTATACGCTCAACCTGATTCGGTATGTCCTTGCCCTTTGCTTTATTGTCTTTTACATTCTGCCTGTTGTAGACCCACACTGGCAGGTGTTCGATAATCTCGTTCATCCACAGCTGTACTTGGGCAGTACGATTCTGGTTTTGATATCAGCCATCGTATTTAGTCGAGTCAGCAATTCTAAAACGATAGAGTTCAATCACTTAATTACAGCCCAGTTTTCACTGGATGTGGTGTTGGCCGCCCTGCTCACCCACAGTGCAGGGAGCATCGAAAGCAATATGGTATTGCTATACATATGCGTGGTCGGGTGCGGGAGCGTGGTGTTACCTCGCAAACAGGCCCTGGGCCTGGCATCTGGCGCCATCATCCTGTTTTTCTTCGAACACTTCTACAGCATCCTGAGTCCCCACATGGATATTGAACCGAATTATCCACTGCTGGTTCGATACGGCCTGCTGCTATTTTCTGCCGGTTTACTAATCTCATATTTAGCTGAACGTATTCGCATTGCGGAAATGATACGGTATGTACCAGGCAACGAAACAATCGAGGATTTCCTCGTTAGAGAAGAAAAAAACGCACTTACCGCGGCGCTGAAAAAAACCGATGGCAACAAAACCGAAGCGGCGAAACTGTTAGGCATGACGTTTCGTTCGTTCCGTTACAAATTGACAAAATACGACATCAGCTGACAATTATTGTCACCGGGGCCAGCTGTTTTTGTCACCGCAAAAAAGAAAAAATTATTCTTGATTATCAAAGATTTATGTTGTTAACTATGTTTTACAATTTATTCACACAAAAGCCTTACAATTTTCTCTCGTTCTGATATAAATCACCCGTCCCGGTGTAGGGCGAGTTAGGAAATCAACATTTCAACTACTCAAAACTTTAACGAACCTAGGAATTCAACGATGAAAAACATCCAACAAAAGCATGCAAATGCAAAGGGCTTCACCCTAATCGAACTCATGATCGTAGTTGCCATTATTGGCGTTCTGGCTGCGGTTGCTCTTCCAGCTTATTCAGACTACACAATCCGTGCACGAGTTAGTGAGATTATTCTTGCTGCTTCCTCTTGCCGCACTGATATTACTGAGTTTGCTCAAACTAACAACGCGCTTCCTCAGGACTCAGAAGCAGCTTGCAGTGGTTCAAGTCAATATGTTGCATCTGTGGAATGGGCAGGTGGCGTTGTGACTGCAACTGCTGCAGCCGCTGGCACCACTGGTGGTGACGAGCTTGGCGCAGCAGCTGGCGGAACAATCACGTTGACGCCACAAGCAATCCAAAACGGCAACATCCCTGGTTGGGATTGCGCAGGCAATATCCCTGAGCAGTTCAGACCTGGTAGCTGTCGCGGATAATAATTCTCGCATTACAAAGAAAGGGGCCACAACGGCCCCTTTTTTTGTGTATATTCCTGACTTATCTACCACCGAATGAAACCTCCCATCCACACTCTTGCAGGGTTTTCTCTCCCCAAATGCAACTAAATAGCAGCGCACCATTGAGACTACTTCTCTTCCTAGCGGTTATCTGCTATTTGTCAGCAGGCGTACTACGTGTGCTGGATACGGAAGCAAGCGTAATGTTAGTCGGACTAGCCGCACTTACATGCCTTGCTGTAATCAACACTGCAGCTAGTCAAAGTCGGCACATAATCCTGTTCTGTCTTGGGATTGCACTCGCTGGGTACACTTATTTATTCAGCACTTACATTGGCCGATCAGCCATCGTTGCGTTTTTCTTTTTGTCCAGCATCATTTTGTTTATCGCGCTGGATACAAACGATGATCTTCAAGCCTCCGAAAATGCAGATGGCTCAGTAATTAATATTGCAAAATGGGCATTTCTAGTCGCTGGAATGGTCCACGCACTGACACTGATATTTTTATACATTATTGAGCCCGTTCGGGTTTCGGGCCTGATGGAAGACTATAGTCAAGCGTCACTATTTATCCTATTGGCCTTTGGCATGGCCTACCCGCTAATCAAGGATAAAAGCTATTTCACTGCTATCACGCTCGTCCTCTTTGTCGGCTTTTTCACGACCTTTTCCAGATCAGCGAATTTCCTGCTGCTGATTTTTCTACTGTGTTTGTTTTTACACGAGAATAAATACGGAAGCATTCGTTCCGTGGTGAAGGCAGCTTGCTTGGTTTTACTTGCACTGGCATTCGTCTACATTTATCCGGCGATAGTTGACCTGCCTACTGTCGACCGGGGAGGCGTGGCACATTTTAGTACCCTCAACTCCAGAACGGTGTACTGGCAAGCCGCTTGGGAAGCGATTTTGCAACAGCCATGGATGGGATACGGTTTGGGCAACTATGAGTGGACGGGCATTAAGAACGCTAAGCCATTTACAGTGATACACCATGTCCACAATGACTACCTCCAACTGTGGCACGATTTAGGCCTTTTCTGGGTAGCGGCATTGGTTTTTTTCTTTCTTCGCACTTTGATCCGGTATTCTCCTTGGGGGTTCACGCTCCGCCCTTTTCCGATGCCGGTACTCATTAATGAGCACTTACAGAACTATGTTGCATGGACACTGCTCGCATGTATTGCAATGTATATGATGATAAATTTCGCGATTAGCGGTCTGGTTTTTCAAGTTGGCATAGCAATACTGTTCGCCGATCTACTTAGAACTAAATAATATGAAATTCGGTCTCATAGCATCCTATCTTCTGGTAACCGTGTTCACGTTAATCGCGTCTTCTACCAGCAAGTTGATGCCGGGACAGAACCTGTGCGAGAACAAGCTCGTCAGCGCAGCTGCGCCGTGGAGCTCCGGGTGTTTTTACCAAGCCTATTTCGCTGACAATCCAAGTCCGGAGCTGATTGTCAAGGAGAGAGTTTTACTCGAAAAATTTGTCGGTAATAATGGCGTTGCCTCTGATGTGCTTTGGTATCGATCGGTGTTTCATCAGAAGTTCAGATTGAAACTCCGTACTTCCTATCAAAACATTCATGCAATGCACCAGCGGTACACGCAAGCAGACCACAAGAGAATTGACCTCCAGGTCCAATATCTGACGTTTCTAGTCCGCAGCGACTTGGTACCGCTTGCGCAGTCAACATTGGACGAATACTGCACTGCGTTTATTCCCGCGAACCGCAGAGATCTCACCAAAGAAATTGAATGGCGGTTGCGGGAGGGCAGATTACCTTTGTCCCTTGACAGCTGTGTTACCAAAACTTCACAGCCTATCCAACTTATGCCTTAATATGAGCGTGTATAGAAGCAAATCAGCGATATTCTTGTTATCGACTGATGTGTTGGTTTTACTTGCATCGTGCTCGCTGGCTTATTATCTGAGGTTTAATACCTTGGTACTGGAGTTCCCGTACCAGTTCCCTACCCTGTTATTTATTGTACTCTCAGCATTATGTTTAAGTATTTTTGGATTTTACGATAACCGCAGCGGCGACAATGCTGCAGATCGTTTTAATCGCGCACTCTCGAGCATCCTGGCGGCGGCATTTATGACTGCCACCTGTCTTTACCTGACAAAAACAGGTGAATCCTATTCACGGTTATGGTTGGGTTACTCCGGAATTATTTCCGTCATCCTCATAATAGTGTATCGCCACCTAGTCGTTAGTTTGTTGCACATCAACATAGGTGAGACTAAAATCTTGCTGGTCGGCGGGGGTAAAGACGCATCTTATGCTCTGAAAAAACTCCGACATTCAGCCAAAAAACAAGTCTCTGTGTCGGATCGATTTTGTCAGGCAGAACCCTATCAGGCACAGGATATCGATACCAGCATTGCGGACATTTCAGCCTATGTCGAAGATCAGCGGCAAGAAGATCTGGCGATTGCTGAAATATGGGTGATGCAAGACTTCTTTACCAACGCCAACATATTGCAGCTGGAAACCCTTAGTTCGCAGTCGGCTGCGTCGGTGGTCTTTATCCCGCATCTGCCGCAACACTTCCTAGGAGCCCAACCAGACATCGACATCGTCGAAGGGTTTCCGGCGATTCATTCAAATATTTCCAACCGCGAATTGAATCGGCGTCTGCTAAAAAATGTTGAAGACAAGAGTATCGCTGTTGCTGCGATCCTCTTGACTGCTCCGCTTTGGATTCTCATTGCCTGCGCCATAAAACTAACTTCCAGAGGGCCTATTTTTTATCGGCAATTACGTTACGGAATCTACGGCAAAGAATTTGCTATTTGGAAGTTTCGGACCATGTATGTGATGGATTCAAGCAGCGAGTTTAGCCAAGCGGTTGAGAATGATCCTCGGGTAACCCCAATTGGGAAAATATTACGCAAAACTTCGTTGGACGAACTGCCTCAATTGATTAATGTAATTGGCGGCAGTATGTCTCTCGTTGGCCCGCGCCCCCACCCAAGTAAGATGAACGAGGAATATCGTCAGAAAGTGTCAAAATACATGCAAAGACACAATGTCAAACCAGGGATTACCGGGCTTGCGCAAATCCGCGGCTATCGCGGTGAGAGCGATGACGAGAGCATGAGAAAGCGCATCGAAAGTGATCTCGAGTACATCGAGAATTGGAGTTTAACGCTGGACATCATCATTTTGATAAAAACCGTTTCCCATCAAATCCTCACTAGAAAAGCGTACTAGAGATGCTTTTAGTGATGAACAGATAAGCTTGAACCTACTGGAAGCAACTACTTCTACCGAGTCTCCCATTGGCCAACGCACGCGATAAACCAAAGGTATTAGTCGTGGGTCAGACCCCTCCGCCATTTGGTGGACAAGCCGTTATGATTGAAAACATGCTGCGTGGGAATTACTCCAAGCTTGAACTACTGTATGTACGGATGTCATTTTCCAAGGAAATGGATCAAATAGGGAAATTCAAGCTTGCCAAAATTTTACACCTTATTGCCACCATAACGAGAATCTATTGGCATCGGCTGAGCAACAAGATATCGGTTCTCTATTACCCACCTGCCGGGCCGGACAAAATCCCCATGTATCGTGACATGGTACTATTGATTTGTTGTCGCTGGCTGTTTCCACGGACCGTTTTTCATTTTCACGCTGGCGGGTTAACCGATCTGTATTCCACTCTCTCGCCGACAATGCGGTACTTTTTCCGCAAAGCCTACTACCATCCAGACGCCTCAATCATGTTGTCTTCGCTGAACCCAGAAGATGGTCAAAAGCTGCAGTCACGAAAGACCCTGGTAATTCCATATGGCATCAAGGACCACTATTCACAACCAGCGCCTACTAGGAGAGATTCGCCCCAGCACATATTGTTCGTAGGAGTTTTGCAGGAATCCAAAGGCGTATTGATACTCATTGAAGCGCTGAGTCGCATGCAGCAGAATGGCATCGACTTTACCGCAAACTTGGTTGGTAAATTTCAATCCGAGCAATTTCGAATACAGGTCAATCAATTAATAGCAGAGTATGGGTTGGAAGACCGGGTCAGTTTTCCGGGTGTGTTGCTTGGGGAAGAAAAATGGCAACAATTCTCTCAAGCTAATATTTTTTGCTACCCAACGTTTTTTGAATCGGAAACCTTCGGTCTGGTAGTTTTAGAAGCAATGCAACATAAACTTCCCTGTGTGGTTACTAACTGGCGTGGAGTACCTTCATTGGTCAGGGATGGTGAATCCGGTTTTATAGTGCCGACAAACAACGCCATTGCATTGGCGGATAAAATCACTGTGCTCTGTGAAGACTCGGAATTGGCACGCTCAATGGGAGAAAATGCGCGAGCCGATTACCTGGCCTCCTATTCAGAAGACATGTTCATTAGTCAAATTGAAAACGCGCTGCTAGAGGTTGCTCATGACTCAACAGATAACTAATACACTCCGCAGGGTATTGGTGACTGGTGGCAGTGGTTTTATCGGCACTAATTACATTGCCCATCTACAGACCTTAGGCCCATCTATTGCAATTTTAAATCTGGACACGCAGGCACCACAAAACCACGAACAGAAACAATATTGGCAAGAATGTGATATTACCCAATTCTCAGTATTTCGTGAAAAACTTATCGCTTTTAATCCCACCGAGGTGATACATCTAGCGGCTAGAACCGATACCGACAGCGAAAAGGCAAGTGATTATTACTGCAATATAGAAGGCACTGAAAATTTGCTGCAGCTAGTCGCTGAAAGCGAGAATATTGAGCGGCTAATTGTTACGTCGACACAATTTGTGAAACGGCCTGGGTCGCTACCGGACCATGACACAGACTTTGATCCCCATACCGCCTATGGCGAAAGCAAGGTAGTCTGCGAACAACGAACCCGACAAGCCAATCTGAACTGCTGCTGGACGATAGTGCGTCCAACAAATATCTGGGGCCCTTGGCACCCTCGCTATCCAAACGAATTTTGGCGCGTTCTCAAAAAAGGTTGGTATTTCCATCCTGGAGGTCGATCTGCTGTGCGCAGTTATGGCTATGTGGACAATATCGTTTATCAACTGGAATCCATCCTGGTCGCCGAGCCCGAGGAAGTAAATGGCAAGGTTTTCTATGTCAGTGATGAAGCCATCCAACTGATTGACTGGGTTAATGGGTTCTCACTGGCGTTAACTGGTCGAAAAGTCCGCGTGTTGCCAAGATGGTTCATTCGCTCCCTGGCTGGGTTTGGAGATCTGCTCTCGTATATTGGCGTCACATTTCCCATCACGACCTCACGCTTTCGAAGCATGACAACCGATGATCTGGTACCCATAGCTGAGACTATAACGAGATTCGGGACACCACCGATCCCCCTAGACGAGGGGATTAAACGGTCTGTGGATTGGTTGAAAACACAAGACTACTTTAAATAGGAAGTCTGGAATCGCCGTTGTATAAGCTATGGCCGGTATAGCGAACGAATGAGTAGAAGAACTCTGTACTGCGTATCTTAGAAAATGTTGACTATGAAATTGGTTGTTCTTAAGCCGATGCACTAACATGGCTTCTGCTGGTCATGATCAGCAAACAACACTCTATTTAAGAATATTCGCTTGGTACGAATGCGAGAATCGCCAGATCATGTTATGCACAAAGCAGTAACCCTGAATCGATGAGGAAGGAAGAATAGAAATGCGAACCCCCCGTGAGTTAAAAGCCCTTTATGAGCGTGGGCAGAACATAACCCAGCTGTTGCGTGAGGACTATGGCGTGCAGGAGAACACGCGAGAGATTATCGAGATTGCCTACGATCTCCAGAGTGGTAGTTACATCGCTGCGCTGGAAAATTCAGATATGGCTGAACACAAAGCTGAATACTCGCAACAAATCGCTAAGACTATTCTTTCATTGTGTACCCCTACTTCGGTTTTGGAAGCAGGCGTTGGAGAAGGTACCACACTGTCAGGCGTACTGAGGTCGCTTGATCCAAACATCTCAAGCTATGGGTTTGATTTAAGTTGGTCACGTGCTTTCTGCGCACAGCGGTGGCTGGAGGCCAATGATTTAGACCGAGCACGGCTGTGCACCGGCGATCTAATGAACATTCCGTATGCTGACAACGCATTTGATGTGGTCTATACCTCACATTCGATTGAACCTAATGGCGGAATGGAGCTGCCTATCCTGCAAGAATTACACCGGGTAACCAAAAAGTATCTGATTTTGTTAGAACCTGCTTACGAATTTGCCAGCCGCAAGGCACAAATCAGGATGGACACCCATGGTTACTGTAAAAAGCTAAGAGAAGTGGCTGAATCCCTTAACTATTCGGTGCTTAGCCATGAGCCATTTCCACTCTCGGCAAACCCACTGAACCCAACGGCGATCACAATTATTGAAAAACAGCCCTCCGAGGCAAAGCTCAGTTCAGTCTATGCATGCCCCAAACTTAGGTGTGCTCTAAGAGAGTTCGGCAACGTGTTTTACAGTCCAGACGCGCTGTTGGTTTACCCAATCATAGAGGGAATTCCCTGTCTCAGAATTGAGAACGGCATCCTTGCCAGTAAGTTTGATGATCTCGTCTAGGTCGGCTCGTACTCTATGAGCGCCATCGACATCCCCGTTTTTCTATAAACCATAGCTATGAGATATCGGCCTGAAATTGATGGGTTGCGCGCGATCGCCGTAATACCCGTGATACTTTTTCACGCTGGGTTCGAGAATTTCGCAGGTGGCTTTGTCGGCGTTGACGTATTTTTTGTGATTAGCGGCTTTTTGATCACCACCATTATCCTCTCCGACCTGGAAAAAGATGATTTCAATCTTTTTGAATTTTATGAGCGCAGAGCGCGAAGGATTTTACCCGCCCTGTTTTTTGTTTGCGCGGTGTGTATTCCAGTGGCCTGGTATGTGTTCCTGCCTGCAGAGATGCAAGGCTTTGCGCGAAGCCTGGTGGCGGTAGCTACGTTTACCTCAAACATCTTGTTCTGGGTAGAGAGCGGATATTTCGACACGGCGGCGGAGTTAAAGCCACTTCTGCACACATGGAGCCTTGCCATTGAAGAGCAGTTTTACATCTTCTTCCCACTGTTTTTATTGCTTACCTGGCGATTGGGAAAACGTTGGATAGTTATTCTGTTGATAGTCGCATTCGGCATCAGTTTGGCGGTTGCTGACTGGGGTTCGTTTTATAAGCCAGACGCAACCTTTTACCTGCTCCCAACCAGAGGCTGGGAGCTGTTAGCTGGGGCAATGACTGCTTTTTATCTCTATAACAAAGATTCTGGTGGTGTCCCGGCATGGCAGGCCGAAACGATGAGCATTCTTGGGATTGCACTGATTGGTTTCGCAGTTTGGCACTACAACTCAACGACCCGTTTCCCAAGTATTTACGCGCTTGTGCCATGCCTGGGAACGGTGTTGATAATCATCTATGCGGATCAACAAACGCTGATAAAGCGTTTGCTGGGCACGCCAGTATTAGTGGGCATTGGACTCATCAGTTACAGTGCTTATCTATGGCACCAACCCTTATTTGCCTTTACAAAATACGCCCACAATAACCATGCGCCATGGTGGATACTGGCAGCATTATCGGTAGCTGTCTTCCCCATCGCCTACTTGAGTTGGCGATATATTGAGCAACCATTTCGGAATCGAAAGACCTTTAGCAGACGAACGATCTTTGTCTCGGCCCTAACATCCTCTCTGGTTTTAACTGCGATCGGACTTTCAGGGTACCTCACCGATGGCTACAAAGATTTGTGGCTCACCCGGCAATCTGCTGACGTTGCACGCTTATACACGGTGCTGAGTAATGAGAGAAGCAGAGATTTACAGGTAGCGGCGCAAGCCGTATCGCACGATAACGGCGATTGCCGCTTCAACATCCAGGAACTGACTCCCGAATACACGAAAAGAATAAGAGTCTGCCACGAGAAATATGATCAGGGAGTGGTCATTCTTGGCGACAGTCATGCAACTGACTTATTGGGGGTGGTATTAGCATCGAACAACACAGAACAGTTTGTGATTGGTATTACCCAAGGTGGATGCAGACCACATTCCCCGGCAAGTTTTTGTCAGTACGCTGACTTTCTGTCACTTGTTCAGCAGGAGCCACGATTGTTTTCCAGGGTTATTTATGAGCAAGCTGGATTTTATTTACTACGCACTAATATCCAACTTGGCAGTAGAAATATGTTCTCAGACCAACCACTGCATGCAAGCCTGAATGGCATCTACCCCAATTTGGACTACTTACGCCTTGTTCACGACTATTTGCTTCAAATCAACGAATATGTACCGGTACTCTGGTTTGGTGCCCGTGTTGAGCCACATATTTCGGACCAGGATATCCTGCGTTTAGGCTGCGAGTTCCCCTATCGTTTACGCGAGAACCAATTTGCTGTGTTCAGGGCTCTTGATGTTGCTATCGAGAACCTCACTCAGGAAAAGAATTCGATCGAGTTTCTATCGCAAAATGAAGTTTTCGATTATCAATTCCCGCGCGACTTTATGAATTGTGAGAATAGCTACTGGACAGGTGGGGATCACCTGAGTGAATCTGGAGAACGGTATTTTGGTAAGCGTTACGATCTTCTTAATCACCCGTTCGAATAAGCTCAAATAAGTTTTAGGTGAGGCTCTAATACTGTTGACTCAAGCTAACATTTTACCAATCCAAACAGACGCGGATTTGCCTGAACGATAGACCGAAATTCGATATCGAGTTCGGCGGCGTCGACCGGCTCATAATTCGCCCCAAACATACTATTGGCAAACTCAAATTGCAGCATTAGTCTTTCTCCAGTTAATAACTGTTTACCCTTGTGAAATCCGCGTGTGTCGGCGGCAATAATGGTTCCACGCTGGCCGACAATTTCAACCATATCAACCTGGTGAAAATGCTGGCTGATTTCATCATCCGATACCCTCCCATCTTTGCACAATGCCTCGGGCTTACGCTTGCAGGAACCTCGAACATAACAATGCGGGCCGGTGTCGCTGTTAACATCAGTGAGATAGATGAAAAATTTCAAAAATTTGATCCGATCCATATCAAAATGGTAAAACTGCGCTGCTTCCGAACTCGGCTGCTTTGACGGCTTACTCCACCACATGGCCACCAAATCCAGAATAGGTTTGCAGCGCAAATAATTCTCCGCCACTGCCAAAATGGTGGGGTCCAGGATTAACTTTTGAACGGACTTTGTTCGTAACAAATCGGAGGGTCGAAAGTTGTACTTTACCGATTCGACGGAATTACGAAACAGTTTACGCTCTGGCGCATAGGTGAACTCTAAGCGCTCACCACTCGATGGCAGGAGTGCGTCACAAGGGGTTTCATGGGCAAACTCAAGCAAGGAATCGAGCTGGTCTGAGCTCAGTTTCTGCTCGAATCTATAGAATCCGTCCTCGGAGATCGCTTCAACGATGGTCTTGAGCCTTTTCTCATCGATGTTTCCCAAAACACCGTCAACCTCTGTAGAACCTGAAGCTTGGGGTGGAAACCGCAAGGAAAGTAATCGCGAAATAATATCGTTACTTCGCCCATTGCTTAGACGGTATAAGCGCCGCATGCTCCGGTGCGAGGACACAGGAGTTTTAGAAAACAATAGGAAGCGTATATACCCTTCGGCAAAACTGATCAAACTAATTAACGTCAAGAATATTTTCTTTATCATTGGGTTAGACGATTGCATTGTAAACGCGTTCAACTCTCAACTACCCTAAGGCGAGCGCGAGCACTTATTGACTCACCTTTTTCGCCACAACGACAAGTTGCTGGCAATTCCTTGATCCGATAAATACGCGCTCACTCATCTCAACCAACCACAGCGGCAAAATAGCAAGAGCCCCCCGCAACCCGCGTAGATAGAAGCGGCGCAACACTGAGACCTCGCCACTCAAAAATTCCATTTGCAAAAGATATCCGGTCCATCTATCCGCTTCAGTCACTTGCGAAACCTCAAAGTTATGTTGTTCCAAGAGTACACGAGTAATTTCCTGCGAATATTTTCTTAAATGTTTAGGGTCTTCCCAAACCTCATTAATCGGTAGGTTTAATAACAACAAACCTCCTTCGCTCAGCGCTTGATAAAACACCTCAAGAAGCGCGTCATCATCCGCAACATGCTCGAGCACATGTGAACAGATAATTAAGTCGACCACCTTAGGCTCAATAATGTGAGCTTGCTCATCGATCTTGGCGGGTCTCACATCCAAACCCAATGCGCGTAGACTTCTGCTCACTCCCTGCATAGCCAGTTCAGACAAATCATAACAATACAGCTTGAAGTCTCGTGGCATCTTGGCCAGGGTTGCACCCCACCCACTCCCGTAGTCTAAAACTGTTGGTTCTCGATCACCCAATTTTGCTTTGAGTGGCTCAAGAAAAGGAGCAAGATTTGATTTGTTGAGTTTGGCTTTGGACTGCTGATCAAAGGAGATTCGCATATGCAAGAGGTGCGCCCAAAACGATCTCTTTTCATACAAGTCTGTATAAAACTTTTTGTTCTCCTCGAGGGCCGACGCTTTGGATTGCTTCATGATCAGAATATTGGAGGTCTATCTCTTCACTGCAGCAAGATTTTGTAATACTGGCTTGAGTAGGTGTTCGACATTTTCCTCTCGCATCACCGATTGACTCATATAGTTGAATTGACCTTTGAAACAGTATCGCCGGTAGAGTTTCATGACTTCTTGATTAGGAATTTGTGGAGCTTTGTCCAACTCTCTAAGACATTTTTCCAACTGTGAGTATGAATCCACATTAACAACGCCAGGATAGTCGGAGTAAAACGTACGCCCCAACAGGAACACGGGAATGCCCTGCTGAATTGCTTCAAAACCAACGGTGCTACTGAGTACTATCACGGCATCAAACTTACTTAAGTTTGCAGTTAGATCGTAGTCTGGCCTTAAGACCGTGGTATTTGGGAAAGAGGACACCTGTCGATAAAATTTCGTATTCCTGATACCCACTGCGGGGAAATGCTCCTTGACGATTAATCGTGAATTTGCCGGCAACGAAAAAGCGATATTTTTAATGATTTCCAAATCATTTTCGTAAAATTTTGCCAGTACCGAAGTCGATGCTTCGGGTCGCAGATGAAGTGGGTACAAGATATTTATTTTGTTATTGTCCAACTGTTGGTGGCTAAACACCCCTGATAGTTGTGAATGGAAATATCTAAGTTTTCTCCAAATATATTTCAGATAGTACGCCTTGAGTTGATGGTATGGTGTCACGCCGGTCTCCACGGATCGAAGATGACCAAACCTGATCATATTGATCAATCGTTTAACACCTATTTTTTTCAACAATGCGGGTTTCTCCACCAACATGTAGTCGGGTGGGCCGGAAACCACGGAGTCCTCACCAACCTCAGCCAAGTTGTTCTCTAGTAAGTGCTGCCCATATGCATCGGTAAACAAATTAACGTGGCGAGGTATTCGAGCTGCAATAAATCCTAGAAAATTAATTGAGTGCTGCTTAGCCTGACCATAGCCGATATACAAAAATGAATTAGAGGGCGGCTCAGCAACGATTAAGTCCACGCTGTTTTCGGCGAAGATCTGGTTATAAAACAGCACTGTCTTTTTGTAGATATCCCAATCGTTTCGATGTTTGCCTACAAAATAACTGTCCCTAACGTAGGTGGGATAAGCCCACCAATAATTTATTTTTGTATTAGCCAGTTGCGAATCAGAAAAATCTTCTTGTAAGTACTCAGATAGGTAAAACACCTTTCCCAAGCTGGAAAAATCGACTTCATAGTATTTTTCATAATAGGGCGTGGTCGACGCCATCAAGACTTCCACATCTTGCTGCACGAGTTTTTCCGCCAATGCATACATTAAGGGCACGTAGAACCCTGGACAATCCCCAAGTAGAAACAACACTCTATTTTTCATTGTCGTTTATCAAAACGTTGAGTTTCACAGCTGATTGGTACCTGATGACTAACAATAGCGAAAACGAAACGAGTGAAGCCAGGGCTGCCCCATGCACACCCAGGCCAGGCACCAACAAAATATTTAGTACTATGTTCACGCACATGGCTAGTACCATCTGCCACATAATTTCACGATCACGACCCCACGCATACAGAGCGTAATAATATACCTGTGAAAGACATACGAGTAATGAAGCAATTAAGAGTAGCCAAAAGGCAGCCAAGTTCACTACCAGCTCCTCCTTGTCCAAGAAAGACAGAACTGCGATGAATATCAGCGCACTAGCAATAGTCGACACAATCGAATACCGAACAAGACTATGCTTTAGTTTATCCAGATGACGTTTGTAACCAAGCATATCGCTCTGCTTGAACGCCGCTAGCATTTTTGGAAACACGATGGCAATTACGCAGACATAGACAATTTCCTGAGCTAAATTCGCGAACCGAGAGTAGAGTGTATAGACACCAACTGACAGGTCTCCATGATATATATTCAGGAAATATCGGTCGCTAAATTCAACAACTTTGTAGGCGGAGATAGCCAGCAAAAAACGCCAGCAGGTCTTAACTCCACGCACGATCCAACCTACTTCCAGGTCTTTCCACGTAGACTGTCGTAAATACCCAAGTTTTCTCAGGCTTAAGACACCAATTAGTAAGCCTACGAAAGCAGATACACCCCAACAGAGGAACACCACCTGCAAGGCATTTCCTGGAAACACCAGCAAGACTAAAATCGCGACTATCGCCCAGGCGCCTTGGACAAAAAAGGACACAACATAGGCGCGAGTTGTGGCCAAAAATAATATTAGCAACCTGTGTAACTCTTGCCCTAGATGAGTGACAACAAGGATTGCATAAAAATAACAAATCAGCTCAAACGAAATGAGCCCTGAATAAAATATTACTAGCGTAGCCGGAAACAACATCGCATAAACGCCCAGATAGAAAACCATCTGATTGAAGATCAGCCGATTACGTTCATCTTGATTGACCGCAAGAATCTCGCGCTCTGAGTAGGTAAAAAACGCCATTCCCTGCAGATAGTTGACCAGTGTCACACTGGTAACAAACAGGCCATAGACCCCCACCGTTTCCAAGGATGACGTTTTTGTTAAAAATAAAATCAACAAAAACTTGCCGCCCATCGAGGCCCCGCGCAACAGTATTCCACTGATATTCTGTTGCCCTAAAGATGCTAGCCATGTGCTGCTCATTAAGAACCTTTGTGCGATGACCTGGGGGTAACAATCATCGTAGCTTCAGCAATTCCCATGAGACGGGAGTGCCAGGAACAACATCCTGCAATAGTATCGCCCCAACAACTTCTTGGTCATATTTCGGTTTTAAACCAAACCCCGGGCGAATGCTTCTAATATCTGTATCGGTGATTGTGTCTCCTGCCGAAAGATTGCTGACAAAATAGAGTGAGCGCCTGAACTTGATGTTATCTTTTTCTCCCTGTTTTCTACGGTAATCAGCCTTGCCGATCGCCTGCCAAGCTGTGTGGCATTCTTTAACCAATTCGTCAAGCTGCGGAGGCTCGATCGAAAAGCTATCATCCGGTCCGCCATTTGCTCGACTCAAGGTGAAGTGCTTTTCGACGATTCTTGCGCCTAGCGCAATACTAGCAATGGCCGTGGTGTTTCCTAAAGTGTGATCAGATAACCCCACCAGCACTTCATACCGATTTTGCATATCTGTTAGTGTGGCTAAGTTATAGTCCTTAGCGTCCGCCGGATATGCGCTTACACAAAGCAATACCGCTAGCTCTTGGCAGCCAGCTTCAAGCGCAACCTCAATGGCCTCTTCAATTTCATCCTGGTTGGCCATGCCGGTGGAAATGAATAACGGTTTGCCGGTACTTGCCGCGTAGCGAATAAGTCCATGATCAACGATTTCGAATGAAGCAATTTTATACGCCGGAGCATTCAGATCTTCGAGCAAGTCCACTGCGGTATTATCGAAGGGCGAACTAAACAAGGTGATGCCCAACCGACGAGCGTAATCGAACAGTTCTGGGTGCCAGTCCCACGGTGTATGCGCCGATTCGTAGAGTTCATAGAGACTCTTCCCCTGCCAAAGTCCCTCGGTGATTTGAAAGTCAGGTAGATTGCTATCCAGGGTTAGTGTATCTGCGGTGTAAGTTTGGATTTTGACCGCATCGGCCCCGGACTTTTTTGCTGACTCGAGCAGGTAGAAGGCATTTTCAATTTTGCCATTATGATTCGCGGACATTTCCGCGATGATATAGGGTGCATGGTTCGGGCTAATTTCTCGACCATCGATGTTTATTATCTGTTTCATGTCGGTCTGTTTATCTCGTCACTTCGAATCACACTGGCTTTGGCTGCTGCGCAGGTGCTGGCTTACAGAAAGCGCCCACATCGCCCATATCTACATCACCTTTACTTACCTCAGCGATAGTAGCCTAGTTAAATTTGCTAATCTTGTGGAATCGGCACGATATTATCAAAGCAAGCCATCATCTGCTGCTGCAATTCGCTGCCAGTTAAAACTGCATCGACAGCAAGCTTATTACTTGCCAAGGCATCTCATGGGACCTAGTCTGCGCCGAGCATAGCTTGGCCTACTCTACGAACACCCAAACCATCAACCAGGCTTGCTGCCTGACGCGACATGTGTGCTAACTCAGCAGGCTTAGTGGCCCAACGCTCAACAATCTTATGCAGCGGTTCGCCATGAGTATCGAGCAGCTGTCTATCGAGTTTCACGGCTGCTTCGGCGGCGCTCAGTGCTTCAGCCACCGCGTTTTGATTCTCCGCCACGACCACCATTGCCGATGGCAGCCCTAAGCAACAACGCTCCCAAGCAGAGCCGCCCGCTGCACCAATGACCAAATCGCTGTCATTGAGCAGTGCTGCCATATTCTCTACATTCAACATCAGTTCAATGTCTAGCTCAGACTCACTGATTTGCGTTCGCACGCTTTCAATAGCGGGGGCTGTGGAACCAAGCACCACCTTAATTTGGCCGCCAAAGGCAGAGCTTTGGTGGGTCAGTTCCAATTCGCTCAGAATCGCAACGGTGAGGTTTAGAGGGTCGGTCCCTCCGACGGAAACGAGTATCTGACTCACTTCGCCAGATCTTGCTCTTTTTCCATTCGATGAACGAAGTTGAGCAAATTCTGGCCGTAACATCGCATAGCTGGCTCCCACTAATAGCTGACAGGAACCAGGCACACGGTGGCGATAATCCTCAGCTCTTCGCCCTAAAGTTTGATCAACTAACAAATCACAACGATGTTCTCTATTGGCTAAATCATCGACTACCAAAACCGATGCTGCGACCTCGTTTAGCTGTTGTTGCCAAGTATGATCAAGCGCGTAGTGATCAATAATCAGCCATTGATACTCAGTGTTACCTAGTACTCTCGCCGTTTCGCTGGCGTCCAATTGTTGCGCCTTTTGACTAAGCTGTCCTGGTTTGTCTTCGCCGTTGACTTTGGCTAGCTCCTGGTTCTGCAAGATTGTCACACGATGTCCAGCGTGCTCCAATCGCTGACGCAAATAATCTGGCAACTGAGCACAGACAAAGTGTGAACGCAGACCGCGGGTAAGAAGGTGATCCGCCAGAGTCTGACAACGCATCAAATGGCCGATGCCGAGATCCGCCGAAGCGTCTGCCCTTATTGCTATATCCACGTCACTTGCCTGCAACTCAGGGTTGCGAAGAAATGGTTGCAGCTCGGGCCAGGGCGCGCTCCCAATCTTCTGGTGTATCAATATCTACGACACGCCAGTTTGGTATGCGAATAGGAACCGAATGCGCAGCAAAAATTGGCAATTGTTGGATCCAGGCACTCGGCCTACCCCAGTAAAACTGTGCGGCGTCATGCAAACACTCAGGTAGATCTTGGGATCGTGTTTCATAGTGATCAGGAAAAATCATTTCCACGCCACCACTGTCACCCGCAATGAAAGATCGGTACACCGATGTCGCATAATTAGTCACGGAAAAGGCATATTGCCAGCTACTCGAAAACAAGGCTTGATGTCCAGCTTGAATTTCTTCGGCACGGATAAATGGTGCCGCTGGATAAATACAACAGACCGCCTCGAGATTTGTGTATTGCTGTTCCAGGAATGCCGCCGCATGCGACATCACCTGTAAGGTGGTAGCGTAGTCGTCTGCCAACTCAGCGGGGCGCTTGAATGGCACCTCGGCACCGAGAGCGACAGCAATATCGGCTATTTCATCGTCGTCTGTCGACACCATCACCCGGTCAAACAAACCGGATGCCTGTGCGGCCTCTATGGACCAGGCCATGATGGGCTTGCCATGAAATGACTTGATGCTCTTACGCGGAATCCGCTTACTACCGCCGCGAGCCGGAATAACCGCGACGTTCATGAACCCAGGGCCGATGTCAAAGCGGTGATCACGGTATCCTGATCCTGGATGGACAAATCCGGGTATAACGGCAGTGTGAGACAGCGCGAGTAGTATTGCTCAGCATTCGGGCAATAGTCTTTAGAGAATCCGAACCGTTGGTAATAGGGTTGCTTATAAACCGGTATGTAGTGGACATTCACGTGAATGCCCCGTGATCTCATCTGATTAAACACATCCCGACGCCTACGACGATCATCAGCGTCGATCATCACCACAAACAAGTGGTAGCTACTGGCCGCGCTTTCGATCTCGGTCGGCCAACTTAGAGGCATATCTGCCAATTGATCTATATAACGGTCAGCCAAGGTTCTGCGCGCAGCGACAAACTCATCGAGGCACAACATTTGGCTGCTGCCGAGCGCAGCGGCAAGGTCGGTCATTCGATAGTTAAAGCCGAGTTCCAGTTGTTCGTAATACCATCCGTCATTCTCGTCATGTTCCAGCAGGCCTGGCTCGCGAGTGACGCCATGGCTGCGAAACAAGCGCATTTTTTCAGCCAGTGACTCATTGTTCGTTAGCGCCATGCCGCCTTCACCGGTGGTAATTATTTTCACCGGGTGAAAACTGAATACCGCGATGTCACTGTGCTCGCAGCTGCCGACCCTGGCAGCACCGTAGCTGGCACCGACTGCATGAGAAGCATCTTCGATTATCTTGAAACCAAACCGTTCGGCCAGCTCCCCGATGCGCGCCATATCGCAGGGATGCCCACACATATGCACCGGGATAACCACCTTGGGAAGTTTGCCGTGCTGTTCCGCCTCGATTAATTTATGCTCGAGCTGCGCAGGGCACATGTTAATGGACTCATTATCGATATCGACGAAATCAACACTTGCGCCACAATACAAGGCGGCATTAGCACTGGCTACAAAGGTGATAGCACTGGTCCAGACCTGGTCTCCAGGCCCGACATCGAGCGCGAGGCAGGCGATATGTAAGGCTGAGGTTGCACTGTTGACGGCCACCGCATGGGTCGCGCCACAATAGTTGGCAACATCGTCTTCGAACTTCGGTATGCGTGGGCCCTGGGTAAGAAAATCCGACTCCAGGCAGCGCACAACTTCATCAACATCCTGCTGACTGATGTGTTGTTTACCATAAGGTATGGTCGTCATACCAACCCCATCAGACCTCGAACTCGGGGTCGACATGCTGTCGAATCAGACTGCGAATGGCTTTCACGTCCAAAAAATGCGAATTGGTGCCACTATTATAGGAAAACTTTTCTTCGACGGGTCGCCCGGCAAAGGATGCACAATACTCCTGTTTGGTGATCCCCTGCCCGGTGGGTAAAATCGCATAGTAGTGATCTAAATCAACCGTGTTGAGGCTGTCACTTTCGGTGATCATCTCTTCGTGTATCTTCTCCCCGGGCCGAATTCCGGTTATCACCTGCTTTGCGTGCGGGGCAATTGCAGTCGCTAAATCGGTGATTCGATATGATGGGATTTTTGGCACGAATATCTCTCCGCCCTGCGCATTCTCCAACGCCCAGGTAACCATTTCGACGCCCTCCTGCAAGGAAATATTAAAACGCGTCATGTGTGGATCCGTGATTGGCAAGGTTTTCTCGGCACGCTTTTGTAGAAAGAAAGGGATGACTGAGCCGCGACTGCCCATCACGTTGCCATATCTGACCACGCTCAATTTTAACTCCCTAGTACCACGAATATTGTTTGCGGATACGAACAACTTGTCCGAACAGAGCTTTGTCGCACCATACAAATTGATTGGCGCCGCAGCTTTGTCCGTCGACAAGGCAACAACGTTGTTAACGCCCATATTAAGGCACGCCTCGATGACGTTTTGTGCGCCTAGCACATTGGTTTTAATACACTCAAAGGGATTGTATTCAGCCGCTGGCACCTGTTTTAGTGCCGCCGCATGAACAACCGTATCCACCCCTTCCAGCGCTCTCTCAACGCGGCTACGATCCCTGACATCGCCAATGAAGTAACGTAAAAACGGATACTCCTCTGGCGAGAATCTTTGCGCCATCTCATACTGCTTTAACTCGTCGCGAGAGAAGATCACCAGCCGCGCGATATCTGGGTAGCGCTCGATGATGGACTGGGTAAAAGCCTGGCCGAAAGAGCCAGTACCACCGGTGACCAGAATTGATTTGCCTGACAACATTGTTTTCGCTTTGGGTTTATCTTGTCCGAACGCTACACGATTCACGCAGGTGACGTCAACGCCACTGCCGATTGACAACTGGTTAAGGCAACGGTGTGGTTCTAAACCAGCACATAGCCTGGAAGACTCATGCGCTTGTAAAATTTATCCACGCTGTTCCGCACCTGCACGAAACATCTTTTTTAATACCATCAGGATAAACGTGCTGTTTGTGTAAAAATACCTGCGCCACAGGCGTCGTGGTTCGCTGAGCAAACGGAATAACCACTCGAGGCCCAAGCTTTGCATCCACACCGGGGCCATTTTAGTCGCACCGGAGTAGAAGCTCAGTGCTGCTCCGACTCCTATCATTACTGCATTTACCTGGTCTTGGTGCCGGGCGATCCATTTTTCCTGGTTTGGACAACCAAGCCCCACGATCACGATGTGTGGCGCTGCCGAATTGATACTGTCCGCGTTGAGAGTCTGAACAGCCGCTCTGTCTTCCCGGTACACCCCGCAAACCTCCAGATTAGGGTAATTGTATTCGATGAAGGACACAAACTTTGTCTGAACTTCTTCGGTGCTGCCGCCATAAACAAATACGCGCAGCTTATGAACATCAGCTTTTGCCAGGACCTCGGCTAGCAACTTGGGACCATATACACGGTCCTCTAATCCAACGTCATGGAAATAATTCATTGCCCACCGCACGGGTTGACCGTCTGGGACTATGAGGTCCGCGGTCTGCACTGCCTGTTTAAACTCAGCATCATCGCGTGCTTCAATTATTCCGTGTACCGGCAATGCAAAAACGCTGTATGCCGCTCCGGCCTTGGCTTTATCCAGGATAAGTTCGCTGGCCGCCGCGTAATCGGTGACCGCGTAAGGCACGCCGAATATATCTACTCTATTCACAGTGGGTAGACTATCATTCGATGGCGCCAAATGTATTGATTTTCGTGTACAGCCTGTTAAAAATAGCTATGCACGCTGAATTTTGGTTATCAGCTCTCAGGAACCACCTTTAATTTACTTAAAAAGGCAGGTGCAACTTCCTGATAATCAGGCGTATACTGTATGCCGATCAATATTTGAATAGATAAACCAAATAGCAGGCTAGAGTGAACCAACTACTACCACCTATCGCTCAAACACTGGCTAATCTGGACCTGGTCCAGAGGGACGAACTTGTTGAAATCAGCAAGGTTCATCGTGAGTCAAAGGACATCATCAAGGCGGTCTTCGAAAAGAACATTATTACCAGCTCCGCGCTGAGCAAGGAACTGTCCACCCGGTTTGGTACACCGCTGTTTGACCTTGAAGCCCTGGATCCCCGTTCATTTCCAACCGACCTGATTGAAATGAAGTTGGTTGAGAGGCACCTTGTTTTGCCTTTTTATCGCCATGGCAAGAATCTGTTCGTGGCGATGGTCGATCCAACCAACAAAACAGCACTGGATGAAATCAAGTTCTATACCGGGATGCAGATTATCCCTATCCAGGTAGAACTCAACGCGCTGGAAAAGATTGTCGACTCCATGTTAGAGGAAGAAGGTGGGTCGCTGGAGGACTTCCTCGGTGATGGTGAGGTTGAGCTGGATATCTCAGATGAGGAAAACCTGGAAGAAAAGGATGAACTCGACTTTGATCCAAATGACGCCCCGATCGTCAAGTATGTCAACAAGATTCTGGTAGATGCAATCAACCGGGGTGCTTCGGATATTCATGTTGAACCGTTTGAGAGAGAATTGCGCATACGCTTCAGGATTGACGGGATTTTGCACTCGATCACCACCCAACCAATCTCCTTCGCACCCAGGATCACGGCACGAATCAAGATTATTGCAAAACTGGATATCGCTGAACGCCGTGCCCCACAGGATGGCCGGGTTAAACTGAAAATATCCAAGAACAAGGCCTTCGATTTCCGGGTCAACACACTGCCAACCGTTTACGGGGAAAAGGTGGTGATGAGGATCCTGGATTCAAGTGCCGCAAATCTCGACTTGTCGATTCTTGGGTTTACACCCGAACAACTCGATTATTACAAACAGATCGTGCATCGGCCGTATGGGATGGTGTTGATTACCGGGCCAACCGGTAGTGGTAAAACCGTGACACTGTATTCGGCATTGAACACCCTTAACACCCCAACCAAGAATATTTCTACGGTCGAAGACCCGGTAGAAATCCAGTTGCCAGGCATCACCCAGGTCAATATTAATGAAAAGGCCAATATGGGCTTTGCCGGTGCATTACGTGCCTTCCTGCGACAGGACCCGGATATAATCATGCTTGGTGAGATTCGTGACCTGGAAACCGCCGAAATTGCTATTAAAGCGTCGCAAACCGGACACATGGTCTTGTCCACCTTGCACACCAACGATGCTCCCTCAACGCTCACCAGGATGCTCAATATGGGAGTTCCGGCCTTTAACGTTGCGTCCGCTGTGCATTTGATCGTGGCACAGCGACTGGTACGTAAATTGTGTGTGCATTGCAAAATGGCTGCTGAATTTCCAGAGAAAGTTTTGGTTGAAGCTGGGTTTAACAATGAAGATCTTAGCTCTCTGGAATTGTTTCAGGCCAATGCCAAGGGCTGTGCCAGTTGCACAGAAGGCTATCGTGGCCGAGTCGGTGTGTTCCAGGTAATGCCTATTTCTGAAGAGATCAAAACCCTGATCATGCAGGGTTGTACCGAACAAGATATCGAACAACAGGCATTGGCTGAAGGCACATTGGACCTGCGAGCTTCGGGGTTAATCAAGGTCCGAGAAGGAATAACCTCGCTGGAAGAAATTGAACGCGTAACGAACGTGTAATACACTATTGATTTATATACCTTTTTATAAATCTCTCTCTGGTAAAGGTAAATACGGGCGAATAAAGGCGAACGATTATGGCTAAGCAAAAACAGCAAAAAGTAGTAGAGTTTGTCTGGGAAGGAGTGAATCAGAAACGCGCGAGTGCAGGTGGCGAGATCGAAGCACCGTCGTTGGCCCAGGCACGGGCACTGTTGCGACAACGTGGCTTGCGCGTTACCAAGATCAAACGTAAGCCAAAACCGCTTTTTTCTAACGCCAAGCCCATCAAAACCGTCGATATCAGCTTTGCTTCGCGCCAGATGGCAACCATGATTGGTGCCGGTATTCCCATTGCGCAAACCTTGCGCGCGATTGGCAAAGGTCATGAAAACGGTTCCATGGAAAAACTCATGATGGACCTGAGTCGCCAGGTGGAATCAGGTTCTGCATTAAGCCTCGCGTTAAGCAAGCACCCGGAACACTTTAACCGCCTGTTTACGAGCCTGGTCGAGGCCGGTGAGGAATCTGGTAAACTGGATGTGATGCTCGATCGCGTTGCCACCTACAATGAAAAAGTTGAGGCAATTAAGAGTAAGGTTAAGTCAGCACTCATGTACCCAATGATAGTGTTATTCGTATCCATGTTGGTAACGCTGCTCTTGCTGCTTTTCGTGATCCCTCAATTTGAAGCCTTGTTCCAGGGGGTGGGCGCTGACCTGCCAACTTTAACCAGGGTGGTCGTAGATATGTCACGCTGGATGCAAGACAATTGGATTTGGTTCCTTGTCATTATTGCTGGATCTGCAACTGGATTCATTTTCGCCTATCGGCGATCCACCAACCTGCAATACACGATGGATCGCATCTTGATTCGCCTACCAGCATTTGGGGCCATTCTGAGAAAATCCGCATTGGCTCGATTCTCCCGAACCCTGGCGATTATTTTCGGTTCTGGTGTACCCCTTGTTGATGGAATGAAAACGGTTGGTGCATCTACAGGTAATCGTGTTTATCAGAACGCTGTGGCCCTGGTGAAAAACGATATCAGCACCGGCCGTAGCCTGGAACACTCCATGGCTTCTGCCAAGGTATTTCCGAATATGATGTTGCAAATGGTCGCCAGTGGTGAGGAATCCGGTGAGCTGGAAATCATGCTGGACAAGGTGGCCGAGTTTTACGAGCGGGAAGTGGACGATGCCGTGGACGCCATGAGCAGCATTATCGAGCCGTTCATGATCGTGATCCTGGGTGGCATCATTGGCACCATGGTACTGGCCATGTATATGCCTATTTTCAAACTGGCATCTGTGTTCTAAGCCAGAATCGATAATCGTGTTAGCCGAACTCGCTGCTCTACCAGGGGCAGTACACACCTCGCTAAGCTTGTTCCTGGGATTGCTGGTTGGCAGTTTTCTAAATGTTGTTATCTATCGTTATCCCAATCTTCTAAAATACCAATGGAGCGCGCAATCCAGTGAGTGGCTGAATGGCGAACCCTATGCGAAACCCGCTCCGCCTGGCATCGTTGCTCCTGGCTCACACTGCGGCCACTGCAAGGCACCCGTACGCGCCTGGCAAAACATTCCTATCATCAGCTATCTCCTGCTGCGCGGACGGTGCGCAAGCTGTCAACAGCCTTTTAGTATTCGCTACCCGTTAGTGGAACTACTCACTGGCCTGGTATCGGCCTACGTGGTACATCACTTCGGCTGGTCGGTACAGGCAGTTGCAGCAATAGCGCTGAGCTGGGTGTTAATCGTCCTCACCTTCATCGATTTTGATCACCAGCTACTTCCCGACGATATCGTATTGCCAGTTTTGTGGTTGGGCCTGGGACTTAGCCTGCTGCCGGTGTTTGCAGAGGTTCAGGATTCAGTTCTGGGTGCAATTGCCGGTTATTTATCCTTGTGGCTGGTATTCCAGGCATTCAAACTTCTAACCGGCAAAGAAGGTATGGGGCACGGAGACTTCAAATTGTTGGCCCTGTTCGGTGCCTGGCTGGGCTGGCAAATGCTGCCACAGATAATCCTTGTCTCAACCGTAGTTGGCAGTCTCGTCGGCATAACCTTGATGGCACTCAAAAAGGCCAGCAGTGAAAACGCTATTCCTTTCGGACCATATATCGCACTGGCTGGCTGGATTGCCATGCTGTGGGGTGAGCAAATCAATCAAACTTATCTGCGCACAGCGGGATTTTAAATAACGAGAACAAAACCGTGGGATCAGGCACAAACATTCCCTATATAGTGGGGCTCACTGGCGGGATTGGCAGCGGGAAAACTGTTGTGTCAGATCATTTTGCTACGCTAGGCGTCCCGGTTATCGATACCGATGTTATTGCGCGGATCGTTGTTGAACCCGGACAACCTGCGTTGGCAGAACTCGTAGCTGCGTTTGGCGAACAAGTTTTGCAAGCCGATGGCAAGTTGGATCGATCCGCGTTGCGCAATATCGCCTTCGCCTCGGATAGCAATAAGGCGACACTCGATGGCATCACACATCCCGCCATCCGCACCGAAACACTGGCGCAGATCCAACAGGTTGCGTACAGCTATTGTATAGTCGTGGTTCCGTTGCTGGTTCCTGACTCCGCTTTTACCAGCTTTATGCGGCGAATTTTGGTGGTGGTTGCCGACCATCAAACCAAGGTAGAAAGAGTCATGAAGCGCAGCAATTTAAGCGCCGCAGAGGTGGAACGAATTATGCGCACGCAACTTAGTGACGAGGAACGCGCTGGGTTCGCCGATGACGTGATCCACAATGATGGCACAATCGCAGACGCGCACCGAGAAGTAGAAAGCCTGCACCAACAATACCTAACCGACAGCCAGGCCTAGCGCTAATGGTTTAATCCTGTTATGAAACTGGTCAGAGTAGCTTCTGAATAATCGGCTGATTACCCGCCAAAAAATCAATTCCCTGTAATGCCTCTGGCTCAATCCATTGCAAGGCCTGCTGTTCGGCACTGACCGGTTGCCCCTGGTATGAGTCTACCGTTCGCACATGCAAACGCACCTGTCGGTCCGGATAATCGTGGTCCAATATGAGAAGGTGATTGCTGTTCATTACGGTGATACCCAGCTCTTCGCGCAGTTCACGCACCAGGGCATGCTCCACACTCTCGCCTGCCTCCAATTTTCCACCCGGAAACTCCCATTTACCTAGGTATTCATCGGCAACGGTCCGCTGACCGATCAGCACTTCTCCCCGGTCGTTAAAAATAACACCGACCGCTACTTCTATTCGTTTCATGAATAAAGGCTCTGGCTGCTCTCAACTGCGATAATCGGCATTGATACTGACATAGTCATGGGACAGGTCCGAGGTCCAGACGTGATAACTACTTGACCCCATGCCAAGATCAATTTGAATCTCGATCTCGGCCTGGTCGAACTCTGCCTGGCCGAGCTCCTCTGTGTAGGAGCTTGCTGGCTGACCTTTTTCAATTAACGACAAGTCATTGATCGCGACGCTGAGTCGATCAATATCAAGTTGCTCGACAGGTGATTTTCCAATCGCCATCAGTAATCTGCCCCAGTTTGGGTCACTGGCGAACAGCGCGGTTTTCACCAATGGCGAGTGCGCAACCGAATAGGCGATGGTTTCACAATCGCTTTCCGAGTAGCCACCTGAGACAACTATTTTGACAAACTTGCTGGCGCCCTCCGCGTCCCGGATGATCGACGTTGCCAGGTTAACCATCAGCCGCTCGATAGCCTGGTAGAATTGTTCGGCCTCAGCCTGATCTATGGCGGTAATTCGAGGCATGCTGGATCTACCGGTGGCCACCAGCACTAATGCATCATTGGTCGATGTATCAGAATCAACGGTAATGCGATTAAAACTGGCTGCCGTAACGCGGTGCAGCATTTCTTCCAACACCGATTGTTCAATCGCGGCATCGGTTGCCACATAGGCGAGCAGCGTTGCCATATCGGGACAAATCATCCCCGAGCCCTTGGCGATCCCGGTAATGGACACCGATTGGTTACTGATCGTTAGCTGCTCACTGTATCCCTTGGCCACTGTATCAGTGGTCATGATGGCCCTGGCTGCTGCAATCCAGCCATCTTTTCCAAGTCGTTGATTTAATTGGTGAATGCCTCTCCCCATGGTTTGCATAGGCAATTGCTCGCCAATAACCCCGGTCGAAAACGGCAGAACCTGTTCCGCATCGATTGCCAATAAACTGGCCACTTCTACACAACATTGTTGGGCATTGTCCAATCCTTGCTGGCCAGTCGCAGCGTTGGCATTGCCAGCATTGATCAGCAACGCTCGCGCTGGCTGGGATTGGAGATTAGCTTTCGCCAATGTCACCGGTGCAGCGCAGACCTTGTTTTGCGTGAATACCGCTGCGGTGGTACTGCCAGGCGCGAGAGCCATCAATACCATATCATCACGTCCCTCGTAGCGTATGCCCGCCTCAGTTGTAGCAATATCGATTCCGTCGATATCGACAAGCTGTTCCGGCGCACTCAATCCAACTGCCATATTCTATCTCTATTCAGCGTGTCACAGAATCTGCACAGAAAGCCTGGGCTATTTTCTGAATCTGCCGGGAATTTTCCTGGTTAGCTTAGCTTCCCATGACATTGTTTATACTTCTTCCCCGACCCGCAATGGCACGGCTCATTGCGACCAATTTTTGGTTGTTCGCGAATGAATGGCATAGCAGGTTTGGCCTGTTGTTGCTGTTGCTGCGCCTGGTCGGTGGCACTGGCACTGGCGTGCTTCAGTTCCAAATCACGTTGTGCTGCGGCTTGCTGGCGACGCTCAAGTTCATCAATCTCAGATTCTTCACGCAATTGCACCTTGGCGAGGATTGTAACAACCTCAGCTTTAACCCGGTCCAACATGGCGGTAAACATCTCGAATGCTTCCCGCTTGTACTCTTGCTTAGGGTTCTTTTGTGCGTAACCTCGTAAACCGATACCCTGTCGCAAATAATCCATTTCTGCTAAATGTTCCTTCCATTGAGTATCCAGTGTCTGCAGCATTATGACTTTTTCAAGGTGGCGAATAATTTCAGCACCGTATTTTTCTTCCTTAGATTGATATAGGCCATCTACTTCATCGAGAATTTTGTCGCGCAGGGTTTCCTCGTACAGGCTCTTGTCATCGGCCAGCCATTGCGCAACCGGTAGATCAACACCAAATTCCAGGCGTAAATCGTCTTCCAGTTGATCCACATCCCATTGCTCTGGCAGACTTTGTGGCGGCACGGTGCGGTTGATAATCATTTCAACCACGTCTTCGCGCATGGCGTCGATGTTTTCGGAAATGTCGTCAGTGGACATCAGCTCATTGCGTTCCGAGTAGACCAATTTGCGTTGCTCGTTAGCGACATCATCGTAATCAAGAAGCTGCTTTCGGATGTCAAAGTTATGCCCCTCCACCTTACGCTGCGCATTTTCAATCACCCGTGTTACCAGGCGGCTCTCAATTGCTTCGCCCTCTTCCATGCCCACTCGCTGCATCATATTGGCGATACGTTCAGAGCCAAAAATTCGCATCAGCGTATCGTCCATTGACAGGAAAAAACGGGTTTCGCCCGGATCACCCTGGCGACCTGATCGCCCGCGAAGCTGGTTATCGATGCGGCGTGACTCATGCCGCTCTGTGCCCACCACGTATAGGCCGCCACTTTCAATTACTTTTTCATGATCCTGTTGCCACTCGGATTGTAGTTTTTCACGTGCAGCGCTAGACTCAACGCCTTCCAAACGAATCTCAAGGTTGCCACCCAACACGATATCGGTTCCGCGGCCGGCCATATTAGTGGCGATGGTAACCGCACCCGGTCGTCCGGCTTTGGCGATAACCATAGCCTCACGCTCGTGGTGTTTTGCGTTCAGCACTTCATGCTTGATTCGTTGTTTGTCGAACTCCTTGGACAGCAGCTCGGAAACTTCGATAGAGGCGGTCCCTAATAACACCGGCTGCCCACTGTCATGACGCTCCTTAACATCTTCAACGATGGCGTCAAACTTCTCTTGTTGGGTTCGGAAAATAACATCAGCCTGGTCTACCCGGACCATATCCTTGGCGGTCGGAATAACGACGACTTCCAGGCTGTATATTTCATGGAATTCCACTGCCTCGGTATCAGCGGTACCAGTCATTCCCGATAACTTGTTGTAGAGGCGGAAGTAGTTCTGGAATGTAATCGATGCCAGGGTCTGGTTTTCGCGTTGAATTTCGACTTTTTCCTTGGCCTCGATTGCCTGGTGCAATCCGTCGGACCAGCGCCTGCCAGTCATCATACGGCCCGTAAACTCATCGACGATCACAACCTGGTTGTTTTGCACCACGTAATCCACATCGCGATTAAACAGCTTGTGCGCACGAATCGCGGCGTATAAATGGTGCAGCAAGGCAATACTTCCAACATCGTAGAGGCTGGCATCACGGTCAAGCAAACCATTTCGAACCATTAGTTCCTCGGCTTTCTCATGGCCGGCTTCGGTCAGGTACGCCTGCTTTGATTTTTCATCTAACGTGTAGTCACCTGGACCCTCTTCCTCCATCTGTTGGCTCAGTTGCGGCACAATCACATCGATCTTGGCATACACGTCGGCAGCGGTATCTGCCGGGCCAGAAATAATCAATGGGGTGCGTGCTTCGTCAATCAAGATGGAATCAACCTCGTCGACAATCGCGAAACTTAAATCGCGTTGCGATTTTTGATCCGCCGAGAAGGCCATATTGTCCCGCAGGTAGTCAAAACCAAACTCATTGTTTGTCCCATAGACAATATCGCTCTGATAGGCCTCTTGCTTGGCTTGCGGGTCCTGGTTGGAGACGATCACGCCAACGGTCAGACCGAGAAAATTATAAATCTCCCCCATCCAGCCAGCATCACGGGTGGCCAAGTAGTCATTAACCGTCACCACGTGGACGCTACCTGCCAATGCGTTCAGGTAGGCGGCGAGAGTTGCCATCAGGGTTTTACCTTCACCCGTACGCATTTCGGATATCTTGCCATTATGCAGCACCATGCCGCCGATCAATTGCACGTCATAGTGGCGTAGGCCGAGCGTTCGAACCGACGCCTCTCGGACTGTCGCGAACGCTTCATCCAACAAGTCATCGAGCGTTTCACCCGCTTCGAATCTTGACTTGAATTCGGCTGTTTTGGCTTTTAACTGCTCGTCGTTGAGCGCCTGAAAATCGGGCTCAAGGGTATTTATTTTCTTGATTCGCTTGGACATCTTGCGAATCAATCGGTCGTTTCGACTACCGAATATTTTCTTTAACACGGTGGTTCCTAAGTATTAATTTTTGGCTGCAAACAGGCTTGAATTTTGGCCGCACTTTTGACTCACCCTTTGACTGTACTGTGGCTGTCTGATAGGTGCGCAATAGTGAGTAAGTATAAGGCTTTAATCTCATTTTCCAAGCTACTTAGTCGTTTGATTTGCAGTGAAAAATGATCCCCAGCGGGCAAATAAAAAAGGGCATTACGCCCTTTATAAATGCCGGGGCCAAAGAGCAATCTAAGGATCGCTCAGCGGCCATGTACCTTTGTTATGAAGATTTTTTATACAGGTACTTTACCGGATTAATATGTCGATTTTTCTTGCGTACTTCAAAGTGTACGTGTGGGCCAGTCGAGCGGCCGGTGGAGCCGATCTCAGCGATAGGCTGTCCCTTGGTCACGGTTTCCCCTTCCTGTACCAGGTTGGCTCGATTGTGACTGTACAAAGTCGTATAGTCGTCACCATGATCAATTTCAACCAACCAGCCATAATCACCGCTTTTAGTCGAGCGTTTGACCACACCGTCGGCCACGGCTAACACATCCGCACCCAACTTACCTGGAATATCAACGCCACGATGGAACTGCTTCTTACCAGTCATTGGGTGCATGCGACTGCCAAAACTGGAAGAAACCCAGCCATTCTCTACTGGCCAACCTGTCGGGGTCTGCTGCGACTGCAGGTTTTTGCGCGACAAGAGAAAGTCGACCGCGGCAATCTCAGATTCTCGCAACGCTAACTCCTGCTCAATGGCAACAATCGCATTCTCGATATCAACCTGTTCGGAGTCCAGGTCGGCTGATGCAGCCGCTCCGCCAATTGGGGGATCCTGGTCAAATTTGTAGTCTTCCAGGTTAATGCCAGACGCTTCGGCGAGACGAATTTCAACAGCGTTGATGCGCGACACCTGGGCTTGCAAACTACCAATCCGTCGACCCAGAACGTCCATGTGCTTACGAACATAGTCACGAGTCTTGAGTATCTCGTTCTCCTGTTCATTCACCCTGGTTTCCACTGCGATGCGATATTCAGGATCGACAAACGGGTTCAGTGAACGGTCGATAGTCGAAACCACCCAGTAGCTCATCAAGCCAAGAACAATCGGCAATGCGACAAACATGAGCGCGCCACTAACCAGCAATTTCCGCCCAGAAAAACACAGGGCACCATTCTTTGCGGTGTTATCTTTTAATAAAATTACTTTCAAAATTCACCCAATCCAAACCAATTAGTAAAATGCTATAGTCGGCGTTCGATACTTTGGTGGTAAAAAACAACTCAGTAACGCACTACACAAAACTACTGACGATAATCTTTAAATGTCGAAGAAATACTCGCGAACTACCGCTGCAGACATAGTCCGCAAATTGCCGCTCAATCAGCAACTTGATGCGTCACAGGCGGAGCTGATCAAACTCACCCCGGCCTGGCTCGAGTGGGCACGCCAGGCGCTTCCTCTCGATTGCATCAATCACTACCAGTTGAACAGTGTTCGGCATGGCAAGCTAGTGATCGTTGGTGAGAACGCCAGTAGCGCTTCTCAGCTAAAACATCTGTCACAAAGCTTGCTCGAATTTCTTCACGAACAAGGATTTGCTGAAATTGAACGGATAACCGTTCGCATTCAACACCCCACCCAACATTTTGATACTGATTCTGCGGTTGCTTTAGCGCAACTACCCAGTGCTGATTTTGTTACTCCCTCCGACGCGTCGCTGAAATCAATCGACAACTGCCAGAAAATGGTCAAAAGCGAGCAGCTGGCAGACGCCTTGGCGAAGCTTGCTGACACTCTTCGGAGTAAAAAGTAATTAGGTAGTGACTACTTCCTCAACCGCTCTCAATTCTTTCTTATTATTATTTGGTACTGCTTAATTTTTATATTTTTAATTCTTTCGTCAGGCCACTGTGTTCTGTCTACTTCTTGCAACACTGCTTCTTACAACAGAGGTCCTGTAAAATTTGTGAATGTTGCCCTTGGCTAACCGTCTTAAAAGTTTCCTAGGCGTTGGCCAAATGCATAAATGCAATGGGCGCGTCTGCAGGGTCATCGAATGTGACTAGTTCCCAGCAATCTGGCTGAGAAACCAGGGCGCGCAATAGCTTGTTGTTTAGAGCATGGCCTGATTTATGCGCACTAAAGGCACCAACCAATGGATGACCCAAGAGGTACAAATCACCAATGGCATCCAAAATCTTGTGTTTGACAAACTCGTCTTCATAACGAAGCCCATCATCATTGAGGATGGTATAGGAATCCATCACGATCGCATTGTCGTGACTGCCGCCTAAGGCCAGGCCGGCTTCACGCAATGCCTCCACCTCGTGCATGAACCCAAACGTTCTTGCTCGACTTACTTCTTTTACAAATGAGGTGGTGGAAAAATCTACGGTGGCTTGCTGAGGGGACTTGGCGAAGATGGGGTGGTCAAAGTCAATGGAGAATGAAACTTTAAAACCTTCAAACGGGTCAAATTTTGCCCATTTGTCACCTTCCTCGATCTTGACCGGCTTGGTGACTCGAATAAACTTCTTCGGGGCATTTTGTTCGATCACTCCGGCTGATTGCACCAAGAAGACAAATGGCGCAGCGCTGCCATCCATAATTGGCACTTCAGGAGAGGTCAATTCGACGTAGACATTATCGATTCCTAATCCAGCCAAAGCAGACATCAGGTGTTCGACTGTAGAAACCGACACATCTCCCTCTTGCAAGGCCGTTGAGAGTCGAGTGTCTCCCACCCGGTCGGGTTTGGCATAAAGCTCAACCACGGGGTCTAAATCTACCCGGCGAAACACAATCCCGGTATCAACCGCGGCAGGCCTCAGCGTCAGATAAACTTTTTCACCAGTATGTAAACCCACGCCAGTGGCGCGAATGACATTCTTTAGAGTACGCTGATTAATCATTTACGAGTATTAGGCTTATTATTTTACGTTGATTAACAATTGAGTCCTGCGTGTCGCACTATACTCTATTTTATTATTGTAGTCGTCTGCTTAGAGTATGGTGACTTAATAGCGCCGGTACTGCGTTACGTTGTTTACACCGTTTGAGTTTGTGGTATTTCCGAAACCGACAGATAGATGCGGCATAATCGACCAAAAGAGTCTGTGACCGTGAAAATATTCGCTTGCTTTCAATGCCTAGAAATAAGGCTTGCAGTGCAGTTTCCTGCCAACTGTAAACAAACATTCTCACTAGTCGCCGAATCCTACACCAAACGGGAGTAATTGTGTAGGTTTCGGGACTAGTATTAATGATCACGATGAGACCTGAATTAGTCGATTCTCGACGCATAGTGACACCTCAGTTACGCTAAAATCGCGCATTCGAAGACCTCTTTCGAAATCAAAAGGCAACCCACGGCGTGTCCACACGGAGAAATCAAGATGATTAATCTGCCTGGCGGCGCAAGAAGGTCGGCACATCGAGCTTGCTGTCACCTTCCGAATCAAACAGCGGCAACTCGTCAGATCCAGACATGCGACCTCGCGACAATAATGCTGGCTCGGCCGGGTTAGCTTCAGTCGCCGGTGCTTCATAACTGCTGCCAACTGCTTTGGCTACTGGCTGCACAACCGCGTATTTTTTGGGTTGTACGGAGCTAGCTCCACGTTCCTGAATACCGGTTGCTACCATAGTGACACGAAGTTCGTCTTGCATATTAGCATCGATTGACGTACCGATTACTACGGTGGCATCCTCGGATGCCATATCACGGATCAGGCCGCCCACTTCACCAAACTCGCCAATAGACAGGTCGGGTCCAGCGGTAACATTAACCAGGATACCTTTGGCGCCGTTGATGTTGGTGTCTTCCAACAGTGGGCTGCTCAAGGCGTTGCGCGCAGCTTCCGAGGCCCGCGTGGCACCCGTTGCTGACGCACTGCCCATCATCGCCTGACCCATCTCAGACATCACAGTTTTCACGTCAGCAAAATCGACATTGATCAATCCTGGGCTGGTGATCAATTCAGAGATGCCTTGCACCGCATTGCGGAGCACATCGTTGGCCATGGCGAAAGCATCCTGCAACGAGGCTTCTTTGCCCATGACTTCCAGCAATTTTTCATTGGGAATAGTAATCAGGCTATCAACTGATTCTTTGAGTAGTTTCAGCCCTTGGTCCGCCAACTTGTCACGACGCGCTCCTTCAAACTTGAAGGGCCTGGTGACGACTGCCACTGTCAGAGCACCAATATCTCGCGCGATTTCAGCGATGACTGGCGCTGCACCGGTACCAGTACCACCGCCCATGCCGGCGGTAATAAACACCATATCTGATCCAGCTAGTGACTCGGCAATACGCTCACGATCTTCAATCGCGGCCTGACGACCTACATCAGGGTCAGCACCAGCACCCAGTCCCTTGGTCAAATTCCCGCCCAATTGCAAAATCGTGCCGCAATCTGAACTCTGCAGCGCCTGCACATCGGTGTTGGCGTTTATAAACTCCACCCCCTCGATGGCACTCTGCTGCATGTAATTTACGGCATTACCTCCGCCGCCGCCCACGCCGACGACCTTAATGACCGCCTGCTGGTCGATAGTATCTAATAGTTCAAACATTTTTGTTTCTCCCGTTAATTAAAAATTACCCTGAAACCAGTGTTTGATCCGTTGCCAGACAACACTGATTTTGGATTCTTTGGCAGCCGTCTTCCGCTGCATACTTTGATTACCGTGACCGAACTGCACCAGCCCGACCCCGGTTGAATAAATTGGGTTCTTGACCACTTCGCTTAAGCCGCCGAGGTATTTCGGCATACCCAGGCGTACCGGCACATGAAATATTTCCTCAGCCAGCTCGATCATGCCCTCCATTTTCGAACTGCCACCGGTTAACACCACGCCCGAGCGAATCAGGTGCTCAAAGCCGTTACGACGCAAGTCAACCTTGATCAGCTCGAACAACTCCTCTACGCGCGGCTCTACCACCTCGGCCAGCGTTTGCTTGGACAATTTCCGCGGTGGTCGATCACCGACACTTTGCACTTCGATACTCTGATCTGCTTCGGCCAGCTGTCGTAATGCACAGGCATACCGCTTCTTCAGCTCCTCAGCCGCCTGGGTAGGTGTACGTAAAGCGATCGCAATATCATTGGTAATTTGGTCGCCGGCTACTGGAATGACCGCGGTATGTCGCACAGCCCCTTCTGAATAAACGGCGATATCCGTGGTGCCGCCACCGATATCTACGAGGCATACTCCCAGTTCCTTCTCATCGTTAGTGAGCACAGATTCACAGGACGCCAATTGCTCAAGAATGATGTCGTCAACTTCAAGGCCGCAACGACGGATACACTTCTCAATATTTTTTTCAGAACTGACCGACGCAGTCACCATGTGCAGGTTCGCTTCGAGGCGTATTCCGTTCATACCGATCGGATGGCGGATACCCTCCTGGCCATCAATAATGTATTCCTGCGGCAGCACATGCAGGATTATCTGGTCGTTGGGAATCGCCACCGCTTTGGCGGATTCAATCACGCGCTCCACGTCGTTCTCATCCACTTCGCTGTCGCGCACCGCAACCACGCCATTGGAATTAAAGCTGTTGATGTGCGCACCGGCAATGCCCGCGTAGACGGAGTAAATTTGGCAGCCAGCCATCAATTCCGCTTCTTCCACTGCACGCTGGATTGCAGTCACGGTTTCCTCGATGTTTGCCACCACACCTTTACGCATGCCGGTAGCCGGATGATGGCCATAGCCGATGATCTCAACCTCATCGTCTGCGTTCACCTCGCCAACAATGGCCAACACCTTTGAAGTGCCAATATCCAGACCAACAATCAGTTTGTTTTCGTCTTTCTTGCTCATCATTGATTACCTGTCAGGGAATCTAAAATACGTTTTCTGTCTGCCACCGATCCGGCAACCAGGACATTTGTTTCCTCAAGCGTCGAACGCTCAACTGCAAGCGACTCAGCATCGACCTCTTCAAGCGGGCTAGCCTCAATTGCCAAACCATCGGGATAACGGGCATCGACTCGATGCAGTTGTCGCGGAGAACGTCGAAATTGCTGCTCAAACAACATTTCAAAACGCTGCAGACGCTGTTCGATTTGTTCGCGTCCCAGCAATAAGGCAAACTCGTTGCCCTGGTGCCTGAGCTGCAGATGCCACGCATGGCTCTCACTCAATCTCAAACCGATCAACTGAATATCCCGTGCAGCCAGGCGCTGCTTCCAGGCCTTGGCTTGATGTAACATCAACTGAGCGTTACGTTCGCTGCCGGTTAACTGCACAGGACGTTTGAAGGTCACTTCGTCTGGCAGACTGATCACCTCACCCGCAGAGTTCACCCAGGCCGATTCATTCCACCTCATCACCGGACGTTGCTCGACGATATGCACTGACAAGGTATCTGGCCATTCACGCCGGACTTCGGCCTGTTGCACCCAGGCCAAGTCTTCGATTTGACGTTTTATTTCTTCCAACTCGATAGAGAAGAAATTGCCCGGTTTGTTACTCGCCACAATGTGTTCGACTTGCTGCGGTTGTAAGTATTTAAAACTACCCTTGATCTTGAGTTGATCGATCACAAATGATTCGGGACGGTACAACTGATCCAATATCACTAGCGTGACAGCACTGAAGGACAAAAATGTTGCAAACAACAACAAGGTTGAACGCACAATGCGGTCCAAACGCTGTGATTGCGCCTGGCGTTCCTGGTTAGCGAAGGCTCTTGAGCGCGTCATAGCGTAGCCTCCAGTATCTTTACAACCAGCTGGTCAAAATCAATATCCATTGCGGCGGCAGCCATCGGCACCAGGCTGTGATCAGTCATGCCGGGTGTAGGATTCACCTCCAACAACAGCGGTTGATTATGTTCATCCAGCATCAAATCGACCCGGCCCCAGCTCTCACAGGCCAATGACTTAAATGCCTGAACGGCGAGATCTCGAACCTGACTCTCGAGCTCTTCACTCAGGCCAGCCGGACAAAAATAGCGCGTGTCATCCGAGTGATATTTCGCTTCGTAATCGTAAAACTCGTTATCGGTAGTCATGCGGATAGTCGGCAGAGCAGCATCATCAAGGATCGAGACGGTTAACTCGGGCCCGCTGATAAACTGCTCCGCAAGTACCACATCGCCTACGGCCCGGGTGGTGGCAAATGCGTCCGCCAGCTCTTCCCCATGGTTGACCTTGCCAATACCCACGCTGGATCCTTCGCAGGCTGGTTTCAAAAACAAAGGCAAACCAAGCTCATCAATCAACCCGTCGAGATCGGCGGCACTGTTCAGCACACGATACCTGGCTGTGGGCAGTCCCAGGGCCTGCCACACCTGCTTACTGCGGACCTTGTCCATCGCCAGCGCGCACCCGAGCACCGAGCTGCCGGTATAGGGCATACCGATGGCCTGCAATGCACCCTGCACCACGCCATCTTCGCCCCAGCGCCCGTGGAGAATTAGAAAAGCACGATCAAACCCCCGGTCGCGCAACTGACCAATATTGTCTGGCTGAGCGTCTACTCCGTGAGCATCGACACCCGCTCGCTGCAGGCCTGCCAGCACCGCAGCTCCACTGAGCAAAGAAATTTCTCGTTCAGCAGATATTCCACCCATGAGCACAGCTACCTTGCCAAATTTTTCTTGCATGGCCTTAGTCATTGCTGCACCCACCGGTTTCTTCCTGGTCTTGCAGGGTGGCAAAAAGTTGTTTGGAGGCCTTGCCAATGCTGCCAGCCCCCATGGTTAACACCACGTCTCCATCGCGCACCAGCGGTGCTAGCACGCTTTCAAGGTCATCCAGGTCGGCTACAAAAATTGGGTTACTGGAGCCACGTACCCGGATAGCCTGACAAAGCGACTTGCCTGTGGCGCCGCTGATCATATGCTCCCCAGCCGGGTAGACCTCGCACAACAGTAGATCTTGCTGCTCGGCTAAAACCTGGACGAAGTCATCAAACAGGTCGTAGGTACGACTATACCGGTGCGGTTGAAACACCGCGATAATCCTGCGGTCGGTCCAACACCCTCGCGCAGCCTGTAGGGTCGCGGCCAATTCCACTGGGTGGTGGGCATAATCATCCACAATAGTGATGGATTTCCCATTCAGCACTGCATCCCCGAAAATCTGGAAGCGTCGACCAATTCCCTGGAACTCCGACAAGCCTTTCACGATCGCCTGATCATTCACGTCCAGGTGGCTGGCGATAGCGATGGCGGCCAAGGCATTCAGCACATTGTGATTGCCCGGAATGGCTAACTCCACGCGCAAATCGTCACCCTGATTAGGTCGAGCCACCATAAATGACATCCGGGTGGCCGATTGTTGTACGTCATAGGCACGGAAGTCCGCCGATTCACTGAAACCATAACTCACTACCGGCTTATGTATCTGATCTCGAATCGATTGCACATTCTGATCGTCTTCGCACAATACCGCCAACCCGTAAAATGGCAGGTTTTGCAAGAACGCGACGAAGGTACGTTTTAGCGTTGCCAGATCTCCCTGGTAGGTGACCATGTGGTCTTCATCGATATTCGTCACTACCGCCATTTCCGGCTTGAGGTTCAGGAACGACGCATCACTCTCATCTGCCTCTGCGACCAGGTACTCACCTGTTCCGAGCTTGGCATTGACGCCAGCGCTGTTAATCAAGCCGCCCACCACAAACGTGGGGTCTAATTGCCCGGCGACCAGGATTGCCGCTACCAGGCTGGTAGTTGTAGTCTTCCCGTGAGTACCTGCCACAGCAATTCCCTGCTGGAAGCGCATTAACTCACCAAGCATCTCGGCTCGCGGAATAACCGGGATACCGGCCTCTAACGCACCACTGACTTCCGGGTTGGTAGCGTCGATAGCCGAGGAAACAACGACCACATCGCTGTCTTTAATATTGTCGACATGATGACCAATCACCACGTTGATGCCCGCTTTCCGCAAGCGCGCGGTGACTGGTCCGTCGGCGATATCGGAACCGCTAACTCGGTAGTTCAGGTTGACCAGCACCTCGGCGATGCCTGACATGCCGCTACCGCCGACGCCGACGAAATGAATATTTTTTACCCGGTTACGCATACAGGTACTCCTCGCACGCGCGCATTACCGAATCGAGCGCATCGGCCTTGTGTAAACCATGCGCAGCCTTACCCATGTCGACTAAGGCATCACGATCGGCCATCAACTCCGACAGGGTCTCAACCATGATTGGCTGTGTTATCTGCTCATTGGCCAACATTTTCGCTGCACCAACATTTACCATTGTTTCGGCATTGCGCACCTGGTGATCACCAGCAGAAAAAGGAAAAGGGATCAGCAACGCTGGCTTGGCTGCCGCGCAGCATTCGGCGATAGTCATTGCCCCTGCCCGACATATCAGCAAATCTGCCCAATGATAAGCCGCTGCCATATCATCTATAAATTCGGTAACTTTGGCCTCGATACCCTGCTGTTTATAGCACTCAGACACAGCGGCGCTTCGTCCGCGGCCGGACTGATGCCAAATTTCCATTGAACTCTGCTGCTTGGCGAATACGCCAGCCAAATGCTGATTAAAGGAATGCGCCCCCTGGCTGCCGCCTATTACCAACACCCGCAGCGCATTACTGCTTGCATCGCCAGCCACCACCGCTGAAGCATGAATTGATTCACGCACCGGGTTACCGACCCACTGTGCCGACTCAGGCAGATCAGCCACAGACGGGAAACCGGTTAATACTCGGCTGGCAACCTTGGCCAGGTACTTATTGGTCAAACCCGCCACGGCATTTTGCTCATGGATAATCAATGGTGTGCCCAACAGCCTGGCAGTGATCCCGCCCGGACCAGCCACAAATCCGCCCATGCCCAACACACAATCGGGATTCAATCGGCGTATGACCCCCGCGCTCTGCCACATGGCACGCAGCAACTTGAAGGGCGCGAGGAGCCAGCTCAAGGCACCCTTGCCGCGCAGCCCTTCGACACTGATCCACTCGATGTCGATTTGATTGTCAGGAATCACTTTTGCTTCCAGACCATTTCGGGTGCCCAGCCAGGTGATGGTTGTGCCTTTGTCGCGCAGCGCACACGCCACGGCTAAAGCTGGAAAAACATGTCCACCGGTACCGCCCGCCATCACCATTAAATGATTCTGCTTCATCGCGACCTACCCCGTGTCGCAGTGCTACGTCCTTCGCTACGCTCTCGGCGACGAGTTTGTCGATCAACCGCGAACAACATGCCCATGGCCGCGCAGCATACCAGCATGCTGCTACCGCCATAACTGATGAACGGGAGCGTCAGACCCTTGGTAGGTAAAACACCAAGGTTTACGCCGATATTAATAATGGCCTGAAATACCAACAGGAAGCCGATTCCCTGGGCCAGTCGTGCCGCGTAAATTTTGCCTACTAACTCTGCGGCTCGCGCGATAACCAATGCCCGGTGCAACAACAGTGCAAACAGTGCAATTACCAACACAATTCCGAGTAATCCCAGCTCTTCGCCAATCACTGCCAGGATAAAATCGTTATTGGCATGTGGCAGGTAATAGAGTTTTTGAATGCTGGCACCCAGACCAACACCAAATATCTCACCTCGACCAATGGCGATCAGGGCCTGGGTTAACTGAAAACCGGTATCAAACGGGTCCGACCATGGGTCACGAAAACTCATCACCCGCTCCATGCGATATTCCGACATACCAACCAGAAGAAACATCACCAATGCTGCCAGGCTTAAACAAAGGATGGTATGAGAAATCCGGATGCCACCCAGGAACATCATCAAACCGACTGCGGCGGTTATCACCACGAAACTGCCGAAATCCGGCTGTAACAGCAGCAAAAATCCCAGCAAGGCTAATACCATGCCGATATTCAATATCCCCTGGGTAAACTGTTGGATCTGTGCCTGTTTGCGCGTCAAATAGCTCGCGGCATAAATGACCATGGTCAATTTGGCTATTTCTGCAGGTTGCAGGGAGAATCCGGCGATCAAAATCCAGCGGCGGCTGCCATTTAACTCCGCTCCAATGACCAGCAGAACAGCCAGTAAAAGCAAGGCCCCAATTAACAGCAGAATACTGGTTTTCTGCCATACCCAGACCGGGATAGTTGCCACGATTGCCGTGATGCACACTCCCACCAGCAAGTGCAGTGAGTGACGCCAGAAATGACTGGTATTGGTCAGCAGGCTCTGATCACCCATGGCGATACTGGAAGAAAAAACCATGACCAAGCCCAGCATCAGGAGGCTGATAAACACGCCGAGCAGGATTGAATCAACCCCGATAGAGTTTTCCTGCGGCTGCAATCGAGTTGCCTGTAGGGCGACCGCGCTCACGCTGCACCCCGTTGCGTATAGCTTTGAACGCAGCGAACAAAATCATCACCGCGATGCTCAAAGCTCCGATACATATCAAAACTTGCGCATGCTGGTGATAACAATACCACCGAGCCTGCGTCAGCTTGTTCGCCCGCCACCTCGACTGCCTGGCGCATGTTGTCAACTCGTTCTATCGGTAACAAATCATCCAAGGCAGCAACTATTTGATCAGCGTCTTCACCCAACACGATCACCAACTTAATCTGGTCATTTACAGCAGCGCGCAGCTCTCGAAAGTCTGCGCCTTTACCCTGTCCACCCGCGATCCAGACAACTTCGTTTTCCAGGTTTTGCAGTGCTGTGCTGGCAGCGCCGATATTGGTTGCCTTGGAATCGTTAACCCAGGTTACGCCGTTGTGATCCGCTATGGTTTGCATGCGATGTGGCAGGCCCTTGAAACTTGTTATTGCTTTAACCAATGCGTCTCTTGGAATCTGCAGAAAATCCACCAGGGCCAAGGCAGCGAGAATATTTTTCACGTTGTGCAAGCCTAGCAGCGGCACTTTCTGCAGTTTCAAAAACGCCTGTTTGCCCTTACATAACAAGCGGGCACCTGACTTTCTGCGCACGCCGAAGTCACTGTCGTTAGAAGGCTCGTCTAATTCGAAGCTCAAGGTTTCTGCGACGTTACTGAGTTGACCCAGCTGTGCATCATGACGCGGCAATACAGCCCGGTGTGCACCACGAAGAATCCGCGCCTTGGCCAACAAGTAGTCACCCATGGATTCATAGCGATCCATATGGTCGGCGCTGATGTTGAGTATGGTTGCGGACTCAGCATTCAGCTTTGAGGTAGTTTCCAGTTGAAAGCTCGAAAGTTCGAGAACAGCAATTTCGTACTCAATTTGATCGGTTAGCGCGTCCAGCACCGGTAACCCGATGTTGCCAGCCACCAAGGGGTTAATCCCACCGGCACTGCACATTTCACCAACCAGCGAGGTCACGGTACTTTTACCGTTCGACCCCGTGATCGCGATAATAGGTAGCGCGTTTTCCTGCACAAATAACTCAATATCACCAACCAGCAGCGCGCCCGCTTGCTTCGCTTTGCGTAATGCCGGCTCTCGCAAGGCCACGCCTGGGCTTACAATTAATAGTGCGCTGTCAGCGAGTTGGGCATAATCGAGTGGTCCAGTGACGAGTTCTACATCCGCATAGTGTCGGGCTAGCTTCTCAGCCAACGGCGGCACACTGCGTGAATCCAGTACGCGCACTGCCAGACCACGTGCATGCAGATAGCGCACCACGCTGTAGCCTGTTGCACCCAGTCCAATCACCGTGGCAGCCTGGTATTGCTCCACGATGGGCAGGTCCGGATTGTAAGATAGCATCGTCACAAGTTTGTACCGCTGTTAACGCACCTTTAATGTCGCCAGCCCGATCAACACCAGGATCAGGCTGATGATCCAAAACCTCACAATCACCCGGGGCTCTGGCCAACCCTTTAACTCAAAGTGATGGTGTATCGGCGCCATGCGGAAAATTCGTTTGCCAAACAGTTTGTAAGAAGCCACCTGGAGAATGACTGACACGGTTTCAAGCACAAATATTCCGCCCATGATGAACAGCACCAGCTCCTGGCGCACGATCACGGCGACTACGCCCAGTGATGCACCGAGCGACAGTGAACCGATGTCGCCCATGAAGACTTGTGCCGGATAGGTGTTAAACCAGAGAAAACCCAACCCTGCGCCGACCAAAGCTGCGCAAAAAATCATCACTTCACCGGTGCCCGGAATTTGCGGTATGGCCAGGTATTCAGAAAAAATTGCGTGCCCCGATAAGTAGCAAAACACGCCGAGCGCAGCGGCCACCATCGCGGTGGGCACAATTGCCAGCCCATCCAGTCCATCAGTCAGGTTGACGGCATTACTGGTCCCCACGATCACGAAATAGGTCAGAGGTAAGAATAAGATTCCTAATGGAATCGCCACATCTTTGAAAAACGGAATAATCAGCGCGGTTTCAATCGGCAAAGTGGCCGTCTCATAGAGAAACCAGGCTGCTAATGCTGCCACTACGCTCTGACTCAGGAATTTATTTCGGGAGCCCATGCCACGCGGATCCTTATTGATCAGCTTCTGATAGTCATCCCACCATCCGATCAAGCCAAAGAACAGGCAAGTGAACAGGGTGACCTGGACAAAACGATTCGCCATGTCTGCCCACAGAATCGTTGCCAAGACCACCGAAACCAGGATTAATAAGCCGCCCATAGTTGGCGTGCCAACTTTATCGAAATGAGTTGGCGGACCATCCTGTCGCACGGTTTGTCCGATTTGGTAAAAACTCAGCTTGCGAATCATCACCGGCCCCAGGAGCAAACTGATCAGGAGCGCGGTAAGCACGCTGCATATAGCACGAAATGTCAGGTACTGAAATACATTAAAGAAGCTGTACTGCTCGGCAAGAATCTCAAATAGTGCAACTAACATCAGGCTACCCCCTCAGTCGGTTCGGTTTCGGCAATCGATTTACCGTATTTTGTTTTTATCAATTCAACAACGTTCTCCATTTTTGCTGAGCGCGACCCTTTAACCAGCACGGTCCCGGAGGATACGGGATGATCAGCCAGGTAGTTCAACAGGCGCGCCTGGTCAGTAAAACTGATGGCAGTACCAGAAAAATTCTTAATACTCTTTGCCGCATATTCTCCGCAGGCAAATACCCGGTCTATACCCCGGTCCTGGGCGACGGCGCCGAGCTGCAAGTGCTCTTGGTCTGCCGCATCGCCGAGTTCACCCATATCTCCCAGGATCAGGGTGGTATCGGTAAACTGTGCCAACACGTCGATGGCCGCTCGCATAGATGCCGGGTTAGCGTTGTAGGTGTCATCGATCACGGTTAGATCACCTATCCGTGTAATATTCAGGCGACCCGAAATCGGCTTATAGTTTGCCAGCCCATTAGCCACGGCCTCCAAAGGAATATTCGCGGCATAGGCCACGGCTATTGCCGCCAGGGCATTCATCACGTTGTGCCTGCCAACCAGGTTCAATGAAATTTTCAGGGACTCGCTCGATGCCGCGCCGTTGACGTGCACAGTCAGGTCTACGTGATCGGTGTGCAGCTGATAGTCTGCGGTCACATCCGCATTTTTCAGTCCAAAGGTAACTACCTTGTGGGGGGCAGCCAGTTGGTGCCAGAATTCGGCGTAGTCATCATCATTGTTGATGACCGCGACGCCATCCTCGCTCAACCCTTCAAATATCTCGCCCTTAGCGGCAGCCACCGCTGCAACCGTGCCCAGGCCTTCCAGGTGCGCCGCTGCGGCATTATTAATTAGCGCCACGGTTGGCCTGGCAATCTGGGTGAGACGGGAAATTTCGCCGGCGTGATTCATCCCCATCTCAATGATGGCGAACAGATCATCTTCGACCAATCGCATCAGGGTTAGCGGCACGCCGATTTCATTGTTTAGATTGCCATGCGTGACCAGGCCTTTACCAATTTCCGAGAAAATAGCCCCCAGCATTTCCTTGACACTGGTTTTTCCCACGCTCCCGGTCACGCCTATCACTGGCAACACAAACTGTGCTCGCCACCAACTTGCGACTTGCTTGAGGGCTACGAAAGTATCTGCCACCTGAACTGTCGGCAAAGTCGTGGCCACCGGCTTTTCAATCAAGACAGCTGCGGCGCCGTTTTGTTCCGCCTGGGAAATGAATTCGTGCGCGTCAAAGCGTTCTCCATCCAGGGCGACAAATAACGAGTTCTCGCAACTTTGCCGAGAATCGATCGATACGCCGCTGAGCATCACCTCATCACCATGCATTTGTCCGCTGACCGCTGTAGCAATTTGCGACAGGTACATCATGCTGCCACCCCCAGGATCGTGGCCACCTGCTCGCGATCAGAAAACGGCAGGTAATCACTCCCGATTTGCTGGGTGGTCTCATGACCTTTTCCGGCCACCACCACCCAATCATCGGCTTGTGCGGTTTCAATCGCCGTACGGATTGCTTCGGCTCGATCCAGCACCACGACGACCTCACGATCGATGCCAGCCACTATATCCGCGGCGATCGCGGCGGCATCCTCGGAACGTGGATTATCATTGGTCACAACTATTTGATCGGCATACTTGTTGGCAGCGGCGCCCATCACCGGGCGCTTGGCCGTATCACGGTCCCCACCGCAACCAAACACACACCAGAGATCGCCGCGGCAATGCTCGCGCACAGACAACAAGGCCTTTTCAAGTGCATCTGGAGTATGCGCATAATCAATGACCACACGTGGCTGTTTGTCGCTGACATACAACTCCATGCGACCGGGTGCCGGGTCCAAACCAGCGATAATGCGCTGAATGTCTTCAATGTCGGTACTCAGGGATAACAGGGTTGTCACCAGCATCAATACGTTGGGAATATTAACCTTGCCAACCAACGGCGTTTGCACGTCGAATTCAACACCGTTGGCCTCGATGTCTATATTGATTCCGCCTTCAGTAAGCACGATATCGCTTGCTCGAACATCGCCGGCATCGCCATAGCTAGCTATAAACTCACTGTTTGCCACATCGATTAGACTGGCACCCAATTCGTCATCCGCATTAGTGATAACCAACTCGCTCGGGTAGTCGGTAAACAACTGCTGCTTGGCCTGCGCATAGCTCGCCATGTCACCGTGGTAGTCAAGGTGATCGTGACTGAGATTGGTGAACAGGGTGCAGAAAAAACTGACGCCAGCGACACGGCCCTGATCCAGTGCGTGCGAGGATACCTCCATACACACTTGAGTGATGCCCTGGTCTCTAAACTCAGCCAGGCACCGGTGCACAGCTACCGGGTCTGGTGTTGTCAGTGAATTGCCAGACAAATCGGCCAGGCGACCCATGCCAATGGTGCCGATCATGGCCGCTTCCAAACCAAGGTCTGTCAATGCCTGGGTCAGTAAATAACAACAGGTGGTTTTCCCGTTGGTACCCGTCACCCCGAACACTTGCAGTGATTCACTGGGCTCGGAGAAAAAGTGATGAGCCAGCAGACCCACTTTCATCTGCAGACCTGGGATGACTATCACTGGCACGCTGATGTCCAGAGGTTCAAAATCAGCCGCCTCGCAAAGCACCGCAGACGCACCAGCTTGCACAGCTTGGGCGATGAAATCCCGCCCATCAACTTGCGCACCTGGGTAGGCACAGAACAGGGTGCCAACTCCCACTTTGCGGCTATCAATGGCGACATCCTGAATCATCACATCCGACCCCAGGTCGAAAGACACATTGATGGATTCAAGCAATGATTTCAATGACATAGCCTGCGTCATCACCCTGCCTCCAGCTCAGAGAGCAGATCATCCGCCTCAGGGCGAGTGATCATCAATTGCAGGGGTTTTTCATCTGCTTTGGCATGTATCGCATCCGGACTGACGTCGCGAAATCGTAGAGCACCTTCCATTACCCTCGAGAACACTGGCGCGGCGACCAGGCCACCGTAATAATCAACGCCCTTCGGGTCGCTGACGGCAATTACCATGACAATATCCGGGTCACTCAAGGGAGCAAAACCGGCAAATAAAGAGGTGTAACTATCGTCCTGGTATTGGCCGTTGACAACGCGGTGCGCGGTGCCGGTTTTGCCAGCGACACGGTACTTGTCTACCCGAGCCTTTGGCGCCGTGCCCTCTTCGCCTACTGCTGCTTCCAACATCAAGCCAATTTGCTCTATTGTCTGTTCTGAAAATACCCGTTTACCCCTTGGCGGTTCTGCCACCGCGTGTAGGCTCACCGGTTGCATCACCCCATTGTTTGCCAGCGCCTGGTAAGCACGTGCGAGCTGTAGGGTATTCACCGACAAACCATATCCGTAGGAAAGCGTGGCATGCTCGATGGGTCGCCACTTTTTACGCTTTACCAATATGCCTTTTTGTTCGCCCTGAAGCTTAAGCTTGTTCGTCTGTCCAAAACCCAGCGCACGGTAAGTGTCAAACAGTTCAAGCGCTTCCATTTTCATGGCTATCTTGGCAGAACCAATGTTGCTGGATTTTTCGATAACTTCAGCAACGGTAATATCCCCATGGTTCTTGGTATCACTGATCGGATTGCGGCCAATAAAGTATTGACCATCGGTTTCGATCATCGTGGTTGGCGTTACCGCTCCCTCATCCATTGCCATGGCCACCGTAAACGGCTTTACCGTTGACCCCGGTTCAAAAGAATCAGCGATGGAACGGTTACGAAAACGCGCACTCTCCAGTTCGGAGCGATCGTTGGGGTTAAAATCTGGCGCACTGACCATGGCCAGTATTTCACCGGTTTTTGCATCCAACGCCACCAGTGATGCCGTACTCGCTTGATGCTTTTTAACCGCTGCCTGCAAATGTCGATAGGCCAGGTATTGAATGCGGGCATCCAGGCTTAACTTCACGTTTTCACCGTGTTGCACGCGACTCAATTGTTCAACGTACTCAACAACGCGTCCGCGCTTGTCCTGAAGCACCTGGGTGCGACCAGCCTGCCCCTGCAGCACGGACTCATAGGCAAGTTCCAACCCTTCCTGGCCTTCGTTATCTATATTGGTGAAGCCCAGGACATGACCCAGCACCGGGCCTGCGGGGTAGTAGCGCTTGTACTCGCGCACACTGTTAATGCCCGGGATCTCGAGATCCAGAATTTGCTTAGCCAACTGGGGCGGCAGATGACGTTTTAAATAGACAAACTGCCTGGTCTTTTTCTCTTGCGCTTTTTTTAAGATCTGGCTGCGACTGATGCCTAACAACTTGCTCAGCTGTTTGTAAGCATAGTCCTCCTGCTGCTCTAAAATAGTAGAGGGGTGCATCCAGATCGAATCCACTGGCGTACTGATCGCCAGGGGCTGATCATTGCGATCAACGATCATGCCGCGATTCGGCATCTCTTTTTGCACACGCAAATAGCGGGCATCCCCTTGGGACTGCAGATAATCAGTATCGATCACCTGCAGATAGACAGCGCGAGCTACCAGGCTGAGGAACAAACTGCCGAAAATCACTGCGATAGTCGCGTAACGCCAGGTTGATGCAGGAATCAACACATCCTGACGGCTGTTACGATGACCGGTTTGCTTGGCCCTAACCATTAGTTCTGCCCCCGGTTGTCATCGGTGCTCTGGTTAGTGAGCCGTTCGGCAAGCCCCACAAATTCTATTTCTTCCGTTGCAGGTCGACGCATGGAAAGCAACTTACTCGCATCTTTTTCAATTCGATGCGGAAACGCCCAGAGGTTTTCCTCGATAAGCAACTGACCCCACTCATCGTTCAGCGCATCTCGCTGTGCTTCGGTCGCCTGGAATTCAGCATAGGCAATACGATGCTGATGGCGTACATGCACAGTAAACAGCGAAGTAAGCACCACGCTACTCACCAGGAACCACATTACGCTATCACGCATGATTGACTCCTGAGTCGAACTCAGCAGGCAGAGGCACAGCAGTTCGTTCTGCCACTCGCAACACTGAGCTGCGGGCACGTGGATTGTCTGCCACTTCCTGCTTGCCTGGCTTAATTGCCCGACCAAGTGCTTTTAGTGGCATGGCATAGGCGTCTTCACTGACTGGAATATTCCTGGGCGGCAAGGTGGGTGTCGACATCCGACGGATAAACCGTTTTACGATTCGATCTTCCAGAGAGTGGAAACTGATCACAGCCAGGCGACCTCCCTCATTTAACAAGCTCACTGCTTGCGGCAGAGCCTGGCTAATCTCATTGAGTTCCTGGTTCACGTGTAAACGAATAGCCTGGAAGGTACGCGTGGCAGGATGTTTGTGCTTCTCTTTCTTGGGAATGCTCTGCTCAATGATGTTGGCCAACTGCAAAGTTGATTCAATTCTAGTCTGCTCGCGCATGACAACGATGGCCTTGGCAATACGCCGGGCAAATTTTTCCTCGCCGAACTCAAACAAAACGCGCACCAGGTCCGATTCTTCCACGTGGGATAACCATTGAGCGGCTGACTCGCCCCGTGTGGTGTCCATGCGCATGTCGAGATCGCCGTCGCGCATAAAGCTGAATCCGCGCTCCGCTTCATCAAGCTGTGGGGAGGAAACGCCCAAGTCCATTAGGATGCCATCAACACTTTCTATGCGGGCAAAATCCCGTAGAAGTTCGCGCATGCGACTGAACTCACCATGAATGATCTGTACGCGATCATCCTTTTGGAACACCTGTTGTCCAGCCTGTACGGCTGCGGGATCGCGATCCAACGCAAACAGCTTTCCGTCGTCGCCCATATGCTGAGCGATTGCCTGGGCATGACCAGCTCGTCCCAAGGTCGCATCAAGATAGACACCACCCTTGAAGATGTTCAATGCGCCTATCGCCTCTCGCTTCAGGACAGGGATGTGGAGTGGGGAAGTCGTCACAAGGTGCCTCTAAAAAGAGAGAGATTCGAGCTCTGCCGGTAATGCCGACTCATCCAGCTCATCAGTCAGTATGGATTCGCGATGTGCATGCCATTGCGCTTCATCCCAAATCTCATACTTGTCGCCCTGCCCGACCAAAACTGCTTTCTTCTGGATCATCGCAAACTCACGCAGAGGTGCTGGAATCAAAATCCGACCGCTTGCGTCCATCTCACAGTCATCAGCATGACCGATCAGCATGCGCTTGAGCTTGCGGGTATTTGGATTCAGCGTGGGTAGAGAAACTAATTTACGTTCAACCGCTTCCCAGGTGGTCAGGGTATAAAGCAGCAGGCAGCGATCATTCGGGCTGATAGTCACCACCATCTGCCCTTCTGAAAGTCGCAACAGGTCTTCACGATGCTTGGTCGGAATCGCCATCCGACCTTTCGCATCCAGACTGATGTTGTTACTACCTCGTGCCACTGTTGATTAAACCCACAGATAAGTTAAACATTAATAAAACCCATGAAAATTGAGCATTTTTAGCCACAAATTTCCACATTTACCCACAATTTGCCACTATCTATGACGTGCACTATGGTGTCAAGCACTTATTGACTAAGAAAACCTTTTTCTTTCAGTAAGTTAGCGCACTTTTATGTGCAATTTAAAGACGGTAGTTAATGTATTACTTTAACTTGCAAATCCAACGCAATGTTTTAACAGCGCAACCCTAAGTCCTTATTTCTAAATAATTTTACCGAAAACTGGGAAAATTTTCCGCACAAATCTGATTAAAACGCGGTAATAAGCCGCTTCGCCGCAAAAACTGGCGATTTTTACAAATATCAGCCGAGCAGCTGGCGGGCATACCCGCAATATGCTCATTTGCTACTCCAGAATCCCAACCTGGCAATTTCAAATCTTCCATATTTCGCGTTAGATTGTTACGCTGCTCAGGGTTGGCAACACCCACAATAACGCAGTCCGAGCCTGCCATTATGGAAACATCACCCTGTTATATCGATCCTGAAACTGGAGATACCTATCCCATAGATTCGCCACGCTGGTGTGCACACAATAGTCAACCGCTGATGTTATCCGAATTACCGGGCATAAAAAGGTCCGAGATTGACTCCTCGGAGCGATCAATATGGCGCTACGCAAAAAGCTTTCCTCTGCGCGTTGATTCCCCCATCAGCATGGGTGAGGGATGCACCCCTTTGGTGAATTCAAGCTTCGAGGGCATTGACTGTAGCTTTAAGCTTGAATGGTTTGCCCCCACTGGCTCATTCAAGGACCGGGGAACTTCCGTGATGTTGTCACTATTGCAGCAGCAAGGCATCCAATCGGTGGTAGAAGATAGCTCTGGAAACGGTGGCGCGTCGGTGGCTGGCTACGGGGCCAGGGCAGGTATGAAGGTTAAGATCTGTGTGCCGGCGTCGACCCAGCCCGCAAAAATCGCTCAGGTACGCGCTTACGGCGCTGAGGTATATTTGGTTCCCGGTCCGCGCGAGGCCACCGAGGCGGCTGCAATAGAAATGGCCAGGGAGGTGTTTTACGCCAGCCATAATTGGCATCCATTTTTCCTCCAGGGTACCAAGACTATTGGCTACGAGATCTGGGAAGACCTGGGATTTCGGGCACCAGACAATATCGTCATTCCCGCTGGCGCCGGCAGCAATGTGCTCGGCTGCTACCTGGCATTTCGTGAGTTACAGAACGCCGGGGAGATTGAACGCCTCCCTAGATTGTTTGTTTCTCAACCGATCAACTGCGCACCGATTCACACCGCGTTTCAACAGGGAATCGAACAGCTCCAATCCCTGGACTATGCACCCACTGCTGCTGAAGGTACGGCCATCAAGCAGCCGTTGCGGCTCACCCAACTCATAGAGGCTTTAGAATCCACCAATGGCGGGACCGCAGCGCTCACCGAAGAAGAAATCGTTAAAGCCTGCCTGACCTTGAGTGGCTCTGGAATCTACGTCGAGCCTAGTTGTGCGCACGCGGCCGCTGGCTTTAAACAACTGGTGGATCACGGCGAGATTGGCGCGGAAGAGAAAACGGTCGTACTGCTGACCGGCACCGGTTTGAAGGCAACTTCCTTTTACTCGGAGCAGCTTGCACCCGCCGACGCACCTAACTAACTGTCGAACGCGGGCACACCAGGGGGATTAAGCCGACGCACACCCGGTGAGGGTTCAAATCTGCTAAAAGTACTCCAGCTCAAGTTGTAACGCGCCTTGCGCCACCGCTGCCTGGGTGAAGCTGGGTTCGTCATATTTGCTGCGTGCACCGGATATCACAAAACCTTCTACCGGGTAACCATCTTGTTCATTGAGTTGATAGTCCGAATTTTCATCGTGCATGACAAACACCGCATACGGCCCTTCTTTTAGTGAAGCGAAGTCAAACATCATGGAATCCGTTTGTGCAGACAACTCCTGGTATCCGACGGCCCTGTTGTGGTCATAGGCGGTAAATGCATCGGAGTTATCGAAGACCATCACCAGCAACTTGCCATTGGCAGAGCGTATACCGCTAACCTTGACAGATAGATGCGCTCCCGCCGCTTTACCTTCAAGCTTTGCAGTTTGCGCACGATCGGGGTTTCCTCGTTCGGCGCTTTCTTGTTCGGCGCTTGCTGACGCCGTTGCCAAATCCGCGCTTCCTGAACCGTTCCTCTCTAATGTAGAGGCCAAGGCAGCACCCGCAACAACCAACAAAATGGATACGATAACTGAACTGATAAATCCCAGTGGTTTAAACATGGTTACTCCCAAATATTAAAGTCGGTTGGCTGGTTGCCAACCCGGCGGTTTGATTATGGCCTTGAGCTTGTTTAGCGAGCCTGGAATCTTCCCGACATCACGAAAAAGGCGCGTGAACCCATGCAAAAATACAGTGAATGGGTTAGCGGTATTTAACGGCTCCGAGACCCCATAGCGCACTGGTTCTTCTTCCTCAACAAAGGTGCCAAACATGCGGTCCCAAATGATAAAGATACCCGCGTAGTTTTTATCCCAGTACTGACGATTCACACCATGGTGAACACGGTGATGGGATGGCGTATTAAAAATTGCTTCAATCGGCCTGGGCAACTTCTTAATGGTTTCGGTGTGCAAAATCGTTTGATACAACTGCACAAACATTTCTGCAAAAAACACCACGAATGGATTGAAGCCCAGCAGCACCAGGTTAATGCTGAAGAAAATGGGCCACACGGCGTCCATCGGCCCGAAGCGATAGGCCACCGATATATTAAAGTGCGGTGAGGAGTGGTGCACTGTGTGGGTTGCCCAACCGAGGTTTACTCGGTGCATAAACCGATGCTCCCAGTAATAAAGCAGATCGGCGAGCACAACGCAGACTATCGTGGTTGCCCAGTTAATCTCAATATCGAATAGGGCAAACTGGCCTGCCCAGGAATAAGCAGTTAGGTAGAAGGCGGCTAGCACCAGGTAGTTAATACCAATGAACAGAGCCAACGTAATGAAATTGGTCACCGTGTCGGCCACCAGATCACGCCCAAGGCGCTTATTAACCAGGTAACGAATCAGCTCAAAAGCGAGGAAAACCAGGGACGCAATAAAGAAATAGTCAGCAATGACCGTTTCCCAGTAATAGATTTCTTCCTCGCTGAGCCGGAGCAACAAGATATTTGTAACAGAGTCCAAAATATGTCATCAATTGCAGATTGAAGTGTTGCTAAATTAACCTAATATCTATAAATTGTCAATTTTGACAATTAATTATTTATGCCGAGACCCAGCCTTAAAAATCAACGACGAGAAGAAATCGTGAACGCGGCCATGACTTGTGTGGCACGTTACGGTGTTAGTGGACTCACCCTCGACAAGGTTGCCGACATTGCTGGCCTGGCACGCCCCCTGATCAGACACAATATTGGCAATCGCGAGCAGCTGATAGAAGCCGTCACCGAGCACTTTGTCGCCAGTTCCGCTGATCGCATGAATGAACTGGACGCACACTTGTCGCGGCAATCGCCCCTGACAACGGCGATTGACTACTTATATTCAGGGCAAAGATCCGATACCACCTTGATGTTGGTGGCAGAGGCATTAATTGCAGAAAGCGCCAACAGCGATCAGATAGCCACCGTGATGAGAAACTGGTTGCACGATTTTGTTGCACAACTCAGCACGCTGGCAGCCAGGGAATTCCCTGCCGCAGGCAAGGAAAAGTGCGAGATTGTCGCTACCGGCCTTACCGGCATTTACTTTACCGTGGATTCACTGGGCCCGATCCGAGGATTGAAGGACTTCAACTACAACGCCAAACTTTCAGCATTGGCACTGCTCGATCAACTGCGCTGAGCAGATTGGAATATTCGACCTTCGCGGTTTGGGGCCCGTTTACACGGGGTCAGGCAGCACCGCCTGTTTTGATGTAACCATCAACCACGCGCTCCAGTACGGTCATGGGTACTGCCCCGCCCAGCACGACTGAATCGTTGAAGCGTCGATAATCAAACTTGTCGCCCAGCGCTTTTTCGGCTTTGGTCCGCAATTGATTGATAGCCGTGTGGCCCACTTTGTAACCGCAGGCCTGACCAGGCCAGGCACAATAACGATCCACCTCACCCCGCACTTCTTCAGGATTAGAGCCATTATTCTTGACGAACCAAACGTTGGCTTCCTCGCGGGTCCAGCGTTTAGCATGCAGGCCGGTATCAACCACCAGGCGGCAGGCACGGAACGCCAGGGACTGAAGGTAGCCAAGTCGACCGACCGGCGATTCATCATAGACACCTAACTCATCCGCTAATTGTTGCGCATAGAGTGCCCAGCCTTCGGAATAAGCGTTAAACGCCAACAATGAACGGATCAAGGGTTGTTTGAACGTGTATTCACCTTGCCAAACATGACCAGGGATTGCCTCGTGATAGGTGAGGTCTTTCAAGGTGTACTTATTGTGCAGCGCTGGTGTGCGTAAATTGATCCAGTAGTGGCCCGGTTTTTTGCCATCTATCGAACCTGCACCACCATAAGCACCGGGGGCACCGGCTTCCACTTCAGGATCAATACGCGTTACTTCCAGGAATCCGGGCACCAGGGTATGGAACGCCTGCGGCATCAAGGCACGGATTTCGGCAATGGCTTCTTCAATAAACACCATGATCTCGCCCCTGCCCTTGTCTCCATCTGAGAAGTGATACCGTGGGTCCTTGGAGAGTGCGGTCATGCGATCACCCACAGAGCCCTCGGTATAACCAATGGAGCGCAGTATCGGGTCCATACGTGACTGCAAACTGGCTAATTCTTCCTTACCCATCTCATGCACTTCATCGGGTGTCATGGTTGTGGTGGTGCCTGCCTGCAATGCCCAGGCATAGTAGTCGTCTCCGCCCGGTTTGGCCCAGATACCAGCGTCACTGTTTGCCTTGGGTGCCAATGACTCAAGCGCAGCAATCTGTCGGTCGATAGCCGGGCCAATCTTGTCCGCCGCCAGCGTATTCGCCTGTTTGGCATAGTCAGCTCCCATGCTGGCCGTTTTGCGAGCCAGCGCGGCGGCAATGCCCCACTCCTCAGGCGCTCGAGCCCGTGCGCCTTTCAACTGACCCAGCGTTTTTTCCATCAGGAAGTCAGGCAAAATGATGCCCTTACCTCCCTCGAGTCGTGTGCGTTCGCTTTCGCCGTCCAACTGCGCAGCATAGGCCTCCATGCGAGCAAGGTAGGCCTCGGCATCTTCAGCAGTTTCGATTGCATGACTGGCATCCAGGAAACTGGGAATCTCTACAAAGGCGCCGGTGTTCTGCGCAACGACGTATGGGCTGTTGCGATAGGACCAGTTGTAATTCAACAAGGCCATATCACCATAAGGTAAATCAAAACCTTCGGCACTCATCTCGAATACGGTACGAATCACATCAATATTCAATGCCTCTTCTGATGACAGGGTACTGGTGTCGACCTTACCCAATTTGGCTGCCATCGCTTTAACCGCTGCCTTGATGTTGGCCTGCCCTTCCGGGCTGCGGTCAGTCAACCGTGATTTGTGCGCCAGGTACTTCCCCTTATCGATGCCAGCACTCGACGTGCTCTCAGGATAGGCATCCAGGATTACGTCGGTGGCTTCTGCGAGCAGCGCCGCTACCGGAGATTTACTGGCCGTATCGGCCTGCGCCAGCGGTATGGAGCCCGTAACGCCGGCAGAGACTACAGCAGAGGATTTAAGAAAATCGCGTCGGGAGAGTTTCATAGGTGTAACCCTGATTATTGTTTTGATTGCTTGCACGCTAACGCAATGGGGAAGTTCTGGCAAGTTTCGGTGTTTTAACGTACGTTTTACTTGCCAGGGAATGAGAGGTGAGCTGACCTGTAAGCCGGGTTCTGTCGTGGACAGTCATTCATCTAGGGCAAGCATCGCTACTTGCCTCAAGCAACCTACCCGAGTCCAACGCGGGCCGCGTCAATGAACTCCTATTTGGTCTTGCTCCGAGTGGGGTTTACCTTGCCGCTCGTGTTACCACTTGCGCGGTGCGCTCTTACCGCACCATTTCACCCTTACTTCTCCCAAAAAGAATGCGATGAACTCAAATTAGCAGGTACAAGCCCACACTAATTATGAGATCCAAAGCGTCCCTTAAACTGAGAGAAGCGGTATCTTTCTGCTGCACTGGCCGTCGGTTTACACCGCCCAGACGTTATCTGGCACCCTGCCCTATGGAGCCCGGACTTTCCTCCCTTGAGCCATTACAGCATCAACGGCGACTGTCCGGTCAGCTCAGCGCTAGTCTAATCCCGCCCTCGGACTGGCACAAGGACAATCTGCGCGGATAATTAATTGTTGGAACTTATGCGAGCGTGCGAATTGATAGACATCTTGATGCGTCTTATACTGATAGGACTATCTAACCAATGGTCAAGGAGGCTAACAATGCCATTATCAAAGATTAAATTAGTACTGGGTTTAGGGTTAACCCTCATTTTAGGAATAGGCAGCACAGGTGCACTGGCACAATCCGGTGCTGCAGGCGGCGCCAGCGCTTCAGAAGCAAACCCGGATTTGGAGTACTGTCCGGAAGCAATGGGCACGCTGGCCGTTTACGAAGATCAGAATGAGCGGTGGTGGAGCTACTACTACAGCCGTTACCCCGATCTAGGTTCCACGGTACCCGTGTTGCGCATGATGGTGCAGCAATCCAACTGTTTTGTTGTCGTGGAGCGAGGTAAAGCGCTGGACAACGTGATGGGAGAACGCCAGCTGCAGGACTCAGGCGAATTGCGCGAAGGCAGTGGTTTCGGCAAAGGTCAAATGGTGGCCGCTGATTACACCATGAGCCCCAGCATTCAATTTGCCGAGAAAACCGGTGGACTTGGTGGTGCGCTAGGTGGCTTGATCGGAGCTCGCAATAAAACGCTGGGGGCACTCGCTGGCGGCTTAAAGAAAAATGAAGCGGCCACCACGCTGTTACTGGTTGATAATCGCTCCAGTGTACAAATCGCTGCAGCGACTGGTAGTGCCAATAAGTTTGACTTCAAAGTTGGGCTGGGTGCGCTGGGCAAGAGCGGTGGCGGTGCGCTAGGCGGATATACTCGCACACCAGAAGGTAAAGTCATTGTCACTGCGTTTGCTGATTCCTACAACAAAATGGTCAGGGCCTTACGCAATTATCGCGCACAGGAAGTGGAAGGCGGCCTGGGCAAAGGCGGCAAACTTAAAGTAGGCAACTAGTCAGGGAATGTACTGCTGATAGTAAGGGCCGCGCTGGTGACTTCCAGTGCGGCTCTAGCCTGATCAATAAACCGGCAGTTTGGCTCGAGCCTAGCGCTGCTCTCTGAGTTCCTGCATCGCTGTGGCTAAATCGCTGTAGCCAGCGGCTTCCATACGCGCTTTCAGGCCCCGCACGATATCACCCACTATGCCGGGTCCGTGGTAGATAAACATCGTGTATATCTGCAGAAAATCGGCACCCGCCAACAGTTTTTCCCAGGCATCATCGGCGTTGGCAATACCGCCTACGCCAATGATTTGCACGCGCCCTCGTAACAGGCGATAAAACTGTCGAATGCACTCAGTAGACTTATCTTTCACAGGCAAGCCACTTAACCCGCCCGCTTCACTGGCATATTTACTTTGCAATGTATCCGGGCGATCAACCGTGGTATTGCTCGCTATCACCGCATCAAACTGATGCGACATGACCAGTTCAGCAATGGTCTCGATTTCATCGGCATCCAGGTCCGGCGCCACTTTTAACGCGATCGGCACGTAACGTTTATGGACCTTTTCGCATTTTTTCTGCGCACGCTTGATCTGCAATAATAGGTTATCGAGGTAATTGGCATTCTGCAGTTCCCTTAGCGACTTGGTGTTCGGCGAAGAAATGTTGACGGTAATGTAGTCAGCATGGCTGTAAGTGCGGTTAAGAGCGGATACGTAGTCGTAATGGGCATCCTCGATATCAGTAACGGCGTTCTTGCCTATGTTGATGCCGACTACCGCGGAGTTATTCTGTCGGTTCAGATTAGCGATAAACTCATCGACACCAGCACTGTTAAATCCCATGCGATTGACCAAAGCCTGGTCTTCCAACAAGCGGAACATGCGCGGTTTGTCATTACCTGGTTGAGGTTTGGGTGTCACCGTGCCCAGTTCCTCACCACCAAAGCCAATTGCGGAAAATGCCGGGAGTGCACGCGCGTCTTTGTCCAGACCTGCCGCCAGACCAACCGGGTTTTTGAATTCGATGCCCATACATTGCACCGGCATATCCGGGACCTTGGCGCCCCAGAGACGCTCTATAGGCTTCAGCGCCAGGGGCTGCCTGGAAGCCAGGTGCATTTTGTACATGGTCAGGTCATGAGCCTGCTCAGGCTCCAGGCTGAATAGAAAGGGCTTAATCAGTAAGGAATACATGCGCAAAAATAGGCGGCCAGTACGGTGACGGGTGGGCCAGAATAACAGACCTGAAATTCCAAAACCAGACGCTGGCTGCGCTCTTATAGTGCAATCTATGAGGCGCTATGAAGCGCCATTTTCGCCATTGCCACTGTGCTGTAACTGCCAAAGTGCGGCATAACGTTGGCCCATCTCGAGCAATGATTGATGCGTACCCTGCTCTCTGATCTCGCCTCGTTCGAGCACCAGGATTTGATCCGCATCGACCACGGTTGAGAGTCGATGCGCAATGACAATACTCGTGTAATTGCCTCGCACGCGTTCCATGGCCTGCAAAATTTTCTGCTCGGCCTGGCTATCCAGCGATGAGGTTGCCTCATCGAACACCATGATCGCGGGCTCTTTCAAAATAGCCCTGGCGATGGATACACGTTGTTTTTCACCGCCTGAGAGTTTTAATCCGCGTTCACCCACCGCAGTCTCCGCACCTTCCGGGAGTTGCTCAATAAACTCTTCAAGATAGGCCATACGAATCGCTTCCCACACCTGTTCTTCGCTGGCCTGCACATTTCCATAGTGGATGTTTTCAAAAATACTGGTGTTAAACAAAACGGTGTCTTGCGGCACCACGCTGATTGCCCGTCGCAGGCTGTCTTGGCTCACCTGACTGATGTCCTGGCCATCAATGCGGATTTGTCCTTCGTTTACATCGTAGAAGCGAAACAAGAGCTTCATGATAGTGGACTTTCCACTCCCGCTACTACCAACAATAGCCACCTTTTGCCTGGGTGCTACCTGGAAGCTGACCTTCTGCAAAATTGGTCGGTCAGCGTGATAACGAAATCCCACCTGGTCAAACTCGATGGCACCGGCGCTGGCTACCAATGCCGGCGCTGCGGGTTGATCCCGTACCTGGGGCTCCACCTCAAGTAAAGCAAACATGGCATCGATATTAGCCATCGAGCCCTTCATTTCCCGGTACACAAAGCCCAAAAAATTGAGTGGCATGAACACCTGGATCATCAGCGCATTGATCAATACAAAATCGCCAATGGTCATGGCACCGTCGCTGACACGATGAGCGGCCAGCAACATGGCTGCGGTCATGGCAACCGCGATAATCAGTGATTGCCCACCGTTGAGGCCAAAGAGAGACAGGCGATTGCGGCGTCGGGCCATTTCCCACTCAGTGAGATTTTCATCGTAGCGCGCAGCTTCATAGTCTTCGTTATTAAAGTATTTCACCGTCTCGAAATTGAGCAGGCTATCCACCGACCGGGTACTGCTTTTGGACTCCGCCGCGTTCATTTCGCGGATAAAGTTAGTACGCCATTCCGTGGCAAATACTGAAAACAAAATGTAGGCCAGCACAGAGACAAACACCACAACTGCGAACCAAATGCTGTAGTTCCATAGCAGCAGGCCAACAATCATACCGATCTCCAGGAAGGTCGGCACGATATTGAACACCATGAAACGCATCAGGAAACTGATGCCATTCACCCCTCGCTCGATATCTCGCGATAGGCCGCCGGTGCGACGATCGAGGTGATAAGCCAAATCCAGTGAGTGCAGATGCTGAAATACCTGGTGACCGATGCTGTGCATGGCGCCTTCAGTGACACGCCCAAAAATCGTATCGCGCAGCTCACCGAATAAAACATTGGAAAACCGCACAATGCCGTAGGCAATAATCAGTGCAATGGGCGTCACCACGGCCATAGTTTGAACCGCATTGTTCTCGGCGTTCAGTTGGTCTACGACATCCTTGAGGATGAACGGTAAGCCAACAGAAGCGAGCTTGGCGGCGATCAGGCAGAGCATGGCCAGGACGATGCGACCACGAAATGCCAGTAAGTGCGGTATCAGCTGGCGCAGGCTGGCCCAACCAACTGCAGGAGCCTCCATCGGAGATTTGCCATCTGTCATATCAGTGACTACTCAGCACCAACTGATTTGCCAGGGTTTGTAATAATTGTTCACGATACTGGTAGGGCGTGGCCCGATTAAACATGAAGACAAATTGAAACAGCTGCTCCCCTCGTTCCAGGAAACCGGCGTAGGTTCGTACCCCATCCAGGGTGCCTGTCTTTGCATAAGCCACAAGATGCTCCTTACCGCCTGCAGCGGTCACTGTTAATTCATAGCGTTTTAACAATGTGCGGTGCGCAACCAGTTTCTCAAGCACTTTGTGCAGATCACTGGCATTGATCCGGTTTTGTCGCGACAGCCCTGAGCCTTCAATCAGCCTGGCAGATTGGTAGCTGGATTGAGCCAGGGCCTGCTTGGCATAATTCTGCGCCTGTGAAAAACTCAGCCGGGCATCGCCTGATGACTCAGCAAGTAACAGAAACAGCTGATTGGCAATAAAGTTATTTGAATACTCGAGTGTTCCGCGCAGCACATCGGCCAGAGTTTTTGAGTTTTCGTGCCTCAGCATACGTTTCGCCTGGGCTGGCAATTGCTGATTGATGGCGAAGTTGCTAATCACGCGCGGGAAACCCTGTTCCCGCAGCTTAAGTCCCAGCAACTGCGCAAAGTGCTGTTGCGCATTGTCTGCATCGACGAGGTTTATTCGAGTTGCCTGCGCGCCAATTTTGACACCGGATTGATGAGCCAGGCGGCGCGCAGTGTCCGTTAATGGTGTCTGTGGTTCGGCTGTGGCCAAGGCACCGTTGACCCGCTTGAGCATTACCGTATTAAAGTTGGCGGCAACAGCAGACAAGGGGGCGTTGTAAGGGTCTGCAACTCGGGTTCGACCTGGTACCACTTCCTTAGCCATGTAACTGGTATCGATCATAATGGAATCTACCGTTGCTGGCATCTTCGCCTGTAATCGCTGAGCTATAACATCCAGCTCCTCTGATACCAGGTAGGGGTCTGCCAGGCCACGGACCCAAAGCTGATTACCTAACAAGTAAAATTCGGTACTAAAATGGTGGTCGATACCCCACTTGTCGATGGCCAGGTCCGCAGTCACCAGCTTGGTCAATGACGCTGGCACCAACGCTTTGTCCGCTTGCCATTCATATAAAACCGCCCCTGCACTATCTCGCACAGAAACCGCATCCTGCTCGGTGAAGGATTGTTTGGCAAATAGCTGCTTTGCCTGTACCGACAAAGGTAGCAGTGCCAAGAATGCAACAAACAGGAGCGTAGCTGGCCACCAGCTAAGGGCCGTCTGACGAGCGGTTGGCATAGCCTCTTGGCTAGCTGTCATTGTCCCGCCCTGATTTCAAAATCAGCGCCAGATCATAAATTTCGTTTTTACGACCGCCAGTAATCCTGGCGGCCAAGCTGGCGGCCTGTTTTAGGGGGAACTCCTGCAATAACACCTGAAGCAGCTTACGAAGCTCCATTTCGCCCTCTGGCACGGGTGCTGCCCCCTCTAGCATCAACACGAATTCACCACGTGATTGATCTGGGTCGTCGCGTAGCGTCTGCCATACGTCAGCGGCTGTCCCACTTAATACAGTTTCAAATTTCTTGGTCAGTTCCCTGGCCAGGACCAGCTTGCGGTCACCGCCCAGCACTTCCACGATATCAGCAAGGCAGGCTTCAATGCGATGTGAAGACTCCAGCAACACGATGGTGCGCGATTGTGACAGATAGGTCTGCAACTGCGTTTTGCGGGCGCTTGACTTTGCTGGTAGAAACCCATCGAACACAAACTGATTGGTAGCAAGACCTGCAATCGATAGGGCTGCGATGATAGAACTTGGCCCAGGAACAGCACAGATATTAATACCCTGTTCGCGCAGGGCGCGCACCATGACAAAGCCCGGGTCGCTGATCAGCGGTGTTCCGGCATCACTTACCAAGGCTAAATCGTGGCCTTCGCCGAGTTGGCGAATTACCCAATCCACCAATTCTGCCTCATTGTGCTGATGACAGGCCCGCAACTTGGTTGAAATTCCGTAATGATTGAAGAGTCGCCTGCTGTGGCGGGTATCCTCAGCCAGGACCACCGACACCGAAGACACTACTTCCAGGGCACGATGAGAAATATCGCCGAGATTACCAATCGGCGTGGCAACGACGTAAAACGTCCCCATTAGCGACTCAGGGCCGCCAGCAGTTTTGCCTATTTGGTCGCTCACTCGTTATACTCTTGGTTTACGGTCTAAGTTATTGGCAATGCCTATAATTGCGTGGGAATGGTTGATCAAAAAGATCACAAATTGGTTTGAATCAATCGCCTGGCCAGAATAATCCGATTACTCTTAAAATGCATCCAAAATTAAATTGCGGTATACGTAGCCTCACTGCAGTGGCGATGGCCTCCCTGATCGCTGCCTGTGCCAGTGGCCCAGTGGCCACGGTAGAAGACCGGGCTATCCAACCTGAGACCATGGGTCAAAACACCGCTGAACAAGCTTATGGCGGATCACAGGGCGATACCGCAACCCCGTTGGAGGGTCGTCGTTACCAGATAGAACAAGCTGAGTACTACCGCCGTCTGGCTGATTCCTCCCAGGCCAGCACTGAAACCATTGATGCCACGCTGAGCGCAGCCGAATTTTATATCCAGGCGGACGACCCACGCCGGGCAGAACGCAGCATTGCCGACTTAACACCCGCCCAGTTAACCCCAATGCAGGACAACCGATACCAGGTTATCCTGGCCTACCTGGCGTATGCGCAGATGGATTACGACCTGGCTTTGGATCGTATTTACGCCATGTTCTCTCGCATGCAATCACGCCAGCAAGCTACATTGGCGAATGAGCAGCAGCCAGAATTCAGCCAGGCAAACACCGTCAATCAGCAACGCGTGGATGCCCTCCTGTTGGCCTCATTTTGTCACCAGGCGCTGGGCGAGTATGACCTGGCCATTACCAACCTTGTAGAACGCGAGTCCCTATTGTTTGGGGCTGCGCGAGCGGAAACCACCAGGTATATCTGGCAAGTGATCAATAGCCTGGATGTCGCTCAGCGGCAGGCGGTCATAGACAGCACAAGCAATGCGGTAGTCAGAAATCGCTTTGAACAAAGCCTGCAAGGCGAGGTTGGCACCAGTGCGCAACAACCACGGCAATTCGATCAATGGCGTCGATCATTACCGGAAAACCAGGCCGACCTGATGGAGAGTCGTTGGGGGCCTTCAGCACCGCGCAATATCGCAATTTTATTGCCCTTGTCGTCACGCTTTAATAAAGCTGCCCAAGCAGTGCGGGATGGAATCGAATATCAGCACTCCCTGAACCAGTCAAACTATCGGCCACAGATCAATGTTTACGATGTCGGTGATAGCCCATGGCAGATTATGCAATTTTACGCGGCAGCCCAACAGAGTGGCGCGGACCTGATTATCGGCCCGCTCGGCAAGGATTATGCCAACCAGCTAACAAGCTCTAACCAGGCAGGTGCAGCGATTCCAACGGTATTGCTCGGTGGGGACCAATTCCTGCCCCGCCACGCCGCACGTTTAACCATCAGCCCAGAACATCAGGGGCGGCTGGTCTCTGAGCGGGCGATGGCGAGTGGCTACGTCAATGCCGCCATCCTGGTACCGAATACCACCACCGGAACACGAACGGCAGACGCATTTACCCGGCATTGGCTGCAAAATGGCGGCAAACTCAGCAAGGCTGTGTCTTACTCGCCCCGCCAGTTCGATCACAGCACCGAACTCAAACAGCTGTTCGATATCAATCAAAGTGAATTTCGCCACCGCCGGATCAGCGATGTGCTGGGTTTTAAACCTAAATTCGCAGCCTATCGCCGAACTGATATCGATTTTATCTTCATGATCGCCGATAACAAGAGTGGTCGTATTGTGCGCCCCCAAATCAACTTCTTTAGTGGTGCCACAGTCCCAGTGCTGGCTCCCTCCTCTATATACAACGGCATTCCTGATGAAACTAATAATGTGGACCTGGATGACACGTCGTTCCCGGTAATGCCCTGGGTACTGATGTCAAATGAAGTATCCCCCTATGCGGGACAGCTGAACATGTTGTTCGCCATGGGCAGCGATGCATACCAACTCGCCGCAAATTTCCGGGAAATGCGCAGCAATCAAAACCTAGCCCTGCAAGGCAATATGGGCATTTTGAGTATCGAGCCTAACGGGGAAGTAATTAATCAACCGGTGTGGGCAAAATTCAGGGATGGGATGGCTGAATCCGAACAAACGTTAACGCCAATCAACCGGCCTCAGCCGCGGCCTGACCCGGGTGTGCGATACGAGGCTGAAGAGCGACAACAAGGACAACGTAGTTATAATGAATCAAACTGGGATAGTCGGCAGTCACGCCGAAAAATTGGCAGTTAAATACCTGGCTAAGCACGGGCTTAAAATACATAAAAGTAATTTTCGTTGCCGCTTCGGCGAAATCGACCTGATTATGCTGGACGAGGAATACCTGGTTTTTGTTGAAGTCAGGTATCGCAAACATCAATCATTTGGCGGGGCGCTTGAAAGTGTCGACGGCAAGAAACAGCAGAAGCTGCGGAGAACCGCCGAGTACTTTTTGCTGACCTATAAAAGAACGGATACTCCCTGCCGTTTTGATATACTCTGCGTCGACGGCAGTCTCACTGACCCGTTCTACAACTGGGTGAAAAATGCGTTTTAGAACACTGCTGATCACATCGCGATTTTCCTAAATATTCATCAATAAGCAAACTGACATGTCATCCTCCAGCTTAATCGAGCAACACTTTCAAGACAGTGCCGCGAGCATCCTCAATAACCTACACCTGCAAGCCGACATCCAACGTTCAGCAGAAGCCATTTACGAGTCCTTTCAAGCTGGTGGCAAGCTGATGGTGTGCGGCAATGGCGGTTCTGCTGCGGATGCACAGCATCTATCTTCTGAACTGCTGAACCGATATCGGCGAGAACGACGCGAACTTCCGGGAATAGCCCTGACCACGGATGCCTCCACACTGACCTCCATCGGAAACGATTACGACTACAGCGAAGTTTTTTCCAAACAAGTGAACGCGCTTGGTCAGGAAAACGATGTTCTGATGGTCATAACTACATCAGGTAATTCTGACAACCTGGTTAACGCAGTGCGAGCCGCACATGACAAATCGGTTAGATGCATTGCGCTCAATGGCAAAGGTGGCGGAAAATTAAATGATGAGTTGGCGGATGCAGATATCAATATCATTGTTGAGGGCAGTGTTACGGCACGAATTCAGGAAGTTCACGGCTTGATCATTCATTGTGTCTGCGAATTGATCGACACGTATATTTTGGATCAGTGGCCGACATTCTGAACCTGGGCCGGCTTATCCAAACAATTGAACTATTGGCCAGCTTTTAATCACCTTAAAACGCGCAAAACAGGCGGAGAAGCAAACAGCGAATGATGAAATTTTCACAAAGTATTTCCAAACGAATCGGGCAACTCATAGTAGTAGCGGTATTCTCCTCCACACTGTTGAGCGGTTGTGTCACTGCGTTAGTCGCCGGTGCAGCAATCGCCACAGTCGACATCATTCATGATCGACGCAGCGCGGGCGAATATGTGGATGACAACACCATTGAACTGACTGTCCGCAATTACCTCTTGTCCAGCAAGCGACTGCGCACCAGTGTTCATATCAAGCCGGTTTCGATGAATGGCATTTTACTCACCACCGGCGAGATTGATGCTGAGGACGTGAAACAGGAAGTCATGGCGCGCTTGCGTGAAATTGATGGGGTCAGGCAATTGGTGGACGAGACCACTATTACGGGTAAAACCGCCCTTCTGGCAAGAACCAATGACGCCTGGATCACCACCAAGGTGAAAAGCCGACTGCTGGTGAAAACGGGTCTGGATGCTAATCGAGTGAAGGTTATTACCACGCGCGGCAGTGTATACCTGATGGGTATTGTCACCCAGGAAGAAGCTGAGAAAGCGACCGAACTGGCACGTAGCGTCAAAGGTGTCGCCAGAGTGGTCAAGGTGTTTGAATACCACCAAAGCGAGTCCTGATCTTCTGGTAGCTAACTTGGATACCCAGCAGAAAATTATAGACACTGACAATCTTGACAACCGGATTGCCAACCTATCAAGGCCACTGGTGTTCACCAATGGTTGCTTCGATATTCTGCATCGCGGACACACAACCTACCTGGAACAGGCGAGGAATCTCGGAGCCAGCTTGATTGTAGCGGTGAATACAGACGAATCAGTGCGACGTCAGGAGAAAGGCAGTGATCGACCGATTAATGGCCTGGAAGATCGCATGTCAGTATTGGCAAGCCTGGCTTGCATAGATGCGGTGGTCAGTTTTGATGAGGATACGCCGCTAGCCCTGATTCAACAGGTCATGCCAGATCACCTGGTGAAAGGCGGCGATTGGGACGTGAAGGATATCGTCGGCTCGGCCGAGGTGCGAGCAAACGGGGGCCAAGTACATTCACTGCAATTTCAGTTCGAGCGCTCCACCACCTCGTTGATACAACGGATTCGCGGCAGCTAGTTCAGCAACAACCCTAGTCGCGCTGTGCGACTTCCTGGCTCTTCTCCAGGTCAGAGAAATAGTGATAAATAAATTGGCGTGCAACATAAGCGCTGCGCACATACCATTTCTCCTTATTGACGATCAGCGACGCATAGGCCACGCGCTTGCCATCTTTTTCGGCATAACCAACAAACCAGTCATGACGCCCGCGTGGTGAATAGCCAGTCAACGAGCCGGTTTTTCCGCCAATTTCCATGCCCTTGTAAACTTTGTATCGATTCAGACCACTGAATGATTTGCGCGCTGAACCGATGCGCGTAGTTTCTTTCATCAAGTCTCTCATCTGCTGCGCGGTACTTTGGCTGATGACACGGACATCTTGCTCAGGTTCAGATGCCTGATACAGCGGTTCACCAGCCAAACTGGTGACAGATTCAACCATGTATGGAGTCACCATCTCACCATCGTTAGCCACAATCGCTGCCATCTGCGCGGCATGAATCGGGCTGAGCGTGATATCCCTGGTAAAACCCGAGGCGGCCTCGGCAATCTCCCAATTGTTGTCCAGCGCCAGCCCAACCTTGCTCTGGGGCAAATCAAAATCGGATTGCAGTTGGCGGTCAAAACCAAACCGGGCGGCATACTCACGCAACTTGTTGGCTCCCAGCTCAAAGACCCCAATGCGTCCAAACACTGGGTTAACCGACTTGGCGAACGATTCCTTGAATGTGGGGGTACGAGTCCACTTATTCTTCTTGTGATTCAACACCTGGTTCTTATACAGGGTGGTGGATTTACCATTGAAGGGAATCACCGATGACGGCGATACCTTGCCAGTATCAATCCCCGCTGCAGCAGTAATCATTTTGAACACCGACGCGGCTGGATAATCTGATCGCATCACCAGGTTATCCCACTGTTCATCAGCCTTGATAAAACTGGTTAGGTTCAGGATGGCACCGCTATCTACATCCATCGCCACAAAAGCCGCATAGTCAGGCTGGTAACGAAGGTAGACTTCGGCCATATTCGCGTGCACTTGGTGATCAAAAGTATAGTTCACTAAGCCCTCGACCGACTGATTGCTCGTATCAGGCGAGAACGTCAGGCGACTCGGGAAGCGATTGTTTCGTGCGTGTTCGGTGAGCGATGCTGCCACATCCTGTTGGCTCAATCGTGTTTGTGCCTGAGCCACTTCGACTCCGGTGATGCCGAGGACAGATAAGCATAAAGACAACAATAGTGTACTTCGAATAATAACAGGGGGCAGTGATGTTAAACCTTGGGGTCTAACATTGTGGCGGGGGGAATTCATCTCAAATCCTAACTCGAGGGAAGATATTGTCCGAGCTCGGACAATGCCTTTTTATATACAGAACGTTTGAAATCGACAATATTGTCGAGGGCAAATTCGGCCTCAACCCAACGCCAGGTATCAAATTCCGGCGTTTCCGGGCCACTTTGCAGATCAACTACCGAATCATCTTCCAGCAATTCCAGTAAAAACCAGACCTGTTTTTGGCCTCTGAACACCGGGCGATTCTTCATGCGACGACGCTGATGACGTAAAAATTTACGTGGTAAATCATAGTGTAACCATTCCTTGGTGTGGGTGATCAATCGCACCTGATCAGGTCGTAAACCGGTTTCCTCCAGCAGTTCTCGATACATTGCATCCAGCAAACTTTCATTTCGGCTTACGCCACCTTGCGGAAACTGCCAACCGTCGCGATTTATGCGTCGGGCCCAAAACACCTGACCCTTTTTGTTACTGATCACAATCCCCACATTAGGCCGATAGCCGTCATTGGCGAATATCGGTTCAAAGTTTTGCATATCGGTCGACTTTGCTCGGACTCGTTCGGTTTGCGACATTATAATCAGGATATCGCCGGCTTGCAGCTACTTATTCCAAGGTGTAATCTGCATCCCCGACACCCAGCCCAGCACTGATAATTTGCCCGGAGAATAACATTGGATCTCGCACTATTCGATTTGGACCACACCCTGTTAAATGGCGATAGCGATCATGGCTGGGGGATATTCCTCGCCAGCATTGGCGTCCTGGACGCTAAGGAGCAAGAGGAAAAACAAGATTACTATTACCAGCAATACTTACAGGGCAAACTCGACATCCAGGAGTTCCTGGATTTCCAGCTATACCCCTTAAGCCAATACCCGATGGAGCAATTGCACGAATGGCGAGCGCAGTATGTAGAACGCGACATCAAACCAATGCTGGAGGCAGGAAAGCCAGAACTGGTGGAACAGCATAAGCGTAACGGTGATAAGTTGGTAATTATTACCGCCACAAATGACTTCGTCACCAGGCCAATCGCCGATCTACTTGGCGTAGAAACCTTGATCGCCACGGCTCTGGAAATAGAAGACGGTCGCTACACCGGCAAGACAAGCGGCACACCCTGTTTCCAGGATGGCAAGATCACCAAGCTACATCAATGGCTGAATGAAACCGGGGAAAGTTTTGCGCAAACCTACTTTTACAGTGACTCTAAGAATGACCTGCCACTATTGGAAATGGTGGATCACCCGATCGCAGTCACACCAGACGCACAATTGCGGGCCCACGCAGAAAAATTTCACTGGAAAATAATCGACTAGATTTATAATTCAAACCAGTTAACCCACCCTGATAACCAGCGAGTTTCATCCATGACAATCAACATTGGCGACAAAATCCCTAACCTCACAGTAGCTACCACTCAAAATGAGTCATTAAAGTTAAGCAGCCTGAAGGGCAGCAACCTGGTTTTGTATTTTTATCCCAAGGACAACACCCCGGGTTGCACTACGCAGGGGCAGAATTTTCGTGATGCCCACGCTCAATTTAAGAAGCTTAATACGGAGATACTCGGCGTTTCACGTGAGTCGATAAAATCGCACCAAAACTTTATCAATAAGCAGTCCTTCAATTTTGACCTCATCTCCGACCCGGATGAGGAACTCTGCAAGGCTTTTGATGTGATCAAGGAAAAGAACATGTATGGCCGCAAATACATGGGGATCGAACGCAGCACCTTTATTTTTGACGCCAAGGGCATATTGCGGCACGAAATTCGAAAAGTGAAGGTGAAACAGCACGTCGACGAAGTGCTTGAGCTGGTTAAATCTCTATAAACTGATACTCAACACAACTGGCGTTGCCGACACAATAAGTTGCGGCATTTAGCTTATGATGGAAACGATTAAAACCCTTTCAGTTTGAGCGCCAGATCGGTCGCACTGGTTGCATTGGTGAGTGCGACTTCGTCCGAGATTAATTCATCTTTCACCATCTGTTCCAGGTGTTCATCGAATTGCAGCATGCCTTCGACTTTGTCACCGCCCTTAATCAAGTCCTTAATTTCCTTGATTCTTAACGGATCGATGATGAGTTCCCGCGCCAATGGGGTAACGGTGAACACTTCACAAGCAACGGTTCGCCCATTACCACTTAATTTTGGCAGCAATCGCTGGGTGACAATGGCGCGAAGATTGTGCGCTAGCTTTGCACGGATAGTAGATTGCTCTTCCCCCTTGAAGCTAGACACCATGCGCGTAATCGCATCGGCCGAGGTGGGTGCGTGCAAGGTGGTAAATACCAGGTGCCCGGTTTCGGCGGCATTCAGGGCGATTTCCATACTTTCCGGGTCACGCATCTCACCCATCAGGATTACATCCGGGTCTTCCCGCAGTGCAGCCCGCATTGCGTGAGCGAAGTCCGGCACATCAATACCAATTTGACGCTGTGAAATCACGCAGCGCTGTTCAGTGAAGACGTACTCAACCGGATCCTCAATGGTCAGTATGTGCTGATATCGTTCGGCGTTAATCTCATTAAGCAAGGACGCCATCGAGGTTGATTTGCCTGATCCGGTTGCACCGGAAAAAATCACCAGACCCTGTCGCATTTTGGAAATATTTGCGACCTGTGGCGGTAAGCCCAATTCTTCTGGCTTGGGGATGTGGCTCTCAATCACCCGCATGACCACTGCCAAGTGGCCAAGCTGGCGAAACATATTTACACGAACGCGGTTGCCATCATTATCGCTCAAGGCCAGATCCACCTGGTTATTCTCCTTGAACAGTAACAAGTGATACTTCGACATCAGTGGAAATATCAACCGCTCGATCATATCGTCATTCATTTCCGGCGAGCCTTTCACCTGCCGAATGCGACCATCGAGGCGCATCATGATCTGGTGACCAGCACGGATGTGAATGTCGGATGCTTTGAACTGGCAGGCAGAGCCAACGATGCTGGTTAGGAACTCGCGGGCCTCGCGCGTTTGCGGGGTATCACCGTGGCTCGGCACCGCACTGACTTTAGATTGGCTCATGGGAGATATTCCTGTTTTTTAACGCTTTGTTAGGCTTTCAAAGCGCGTTTGGGCAGAACCATTATCCAAGCAGTTTTGTACTTTTTCAACTGCTGCAGAGAAACTATTGAATTGCGGACTACGTGAGACTATTTGCGCCGCACTGGCTACCAGGCTGTTTCGCATGGCATTTTTTTCTCCGCCCAACGCTGCCCAACCCAGTTCCAAACACTGCTCAGCGTCAGCAGCGACATTGCCGCTGGCAGCCAGTGTGGATGTGTCTCCGATCAGCTCGGCTGGCATATCAGGCCCGGATTCTTCCGAAAATGCAGCATCGTGCCCGTCAAACCGAGAATAAATGTTGCGAATTGGTTTATTCAGGGCCGGCATCAGCCCCCCTTCTCTACCCTTGACCAATAGCAGGCTTGCATAGCCTGCTTGTTGCGCCAGGCGCGTGTAAATTTCCGGGTAGGCGCGGTGTACGTAACCCAGTGCCAGGTGGGTTAGCTGCTCAGCCCTGAGCGGCATCAGCAAACGCTCAAGGGTGGTTAACGCTGTGCGTTTGACCATACGATGACGCAAGTCGACCAGGGCAAACAGCTCATCCGCGAAGCGGGACTGATCCAGGTAGGCCCAACCGACTTGCTCAATTGACCTGGCGGCCTGGTTTGATGAGAGCGTAACCGAGATGCCAGCACGTAAAAACACTTTGTGCGCAGTGAGTCCATGCTTGGGGGCAACCGTCTCCACGCCAGTTAACAATGCAGCTGAACCACAGGCTGCCAGTACCGCGGGGAGAAAAGGCGTAACCGGCAGATATCGTTGATAGCCATTGTAAGGGTCCGCCAGGCAATACAACTCGTCGACCTTGACCAGTTCGGTATCGACGCTGGCCTGCAATGCTGAGAACAACCCTTGATACTCGGCCTCTGACTCACCTTTCATGCGCAGGGCGATAAAAAACAGCGCGGTTTCCAGATCATCAACGCGCTGCTGCAGCACGGCTTGCATAATCTGTTCGGCTTCCATGGCGCTGATATCGCGACCTCGATTGGGCCCCACCGCCACGCGACGAATGGCGTCGCGTAGCAACATACTGGCAGATGTTTCAGACGAATTACTGTTCACTATCACCTAAGGCCTGGATCAAACAGAAGATTGCTGATGATGCCATAAAACTCGATTGGCTTGAGCTACAATATGTGCATGCAGAATTACCCGGTATTCATGGACCTCAAAAACCAGCCCTGCCTGATGGTGGGCGGTGGCGAAGTGGCTTTGCGAAAGATCCGATTAATGAGCTCCGCAGGAGCCAAAATCACCGTCGTTGCACCGCAGATCAGCGAATCCCTGCAGGCAGAATTTGGTGATCAGCTGCACATAATTGAGCGGCCATTTAAGGACGAGGACATTGGCGATTACCGATTGATAACAGCCGCCACCAACGATGAAGCGGTGAATAAGAGAGTCTCTGAGCTGGCACAAGCACGCAATATACCGGTCAACGTGGTTGATCAACCTGAACTCTGCAGCTTTATTACGCCGTCGATTGTAGATCGCTCACCGGTGGTGGTTGCCATCTCCACTGGTGGCGGTGCTCCGGTGCTGGCTCGCATGTTACGCAGTAAGCTGGAGAGTTTTATCCCCGCCAGTTATGGAAGATTAGCGGCGGTGATGCACAAGTATCGCGATCGGGCCAAGGCGCAGTTTTCTACAGAAGCGGCCAGACGAAGGTTTTGGGAGAACGTGGTTCAGGGCCCCATCGCGGAACTGTTTTTTGCCGGACGCGACCAACAGGCTGAGGAGTTGTTACAAGCAAATTTTGCTGAACAAGCTCTACCAACGGAGTCTGGTGAAGTATGGCTAATCGGTGCCGGACCAGGTGATCCCGATCTGCTGACTTTTCGTGCCTTGCGACTGATGCAACAAGCAGATGTCGTGCTCTACGACCGATTGGTCAGCGAGGAAATCCTGAGTTTATGCCGGCGGGATGCGGATCGGATCTACGTGGGTAAGCGACGATCAGAACACGCTGTCCCGCAAGGAAAGATAAACCAGCTACTGGTAGACCTTGCCAGTGATGGCAAACGCGTGGTTCGTCTGAAAGGGGGTGATCCGTTTATTTTTGGTCGAGGCGGAGAAGAAATCGAATTATTGGCTGAGGCAGGCATCCCCTTTCAGATCGTACCCGGCATTACCGCCGCTAGCGGTTGCGCGACCTACGCTGGTATTCCACTCACGCACCGTGACCACGCTCAGTCCTGTATTTTCGTAACCGGGCACTTAAAAAACGGCTCAGTAGATTTAGACTGGCCGAGATTGGCAACCAAGAATCAAACGGCAGTCGTTTACATGGGCCTGGTTGGCTTACCGACTATCTGCGAACAATTGATTGCCCATGGCGTACCAGGCGAGATGCCAATCGCACTCGTCGAACAGGGAACCACCGCTAATCAACGTGTTTTTACCGGCACTCTTAGCAATATTAATGAGCGTATTGCAGACGCCGATGTGCACGCACCAACCCTGTTGATCATCGGCACCGTCGTTACCCTGCACGACCAACTGGCCTGGTTTAACTGAGTGCCTTAAAAGAAGCAGCTGGTATCGATCCACAGGGTTTACACTAGAAAGCACCAGACAATAAAAAAGGCCTCTAAATTGAGGCCCCTTTTATTGTCTTTTCGAAGGTTGCTTAGGCAGCAACAATACTGACATGCTTGCGGTTCTTCGGGCCTTTCACTTCGAACTTAACCACGCCTGTCTCTAAAGCAAACAAGGTGTAGTCTTTGCCCATGCCGACGTTGTCGCCAGGATGAAAAGTGCTGCCACGTTGACGAACAATAATGCTGCCCGCGTTAATGTGTTGACCGGCGTAACGTTTAACGCCCAGTCGTTTGGAATTTGAATCGCGACCGTTCCGTGAACTACCGCCTGCTTTTTTATGTGCCATCTCGTGCCTCCAGTAATCCGGAATTAACCTTTAAGGAATTCTTTCGCTTGTTTAACCCAATCATCGCGTTCGATACGACCTTTGAAGTTCAGTTCTTCATCGATACGAGCGATGTCTTCTGCGGTGAAATCAGCAATCTGTTGGAAAGTAGTTATACCCAGACCTTCCAGCTTGCCAACAATCACCGGACCAACACCTGAGATCTTGGAAAGATCGTCAGCAGCAGACTTGGTTTCAGCTTTTGCTTCAGCTGCGTCTGCTTTAGCGTCTGCTTTAGGCGCTGCCTTCTTCTTAGGTGCTGCTTTTTTGGCAGGCTTAGCTGCGCCTTTGCCACCAATCGCAGTAATTTCCAGCTCAGTATAGTCCTGACGGTGCCCAGTGCGAGTGCGTGAATTTTGACGGCGACGAAACTTTACAATTCGCAGTTTTTTACCACGACCATTGCTCAAGACAGTTGCTTCAACTGACGAGTCCAGGGTTGGTGTGCCTACTTGAATATTGTCGCCATCACCGATCATCAAAACTTGATCCAGGGTGACTTTATCGCCTTCTTCCGCTTTGAGGCTCTCGACTTTTAATTTATCGCCTACCGCGACACGGTATTGCTTACCGCCGGTTTTAACTACCGCATACATAATGTTTTCTCCGGTCTCTTGGACCTATTGGCGTTCCGAAGGGGAGCGGTGTTATGACACGGCTGCTTTCTTCCTGATGTGGACCCAGCGAACAGTGCGCGAATTCTATTGCCTGGAGCCCTTTTGGTCAACTCCCTGAGCCAAAAAATCGCACTTTTAATATGCCTGTGAAATGCCCAAAATACGGCTCTTTTCACCTGCTTACGTTATACTTTGAGGCTATGAGTTTAAATAGTACCCCAATCAGCGATAGCAATGCGCAAGCTGTTGAAATTAAATCGATAATTGATTTGGTCTCGGCAGATATGCAGGTCGTCAACCAGACTATTGAGCGCAACCTAAACAGCGAAGTTGCCTTAATTAATCAATTGGGCGCATATATCGTTCAGGCGGGCGGAAAACGTCTGCGGCCGGTGGCGTTATTATTGACCGCGAAAGCGGCTAATCCTGAGCAAACTGAGGTCTCTGAGCACCAGACTTTATTGGCCGCAATAATCGAGTTTATCCATACCGCCACCCTGTTGCATGATGACGTAGTCGATGAATCGGAACTGCGTAGGGGACGCGAAACCGCCAACGAGGTATTTGGGAATGCCGCCAGCGTGTTGGTCGGAGATTATCTCTATTCGCGGTCGTTCCAAATGATGGTGGAAGTTGGCAGCATGCGTGTAATGGAGATACTGTCACGCACCACCAACCAGATTGCAGAAGGTGAGGTCATGCAGCTTATCAACTGTGGCTCGGCAGAGACTACAGAGCATCAGTACATGGAAACCATCCAATCGAAAACGGCCATCCTGTTTGAAGCCGCCACACAACTTGGCGCGGTAATCACCAAGCAGGCAAGTCCGGTGGAATCGGCCATGGCTGCTTATGGCTTGCACCTGGGCACGGCATTTCAATTGGTAGACGATATTCTGGACTATACGGCTGATGCCGAGGCCATGGGCAAAAATGTCGGCGATGACCTTGCCGAGGGCAAACCTACTTTGCCCATTATTAATGCCATTGAGCGTTCCAGCGGCGCCGACAAGGCGCTTCTCGAAGAAGCAATTACCAATGCCAGCCGGGAAAACCTGGCTGCGGTATTGGAAATTATTGAGAAAACTGGCTCGCTGGCCTATACCTCACGAGCGGCACGAGAACAGGCACGGCTGGCGCAGGCAGCGCTTTCTGCCCTCCCCGATTCGGTGTACAAAACCGCGTTAATGGACTTGGCTGAATTCTCGGTCGTACGGGCGTATTAACTCGTGGTGCGCTGAACCTGGTTGGGATAGATTTCCTCCAGGGTTAGAGACTTGCCATGTTCTATGGCGATGCGCGCATGCGAACGGTTTAGGTCCCTGGGCCGTTTGACACCGCAGGAGTTAGCGATGATCCGCAGTTCTTTCTCAAGATTCTTTATATAGTTGGCAACGCGTACCTTCTTACTTTTTACCACCAGTCCTTTCTGTAAATCTTTGTCGTGGGTAGTTATACCGGTTGGGCAAGTATTCTTATTACACTGCAACGCCTGAATGCAACCGAGGGCGAACATTGGCCCACGGGCAGTGGAGATAAAATCGGTGCCCACACAGAGGGCCCAGGCTATCTCAGTCGGGTTTATCATCTTACCTGACGCATTTACCTTGACGCGTTCGCGCAGGCCGTATTCATTAAGCTTATCCACCAACATCGGCAGACTTTGCTTAATCGGTAGGCCCATATCATCCATTAGCGACATGGGTGCGGCACCGGTACCACCATCGCTACTATCCACCGAGATAAAGTCTGGCGCACTATCCAGACCGCGCCTGATGACCAGGGAAAACAAATCGTCCAGCCAGTTTGGGCTGGAGATCACAGCCTTAAAACCCACCGGCTTATCGGTGACCTGACGCACATGCATGATCATATCCAACAGATCATCATTGTTGTTTAACTCATGGTGGCGATTGGGACTGATAGCATCTTCACCGATTCCCAGGCCGCGTATTTCAGCGATTTCAGCAGTCACCTTTTCACCTGGCAGCATGCCACCCTTACCCGGTTTTGCGCCTTGGCTGAGTTTTATCTCAAACATCTTCACATTTTCCTTGGCAGCAATATTGCGCAGTTTTTCATCCGACAGACCGCCTTCCGGGTTGCGGACGCCAAATTTTCCGGTGCCGATCTGAAACACAATGTCGGCACCACCTTCTTCATGGTAAGGCGACAAGCCACCTTCGCCAGTGTTCATCCAGCAACCAACTTTTTTAGCGCCATGCGAGAGTGCCAGCACCGCTGGCTTGGATATCGCTCCATAGCTCATTCCAGAGATATTAACGATGGATCCCGTGGTATAGGGGTTAGCGCAGTAACCTTCGCCAAGGGTTATCGGTTTTGGCGGCAGTGATTCGTCAGTCAGTGGTGGAAATGGTGCGTTGATAAACATTACCGTGCCTTCCGGACGCAGGTCTCGAGAGGAACCAAATGGCACGGTGCTATCGATATCCTTGGCAGCGCGATACACCCAGGAACGCTGGGCTCGGTTAAACGGCATTTCCTCACGATCCATGGCAAAGAAATACTGACGGAAAAATTCGCCCAAATGTTCGAACAGGTAGCGAAAACGCCCAATTACCGGGTAGTTTCTCAGGATCGTGGAATCGGTTTGGGTGCGATCACGTATGTACAGAACCAGTACCGCCAAAACCCCAAGACCTACTGCAAATATGAAAACGATCGCGGCACCGGTAAAAAAATCCGCTGCAACCTCAGTGAACCAACTCATAGTTAACTCCTCCCAAAATGCCGTCAGGCTCAAGACGCCTGTTGTTAATTTGCGTATTAGACCGCGCCTATCGTCAAATCCTCACTACCAGTTATTCTAGTCGAAAAAAAAGCCTGCTAAGCAGGCTTTTTAAAAGGAGGCTGTCAATACAGCATCGGGACAATCCGACTCTATGCCGCATCCTCTTCTTCGTATTCATCATCGTCTTCGAACAGGGCAGCATGCGCTTCCAGGTCGAAGTCCACCAATTGGATATAAGCCATTGGCGCATTGTCACCAGGACGGTTTCCGCATTTAAGAATGCGTGTATAACCACCTGGACGATCTTTCATACGTTCACCGATTTCGTCAAACAACTTGGCAACGATGTCGCGATCACGCAGTTTTGCGAAGGCATTACGTTTATTAGCCAAGGTTGGCTCTTTTCCCAAGGTAATGACTGGCTCAACGAACATTCTCAGTTCTTTTGCCTTAGCAACAGTGGTTTTGATTTGCTCGTGACGGAGCAATGACACCATCATATTTCGAAACATCGCCTGACGATGGCTGGAGTTACGATTTAGCTGACGTCCTGATTTTCTATGTCTCATGATAGAAACCTGTATCTTTTATATTAATAGCAATGTGTATTAACAGACTCTTGATTAAGAATCTGAATCAACGCGCAGTGCGGCTGGTGGCCAGTTCTGCAACTGCATACCCAGCGACAGTCCGCGTTGTGCCAACACGTCTTTAATTTCGGTGAGTGATTTCTTACCCAGGTTAGGGGTTTTCATCAGTTCTACTTCCGAACGCAGAACCAGGTCACCAATGTAGTAAATGCTTTCTGCTTTCAGGCAGTTGGCAGAACGAACCGTAAGTTCCAGTTCATCAACCGGACGCAACAAGACTGGGTCAACTTCAGGCTCTTTCTCTTCCTGGGTAACCGCTGCGATTTCTTCCAGGTTAACAAATACCTGAATCTGTTGGCTCAGGGCAGTCGCTGCTTTACGAATGGCATCTTCAGGATCGATGGTGCCATTTGTCTCGATATTCAAGGTCAACTTATCAAGGTCGGTACGTTGCTCAACACGAGCGTCGTCGACCGCGTAAGACACTTTCAATACCGGGCTATAGGTAGCATCAAGCTGCATGAGGCCAATTTCCTTGTCTTCAGAATCACTCTTGCGCGCTTCTGAAACCTGGTATCCGCGACCACTGCGAACGGTCAGTTCAGCGTGGAACTTGGCATCTTTTGACAGGTGTGCAATGACCAGGTCGGGATTGGAAATTTCCACGTCCTGCACAGTTTGAATGTCACCAGCGGTGAGAACGCCTTCGCCTTCTGCACTCAGAGTTAAGGTAACAGATTCATCAAACTCTTTCTTGATGGCAACGCCTTTCAGATTCAGCAAGATGTCAATAACGTCTTCCTGTACACCCTCAATAGAAGAGTACTCATGCAGTACGCCATCAATTTTCACATCAGTAATGGCAGAACCGGGAATGCATGACAACAAAATGCGACGCAATGCATTACCTAAGGTATAACCAAAACCACGCTCCAAAGGCTCGATAACAACTTTGGAACGAACACCGTCTTCGGTTTTTACATCAACGAATCGTGGCGTTAATAATTGTTCAATAGTTTCTGACATTGTTGTTGTCTCCGGTTTTTATCTGAATGTCGACAAGTGGGCTTTTAAGCGACAAGCAGATCAATCTAAATATTTTCTTACAGAAGCTCCAGTAGCAAGTAGCGAATGATTCCGGGGAATCAGCTAGGTCTTACTTGGAGTAAAGTGCGACAACCAGTGATTCGTCGATATCGGCCGATAACTCACTGCGCTCAGGTGCAGATTTAAACACACCTTTTTTCGCCGCCGGGTCAACATCCAACCACTCAGGAATGCCAATCTGCTCGGCAATTTCCAGTGCTGCGGTAATGCGTAATTGTTTCTTTGCTTTCTGACGAATTTCGATCACATCACCGGCATTTACATTGAACGACGGAATGTTAACGATTTGGTCGTTCACCTTCACTGATTTGTGGCTGACCAATTGACGAGCTTCCGCACGAGTAACTGCAAAGCCCATGCGATAAACAACGTTGTCCAGACGGGATTCCAACAAGGTCAGCAGGTTCTCACCCGTTGAACCTTTGACTCGTGCTGCTTCAGCGTAATAGGCACGGAATTTCTTCTCCAGCACGCCGTAGATGCGACGCAGTTTTTGCTTTTCACGCAACTGGGTACCGTACACGGTCGCACGCGGGCGTCGTGCTTGAGCACTTTGACCGGGTACTTTGTCAATTTTGCATTTTGATTCCAGCGAACGAGCTGGACTTTTCAGGAACAGGTCAGTTCCTTCACGACGTGCCAACTTACAAGTTGGGCCTAAATATCTTGCCATTGTTTTTTATCTCTTTGTCTTTAGTGTTGCTCTCGACCGATGTGACACGTTGCCTGCCCACTCAACCGACAATGTCGGTCGCCCGGGTTTACAACCACCGAATCGAACGGGTTATACGCGACGCTTTTTAGACGGGCGACAACCATTATGTGGAATTGGAGTAACATCAGTAATTTGTGTTACTTCAAAACCGCAGTTATTCAATGCGCGTACTGCTGATTCACGGCCTGGGCCTGGGCCCTTTACGCGAACTTCCAGATTTTTCATGCCAAATTCCTGCGCCATCTTACCGCAACGATCTGCCGCAACCTGGGCCGCAAACGGCGTGCTTTTTCGTGAACCACGAAAACCGGAACCACCAGCAGTGGTCCAGCACAGCGCATTACCGTGACGATCACTGATAGTAATAATCGTATTGTTAAAAGAAGCCTGGATGTGCGCGATGCCATCAACAATATGCTTTTTAACTTTCTTCTTTGATTTGCTCGTAGTCTTAGCCATTTCTATGCTCGTTTAATATCGCTGGACTCTGTATTAACTAGTTTTATATACGTTTAATACGTTCTTAACGCTTGATTGGTCGACGCGGTCCTTTGCGCGTACGCGCATTGGTTTTGGTACGTTGGCCACGCAGTGGTAAACCACGACGATGACGCAAACCGCGGTAACAACCAAGATCCATCAAGCGTTTAATATTCATTGAAACTTCACGACGCAGATCACCCTCTACCTCGAACTTGGCAACCTCAGCGCGCAGTTTTTCTGCGTCAGCTTCAGATAATTCGCTAACTTTGGTAGACCGTTCAACGCCCGCCGCATCACAAATTGCATGTGAACGGGTTTTGCCAATGCCATAAATCGCGGTCAACGCGATATCAACATGTTTATGTGATGGTAAGTTAATACCTGCTATACGTGCCACTATGGTGTCTCCGTTTTTTTAGCTTGCTGTTTAAGCCATTAACTGGCTAGAAACAGTCTGTTTTAGTACGCCAGCTGCCTTCAAAAGGCGCGTTAGAATACTGTTTAGGGTATAAGAAATCAACTAAATAGCTTCGATTTTGGCGTAAATAATTGAGTCTTTATTTGGGTCTGTAAACGTAAAATTTCTGCCTGTTTGGCTAGTAAAAAACTAACCTTGGCGCTGCTTATGGCGCGGATCAGTGCAGATCACGCGTACCACACCTTTACGACGGACAATTTTACAATTCCGACAAATCTTTTTTACTGATGCTCTGACTTTCATAATTACCTCTCGAACCACTGTTCAAGTTCTGATGTCTAGATATTCTCTCTACTTGATCGACTAAGCGAATTAGCGGCGGCGCCTGCGTCCACCAGAAGGCTTACCGGTCAGGTTCGTCTTCTTCATTAAGCTTTCGTACTGCTGTGACATTAAATGTGATTGCACTTGGCCCATCAAATCCATAATCACTACAACAATAATCAGCAAGGAAGTGCCACCAAAATAGAACGGCACGTTGTAGTTAACAATCAGCAATTCAGGCAGCAAACACACAACGGCCAGATACACCGCACCAACCAAGGTCAGCTTGGAAACCACACTGTCGATATAGCGCGCAGTTTGCTGGCCTGGACGGATGCCTGGTACAAAGGCCCCTTGCTTCTTCAAATTTTCTGCGATCTCTTTCGGGTCAAACACCAACGCCGTATAGAAGAATGCGAAAAACAAAATCATCCCTACATACAGGGTGGTGTAAACCAACTCACCCGGCTGCATAAGGGTAGAAATATTACGCAGCACACCGGCGACACCAGTTGCTGAATCGGTCCCAAAGAATCCCACCAAACTGGCTGGGAACAGGATGATGCTCGATGCGAAAATTGGCGGTATTACACCAGCCATGTTGAGCTTTAACGGGAAGTAGCTGCTCGGCGCCTGCATCATCTTGTTGCCACGCTGCTGACGCGCATAGTTAACCGTCAAACGACGCTGACCGCGCTCAACAAAAATGACGAACGCAGTTACCAGGATCGCTACTGCCAGCAACGCCACTACGAATAGCGGTGAGAACTCACCATTTCGAGCCAACTCGATTGTGCCACCAAGGGCACTCGGCAAACCGGCCACAATGCCAGCAAAAATGATCAGTGACATGCCGTTACCGATACCGCGATCCGTAATCTGCTCACCCAACCAAACCAGGAACATGGTGCCCGCTACCAATGCAACCACACAGGTAATGGTAAAGCTTGGGCCGGTAATCAGGGTTACTGGCGCGCCACCAACACTTTGTGATTGAACCGCACTGGCGATGCCCAGGGCCTGGAACGTTGCCAATACAACAGCAGCATAACGTGTCCACTTTTGAATCTTCCGACGACCCGCTTCACCTTCGGCTTTCACCTGCTTGAGGCGGGGTTCAACTGCCGTCAACATCTGCATGATAATCGAGGCCGAAATATAGGGCATAACCCCCAAGGCCATTACCGACAAGCGTTGCAAGGCTCCGCCTGAAAACATGTTTAACACGTCCAGGATAGAACCACGAGTTTGCTCGAACAATGCCGCAATTGCTACCGGGTCAACACCTGGTACCGGGATATGGGTACCAATTCGATAGACAATAAAAGCCCCCAGCACGAAACCAATTCGTTGCCAAAGTTCTTTTAACTTGCCGGAGCCGGCCAGTGCTGCTGCTTGTTCTCTTGCCATGTCTTATTCGCTCGCGAATTCGATAAGGTTAAATTACGCTTCTACTGAACCACCGGCCGCTTCAATCGCTGCCTGTGCACCCTTGGTCGCGCCAATACCACGCAAGGTGATGGCTTTCTTCAGTTCACCAGAAAGCACCACTTTGGCACGCAGATGACCCGCATTGATCAGACCAGCGCTGCGCAACGCAGCCAGGTCTACCACATCACCCTCTACCAAGTTCAGTTCATGCAAGCGAATTTCTGCCATGTTACGAGACATCATTGAACGGAAACCGCGCTTCGGCAAACGGCGTTGGATTGGCATCTGACCACCCTCAAAACCGATTTGCACTTTGCCACCCGAACGTGACTTTTGACCTTTATGGCCGCGACCCGCAGTCTTGCCTGTTCCAGAACCGATTCCACGACCCACACGCTTGCGCGCATGCTTGGCTCCGGCAGCTGGTTTAATCGTATTTAAACGCATTGTTTTATACCTCTTCCCACTTAAGTAAGTAAGAAACCTTGTTAATCATTCCACGGTTCTCGGGGGTATCAATCACCTCAACCGTTTGGTGCATACGGCGTAAGCCCAGGCCCTTAACGCATGCCATGTGCTTTTTGCCACGACCAAACATGCTTTTGACCAAAGTTACTTGAATTTTCTTTTCGCTAGCCATTTGTCTATACCGAAATTATTAATTAGTGATCTATGGATAAAAAAACAATCCTAGATGATGTCTTTTACAGACTTTCCGCGCTTGGCTGCTACCGACTCAGGACTATCGATCGAGCGCAGACCCTTGATGGTTGCGCGTACCACGTTAACCGGGTTGGTAGAACCAATACACTTGGCCAATACGTCTTTCACGCCCACGGCTTCGAACACCGCACGCATGGTGCCACCAGCGATAATGCCCGTACCTTCTGAAGCAGGACGCATTACCACAGTTGAGCCGGCGTGAGTAGCAACCACCGGGTACTGGAGAGTACCGTTTTTAAGGTGCACTTTCTTCATTTCACGACGACCAGATTCCATTGCCTTGCTGACTGCCAAAGGCACCTCTTTTGATTTACCGCGGCCAATGCCAACGCTGCCCTTGCCGTCGCCAACAACAGTCAATGCCGAGAAACCAAAAATTCGACCACCTTTTACAACTTTGGCAACGCGTCTAACGTTGATCAGTTGCTCCAGGCTCTCATCTACAGGTTCGCGATCGTTACGATTATTTCTTTTTGGACCAGCCATGATTATCTCCGGATACCTTTATTAGGTAGGCTCTTAATATTCTGTTACAGCTTCAGGCCTGCTTCACGAGCAGCCTCGGCTAATGCTTTTACTCGACCGTGGTAACGAAAACCTGATCGATCGAATGCAACTTCTTCAACCCCTGCCTTTAAGGCAAGTTCGGCTACGCGCTTGCCCACCAGGGAAGCTGCCTCGCAGTTGCTGGTGTTCTTGGCTTCTTTCTTGATGCCAGCATCCATAGTGGAGCTGCTGACCAAAACTTTGCCGCCAGTGCCATCAATGACCTGCGCATAAATGTGTTGTGAAGTACGATGTACGCTCAATCGAGTAGCGCCCTGACGACTGATCTTGGCACGCAGTTTTCTGGCACGACGCAAACGAGCTTGTTTTTTTGACTCTTTCATTTTAATAACCTTGATATTACTGTCGTTAGCTAACCGCTATTTCTTCTTCGCCTGCTTACGCAGCACGTATTCGTCGGCATAGCGCACACCTTTACCTTTATAAGGCTCAGGCTTACGGTAGGCACGAATCTCGGCAGCCACCTGGCCTACTTTCTGTTTATCGATGCCACTCACTACAATCTCAGTATTGCTGGGAGTTTCTACCTTGATGCCCTCAGGTACGTCATAGACCACCGGGTGTGAAAAACCCAGGGTCAGGTTAAGTTTCTGACCTTGTGCCTGGGCACGATAACCAACGCCGATGATGGTCAGCTTTTTCTCAAAGCCGGCCGTGACACCGGTCACCATGTTGTTGATCAGGGCACGGGTAGTACCGGCCAGGGCAACCGCCTGCTTGCTGTCATTGCTGGCAGCAACTTTCAGGCTGGCATCTTCCTGGGCGACCGAAACCAGTTCGTGAGCATTCCACTCTAACTCGCCTTTTGAACCTTTCACCTTGATCGACTGACCCGACAACGTAACTTCAACGCCGCTGGGCAACTCGACTGGTGCATTTGCTATTCTGGACATAATATTTTCTCTATTAATGCAGCACTTAATGAATTTAGCGCTTACTTAATTTATAAAAAACCGATTTGCTGGTATCGCTGGTCTTAGCTGATACTGCAGAGCACTTCACCGCCCACGCCAGCAGTACGTGCTGCGCGGTCGGTCATAATGCCTTTACTGGTTGAAATGATTGCAATTCCCAGGCCGCCATTTATTTTTGGCAGATCTTCAGCGCTTTTATACACACGCAAACCTGGCTTGCTGACGCGCTGCAGCTTTTCAATTACTGGCGCGCCCTCGTAATACTTCAGCTTAATTGTCAATGAAGGCTTGCCATCGGATTCCGAAGCTTCGAAACCCTCGATATACCCTTCATCTTCTAACACCTTGGCAATCGCTGATTTAATCTTTGAACCAGGCATGGTCAAAGCAATTTTCTCGGCGTGGTGCGCGTTGCGGATTCGTGTCAGTAGATCCGCGATTGGGTCTGTCATCATGGTGCTGTACCGTATTTAAATAAGTTTTCTGATGGAGTTAAATCGAGCTGTTTACCAGCTAGACTTAACAACACCTGGCGCTTGGCCTTTAAGAATGATTTCACGTAGCTTGTTACGGCTTAACCCGAACTTGCGATAGTAACCATGTGGACGTCCGGTTAAGGCGCAGCGATTACGCTGGCGGCTTTTTCCCGAGTCACGTGGTAATTTTTGCAAGGCCAGCATGGCTTCCCATTTTTCATCGTACTCAACTTCTTGATTACTGATGATTGCTTTCAACTCATCACGACGCGCTTGATAGCGGTTGTTGAGTTTGGCCCGTTTGGTTTCGCGAGCTACCATTGATTTCTTTGCCATAACTTTATCTCTGTCTCCAGGTTAGCTAGGAATTACTTAGTGCGAAGAGGAAAGTTAAACCCGCGCAGCAATGCTTCGGCTTCCTCATTGTTCTTGGCGCTCGTGGTGATGGTTACATCCATGCCACGCAGAGCGTCTACTTTGTCATAATCGATTTCAGGGAACACAATTTGCTCTTTCAAGCCAAAGGTATAGTTACCACGGCCATCAAAGGATTTTGCATTCAAACCACGAAAGTCCCGAATTCGCGGAATCGCGATTGAAATCAGACGATCCAGGAAATCATACATACGGTCACGACGCAGATTCACCTTGGCACCAATTGGCCAACCATCGCGAATCTTGAAGCCGGCAACTGATTTACGAGCCAGGGTTACCACAGCTTTTTGGCCAACAATTGCTTCCAGGTCGGCGACGGCGTTTTCGATGATCTTCTTGTTGCCCACCGCTTCACCCAGACCCATATTGACGCTGATCTTGGTGATTCGTGGCACTTCCATCGAACTCTTGTAGTTGAATTGTTCTTGCAATTGAGGAACTACATTTTTTACGTAATGTTCTTGCAATCTAGTCATTGTTTTAATCTCTTAATCTACCTGTCTGTCGGTGTCGTTACTGAAATCTCGCAGACGACTTAAGCGTCTACTCGACTACCGTCAGATTTAAATACTCGGTGCTTCTCTTTGCCTTCACCTTCAATGCGAACTTTGTCGGCCTTGTTGGTGGTTGGATTCAAAATAGCCAGATTTGACATCTGAATCGGCGCTTCTTTTTGCATGATGCCGCCGGTTACACCTGCCATTGGATTTGGCTTGGTGTGCTTCTTCACCAGGTTGACATCATTCACCAGGGCGCGGCCATCACTTAAGACTTGCAGCAGTTCGCCTGTCTTGCCTTTATCGCGGCCAGAAATCACGATCACCTGATCGCCTTTTTTAATCTTGTTCATAGTCTTAATAAACCAATAAAAGGATTACTCTCTAAACTGTGCTCTTGTCGGGGTCTCGTAATTGCCCGACAGTTAGAGCACCTCGGGTGCCAGAGAGATGATTTTCATAAAGTTATCGCCACGCAACTCGCGAGTTACCGGGCCGAAAATACGGGTACCCAGTGGCTGACGAGAAGCATTCAAGATAACGGCTGCGTTCTTATCAAAGCGAATCAATGAGCCATCAGGGCGACGAACACCTTTGCGAGTGCGTACGATGACTGCGTCATAGACCGCACCCTTTTTGACTCGTGAATTCGGCAGCGCTTCTTTAACGCTGACCTTGATGATGTCTCCGATGCCGGCATACCGACGTTTAGAACCGCCCAACACTTTGATACACATCACTTTGCGTGCACCACTGTTGTCAGCCACTTCCAAAATACTTTGCATTTGAATCATGGATTACTCCTGTTCTTTTCGATGCTTATATAAAATCTGAGTTCAACTGGATTACAGGTTTAGATAACAACTGCTTTCTCAACCACTTTGACCAGACGCCATGATTTATGTTTTGACAAAGGTCGACATTCTTCGATTAAGACCGTATCGCCTTCACCACACTCGTTGGCTTCGTCATGCGCAAGGAACTTGGTCGACTTACGAATGTATTTGCCGTACAAAGGGTGCTTAACGCGACGCTCTACCAATACCGAGATAGTTTTCTCGGCCTTGTTACTTACTACTTTGCCTTCAACAGTGCGTGCGCTGTCGTTATTCGCGTTATCCACTTGGGCCGCCGTATATTCAGTCATCTTTCTGTGCTCTATCCGGTTTAAGCTGTTTTAGCTTGTTCGTTCAGGATGGTTTTAATGCGCGCCACTTCACGACGAATCTCTTTGAATCGCGCAGTGTTGCTCAATTGACCAGTGCCTCGTTGCATGCGCAGCTTGAATTCTTCTTTGCGCAGTTCAACCATTTCTTCTTTCAGCTCTGGAGCTGATTTGGCGCGTAGCGCCGCGGCTTTGCTATTAGTCGCTGCTTTTTCAGTAGCCATATCTAATCTCTCTCGTCATTCGCTCGGAGTTACCCGAATTAACCGACTTGACGCGTTACAAATTTACATTTGAATGGCAGTTTTGCTGCCGCCAGAACGAACGCTTCACGCGCCAGTTCTTCACTCACACCTTGCAGTTCGTACAACATCTGGCCTGGCTTTACTTCCATAACCCAAAACTCAGGGTTACCTTTACCTTTACCCATGCGAACTTCCAAAGGCTTCTTGGAAATAGGCTTGTCAGGAAACACACGAATCCATACTCGTCCACCACGTTTAATATGACGGGTGATGGTTCGACGAGCCGCCTCAATTTGGCGCGACGTCATGCGACCACGAGTAGTCGCCTGCAAACCGAATTCTCCGAAGCTCACCTTGTTACCGGTATGAGCCAATCCACGATTGCGACCCTTATGCGCTTTGCGGAATTTGGTACGTTTTGGTAATAACATTTTTCTTTAACCTCTATACAGGTTCTGTATTCTGGTACTTAACCCTGGCTGGCAGCGGCACTGTCATCGGCAGCAACACTGTTAACCGGTTGAAAGACTTCACCTTTGAAGATCCAAACCTTTACGCCAATAATGCCGTAGGTGGTTAATGCTTCGCTGGTCGCGTAATCGATGTCGGCGCGCAGTGTGTGCAGAGGCACACGACCTTCGCGATACCATTCTGAACGAGCAATTTCAGCACCATTCAAACGGCCGGCGATCATCACTTTTACGCCCTGGGCGCCAGCACGCATGGCAGAACTAACAGCGCGTTTCATGGCACGACGAAACATCACGCGTTTTTCCAGTTGCTGGCAAATGCCATCAGCTACCAGTTGTGCATCAACTTCAGGCTTGCGAATTTCTTCAACAGAAACCTGGGTTGGCAGACCAGTCATGGCCGCGATTGCTTTACGCATGCGATCAATGTCTTCGCCCTTTTTACCAATTACGATACCTGGGCGCGCAGTATGGATAACCACATTGATGTTTTGTGCTGGTCGCTCAATGGTGATATCGCTGACCGCGGCGTTCTTCAATTTCTTCTCCAGGAACTCACGAACTTTGAGATCCTGAATCAGGTATTTTGAGTAATCTGTTTTATCGGCATACCACTTCGCGTTGAAGTCTTTGACGATGCCCAGACGCATGCCATTTGGATGAACTTTTTGACCCATTATTGGCCTCCAGTTGATTCGTCACTCAACCCAACGGTGATATGACTTGAACGTTTCAAAATACCCGCGCCACGACCTTTAGCTCGTGCACGCATACGTTTCATGGTTGGACCTTCATCAACAAAGCAATTGGCAACAACCAGTTCGTCGATATCGGCACTCTCATTGTGTTCGGCGTTTGCAATCGCCGATTCCAGTGTTTTCAGCACCAGGTTTGACGCCTTGGTCTCACCGAATGAAAGAATCTCCAGCGCACGTGCAACCGATTTACCGCGGATTTGGTCCACCGCCAATCGCGCTTTTTGTGGCGAGATTCGTACGTTTCTTGCAGTAGCTTTAACTTGCATTTTCTTATCCTCAGGAGCCCGTGCGACTAGCGGCCTTTCTTGTCAGCAATATGACCTTTGAAAGTACGCGTTGGGGAAAACTCACCCAATTTGTGACCGACCATGTTTTCTGAAATCAGCACTGGTACGTGCTGACGACCGTTGTGTACTGCGATGGTCAAACCAACAAACTCTGGCATAATCATGCTGCGACGTGACCAGGTTTTAATCGGCTTGCGATCATTTTCCGCAACTGCCTTCTCTACTTTCGCCCATAGGTGGTGATCTACGAATGGGCCTTTTTTAATTGAACGTGCCATAGTATTTCTCTTTACCCCTAGCGCTTATTTCTTGCGACGGCGAATGATCAGTGAATCACTGCGTTTGTTGCGACGAGTACGGTAGCCCTTTGTTGGTACACCAGTTGGCGACACTGGGTGACGTCCACCAGAGGTACGACCTTCACCACCACCGTGCGGGTGATCTACCGGGTTCATGGCCACACCGCGAACGGTAGGACGAATCCCGCGCCAGCGCTTGGCACCGGCTTTACCCAGCTTGCGCAGGGAGTGTTCCGAGTTACCAACTTCACCCAAAGTAGCGCGGCAGTCCAACAGGACTTTACGCATCTCACCAGAGCGCAAGCGGATCTGCGCGTATTTACCTTCACGACCGACATACTGGATGGCAGTACCGGCTGAACGGGCCAACTGGCCGCCTTTGCCAGGCTTGAGTTCAACGTTATGAACCACTGAACCGACCGGGATATTACGCAATGGCAAGGCGTTGCCAACTGCGATCGGTGCATCTACACCAGAAATAACCTTGCTGCCAGCTTTCAGACCTTTTGGCGCCAGGATGTAGCGACGCTCGCCGTCTGCGTAGCACAACAACGCCAGGTGTGCGCTTCGATTTGGGTCATACTCCAGACGCTCAACCTTTGCCGGGATGGAGTCTTTATTACGACGAAAATCAACAACACGATATTTACGCTTGTGACCGCCACCACGATGACGGACAGTGATGCGACCCACATTGTTTCGCCCGTTGATCGCACGCTTTGACTCCAGTAACGGCTTGTAACCGTCGCCTTTGTGCAAATCCGCGTTCACAACACGTACTGTGCCGCGACGACCCGGAGAGGTAGGTTTTAACTTTACCAATGCCATTTTATTTACCTGTTATATAAACACATCTACAGTATTAAGCCTGGAATTCAGCGAAATCGATATCGCTGCCTTCTTTCAGGCGGATGTATGCTTTCTTGCGATCTGCACGTTGACCCAAAGTACGACCAAAACGCTTGGTCTTACCTTTAACGTTGAGAATTTTTACTGACTCAACTTCAACTTCAAATGCTTCTTCGACCGCGGCTTTCACGTCATTTCGGGTAGCTCGTTGTGCCACATGAAATACCACGTGCCCGTGGTTCTCAGCCGCCAAGGTACTTTTCTCGGTGACTACCGGTGCTACCAATACCTGGTACAAACGGTCTTTGGATAATTTGGATGCGCTCATGCCAATTTCTCCTCGATTTGCTTGATGGCCTCAGAGGTCATCACAACCTTGTCAAAACCAATCAAGCTCAGCGGGTTAATTTCCTGCGCAGCGACGATACCAACGTGGTACAAATTACGTGATGCCAGCGCCAGGTTTTCATCGATCTCATGCGTTACAACCAGCACGTCTTCCAGCTGCATCTCATTCATCTTGGCAACCAGTTGCTTGGTTTTCGGCTCGTTCACTGAAAATTCTTCAGCAACGATTAACCGCTCCTGGCGAACCAGCTCAGAAAGAATAGAGCGCATCGCAGAACGATAAGCCTTACGATTCATTTTTTGCGAGTGGTCCTGCGTCGTGGCCGGGAAAGTTTTACCACCACCACGCCAGATTGGACTGCGCGACGTACCTGCTCGTGCACGGCCAGTACCTTTTTGTCGCCATGGTTTGGCACCGCCACCCGATACCGCAGAACGATTCTTATGGCCGCGAGTACCTTGTCGAGCGCCAGCCTGGTAGGCCACAACCGCTTGATGGATCAGCGATTCGTTATACTCTGCACCGAATACATCGTCAGAGACTTTTAACGCTGAGCCGTTATATACATTAAGTTCCATGATTCAGAGCCTCTATTTTTTAGCTTTGATGGATGGTTTGATTGTGACACTGCCACCTTTTGATCCAGGCACTGAGCCTTTTACCAGAATGACATTGCGATCAGCGTCGACTCGAACTACTTCCAGACCTTGTTGAGTGCGTTTACGGGCACCCATGTGTCCACCCATTTTCTTGCCTTTGAAGACTTTACCTGGGTCTTGACACTGACCAGTTGAACCAAGTGAGCGGTGAGAGATCGAGACGCCGTGCGTGGCACGCAGACCGCCAAAACCCCAGCGCTTGATACCGCCAGCGAAGCCCTTACCAATTGTTGTGCCTTGCACATCAACTTTTTGGCCCGCTTCAAACAGGTCAACCTTGATTTCAGAACCTACTTCAAGTTCAGCCGCTTCAGCAGACACACGGAACTCGGCCAAGCGAGTACCAGGTGCGACATTGGCTTTAGCATAATGACCAGCCATTGCCTTGTTGACCCGGTTCGCTTTACGCTCACCCGTTGCTACCTGAACTGCTTCATAGCCGTCAGTTTCAAGTGTTTTTACTTGTGTGACACGGTTTGGTGCAACTTCCACCACCGTAACAGGCACTGAACGACCGTCTTCCTGGAAGACGCGTGTCATGCCTATTTTTTGTCCAATTAGTCCAAGTGACATTTTTTTTCTCACTTATTAGTTAGTTATTCGGTTAGCTGAAAGCCTAGTTAACCTTAATCTCCACATCGACACCGGCCGCCAAGTCCAGACGCATCAAGGCATCTACGGTCTTGTCAGTGGGCTCGACGATATCGACGATTCGCTTATGCGTACGCACTTCGAATTGGTCGCGGGCTTTTTTGTTCACGTGTGGTGAACGCAAAAGGGTCAGGCGCTCGATTCGAGTTGGCAGAGGAATCGGGCCACATACCATCGCGCCAGTGCGCTTGGCAGTTTCCACAATTTCCTGCGCAGAACGATCAATCATACGGTGATCGAATGCTTTAAGCCGAATACGAATTTTTTGATTTTCGACGCTCATAGTTAACCTATTTAACCTTTAATATTTTTTGCTTAATTCTCGTCTAAGCGTTTAGATTTTGTTCTGAATCGAGGCGCCGAAGGGTTCTGGAAACGGAGCGTACTTTGCCGTACGTGAGTATTCCAGGTTCCTTCGGCAACGAAGAGTCAGGACAAAAGATGAATGCTTAACTGTTGATCTTGGCTACTACGCCAGCACCAACCGTACGACCACCTTCACGAATCGCGAAGCGCAAACCTTCGTCCATCGCAATCGGGGCAATCAGCTCAACATTCATCTTGATGTTGTCGCCTGGCATAACCATCTCAACACCGTCAGGCAGTTCACACGCACCGGTTACGTCTGTGGTACGGAAGTAGAACTGTGGGCGATAGCCTTTAAAGAATGGCGTGTGACGACCACCCTCTTCTTTGCTCAATACATACACTTCGGCTTCAAAGCTGGTGTGCGGCGTAATGCTGCCTGGCTTCGACAGTACTTGACCACGCTCAATGTCTTCACGCTTGGTGCCACGCAGAAGAATACCCACGTTATCACCCGCTCGACCTTCGTCCAGCAACTTGCGGAACATCTCAACACCAGTAACGGTAGTCTTGGTGGTCTCTTTGATGCCAACAATCTCAACTTCTTCACCAACAGTGATGATGCCGCGCTCTACACGACCCGTCGCTACCGTACCGCGACCTGAGATTGAGAATACGTCTTCTACTGGCATGATGAATGCACCGTCAATCGCACGCTCTGGCTCTGGAATGTACTCATCCAGCACTTTACCCAGTTCTACGATCTTCTCTACGTAAGCGGCATCGCCTTCCAATGCTTTCAGTGCAGAACCGATAACGATTGGGGTGTCGTCGCCTGGGAACTCGTAAGAGTCCAGCAGCTCACGTACTTCCATCTCAACCAGTTCCAACAACTCGTCGTCGTCAACCATGTCGGCTTTGTTCAGGAATACCACGATGTACGGTACGCCAACCTGACGCGCCAGCAGGATGTGCTCACGAGTTTGGGGCATTGGGCCATCCGCAGCAGAACATACCAGGATCGCGCCGTCCATTTGGGCAGCACCCGTGATCATGTTCTTTACATAGTCTGCGTGTCCTGGGCAGTCAACGTGCGCGTAGTGACGGTTCTCTGTTTCATACTCAACGTGTGCTGTTGAGATGGTGATGCCACGCTCGCGTTCTTCAGGTGCATTGTCGATGTTAGCGAAATCTACGGCTTCTCCACCGTAGGTCTCTGACAATACTTTTGTGATCGCCGCCGTCAGGGTAGTTTTACCATGGTCTACGTGACCAATCGTTCCTACGTTTACGTGCGGCTTATTACGTTCAAATTTTTCCTTAGACATAGCGTTTCACCTATCTTTTGGGTTCTAAATAATTACTACTTAAAATTTAAATTCTTAAAACTAAATTCTTAGCTACTAAAATCTGTTAACAATGGCGTCGACCACGTTTTTCGGGGCCTTCGCGTATTTCTCAAACTGCATGGTGTAAGAAGCTCGGCCCTGTGTCGCACTTCGTAATGAAGTGGCGTAACCAAACATCTCCGCCAGCGGTACTTCCGACTGGATCAACTTGCCCGTAGGCGAGTCTTCCATGCCGAGGATGACGCCACGTCGTGAATTAATATCACCACTGACATTACCCATGTAATCTTCCGGTGTGACAATCTCCACCGACATGATTGGCTCCAACAGGTCGACCCCTGCCTCGCGCGCACCTTCACGGAAGGCTTGGCTGGCGGCGGCCTTAAATGCGAATTCCGAGGAGTCCACATCATGATAAGAACCATCAAACAAGGTGACCCGAACATCTACCACCGGATAACCAGCGAGTACGCCGCCCTGCAGTGAATCTTCAACACCTTTCTGTACAGATGGGATGAATTCACGTGGCACAACACCACCTTTGATTTCATCCACAAACTCAAAACCGGTACCGCGCGGCAAGGGCTCGATACGCAGGAAAACATGACCGTACTGGCCGCGCCCGCCTGATTGTTTTGCGTATTTGGTCTCGTGCTCGATCGATTTTGAGATCGATTCGCGGTAAGCCACCTGTGGCTTGCCCACGTTGCACTCCACATCAAACTCACGTTTCATGCGGTCAATAATTATGTCCAGATGAAGCTCACCCATCCCTGAAATAATGGTTTGCCCGGATTCTTCATCGGTATGTACTTTGAAAGACGGGTCTTCCTGGGCCAATTTGCCCAGGGCTACGCCCATCTTTTCCTGGTCGATCGCCGTTTTCGGCTCGACCGCCTGGGAGATCACCGGATCCGGAAATTCCATCCGCTCCAGCGTTACCGAGGCTTTAGGGTCACACAGGGTATCGCCCGTGGTGACGCTCTTAAGTCCGACCGCTGCCGCTATATCGCCAGCGCGAACTTGTTTAATTTCTTCACGGTTGTTTGAATGCATTTGCAGCAAACGACCAATTCGTTCTTTCTTACCCTTAATCGGGTTGAACACCGCATCTCCGGTATTCACTACCCCGGAATACACCCGGAGGAAAACCAGCTGACCAACAAATGGATCAGTGGCAATTTTGAACGCCAGGGCCGAGAACGGCTCATCGTCATCCGATGGTCTGGCTACTTCATGTTCCTGGTGGTCGATACCAGTAATCGCCGGCACATCAACCGGAGACGGCAGGTAATCAACAATGCCGTCGAGCATGGCTTGCACACCCTTATTCTTAAAAGCACTCCCGCACATCACTGGAACAATGTCGTTATTGATGGTGAGTTCACGCAGCGCCTGTTTGATTTGCGCTACTGACAATTCCCCGCTTTCGAGGTACTCATCCATCAACTCTTCAGAGCTTTCCGCAGCGGCTTCAACCATCTGCTCACGATATTCATTAGCCTGCTTAAGCAAATCGGCCGGAATATCTTTTTCTTCGAAAGACACACCCATGGAATCTTTATCCCAGTAGATCGCTTTCATTTTGATCAAATCGATCACTCCTTCGAACTCCTCCTCAGCACCAATCGCTAATTGCAACGACACTGGAGTAGCTCCAAGACGAGTTTTGATCTGATCCACAACACGCAGAAAATTAGCACCGGATCGATCCATCTTGTTGACGAAAGCCAACCGGGGAACACCGTACTTATCTGCCTGGCGCCAGACTGTTTCAGATTGGGGCTCAACACCACCAACTGCGCAAAATACCGCAACCGCGCCATCGAGGACTCTCAGCGAGCGCTCAACCTCAATAGTGAAGTCAACGTGCCCGGGGGTATCGATGATATTGATACGATGCTCATCATAAGAGGCATCCATACCGCGCCAAAAGGTTGTAGTGGCCGCAGAAGTAATCGTAATTCCGCGCTCTTGCTCTTGCTCCATCCAGTCCATCGTTGCGGCACCATCGTGCACTTCGCCGATTTTGTGGCTGATACCTGTATAGAACAGAACACGCTCCGTCGTCGTGGTTTTACCCGCGTCGATGTGAGCCATGATCCCGACATTTCGGTATCGATTGATTGGAGTAGAACGTGCCATCTATTTTTCGATATAAATAAAATGCTATGTCTAACGACTAATTTTCACTCAAATTTTAAAAGAACAAACCAGACCGAAACCTGGCGATACTACTAAACAGCGCCTGCTGCACAGCGCCTGCGGCGCGGGTCAGCTAGCTGACCGATTGCGGAAGCAATTCCCGCGAATAAAATGCAGCGCCTGCGGCCCGGGCCGGCAAGCCGGCCACTTGCGAGAGCAATTCCCGCGAATTTTAGAAACGAAAGTGCGAGAACGCCTTGTTCGCTTCTGCCATACGATGCACGTCTTCAGTCTTGCGCATCGCACCACCGCGTTTTTCAAACGCGTCAACCAATTCACCCGCCAAACGCTGGGTCATTGATTTTTCTGAACGTTGACGGGCATATTCCACAATCCAACGCATGGCCAGCGCGGTACGACGTGAAGCGCGTACTTCTACTGGCACTTGGTAAGTCGCACCACCAACACGGCGGCTCTTAACCTCAACCATTGGCTTAACGTTTTCCAACGCAGCATCAAAAATCTCCAATGGCTCTTCTTCGCGACGCTCTGCAATCAAATCCAGCGCATCGTAAATAATCTTCTCAGCAACCGACTTCTTGCCGTCTTTCATCAAAATATTGACAAACTTGGCGAGGGTTACATTGCCGAATTTAGGATCCGGCAAAATCTCGCGCTTCGGTACTTCTCTTCTTCTTGGCATATCTCTACCTATTTATCTCAACGTTCCGTGGTTCTGGTTTCAGAAGCCTGGAATGTTGTTAACTAATACTATTATTCTCAGTTAAAGGCGCTTACGACTTGGGTCGTTTGGCACCGTACTTGGATCGACCCTGGCGACGCTCAGACACACCAGAGGTATCCAGAGCACCACGAACAGTGTGATAACGCACACCTGGCAAGTCTTTAACACGACCACCGCGAATCAACACCACGCTGTGCTCTTGCAGATTGTGTCCTTCACCGCCGATATAGCTGGTCACTTCAAAACCATTGGTCAGACGAACACGAGCAACTTTACGCAACGCTGAGTTCGGCTTCTTTGGAGTGGTAGTGTAAACACGAGTACAAACACCGCGACGCTGTGGGCAGGCCATCAGCGCAGGTACGTTAGACTTTTGAACCTGCTTCTTACGCGGGTTTCTTACTAATTGATTAATGGTTGGCATAATCTAATAATTTTTAATAAAAATCGTTGAAAATCCCGCAAATTAGCGGCTTTCAGAGCGACAAAAAGCCGCCGGGCAAACCCGGAGGCAGTATTCAAAACCGTGTGAGACTCTGATAAACCCAGCGCCCTTCAGCAGTTGAACATCTACTTGATCTCGGCCGAAAACTCACTAAGAGCTCACAAGGAGGCGCGATTCTATGGACTCATACAGGCAAAGTCAAGGAAAAGAACTGCCTAAAAACAGCGCTTATCCCGATGCCAATCTGAGGCTTGTTTCAAGTATTTTAAAAAAGCCTAAAAGTTAAGTATTTTCAGGCATTTAACGTCTTACTAAAGAGGCTGCTACCAAGTTAAATCAAGGCTTTAAACAGGTCCCTAGCAGTAACGTCTGTTTAGTGGGGCGGATTCTATGCTCGTAGATGCCCTATTGCAAGGAAATTAGGCAGTATTTGCACCCTTTTTTGGCAAAAATTAGGCATTTTGTAACCATTCTCGACAATCCCGGCGAGTTTCACCGAATTTGCCCGGTTTTGGGCCATTTTTAGCCCAAATAGCGCGAAATCAGCTCCAAAACAATGGTATACATGGACGCCAACAGCAGCACCGCCATGGAAATATTGAATGCACGTTGATGGCGTGGATTGGCCAATACCTTTTGCAATCCAGCGCCAAACATCAACCACACCCCGGCACTGGGCCAGGTCATCAGGAAAAACACGAATACAATGATGCTGATCTGCAGAGTTAAGTCAGCCCCAACAGTGGTATAGGTGGCGAGTGCGCTGGTACCCATTATCCACGCCTTGGGGTTGACCCATTGAAACAGGGCAGCCTGCAGAAAACTGAGGGGTTTGGAGCGCCCGCCTTCCAATGCCCCTGGGGTCGCGGTTGCAATGCGCCAAGCCAGGTAGATTAGATAGCAAATCCCCAGGATCTTGATGATTTCGTGCAAGGCAGGAAATCGCTCAAACAAGTACCCGGCACCCAAACCCAGGGCAATGACCATGGTCGGAAAACCGAAACAAATGCCAAGCAGGTGGGGAATGCTGGCACGAATCCCAAAGTTCATGCCTGACGCCATGATCATGATGTTGTTGGGCCCAGGGGTGAACGCAGCAGACACCGCGAACAAAAGAAATTCTGGCAGAAAGTCCATGGGGAGGGATTAGCGAAACTCAGCCGTTAACAGGAACGCTCATCATAACTCAGCGCAGACACTCTGCAGAGTAAAAATGCCGCGCTCGCTGGCGCCAACAATTTCTGTTTAAGGTCTCTCCGGCGCAAACTGACCGGCAATTTCAGCTTGCAGGCAGGACTAGCAGCAGGCGCTCCCGCTCCCCGTGGGTTCGGCACTCGATTCAATACTGCCTTCACTGAACGGCATGGCCGTGCCACAACCTTCGAAAATGCCGTAATGCGAATCCCAGTCACCAAAGAAATCGAAGTGCTCTGCAAAACGCGTGTCATGCAACATGCGCCAGGTGTTGCCGCAAACCGGGAATACTTTACCGGTTTCGATGACATGGTGCTCATCAAGTACGAATACGTCAGGGTGATGGGCAATACTGCCTTTGTAACGGACTGCTTGACCATAATCTTCGCAGGCGGGCTCCAGGCCTGGCAATTTAAACAGGCGGTAGGTTGCCGAATAGAACCGCCGATCACCCAGTTTCTCCTGCAACCTGGCATTTTCTATGGCCAGCCTGCGGCTCTTAACCAGGCGTGGGTCCTTAAATCCACAGTCCTTGGCAAGATTGATGAAATCATTCCAGTACAGGGCGCCAGAAATACATTCGCCGTAGAGCTCTTCATCTTCAATCAAGTGCTGGGGCACCCGGCGCTCGGCATAGACGTCTGAGAAATATATTTCACCACCTGGTTTCAGCAATTCAAAACACTGACGCAAGACCGCTTCCTTATCGGGCGACAAGTTGATTACGCAGTTTGAAATAATAACATCGAACGAAGCTGGCTCCAGGTCCAGCTTATCGAGTTGCTCGATGTACCCCTCCTGGAACGACACATTCGGCTTCGCATAGCCAAACACATCCGCATGATACTGTCGGTACTCGTTGGCAACCGCGAGTTGTTCGGCAGTCATGTCGATGCCGACCACTTCCCCCAGCTCACCCACCAACACAGAAAGCGCATAGGCATCCCGACCTGAGCCAGATCCAAGATCCAAAATCCGTGTGCCTTCCAACTGCTCAGGCAATACCAGGCCGCAACCGTAGTAGCGCATCAAAACCTCATCGTGCACTTTGCTCAATATTGGTTTCAGGTAGGCGGGCAAACCCTCGTCGGTACAACAGGCATCTGTTTTCAGATCGTCACTGCTGTGCAAGATCTTGCCGTAGTAATCCTGGACTTGGGTGTAGGTAAGCTTTTCGTTCATGGTCTGTATCAGGGAGTTGGAGCGCAGGCGCAATTATAGCCTCATCTGAAAATAAGAGACCGTTGATTCATCATTTTTCAAACAATGATATAGTCCTTTTTCCTGTTATTTTCCGGATCCTGAATATGAAAAACTTAGCCATTGTGGCCGCGGTCGTGGTACTGGCGGCAATCGCCTATTTACTCTTCAGCAAAAACAACCAGCAAAGCGCTGATGACGGCGTGGTGAGTGGCGTCATCGAACACAGCCAGGAACAGGCTGAGCAGGCTGGCTCAGCAGCTGCGACGACTGCGCAATCGCTGATATCAGCGTCCCCAGACGGGGCTGACGTATTTATTATGGAACCAGGTGATGGCACAACCGTCAGCTCACCACTGACAATCAAATTTGGCATCACCAATATGACGGTCGCGCCTGCAGGTGACAATACAGAAAACTCGGGCCACCATCACCTGCTGATTGACGTGGAGGAAATGCCGGATATGACAGCGCCGCTGCCAGCCACCGACACTATTATTCATTTCGGTGCTGGCCAAACAGAGACAACCGTAGAGCTCGCCCCTGGTGAACACACGCTGCAATTGGTACTGGGAAACTACTTACATATCCCGCATGACCCTCCAGTAATCTCGAAAAAGATCACTGTGACCGTCGAGTAGCTCCACAGCTCTGAACCGATCCACCCCATGGTGAGTCGACGAAAACTACTGATCGCCGGTGGACTGCTGGCGGGCGGCGCTTATGTATATCATCGCGGATTGCGATTTCCACGTATGGGCTTTACCCCGCCGCCACTGGCAAACCAGGTCCGCTTGTCGAACGCGGATGTCAGTTTCAAGGGGCTGATTGTTAACCGTAGCGCCGCACCGGAGCAGCCACGATTTCGCGCGCATGAGCCGGAGCCGCTGTTAACCGTACATGGCAGTCAGGCGCCTCTAACACTGACGATCGACAATATTGCCCAACATGCCGTACTCAATGTCCAAGGCTTGCCAGCCCAACTATCGCTGGATGAGGATATTCGCGGTCTGCAACGCACGATTCGACTGCCAGCGTCGGTCGCCGCTGAGGTGACTCTGCGATGGGAATGGCCAGATAGCGAACAAGTGCGCTTTGCGGTAATTGGTGATAGTGGCGGGCTGCAGGAACTGGACTGGTGCCTGCAGCGAGCCGCAGACTTGAACACCCAGTTTTTGTTGCACATGGGTGATTTCAATTACAGCGAAGGCGAATATGACCTGGCAATCGAAAAGTTTAACAACGCTCAAATCCCGGTCTACGTCAGCATCGGCAACCACGACTTCAATCAAAGCGGATTGATCTACCAACAATTCTTGGACGAGATCGCGCCGTTAAACCATAGCTTTATCATCGCCGGCAGTCGATTTACCAACCTCGACACAGCCGCAGACTTTTTCCCTGTCAGCACCGGCAATCGAGGTCGACTACTGCACAGCCTGCTGCAGGACCAAACCGAGGTCAGCGATCATGTGGCGTTCAGCCACAGCCCGTTTAAGGACACCCGCCCCGGAAAGGATCACGATATCGGTGGAGGTGGCGAAATAGCCTGGTTGGCAGACATGCTGTCACAGTTGGGCGTGGAAGACTATTTATGCGGACACGTTCACCGCAGTAGTGAAATTGAAACGCATGGCTTGCGTCAATGGATTGCCGGTGAAGGTCTTGGCTTTGAAGATATTCGCAACAAGAAGAAAGTCGCGCAGATACTTCTTGGTGAGGCGCAGGTGGGAAAAAAAATACAATATCAATGGGCGCCATTAGAGATGCCCTGGCACCTACAACACAGCCCTACACACATTGAAAAAATCAAGAAGGAGTTACCCGCATCAATGCTGGAGTGGTATCGACAGAAAACCAGGCTGGCTGAGTCGGGATAAGTTAACGAGCCATACCTTCTTGTGGGCTCATGGCGAATCAATTGCGATCGATAAGACTGGTTGAAAGGACTAGCTGTCCAGGGACATCATCAGGAAACCGGAGAACGCCGCGTTAGACGGCGAGAGCCGTTGATCTACCTTTTTCTTTGCCGAATTGATGAGCCGTCGATATCCCTGGTAAAACTCCCAGGTGGGTGCCGGTTTATACACCAGCTCGGGCACCTCGAAGTAATTGATCACGCCTTTTGCTGTGGTGGGTTTCACAAACACTTCCTGGTCTGGTGCGTGGTAGGCCGGGATGATTGTCATTAAACTCCATTTGGCGATCTTTTCGGTTTTGAACAAATCCACCAATGCTTCGAAACCAAGCTGCTGCTGTCCATGCAACAGCTCCACCAGGGAATCCACCATATAGGCTTTCTGGCTTGCGTCCAGGCGTTGCACAAAGTCGCGAAACTTAGGCTTTTCAAACATGGAGACCATCGAGGAACGACTCACGGTTTTCACCATGTTAGCAACCTTTTGTTCCACGTGCGAATAACAGTCCGGGGAAAAGCTCTGCTGCGCAAACTCCACCATTTGCTCCATCTTGTGGCGCTTGAGAACCTTCGCCATGGAAGGGTCGGCGAAACCCTCAGGGTGTAAGCTGAGAAAACGTTGCTCGGCGAGCTTTAGTTTTTCCAGGTTCACTGCTTTATCAATGTTTCTACGCCTTCACTTCAAAAGTTAATCCAGCATTATCGCGCAACCGCTTCAACAATGGCCTGCCCATGGCACTGGCAGGCGTCCAAAAACCGCCCGCCACGGAAATTTCGTTATCGTCCAGTGCCAGGCATACCGCTGACTCGGCCAACATTTTTGATGTAGAACCATAGCCTGGATCGGCATCGCCTTTTACCAGCGCCTTCATCTTGTCGCCCGCGGCAGTTTCGCCATTAAATTCAATGACATAAAAACCCGGGTTGTCTGGATCAACCTTGGGCCCCTTACCTTGCGCAGGTAACATCATGCTCAGTAATTTTCGCCCTGGGCCAGTAAGACCCATCGCGCCAAATGCTGCGAAAGCTGTCGCCAAAGAGGTGGCAGCAACGGAACCGCGCACACCCTTACCGGTGGCCATGGTTTCCGTGTAACTGAAGTCTTCTCCGTATTTGAAGTCCATCAACGCATTTGAGCGGCGTACCACTCGGACGTTAATCGCCGACATCAGGAATGGCGCAGTCCACTTGCCGAGTTCAGCACTGTATTTTGCTGTTCGTTGTTCACCTTTATCAGGCCCTTTAAATGACGGGTCCGGGTTGAGAGAATAAGGATTCAACATAATGCGGCGAATGTTCTTATCCTTCATTACCTGTTCCATCACATTTAAGCCGCTGTGCACGGTACCGCCACTCACGCCACCCTTCATTTTTATCACGGCAAAGCGAACGGATTTCAGGTATTGCTGGTACTTCTTATAGGCCTCCTCCTGGATGTAGTAATTACCTATGTCTGAAGGTATCGAGTCGAAGCCACAACTGTGTACGATTCGGGCTCCGCTGGCCGCCGCGGTGTCGAGGTGGGTGTCAATCATTTCCCGCATCCAGGGCACTTCACCGGTGAGATCCACATAGTGTGTGCCCTCTTCTGCGCAAAGCTTCACCAACAAGGACCCGTAGTAAGCATACGGCCCCACTGTTGAAATAATTACCTTGCAGCTTGCTACCAGCTCCTTCAATGAGTTTTCGTCATTGCTGTCAGCCAGCAGTCCCTTAACTTCACCTTTAGTGTCGCCGATGAATTCACGGACAGATTCCATCTTTTCCGGACTGCGCCCAGCAATGGCCCAACGTAGCCGATCCTGCGGGTATTGATCATACAGGTGCTTGGCTACCCACTTTCCGGTAAACCCGGTTGCGCCCCAAACGACGACGTCAAATTCTCTATTGTTAGACATACTACGCCCCTATCTTATTGTCTGAAATAAATGTTGCGACTACTTCGGCTAATTCCTCGCCTTTATCCTCTTGCAGGAAATGACCGCCTGCCTCAATGGTGACATGATTTTGCCCCGCACAGCCTGCGATCTTCTTCTGAAAAACCTGGTCAACACCGCGGGAAACCGGGTCCTCATCGCTGAAAGCGGTCAGGAACGGAATGGATAATCCCGCAAGTACCTTCCAGGCATCACGGTTGGGTTGTGCGGCCGGATCATCAGGCGAGGTTGGCACCAGCAACGGGAACTTTCGCGCACCCGATTTATAGCTGTCGTCCGGATAGGGCGCATCATAGCCCGCTATCACCTCTGGGGAGAGATCAGATACGGTGGCCCCGTTAATAATCTTTCCAACATCGAACACCGGGGTTCGTTGTGAGTATGCCTGCCAGTCTAAAAAGGCCTGACCAGCCGGCACGTCACCCGTTGGCAGGAATGTGTTCGCAGCTACCACGCCAGCAAAGCGGCCAGGTTGATCCGCCAGCAATCGTAAACCGATGAGACCGCCCCAATCCTGGCAAAACAAGACGATACCCTGCAGATCAACTGCGTTTAACCACTGAGTCATCCAGTCAACATGTGCCTGATAGGTGTAGTCGTCACGTTCAGTCGGTTTGTCCGAACGACCGAATCCAATCAGGTCGGGAGCCAAAACTCGATGCCCTGCCGCCACCAGGCCGGGGATCATTTTGCGGTACAGGAAACTCCAGGAAGGTTCGCCATGCATTAGCAGTACGGGAATTCCGTCTGCAGGCCCTTCATCAAGATGATGGATGCGCAGCTCGCCGCCCCCTCCATCTGAGATAGTGGTGTAATTGGGGGAATAATCATACCCATCCAAATTTTCGAACCGACTATCTGGTGTTCTTAATGCCTGCATGTTTTGTAGCTCCGAGAATTTTGAAATTAACAAGTAAATTCTAACGAACAGAATCGCCTGATTTACTAAACAATAAGCCAATTATAGTAGCAAACATTACAGAAGGTCGTGAATGACTAACATTCACGGTTTAATTGCCCCTCATTCCGCCACCCTGTTAATTGTCCATGGGTAACGTTTAGCAGTCTCAGAAACAACTCCTGGATTTTCTGCATACCTGCCGTCCATGGCAGTCACACAAACAACTCCTGCATTTTCTGCATATCTGCCGTGCGTGGCAGTCACACAAACAACTCCTGCATTTTCTGCATATCTGCCGTGCGTGGCAGTCCCAGAAAAATGCCCCTGCATTTTCTGCATACCTGCCATCCATGGCAGTAAAAAGCCCCCTGCCGGGTTACCGACAGGGGGCTTGTACTAAAGCGGTGTTGGGCTTACTCGGCCGCTACTTCAACACCTTGTTCTGGTGTATCTTCCACGGCATCAAATGCAGCTTCCGCTTCCTCGGTTTGCTGACTTAACAGCGCTGCCAATTCAGCGTCTTTTTCGTCCGCTTCGCGACGGCGACGCACACGATCTTCGTGGTAAGCCAGACCGGTACCGGCTGGGATCAAGCGACCAACAACCACGTTCTCTTTCAGTCCACGCAAGTGATCGACCTTACCGGCGATCGACGCCTCGGTGAGAACTCGAGTGGTTTCCTGGAACGACGCTGCTGAAATAAACGACTCTGTAGTGAGAGATGCCTTGGTGATACCCAACAATACGGGCTCTGCCTTGGCTGGCGTGATTTCTTCTTTCTCTGCACGTTCGTTCTCTTCCAGCATACGAGTGCGCTCGATCTGCTCGCCAGGCAACAGCTTGGTTTCGCCAGGATCGGTTACCTTCACCTTGCGCAGCATTTGCCGAACGATCACTTCGATGTGCTTGTCATTAATGGTTACACCTTGCAGGCGGTATACGTCTTGCACCTCGTCAACGATGTAATCCGTCAGGGCTTCTTTACCCTTCAATGACAGGATATCTTCAGCAACCGGGGAACCGTCGACCACGATTTCACCTTTCTCAACTGTCTCACCCTCAAACACGTTGATGGTACGACCTTTAAGAATTAGCGTTTCATGCGACTCACCTTCGGTATCAGTGATGACCAAACGATGTTTACCCTTGGTCTCCTTACCGAATGATACGACGCCGGAGGCTGTGGCCATAATGGCTGAATCTTTCGGCTTACGCGCTTCAAACAGCTCGGCTACACGAGGCAGACCACCGGTAATGTCACGTGTTTTGGACGATTCCTGAGGAATACGTGCTAATACGTCACCACCGCCGACAGATTGACCGTCATCAACAGTTACAATCGCACCCGCTTGCAACGAGTAACGGGCAGGTACGTCGGTACCAGACAGCATGATTTGCTTGCCCTTCTTATCAACCAATTCAATCATTGGTTTCAATTCACGAGCGGAACCACGACGTTCAGACGGATCGATTACCTCGTAACTGGTAACACCGGTAATTTCGTCGGTCTGTTTGTTGACCGTCATACCTTCAGTCATCTCGGTAAACTTAACGACACCCGCCACCTCGGTAATAATCGGGTGAGTATGCGGATCCCAGTTGGCCACAATCTGACCAGCCGACACTTCATCGCCATCGTTCACCTGCAAGATTGCGCCGTATGGCAGCTTGTAACGCTCACGGTCACTACCACTCTGGTCTTGCACAATCAGTTCGCCTGAACGTGCAACTACTACCTGGCGTTTTTCCGAGTTGGTTACCGAACGCAGGTTTTCCAGCTTGATACTACCGTTGTTCTTCACTTCGATATTGCTGACTGATGCACCTGCGGTTGCGGCACCACCAATGTGGAAGGTACGCATGGTCAGCTGGGTTCCAGGCTCACCAATTGATTGAGCAGCGATTACACCCACCGCTTCACCACGGTTCACCAGGTGGCCTCGAGCCAAATCACGGCCGTAACACTTGGAGCAGATACCGTAGCGGGTCTCACACGTCACCGCAGAGCGCACGAATACTTCATCGATATTGTGTTGCTCGATCAGATCAAAGTATTTTTCATCAATGATTTCGCCCGCTGGCACGACTACTGACTCGTCCACGTGACTGATCACGTCTTCTACAACGGTGCGTCCCAGGATACGGTCACGCAATGGAATCACCACGTCACCACCCTGAACCAGGGCTTTACGGTGCACGCCTTTCTTGGTTTCGCAATCTTCGTCGGTCACTACCAGGTCCTGGCACACATCCACCAAACGACGAGTCAGGTAACCTGAGTTCGCTGTTTTCAGTGCGGTATCAGCCAGACCCTTTCGAGCTCCGTGAGTGGAAATAAAGTAGTGGGACACGTTCAGACCTTCACGGAAGTTGGCAGTAATCGGTGTTTCGATAATCGAACCATCCGGTTTTGCCATCAAACCACGCATACCAGACAACTGACGAATCTGCGCGTGTGAACCACGAGCACCGGAGTCAGCCATCATGTAAATGGAGTTAAATGATTCCTGGTCGACGGTATTACCTTCGGCGTCGACCACTTCGTCTGAACCCAAGTTGTCCATCATCTTGTTAGCGATGTTTTCAGAAGTACGCGTCCAGATGTCTACCACCTTGTTGTAACGCTCACCCTCAGTCAACAGACCCGAAGCATACTGCTCCTGGATGTGTTTCACTTCGGCTTCAGCTTCATCAACAATTTCAGGCTTTTCAGCTGGCACCACCATGTCATCGACACCAATGGAGATGCCCGCTAGTGCCGCATTGCGAAACCCGGTATACATCAATTGGTCAGCGAAGATCACGGTTTCTTTCATACCCACTGAGCGATAGCACAGATTAATGGTTTCAGAAATAGTCTTCTTTTTCATGGTGCGATTTAACGCTGCGAAAGGCATGCCATCAGGCAGAATTTCCGACAGCAGTGCTCGCCCAGTGGTAGTTTCGAACAAGGTATTGCTGTTGCTTTCCTCGCCCGTCTCTTCGTCGATCAGTACTTCTTCAACTCGCACGTGGATTTTTGCATGCAACGAAATCTCGCCGGCGTCATAGGCACGGTGAACCTCATCAACATTGGCGAAGTACTTTCCTTCACCAGGCACGTTGATCATTTCACGCGTCATGTAGTACAAGCCCAACACGATATCCTGTGAGGGTACAATGATTGGCTCACCGTTTGCCGGGGACAAAATGTTGTTGGTTGACATCATCAGGGTTCGCGCTTCCAACTGAGCCTCGATGGACAGCGGTACGTGAACCGCCATTTGGTCGCCATCAAAGTCAGCGTTGTAAGCCGTACAGACCAATGGGTGCAACTGAATTGCCTTGCCTTCGATCAACACTGGCTCAAACGCCTGGATACCCAAACGGTGCAGCGTTGGTGCCCTGTTCAGCATGATTGGGTGCTCGCGAATAACCTCTTCAAGAATATCCCAAACTTCCGGAGTCTCAGCTTCAACCAGTTTCTTGGCTTGCTTGATGGTGGTTGACAGACCACGCATCTCCAGCTTGTTGAAGATAAATGGTTTGAACAGTTCCAGGCCCATTTTCTTTGGCAAACCACATTGATGCAGTTTCAGGGTTGGACCCACCACGATCACCGAACGACCCGAGTAGTCCACCCGCTTACCCAGCAGGTTTTGACGGAAACGACCCTGCTTGCCCTTGATCATATCGGCCAGGGATTTCAGCTGTCGTTTGTTAGCGCCGGTAATGGCCTTGCCACGTCGACCGTTATCCAACAGAGCATCAACCGATTCCTGCAACATACGCTTTTCGTTACGCACGATGATATCCGGCGCATTCAAATCCAACAGGCGACGCAGTCGGTTATTACGGTTGATCACCCGGCGATAAAGGTCGTTCAAATCGGAAGTGGCAAAACGACCACCTTCCAGCGCGACCAATGGGCGCAGATCGGGCGGCAGTACTGGCAGAACTTCCATAATCATCCAGCGCGGATCATTGCCAGAAGACTGGAATGCCTCCAGGACTTTCAAGCGCTTGGTGATGTTTTTGATCTTGGTTTCAGATGTGGTACCTGCCAGGTCATCGCGTAAGCGAGTCACCTCTTTGTCGATGTTTACGTCGTTCAGCAGCTCTTTAATTGCCTCAGCACCCATACCCGCTTTGAACTCGTCGCCATACTGCTCGACCGCGTCGAGATAGGCATCTTCGGTCATCAGCGTTTTTGGCTCCAATGGAGTCATACCAGGATCAATCACCAGGTACGCTTCGAAGTAAAGAACGCGTTCGATTTCGCGAACCGTCATATCAAGCATCAGACCCAGACGTGATGGCAGTGACTTCAGGAACCAGATGTGCGCGACCGGGCAGGCCAGGTCGATATGACCCATGCGCTCACGACGAACTTTGGCGAGGGTAACTTCAACGCCGCACTTCTCGCAGATCACACCACGGTGCTTCAGGCGTTTGTACTTACCACACAAACATTCGTAATCGTTGATCGGACCAAACAACTTGGCGCAGAATAATCCATCGCGCTCTGGCTTGAAGGTACGATAGTTAATGGTTTCAGGCTTTTTAACCTCACCAAAAGACCATGAGCGAATTTTCTCAGGCGACGCGATGCTGACTCGAATTGAATCGAAGTCATCATTTACCACGTTTGGCTGTTTGAATAGATTTAATAAATCTTGCATTGTTTTGCCTCTTTTCTAAATACTAGAAAGGTTTATCTGTTGGGTAATGTCCTGACTAAGTAGCACTTAACCGCTTAGTCTTCCTGTAACTCGATATTGAGACCCAGTGACCGAATCTCTTTAACCAGTACGTTGAAGGACTCAGGCATATTTGCTTCTACCTGGTAATTACCCTTAACAATGTTTTCGTACATCTTGGTACGACCGCTCACGTCATCGGACTTAACCGTTAACATTTCCTGCAAGGTATACGCGGCACCGTATGCTTCCAGTGCCCACACTTCCATCTCACCGAAGCGCTGACCACCAAACTGCGCTTTACCACCCAGCGGTTGCTGGGTAATCAAGCTGTATGGACCTGTGGAACGCGCGTGCATCTTGTCATCAATCAGGTGATTGAGTTTCAGGATGTACATATAGCCCACGGTGACCGGACGATCGAACTTGTCGCCGGTACGGCCATCATACAAAGTGGTTTGACCAGAGGCCGGCAGATCAGCCAGTTCCAGCATACCTTTGATTTCTTCTTCTGCTGCACCGTCGAATACCGGTGTTGCCATCGGTACGCCACCACGCAGATTGCCCGCCATCTCTATGATTTCATCGTCTGACAGATCTTTCAGGTCTTCCATTTTGCCGCTGGTGTTATACACCTTGCCGAGAAAATCTCGTACCTGCTTGGCGGACTTTTGTTCACGCAACATGACATCAATTTTCTTGCCAAGCCCCGCTGCTGCCCACCCAAGATGGGTTTCCAGAACCTGCCCCACGTTCATACGCGAAGGCACACCCAGCGGGTTTAGCACGATATCAACGGTGGTGCCGTCTTCCATAAATGGCATGTCTTCAACCGGCACAATCTTGGAGATAACCCCCTTGTTACCGTGTCGACCAGCCATCTTGTCACCAGGTTGCAAGCGACGTTTTACAGCCACGAACACTTTGACCATTTTTAGCACGCCAGGCGCCAGGTCATCACCGGCCTCTAACTTGCCACGTTTTTCATCAAACAGCTCATCGAAATACTTGCGTTGGTTGACCAGGCTTTCTTGCAATTGCTCAAGCTTGTCAGCCGCATCAGAATTCGTCAGGCTGATTTCAAACCATTTGTTGCGATCAGTCTCTTCCAGGTAAGCAGCCGTCACCTTTTGACCTTTTTTCAGGCCGGGTGCCTTAACCACTTCTTTGTTACGCAGCAGGTTTTCGATACGCGCATAGGTATCTTCTTCAACGATGCGGAATTGGTCGTTCAAGTCCTTGCGGATACTTGCCAGCTCCGATTCCTCGTTAGCCAGTGCACGGGTATCTTTTTCCACACCGTCGCGAGTAAAAACTGATACGTCGATAACCGTTCCCTTCATTGAAGAAGGAACACGCAACGAGGTGTCTTTAACATCAGACGCTTTCTCACCAAAAATCGCGCGCAGCAGTTTTTCTTCCGGCGTTAGCTGGGTTTCACCTTTAGGTGTCACTTTACCAACCAGGATGTCACCGCCCTTAACTTCAGCACCGACATAAACGATGCCAGCCTCATCCAGACGGCCCAGCGCGTGTTCGCCTACATTCGGGATGTCGCGCGTGACTTCTTCTGAACCAAGCTTGGTATCTCGAGCTACGCAAGTCAGTTCTTCGATATGGATAGTGGTATAAACGTCGTCTTTTACCAGGTTCTCTGAAATAAGAATCGAATCCTCGAAGTTGTAACCGTTCCAAGGCATAAACGCCATCAATACGTTACGACCCAATGCCAATTCACCCATATCTGTCGATGGGCCATCGGCCAACACGTCACCGCGAGCAATAGTGTCTCCGGCTTTTACCAGCGGACGTTGGTTGATATTGGTGTTCTGGTTAGAGCGCGTGTACTTGGTCAGGTTGTAGATGTCCACGCCGGACTCGCCGGCAGGTACTTCTTTCTCATTCACCCGAACCACGATTCGCGCTGCATCAACTGACTCGACCTTGCCGCCGCGCAATGCGGTTAGGGCAACGCCGGAGTCTACCGCCACGGTGCGTTCCATACCGGTGCCCACTAGCGGCTTTTCGCTGCGGATGGTTGGTACGGCTTGACGTTGCATGTTTGAACCCATCAATGCGCGGTTGGCGTCATCGTGCTCAAGGAATGGAATCAATGAGGCTGCCACTGACACAATTTGTGACGGCGCAACATCGATGTATTGCACTTGATCCGGGGTCGACAGGGAAAACTCGTTTTGGTGTCGGCAGTTCACCAAGTCATCGGTCAACTTGCCGTTTTTATCAACCTCAGCATTCGCCTGGGCGATCACAAACAAGCGTTCCTCGATTGCCGACAGATAGTCGACCTGCTCGGTCAGCTTGCCATTCTCCACTTTCAAATATGGCGTCTCCAGGAAGCCATAATCGTTGGTTCGAGCGTAGACCGCCAAGGAGTTAATCAAACCAATGTTTGGACCCTCTGGTGTTTCAATCGGGCACACCCGACCATAGTGAGTCGCGTGTACGTCACGCACCTCAAAACCGGCGCGCTCACGAGTCAAACCACCTGGGCCAAGTGCTGAAACACGACGCTTATGCGTTACTTCCGACAGCGGGTTGGTCTGATCCATAAACTGCGACAATTGGCTAGAACCAAAAAATTCCTTCACCACTGCAGACACCGGTTTGGCATTAATCAGATCCTGTGGCGTCAAGCCTTCGGATTCCGCCAGGGTCAAGCGCTCGCGAACCGCGCGCTCGACACGTACCAGGCCGACACGGAATTGATTTTCCACCAATTCACCAACTGAACGCACACGACGGTTACCCAGGTTATCAATATCATCGATATCACCTTGACCGTTTTTCAGGCCAATAAGGGTTTTCATCACGTCGATGATGTCTTGCTTGCTGAGGATGCCCTCACCCGAATCTTCGTCGCGATTTAAGCGGCGATTGAACTTCATACGGCCAACCGCAGATAGATCATAACGATCCGGGTTAAAGAACATGTTCTGGAACAAGCCCTGCGCGGCCTCTTTTGTTGGTGGCTCACCAGGACGCATCATTCGGTAAATCTCAACCTGTGCCTCGAGTTCGCTATTGGTTGGATCATTACGCAGCGTTTCAGATACATACGGACCTTCATCCAGGTCATTTGTGTAGATAACTTCAACACTTTTGACGCCGGTTTCGATCAACTGATCGATCAGTTCCTGGGTCACGACCTGGTTCGCTTCAGCGATCAGCTCACCAGTTTCGGTATCAGCGATATCTTTGGCCAGGGTACGGCCGACCAGGTAATCCGCAGGGACAGTGATCGAAGACAGCTTGGCTTCTTCAATTTCCCGTATATGACGTGCAGTAATGCGGCGGCCAGCTTCAACAATCACCGCGCCACGTTTTTTGGTGATATCAAAGGCCAGTTGCTCGCCACGCAGACGTGATGGGACCAGGTCCATTGAAATTTCTTTTTCCGACAGGTTAAACGTGTCGTTATTGAAGAACATTTCAAGGATTTCCTGGGTGGTATAACCCAGCGCGCGCAGCAAGATTGTCGCTGCAAGCTTACGACGGCGGTCGATACGGATAAACAGTAAATCTTTCGGGTCAAACTCAAAATCCAACCATGAACCACGGTATGGAATTACTCGAGATGAAAATAACAATTTGCCCGACGAATGGGTTTTGCCACGGTCGTGGTCGAAGAACACACCCGGAGATCGATGCAACTGAGCAACCACAACGCGCTCAGTACCGTTGATAACGAAAGTTCCGTTATCGGTCATCAGGGGCATATCACCCAGGTACACTTCCTGCTCTTTAACCTCTTTGATCGCCTTGGCGCCCGTGGACGATTTACCTTCTTCTTTGTTGTAAATCACCAGGCGCATTTTAACGCGCAGCGGGGCGGCGTAAATCAAGCCACGCTGCTGACACTCTCGGACATCAAACGCAGGCACACCGAGCCGGTAGCTGACGAATTCCAACGCCGCGCTACCGTTAAAACTTTCAATCGGGAACACCGATTTAAAGGCTGCTTGCAGGCCTTTTTCTATGCGCGCATCTGGCTCGGCATCGGCTTGTAAGAATTTGCGATATGACTCAAGTTGAGTAGACAACAGGTAAGGAATCGGCAAAACGCCTTCTGGACGCTTTGAAAAACTCTTACGTAAACGCTTCTTTTCGGTAAAAGAGTAACCCATGGTAACCTCGTATAAACAAGCCTAAGAGAATTTACTCGCCGTTTTGGTAGCGGTGTAAATACTCCGAAAAAATCTTTAAAAAACACACTTTACAAAAACAGGATAAGGCCGACCGGATATTCCGGTCAGCCTCAGTGCTTGGTCCTGCTTGTTTAACTCTCAAGCAGGCTTGGACCAAATGCCAAAGCCTGCCCGGAGTTTGCAAGAGAAATCAATCTCTTACTTAAGCTCAACTGCAGCGCCAGCTTCTTCCAGCGCTTTCTTCAGCTCTTCTGCTTCCGCTTTTGGAGCAGCTTCTTTCAGTGTGGCTGGAGCGCCTTCTACCATTTCCTTGGCTTCTTTCAAGCCAAGACCAGTAGCAGCACGTACCGCCTTAATCACTGCAACCTTGTTGTCGCCGAAACCAGTCAGAACGATGTCAAACTCGTCTTTCTCTTCAGCGCCACCGGCATCACCACCACCAGCAGGTGCAGCAACTGCAACAGCCGCAGCCGCCGCAGAAACACCAAATTTCTCTTCCATTTCTGAAATCAACTCAGAAAGTTCAAGTACTGACATAGAAGCAATTGCTTCCAGGATATCTTGCTTACTCATTTGTAAAACCTCGCGGGCTAATCGCCCAAATTAAAATGTAAAAACTGGTTGAAACTATCGTTTCTGAAACCCCTGCAAAATTTGCGTTTTGAGCGTTACGAGCGACGGCAAGACTAGGCGCGAATCGTTTTGGACGCGGAGCGTACATTAAGTACGTGAGCATCCAAAACTATTTGCAACAACGTATTGCCGAGCGCAGTAGCTCAAAATCAAATTTTTTAGGCGGCCTCTTTACTATCTCTAACTGCAGCCAAACCACGAGCGAACTTGGTTGGAACCTCGTTGAGTGTTTGCACAAACTTGGCAACAGGCGCTTGCATAGTGCCCATCAGTTTGGCTAACAACTCTTCGCGACTCGGAAGTTGCGCTAATGCTTTGATTTCACCCTCTGATAAAAGCGAGCCCGACATAGAGCCTGCTTTAATTTCCAGGGCGTCATACTCTTTGGCATATTTGTTCAGCACTTTGGCTACTGCGACCGGATCTTCCGATGCGGCGAACGCCAATGGCCCAACTAATATTTCATCGAGACATGAGTGATCGGTATCTTGCACTGCACGACGTAAGAGGGTGTTTTTCACCACTCTCAAGTACACATTGTTGTCATGAGCTTCGCGACGCAGAACTTTCATTTGTTCTACGGTCATGCCGCGATACTCAGCAACAATGGTTGCTTGCGCGTTACCAACTACGGCAGAGACGTCTTCAACGACCTGTTTCTTTTGATCAAGATTTAGGCTCATATCAGAGCTACCTCCAGTTTTGGCACCCTAAAGCCAGCTTTACAAAATTGCCCGAATAACTCGGACGCTTTATGTGTAACTGATTTATTGGGACACCATCTACGCAGGAAATTAAGCATTGAAACTAAAACGTATGAGTATCAATTCACCTGCGGTCTTTGACACACCTGGCAATCAAACCTCAATTGCCAGGCACCCATTGTCAATAGACCTCGCTTCCAGTACCTGACTACAGTTGTGGAAGTGATTGTCTATCAACACGAATACCAGGGCCCATGGTTGCGGACACTGATACTCGCTTAAAGTACTGACCCTTGGCAGCGGCTGGCTTTGACTTATGCAGCGCTGTTAAAAGAGCCTCGAAATTCGCCTGCAGATCTTCTGCAGAGAATGAAACCTTACCGATGGTGCAGTGAATAATGCCTGCTTTGTCGATACGGTATTGCACCTGACCCGCTTTGGCATTTTGCACCGCAGTTGCTACGTCTGCGGCTACAGTACCTGTTTTCGGGTTAGGCATTAAACCTTTGGGGCCAAGAATCTGACCTAACTGACCCACAACGCGCATGGCGTCTGGGCTGGCGATGACGATGTCAAAATCCATCTCGCCTTTTTTAACCTGCTCGGCAAGATCATCCATACCAACGATGTCGGCACCGGCGGCTTTGGCTTTCTCTACATTGTCACCATCGGTAAACACGGCCACTCGAACGGATTTACCGGTACCTTTTGGCAATACCGTTGCGCCACGTACGGCCTGGTCGGACTTCTTGGCATCAACACCGAGATTGATCGCTACATCGACACCTTCGTCGAATTTCGCAGATGCCGTTTCTTTTACCAGGCTGAACGCTTCAGCCATCGAGTAAAAGTTTTCCGGATCAATTTTTTCAGCAACAGCTGAATATCGTTTTTTTGAATTCGCCATGATTACACCTCGTCTGTCTCAATACCCATGCTACGAGCAGAACCAGCGATGATTTTTACCGCTTGGTCGATATCGTATGCATTGAGGTCCGCCATTTTGGCTTGCGCAATCTCTTCCAGTTGCGCTCGGCTTACTTTGCCGACTTTCTCCAAATGCGGAACACCGGAACCTTTCTGAATACCTGCAGCCTTCTTCAACAGAATCGACGCAGGCGGGGTCTTCATGATGTAAGTGAAGCTCTTATCACTGTAAACAGTGATTACCACAGGAACGGGCAAACCTTTTTCCATTTCCTGGGTGGCAGCGTTGAACGCCTTACAGAATTCCATGATATTGACACCATGCTGACCCAGGGCAGGACCAACAGGTGGACTAGGGTTAGCGCCACCAGCGGGCACTTGAAGCTTGATTAAAGCATCTATTTTCTTAGCCATTTTTGTACTCCAGAGCCCTCAAAAGAAAGCCCCTGTTTGGGTGCAAACGCTTAACTAAATAAGCTCCCCGGTTAAATTGATAGTTACCAGAATCCTGGGTACTACCTTTATCAATACATCTTGCTTGTTCTTGCTACTCATTTGCGAGTGAGTAGTGATGCCAAGACAAGGCGCATCTTGTTTTTGGGCGCGGAGCGTACTCATCGTACGTGAGCACCCAAAAGCAATATGCAACGCCGAATTGGCGTCGCTAATCGCTCGCAAATTAGCCTTTTTCTACCTGACCGAAGTCCAACTCAACCGGCGTCGACCGACCAAAAATCGAAACTGCAACTCGCAGCTTGGATTTCTCATAGTTCACATCTTCAACGGTGCCGTTAAAGTCTGCGAATGGACCTTCGTTAACTCGAACCAACTCACCAGGCTCGAAAGAAAACTTGTGTCGCGGCTGGTCACTGCCATCCTGCACCTGCTGCAAGATACTTTGTGCCTCGGCATCGGTAAGTGGTGTCGGTTCTGACGCCTTGCCACCGATAAAACCTGAAACGCGAGGCGTACTCTTTACTAGGTGCCAGGTATCGTCATTCATCACCATTTGCACCAACACATAGCCTGGAAAAAACTTGCGCTCACTCGTGCGCTTTTGCCCAGCCTTCATCTCCACTACTTCTTCAGTAGGAACAAGGATTTCACCAAAGAACTCCTGCATGCCATGGCGCTCAATACTTTCCTGCAAAGCCAGCTGTACACGCTTCTCATAATTTGAGAAGGCTTGCACCACAAACCACTGCATGCCCGCTTTGGCTTCTGAAGCTTGATCGGTTTCTGGTTGTTCTGACACTGGATTCTCGGACATGTGATGACCTGTTAATCTTGCAAATTTCGAATTAAATGTGTTTGGTCTGGACTCTTGCTAAATCAAAGCGCTTAGTCGTCCACACCTAACAGAAAGTCATAAATGATATTGAACACAATGGCATCGATAAGCCATAAAAAGGCCGCTACGATTACCACCAGCACCAAGACAATCGCTGTGGTTTGAATGGTTTCTGGACGCGTTGGCCAAACCATTTTACGCAGCTCAATTCGCGAACCCTTGGAAAAATCAATCAATGCCATGCCATATTGAGAAGTAGCGGCAACAGCCAGGGCAATGACAATTGCCAACAGGGCAACGCCTACCCTGATCAAGATCGAAACATCTTGACCCATCCAATCGGGTAATTGGTAGTAGGCGTACATGCCGGCCACAAAAATAAGGGCGGCAGCGCTAACTTTGATTTTATCAATCATCAAACTCGTCTCTCAGCTGTCTTTTTGATCTGTCTCGATTTCTCGCGATTTATCACCTATCCCGGCACGCATCACCTGGATATCTTCAAGAGGTACTACTCTTTAAAGCCTGCGGTTAAATCAAATAGAACCGTTCTCAAATGTACTAATAATTCACCACTTTCTAACAACCTGTTTCTCTACTGACAAAAAATCCACACCAACTTCAACACCCAGATTTTCTGAAAAATTTTTAGTAGTGGCAGGCCAGGAGGGAATCGAACCCCCAACCTACGGTTTTGGAGACCGTCGCTCTGCCAATTGAGCTACTGGCCTAAACAAAAATTTTTCTTTAAAATCAAACGATTACGGGGTTTATTAATGTGCAAGTACAGAAAAAGGTGCGCCAATATACATTAGCGCACCTAATTTATCCAGAGGTAATTGAAAATTTTCTCAAATACCTCAAAAACACCTAATTTTCAGGATTTTACCGACGAAATTGGTGTTTTGATTTTCTGCTTCAATTTCCGGTGAAATTCACTGGAAAACTTAAAAGCTGGGGCGCAATATTTTGTTCTCGCGTGAGAACTAAAGATTGCGCACCCTTCTTTACTTAGCCGTTGATCTTGGCTACTACGCCAGCACCAACCGTACGACCACCCTCACGAATCGCGAAGCGCAAACCTTCGTCCATCGCAATCGGGGCAATCAGCTCAACATTCATCTTGATGTTGTCGCCTGGCATAACCATCTCAACACCGTCTGGCAGTTCACACGCACCGGTTACGTCTGTGGTACGGAAGTAGAACTGTGGACGATATCCTTTAAAG
>JBCCFY010000009.1:0-131513 GCA_039110515.1 Pseudomonadota bacterium
CTGCTGCCGCTGACACCAGCGTGTCCGGATCTGGATCGTTACGCTCGTCGGGGCGTGGGTCGGTCAGATGAGTGCGGTCTCAAAATCCGCTTGCATCGCGTCGGCCCCGGCGGCAGATTTCCCCGACGCAACGTCAGGAGAACGCCATGTCCGTCACTGAGTTCCCGAAGCCAACCGACAACCTTCCCTATTATCAGGAGCGGGTCGACCTCGCCGCCGCCTTCCGCTGGACCGAGCGCCTGAATATGCACGAGGCGGTGGCCAACCACTTCTCGCTCAGCGTGAATGAGGACGGCACGAAGTTTCTGATGAACCCGAACCAGGTGCATTTCAGCCGGGTGAAGGCCTCGGATCTCATGGTGATCGATGCCAATGATCCCTCGACGATGGACCGCCCGGATGCACCCGACCCGACCGCCTGGGGCCTTCACGGCGCCGTGCACCGGATGTGCCCGCATGCGCGCTGCGCGCTTCATGTCCACTCGGTGCATGCGACCGTTCTGGCCTGTCTCGAGGATGCGCTCCTGCCGCCGCTCGATCAGTCGGCCTGTTCGTTTTACGGCCGTCAGGCAGTGGATCCAGACTATGGCGGCCTGGCGCTGGATGAGGAGGCCGAGCGCTGCTGTTCCCACCTCGCCGATCCCAAGGTCCAGGTCCTGATCATGGCCAACCATGGGGTGATGGTGGTGGGCGAGACCGTCGCCCAGGCCTTTGACCGGATGTATTATTTCGAGCGTGCGGCCGAGACCTATATCAAGGCGCTCTGGACCGGCAGGCCATTGCGGATCCTCGGCCACGAGGTCGCCGAGAAGACGTCGGTGGTAAACGAGGGAGTGCGCTTGTAGGCGGTTACATTTTCGGGAAGGGATTTCATAGTAATCAGTTGTCAGACTGCCATAGGTAACGACTCAGTAACACCCAGGTCGACAGGAGGATCAGCCACAGGTTTATCCCCCACCAAAATGGGTCGAACCAGCTTTGGATCACCCAGAAAGAAATGGCCATTAAGCCAGCGCAAAACATCAGTGACAGGGAGCAAACCGCTAATACGGTTTTGTTATGTGGGCTGATAGGAGCAAACCGTGCAATGAGCCCCAGAACAGCAAATAGAATATCTATCGGCAGGAATGACCAATTCCAGGAAGCGATGACCGGGTTGCTGTAATCAGAGTACATGAGTTCCGGGTTTACCTGGATGATGGACACCGCAACCAGGCTTGCGAATGCCCAGTAGGCGATCATGCCAACCTCAGTAAGCGTCAATAATGCGTTTTTTAAATTCATTTATGTAGCTCAGATTACACGCAAATCAGGACTCGGAATCAGTCGGGAAACCCTTAAATTGTTTCGCTTTCAGTCCAGTGGGTAGCCACGCTGCCTGTTCTGCCACAAACAGATTGGCTGACGGCGATAGATCCGGTGTTTGTCGAGGGAGCCGGCCGGAATGACCAGGGCTGTTTTACTCTTATTGATATGTGGCACACCTGAGCCGCACAGACGACAGAAGGTTTTAGAAAAATCCCCGTCAGGGTGATCGAAGTGATTCAGCAACTCTGAACCGCTTAACCATTCGATGTTATCAACCTTAGTAATGATATTGGCCGCAAACCCGGAGCCAGTCACTTTGCGGCACTGTTCACAATGGCAGAAATAAAAGGTCTCCGGTTCTTCAGTAATGCGATAAGTCACCTCACCGCATAAGCAACTACCTTTAAGATATGTAGCGATTTCAGTCATCTGCGCTCCTATGTGCACTCAAGTCTCTGCCTGCTGATCCTCTCGATTATAGATGACAGGCATTTGCCCCTGCCACTGCTGCCAAAGTGGTTCATCTGTCAATAACTGCGCCATAAAATGCGCCACATTAATGCGGCTTGTTTTTCCCGCATCGAAAATGGCGCTGCGGATGGGGGAAGGGTAAGTCTCGTAGACACTGACTTCTTCATGGTCGACCAGGCCATCTGGTCTAACCACTACCCACTGAATTGACGGATGATCGCCTGCATACTGAGTACGCAGATGATCGGCTGCTTCTTCATTATCCACATGCGGTGGTAACAGCAGCCGCAAGAGTCCGATAACGCATTTCTGCGCAAAGGAAATTTCCTCTTTTAAATCGCGATTGCGGTTGCCGGTGGTATTCATCAATACGCACTTTGTTAGAGTGCCCAGGGAATTCTGAGTTGCAGCGCTGCATAGGCGCTGGATAGTATCGGTCACCAGCCGCCGGGGATGTCCGTAAATGCCCTTGAAGCTCAGCGTATGACCGAGGCAGGAGGCAATACCATCGCAGCCGCTGACAGCAGAGCTCACATCCGCATCGCTCATGTCTGTCACCGAGGCTTCAATAAGTTCAGCGAGAGGATGATCTCGCAAATCCTCAGGCAATCGCTGCCGATCCCGCACAATAGCTCTTACCTTGATTTCGCGGTTTAGGAGTTGTCGCATCAGGTGTTGGCCTGTCGCGCCAGTAGCGCCGACCAGTAGTACTTTGTTCATAATAGGATTGCCCATTTTTGTCCTATCCTTAGTGTCCGGGCACTTAGCTGTTTTTCAATCATTTACCGATTTCAGCCACATTGTCGATGACCATATACAGGCAGCCAGCGATCGGGGAATCACCCGGGTAATCGGCAAATCGAAAGCCATATCGTTGATAGGCTTTAATTGCCGCCAGGTTGTCCGGGACCACAAACAGAGATCCGCCTGACACTCCGAATTTTGCGATACCCGCGGTCAGCAGATTATTGATCAGCTGCCGGACCAGGCCTTGGCCGCGGTGCTGGGGCGAAATTGCCAGGCGGCCCAGGTGGCAGCGACCTTCACGCTGGTAGAATTGCCCGAATGCCAGCATCTCCTGTTCGCTACTGCACATGACTAGTGAATCAAGAGTGTCGAGCTTAATATCTTCAAGAAATGTTACTTCGGTATACGGGTGACGAAAATCCGGCCCGCCCCATTCAAGCACCTCAGCAGCACTGGTAAGCCAGTTCATCAACTCACGAATATGCTCCGATGTGGGCTTACAAAATTCCATTGAAAGACAATACTATGAGCGCAAAGCGTGCGGTTTAAAGATAGCGTTAACTGGAACTCTGGGGTCGGCAAAAATCACGGTACTTTAACTGCAGAACCATCCATCTCCACCAGGCCGAGACGGTTGCCCGCCGGGTCGTGAAACAATGCCAGCACCACGACGCCGGGCACTTCGAAACGAGGTTGGTCAATCGACCCACCGTGGGCAACAATCTCGGCTGCCTTGGCATCAATGTCTTCCACGCCTATGTAGATCACCTTTTCACCGGGGTCTTTGCGAATTGCCCCCATCAGGCTTGCGTCTGGGGGATTGGGAGAAGTGACACCAGTGATGAAATTTCCGCGTTCATCAATGTCCCAATCAAACAGGTCGCGGTAAAACTTTTGTAATACATCGCTGTTGGTGCCGGCAATATCAAAAAATACGATCGGTGCTGACATGGTTAATCTCCTGCTGGCGCGCTGCGTTTTCTTGTTTTGTGGGTTTAGCTCTCTGGGTTAGTCTAGTGCTCCGTAAACCAGTTCGCCTTCCAATAACGTCGCTTGGACTTTGGCATCTGATATTTCAGCCACAGGGATGTCGAACAGGTTTTGGTCCAGAATCACCAGGTCAGCGTATTTGCCCACTTCCACGGAGCCAGTCTCAGTTTCCAAAAAGTTGGTATAGGCCGCATTAATTGTGTAACCAGCTATGGCGTCATGCAATGAAACTCTTTGTTCCGGGAAAAAGACCAACTCGCTTGGTGCATGTGGGTCTTTGCGGCTAACGGCAGTTTCTATGCCCAGCAGTGGATCGGCCGAGGAAACCGACCAGTCGCTGCCAAAGGAGACCGTGGTACCGGCTTCAATCAGTTCCTGGATCGGGTACATGCGTTGCATGCGAGCGGCTCCGAGTTGCGGTGGGTTAATCTCTAGTGAATAGTCATCATAGTAAGCCCAGTAGGGGGAAAAAGTGGCTATCACATCGAGTTCTGCAAAGCGCTTTATGTCGTCAATATCGACCAACTGAGTATGTGCCGTCAGGTGACGTGCATCTCGAACGCCGTTATTTTTTTGCGCGAGTTCCACCGCATCCAGGGCGTAGCGCACCGTGGCGTCGCCGATGGTATGGATGTGTACCTGGAACTGTGCTGCATCCAACAGCGGGATAGCCGCCATGATTTCGTCCTCGGGCACCATTAACAATCCAGTTGTTTCAGGTTTGTCAGAATACGGCTCGAGCAGCTTGGCGGTGTACGCTTCAAGGATCCCATCCGCCCAGAACTTTACCGCGTTCACCTGTAACCGTTCCTGGCTATAGGTTTCGCGTGCAGCTTGCATGGCCTTAATCTGATCCAGCCCTTGGCCGGGCTCCCAGTACAAGGCGGTTTTGACCCGTAGCTTGAGTTTGTCTTCATCGAGCAAGGACTGGTAGGCCTCCAGTGACTTCGCCGAATCAGTCCCGGTCAGCCCGACAAACGCATCCTGCATGGCTGTTATACCCAGGCTGTGAAGATATTTTTGTGTATACAGCAGCGCCGCCTTTTTTTGTTCAAGAGTGGGTGGCGGCAGCTTGTTGTTTAACAGGTCCATTGCCGGGCCTTCCAGCAACACGCCGGTCGGTTCCTTGCTGTCTTTTTCGCGAGTTATTTCACCACCATCGGGGTCGATGGTGTCGGCATCTATTTCTGCCAGGGCCAGGGCGGCAGAGTTAATCCACAGTGTATGACCATCGGCATCACCAAATATCAACGGGCGTGTGTCATCAATGGCATCCAGATATTTTTTGTGCGGCGCTCCCACGCCGATAAACAAGCCCCAGTCCCATCCATCGCCGCGAATAAAATCCGCTTCCGGCGCTTCTTTTACACACTGCGAAATTTTTTCAAGGACCGCGTCCATCTCTTCAATACCGAATAATGAACAACCAAGGTAGGCCAGGCCGCCGGTCATCGGATGGATATGAACGTCCTGGAATGCTGGTAACAGCATTTGCTGTTCCAGATTTATGGTTCTACTTGCACTTTCTGCATAGCTTGCCAGCGCTTCATCCGTGCCCACCGCCAATATTCGACCGCCGCCAATCGCAACAGACTCGGCCCAGGGTTGCTCAGGATTCATGGTGTAAATTTTGCCATTTGAAAGCACTAAATCCGCTTTCTCCGTCTCAGCCTGGGAGTGGCTTGTTGTCAGGGTCAGTACTGTGATTATGATCAACTGAGACAAAATCAGGCGTGGTTGACTCATACTATTTTCTCCGAGCAAGTGGTTAGCGTTTCCTTGAGGCTATCACAAGACTACCCCAGCGGTTTTAGTCTTTCATAGGGCTGCCCCAGAACAATTCCAAAGTGCTCTTTGAGTGCATTGAGGTAAGCCTGGCCTTCGGGTAGCTGTTCGATGCTGACGTGTTCCCCGTTTGTCGTCGTCAGTGTGTGGTTTAACAAAGTGACCAAGCCACTTTCCGTACGTAAAGTGGCCACCCGCGCATAGGTGAAAATCGAGTCTGCATTGGTCGACGTGTAGTGGTTGCCATACGCGATATCGCCAGCGCAAACATGGTTTAAATCAAAGCTGTATTGGTTGTTCCATGCGCCATCCGTGTAAGTTTGCAGCATGTATCCGAACTGCTCATCTTCCAATAGGCGGGTCGGCTTGCCCATGACGTCAATTTCCTGATTGGCAATTAGCGGTATCGGTTGTTGCGGGGTGCCCGATCCAAAGCCAGTATCCACGATCCAATCCTCGCTTCCCAGCCGCACCAGGCAAACCTGGTGCCCACGACCAGTAGCTGTGCCAGTGATATGTACCCTGCCTAACAATGCTCGCGCTTTAAAGCCAAAATGCTGAAGAGCCATGAGCATGAGGCCGTTCAGCTCAAAGCAGTAACCGCCGCGCTGATTCTCTATCAGTTTGTCAGACAGCACATGGGGCACAAGGTCAATGCCATTGCCCAGGCAGATATCAAAATTTTCAAACGGTATGGACCTTAGTTGCGCAAGCTGCAGTGATTTTAATGAGTCCAGAGATACATCCACGCTGCCTGCGTACTTTATTCTGGCCAGGTATTTCGCCGCGTCAAATTGAAAATCGGTCATGGTTGCTCAGGTTAGTAAGAATGCCGTTCAGCTTAACACTTAGTCTCATAGCGAACAGCTTGCGCCACACTATCTAAGAAACTGAACATCTTGCCAATCCCATAAGCGTTCTGGGTGGTGATCTATGTTAGTAGGGGTAATATTCCATTTATGCACTGGCCAATGATAAGCACCTTTTGCATGGATAAAGAAGCTGACTGCAAGCAAAGGAATGAGTAACGCGCGAACCAGCGTAACCTTCATCCCTGGTCTATTTCGCAAGTCCTGCAGAAACAACACAAAGAAGAAAATAAAAAACGGCAGCTTATCTGCGAAGAATCGCGGACCGTAGGAATGCCCAGCCCACCAATGTGGGAAGCTCGATATTAACAACCAATGGCTCAGAACAATGGCCAACAAATAGACCTCGGGGCGGTTAGGGCTCAAGGAATTTCGATTATTCCAAATCCAGAGTGCGCCGAATATCAGCACCGGTGAGTAGACCAGCAAGCCTCGCGCCGGGCTGATAAGGTTACCCGCCAGGGCTTGGGCAAAACTTTCAGGAGAGAATGCCCGACCTGGCGTGTAATAGGGCTGCAACCAACTACCATAAACGTGCAAATTGTAGGCGAAGAAGACCGCAGCCAGGGGTAGGGCAATAAGCAGGAAAGGCACCAATTGGCGGCGATGGTTTAAGGCTATAAACAGGGTGATAAAGACGATCGGAATGGCATTGGTGGGGCGAATAATAAATGCCAGCGCCAGGGGAATTGCCGCGTACTTGATCACGCCTGCTGCCTTTTCCTCAAGCAGCATCAAGTACAGCACAATGCTGAGCATTAAGGCGGACGGACCGTGTTGCCATAAGGATCGGCTGGATGTAGACCACATGGAGGTGCAAAAAGCGAAAACAAATACGACCAGTAGGGCTTGGGAGAGGCCCAGCCTTGCATTCGCAACCAGGAAAATAAACAAAGCGGCTACGGCGCAGAAAAAGCTTGCGATGATCAGCTCGACGGCGTGATGCAGATTGATAAGTTCCAGGTCATCAATGAAGACTCCCGCTTTAGCCATGCGGTTTACCAGCCAGCGTTCGAGGTTTGGAAAAGCCGCCATAAGTGGCTCAAACAGGGCGTCCGCCACCGCCACGAAGGGCACCGCAAGTGCCGAGGTGCCGATGGGAAACAGTGAATAGATATCCTCGCCGACATACTCGACCGAGTTGTAGTTGATGGCGCGAACCAGGTCTTCGTACTCGTTTAAATCGGTGTTGCCTTCCTTGATGATGCTAAGGCTGGTATGAACCGACCAGCGCGAATCGTGCGAGGTTATAACCGGGCTGGTCACATAGACCAGAAAGGTGACCAGAAAGACCGCCAGGCCGATAACTAGAGTTGATTTTTCCTTTGCTAATCGATTGGCCATTTTATTGGGTGCGAACCCTGCATCAAACTTGCGGCTCCGTCGTCACGATATAATTGGGATTTCCGGGCGGCTGTCTGAATGAGTGCCTGGAATCGGTTTGGTTTCTTCCCCGTGATAGGTAAACACCAGGGAAAATTTCGCCTTGTCGGTAATGTTTTTCCCGGCTGCGTGAAAGCAGTGCGCACTGAATAACAGGCAGTCGCCGGCAGAGAGGGTCACGGTTCGCTGAGTGTTGAGGCGATCCTGGTTGTACGGGTGATCCAGCTTAAGAAATTGTGCTTCATCCAGCGCCGCTTCCTGTACTTCCCAACGATGTGAGCCCGGCAGCACTTTCATAGCGCCGTTCTCGCGTTGTTCCTCACCCAGAGCAAACCAGGCGTTGACCAGGTATTTATCGCTGAAATTCCAATAACGTGTGTCGCGATGCCACAAAGTCTCGCTGCTGTACTCGGGCTGCTTGGTCATCAAGCAGTTATGGTGATTAGGGTTCAGCCAAAGTTGCTGGCTTTGCAGAATCTGCTGAATCCCTTCGGCTATCATAGGCAGCCTGGCTATCTCAGCCAGCGCTTCGTCACGTTGATAAGCCAGTAACAGGCGTCTGATCGTCTCGCCCCCGCTGGCTTCCCTGGAGGCGGGCGCTCCTGGATATTGAACATCCGCTTCCAATTCAAATGGCTTTATTCGTTCTGCCAGGTGGGCCTGGGTCAATGTTCGCAAACTTTCCAGAGTGGCGGAGTCTAAAACCGCAGGCAAAACTAGGTAACCATCGATTTTGAACTGCTGAATTTGTGCTGGGCTGATGTGCATAGCGCCTTGTTTGGTGTCGAAAACAGCTGGTTGAGCCAATATCCCGATGATTACAGATAATGACGTGGCAAGGTAGCTGGTGAGCAACTATTTGCGAAGAATTTTGTCAGTCGATTGTCAGTTTACTGGCTTCCCTGATCGCTGAAAATTTTTGCTGTTGGCCTTTCCGAATCAATTCGCAAATTATTTTGCTAATAAGTGGGGATAGCGCCCAATCAAAGGTTTTATTGCAGCCAGTTTTCACTTAATCTTAGGGGTTAATATAAGCAAAATATTTCTTCTTGCTGAACGCCGTTATTACGTGGACATTTTGCCTGTCTTAACCGGCCGTATTGATTATGGTTTGTGTCAGCGAAGGGAAAGAAAACACGAAAAACTGCTCGTTCGCAGTGCTAGGGTCAAAGCCTAATGTTGGCTAAGCAGATATCTGTGAAATCGGCTCCCGTTTCAAGCTCGAGAGAACCAGAAGTATTGGAAACTGCAGGAAACTGAATGCGTTTAAAACATATAAAGCTGTCAGGCTTTAAGTCTTTTGTAGATACTACGAAAGTATCCGTGCCTAATAACCTGGTTGGAATTGTGGGGCCAAACGGATGCGGCAAATCCAACGTCATTGATGCAATTCGCTGGGTGATGGGCGAATCCTCGGCGAAAATGTTGCGTGGTGACAGCATGGATGACGTGATTTTTAACGGTTCCGCCGTGCGCAAACCGGTTAGTCGCGCCTATGTCGAGCTGGTGTTTGATAATTCCGACGGCAAGGCTCCGGGTAATTATGCAAAATTTGCCGAAATCGCGATCAGGCGTGAATTGACACGCGAGGGCGGTTCCAAGTACTTCATCAATAAAGCACGGTGTCGACGTAAGGACATCCACGATATCTTCCTTGGCACCGGTCTGGGTCCACGTTCCTACTCAATTATTGAACAGGGTATGGTGGGGCGCATTGTTGAGTCCAAGCCAGAAGACCTGCGGGTACTGATCGAGGAGGCCGCCGGGATTTCAAAATACAAAGAACGTCGCCGCGAAACAGAAAACCGCATTCGCCATACACGGGATAACCTGAGTCGGGTAGAGGACATTATCAGCGAACTCGAATCGCAGCTGCGTAGACTTAAACGGCAAGCCAATGAGGCTGAGCGTTACAAAAAATTTAAAACCGAGCAACGCGAGCTTGATACCCAGTTAAAAACGTTGCGCTGGGCGGGTTTGCACGACCAGGTGCAAGCCAAAGATGTGGAACTTGAGCGCTTGCAAACTGAGTTTGAATCCCAGGTCGCTGAACAGCGCGATGTCGAATCCCAAATCGAGGCAATGCGCCAGGAGCAAAACGAGCTCACTGAGGCCTTAAACAAGGTTCAGGCAGACTATTACGGTATTGGTGGCGAAGTGGCGGCCCTCGAGCAATCAATCGAGCATGCGCGCGTCACTCGGCAGCAACAACAGGAGGAGTTCGCCAGGTTGGCTGAATCCGAAAGGGAAGCTTCCCAGCATCTTCAGTTGGACCAGACTCGACTGGATGAAACCCGGGAACACTTGCAGGCCATTGAGCCTGAAGTTGAGACTTTGGCGGAGCAATATCAGCTGGCCAGCGACAAGTACCAAAAAGCGGATAGTGAATATCAGCAATGGCAGCGAGAATGGGAGCAAATTAACCGAGAGGCTGCCAACCCAGAAAAAGAGCGAGAAGTTCAATCTGCTCGCATCGAGCAACACGATCGGCAGATCTTGCATTTCTCTCAGCGCAGTGAACAAGTAGTAGCATCTCTGGCTGATATTGACAGCAAGTTGAACATGGACGAAATCAATAGCTTGCAGGCGGCCGTGGCTGACATTGATGAGGTGTGCAAGGCGCTGGAAACTGAGTTGCAGGCGAAAGACGATAAAATAGTTGAGTTGCGCAAGGAATTGGAATCCAGCCGCGAGCACTACAATACCGTGCGTCATCAATTACAGGATGACTCTGCGCAACTGAAATCGCTGCAAGCGCTGCAATCGGCGGCCCTCGGTGAGGACAATATCGTGGTGAACCAGTGGTTGGAGAAACGCGGGATAAAAGACAATGATCGAATTGCCTCAAAGTTACAGGTAGAAAGTGGCTGGGAACTGGCGGTTGATACGGTTCTTAGTCGCCACTTGAACGCCTTGTCTGTGCATCAATTGGATCGCTTCAGTGCTGACATGGCGAGCCTCCAGGATGGTCGTATTTCACTGGTTGATGAGAGTTCCGCATTGGTGGTGGAAAGTTCGCAGTTGGATATTAATGGCAGTCGCGGTAGTTATCCCCAAGCTAACCTGGATCTTTTATTGGACAAGGTTTCGGCTGTTGATATCCAGGTGGATGGGTGGTTCCATGGCGTTTATGCCGTTGACAGCCTGATGGAAGCTCTGCAATCGCGCAATAAGTTGGCTGCGCATGAATCGATTGTCACCCGCGAGGGCTGCTGGGTAGGCCCTAACTGGGCAACATTCGGCACCAGCCAGGATGCCGAAGCCGGCCTGTTGCAGCGTGAGGCTGAAATGGAGAAGCTGGTGGAAAGCGTTGATCATGCAGAACGGGAGCTTCAGAAGGTTCAGTTTCAGGGCGAACAGGCCCAGGAGCAGATAGCTCAGTTTGAATCCGACCGTGAAGCCAGTCGCAGTGAGTTTCGCAATAAATCACACAGCCGTACCGAGTTGCACAACCAACTTGGCGCCATTGAAGCACGTAGTGCTGAATTAATTGCTCAACGAGACACACTCATTATTGAGCAACAGGAATTAGGTGATCAACTGGCCAGCGCCCGTGATGAAATCGGACTAGCTAACAAGCTGATGGAAGACGCGCGCAAGCAGGCGTCAGACTTCGACCAGACAAGAGAACAACTGACTCAACAGCGAAAATCGTTACTGACAGACCTGGAAACAACCCGCGAGCATGAGCGCAAGGCGCGCGACGAGCGTCAAGCCAAGCAGATTGAATTTGAGCGTCTGCAATCCAACCAGGGCTCGCTGACTGAGAGTATAGAGCGCTTGACTCAGCAACTTGAAGGCCAGTTAGCACGAAGCCAGGAGTTGGCAGCCATCCTGGAAAGCGAAGAAGATCCAACCGCAGCACTACGTGACCAGTTACAGGGCTTGCTGGAGAATCGCCTGGAAGCCGAAAAGCGTCTCTCCAAGGCGCGTAATGAATTACAGGAATTTGAGAACCAAATGCAGAGTGCCGACCAGCAAAGGCTGGGGTTTGATCGTAAATCAAAATCGGCACGAGATAGCCTGGAAGCGGTGCGCATGGCACGTCAGGAGGTGGTGGTACGCAGGGACACCGTAGCCGAACAAATGGAAAAAACCACGGAACAAGTTACCCTGTTGCATCAGCAGCTACCAGAAGAAATCAGTTTGCAAGGGGTCGAACAGGCTCTGAGTGAGGTAGTTCGCAAGATCGACCGCATCGGTGCGGTAAACCTGGTGGCGATCGACGAGTATGAACAGTGCGCTGAGCGGAAAGTTTACCTGGATAGTCAGCATGAGGATCTCACCGAAGCGATGGCAACGCTGGAAGCTGCCATCAACAAGATTGACAAAGAAACCCGAACTCGTTTCAAAGAAACGTTTGATGCTTTAAACGAAGGCTTTAAAGAATTTTTCCCCAAATTGTTTGGTGGTGGCAGTGCCTACCTGGAGTTAACTGGTAACGACATGCTGGATACAGGCGTAGGCGTTATGGCGCGCCCCCCCGGCAAACGCAATAGCACCATTCACCTGCTATCCGGCGGTGAGAAAGCGCTGACGGCGGTGTCCCTGTTGTTCGCATTTTTTGAGCTCAATCCCGCACCGTTTTGTGTGCTCGATGAGGTTGACGCTCCGCTGGATGATGCGAACGTCGAACGCTATGCTGGGGTCTTAAAGCAGTTGGGTGATAAGACCCAGTTGATTTTTATTACCCACAACAAGATCACCATGGAGGCGTCTGATGTGCTCATCGGTGTCACTATGGCGGAGCCAGGCGTGTCGCGTTTGGTGGCTGTGGATGTAGCAGAAGCGGCCGCGATGGCGGCGCAGTAGAGGCAGTTCGGAACTCAACGTGAGCAATCAGTACCTCATATTTATCGGCCTGGCCCTGGTATTGTTCCTCGCCATTGTGGCGTATTCCGTGTGGCAACAACGTCGGGTGGAAAAACCTGATAAGAAAGAATACGTAGACCCGCTGTTTGCTGAACTCGAGGGTCAAAAGAGTAAAAAACAAGCTGCCAGCAACAACAAGAAGGGCAGGGCTACTGCCAGCAAACGTGCACCAGGCATGGGTGCTCAGAGTAGTAGTGCGGACGTCCAGAAAGCGGCTCCCAGCGCGAACAACACCGCGAGTGTCAACCAAGCCAAACAGGCCGCCGCGAGGCGCAAACCCCAGCCTGGTAGCGGTTCGGAAAAAGCCACCCCAAGAGCGCCCAGTATGTCTGCGCCTAAACCGACAGCAAGTGGCGGTGCACCAAAGATAGATTCAGCTTCTTCAATCGTCACTGAGCTGGTTGCCCGGGTTAAAAATCCTGAGGCCATTGAGCAGCAGGAATTGCTGTCTCTGTTTCGCCAGCACGATTTCAAGTTTCATCGCAAAGTGCATATTTATGGCTTAAATCAGCTGACGGATCTGTGGCGTGATATTGAATTTGAATTGCCCTCTGCAAGATTTGTAGAGCTGGGTGTGGCCATCCAGTTGGCCGATCGCGAAGGCGCGATGTCGCAAAAAGAACTGCATGACTTCCAGCAGATGACGTTGGACTTCTCAAACAAATTTGACGCACCGTTCGAGTTTTCCATGGACATCGACGAGGCTCTTTCCCAAGCACAAATCCTGGACCAGATAGCCCGGCGCTATGATTCCATGGCAGTGCTAAACGTAGTGCCGCGTGCGAAGACCGGCTTCCGCATGGCGGACATTGAAAGTTGCGCACGTGATCTGTTGATGTCCACCGACAAGAATGGCATCTTCGTGAAAACCAAGGGGCAGAAAAACAATATTTCCGTGCTGTATCGACTAGCCTGCACCGATGGTTCCGGTCATTTTGGCATCAGTAGCGGGGCCATGACGCCAGTGCATGACTTGGTGATCTATATGAATGTGCCGGCAGTGGAGCAGCCCGATCGTATTTTTCAAGATATGGTGAAAGATGCCAACAACCTGGCAACCTGGTTGGATGGCAAGGTCGTTGACCGAAATGGCAAGGTTATGACTCAGCGCTCTTATTCAATCCTGATGCAACAGATATCAGACATTGCCTATAGCATGGAGCAGGATGGATTAATCCCGGGTGATGCGGTTAGTAAGAAACTTTTTTAGGCCTACTTCGGACCAATAGTGATGAGCGCCCCAGAGAAAGACAAACAACGCCATCAGGAACTGGCGAAGGAAATAGAACAGCATAATATCGCCTACCACACTCTGGATGCACCCACGGTCAGCGATGCCCACTATGACCGTTTGATGCGCGAATTGCAGGCCTTGGAGTCGGCCCACCCGGAATTATTGACTGCTGATTCCCCAAGCCAACGTGTCGGTGCAGCGCCGTTGTCGCAATTTGAGCAGGTGAAACATGAGTTGCCAATGTTATCGCTCAGCAATGGGTTCAGTGATGAGGAAATAGTCGCTTTCGATGCCCGATTGCATAAACAACTCGATGAAGACGAGCAGGCCGTATTTGACTATGTCGCCGAACCTAAGTTGGATGGCCTGGCAGTCAGCATCATGTACGAACAGGGCTTGCTCAAATACGCCACTACTCGCGGTGACGGCAAGGTAGGCGAGGACGTCACCCAAAATATCAAGACCATCCGCTCCATCCCACTTCGTCTGCCGAACGGTGCTCCCGAACGCCTGGAGGTGAGAGGCGAGGTGTTCATGCGTCACGACGTATTCGCAGCACTGAACGAACGACAGCGCGCTAAAGAGCAAAAAGAATATGTCAATCCACGTAATGCCGCCGCGGGCGCCTTACGACAGTTGGACAGCAAGATTACCGCCAGCCGAAATTTATCGATTTTCATCTACGCTGTCGGTGTTATCAGCGACAGTAATTACGCTGAAACTCACCACGGCATGCTCGCCAGGTTGGCTGAGCTCGGGTTTCCAGTTTGCCCGCTGATTCGGCTCGTGCAAGGTCCCGAAGGGTGCTTGGCTTACTATGCTGACATGTCTACGCAGCGCCCGACGTTGGACTACGAAATAGATGGCATTGTCTACAAGCTGAATGACTTGGCGCAACAAGCTGATGCCGGTTTCATTGCCAAGGCGCCGCGGTGGGCGCTGGCACACAAGTTCCCCGCCGAGGAAACCACCACCTTGCTTAACGAAATCGAAGTACAAGTTGGCCGCACCGGTGCCGTGACACCTGTTGCTCGCTTGCAGCCGGTCTTTGTGGGCGGCGTCACGGTATCAAATGTTACCCTGCATAATCATGCCGAAATCGCCCGGCTGGACGCCCGCGTAGGGGACACCGTAGTGGTCAGGCGAGCTGGGGATGTGATTCCGCAGATTGTCTCAGTGGATGTTTCCAAGCGCCCTGCGCAGTCAGAGCCCTATGAATTTCCGCAGCGCTGTCCGGTGTGCGATTCCATCGTGGTGTTTGAAGGCGAGGGCATTATCGCACGCTGCAGTGGCGGCTTGATCTGCGCATCCCAGCGCAAAGAAGCAATCAAGCATTTTGTGTCCCGGAAAGCCATGGATATCGATGGCATGGGTGACCGTATTGTGGATATGGTTGTCGAGTTAAAGTTGGTCGAGAATGTCGCCGATTTATATAAGTTAACCCATGAGCAAGTCTTAGACCTGGAAGGCTTCGCCGAGAAATCAACGGAAAAGTTGCTCGCAGCGATTGAAGCCAGCAAGAATACCGAGTTGCCTCGCCTACTTTATGCGTTGGGCATCTCGCAGGTGGGGGAAACCACCGCAGAACAATTAGCGCAAAGCCTGGGTTCGCTGGAAGCGCTGATTAAAGCGGACCAGGAAGCACTTGAAGCCTTGCCGGATATTGGCCCAATTGTTGCCGGCTCAATCGTGGACTTTTTCGCAGATAAAAATAATTTGGCGATTCTGGATGAGTTGCAGGCCCTGGGGGTTCACTACGAGAAGATCGACGTGTCTGCAGCGCCAAACGAGGAAGAACTGCCGTTGGCGGGAAAAACCATGGTGCTGACAGGTGGCCTGGATTCAATGAGTCGCAGCGAAGCGAAAAAACGCTTGCAAGCTCTGGGCGCCAAGGTGACCGGCAGTGTTTCAAAGAACACATCCATGGTGGTGGTAGGTAAGGATGCTGGTAGCAAGGCAAGCAAAGCGGCCGAACTGGGGATTGAAATGCTGGATGAAGCGCAATTGCTGGCTTTGCTGGAGTAGTCGCTGATCAATCGCTGCGATGCGGTTAAATAATCATGTCATCCAGTCACAACCAGGCTGGTCGGTGTTTTGCTGGTTTCAGAGTCGGTGATTGTTTGCGCGGCGAATCTTGTAGTTTGGAAAGGAAACAATTTGGGCCGACTTGTTGTTGGCAGCGGGTTTGTCATGCTGTTCCACCAGTGTAGAAAGCTGGATCGAATATCGGTCGCTGATATGCCAGGCTATTTCTTCGAGTAACTCTATGTCGAACAAATCGTCACGCTGGTCACCCTGCAGAGTGTAGGCGGTTTCGCCCAGGATATCCAACACGTGCTCCAGTGATATTGGCGATGCAAGGTGTTGGCACTGGCTCAATTTGTAAGATTTGCGAATGGCGTCGACCAGGTAGCTGCGGCTATCGCCGTCTTTGTCGACCAACTCGTGAATTGATTTAGCGTTAGTGTTGATACGCAATCGCGAGTTGCCCAGGTCAATAGCCACCAGGCGCCAGAATTCAAGGAACTGAATCGGTTCAAACGCGTTCTTGCCTGGCTTACTCATTCATTGACTCAACTAATACTGAATAGTTACTAAATTGCGTTTTAGGCGGTTATTCGATGCGGATCGTTGTGATAAAATTCGCCGTTCAACTGGGCACTTTCGCCAGCTCAAAAACGGCGGGTGAAATGCTATGGTTAATCGGCCTGCCTGATCTCACTCACAAGCACCGCATTACCGCGTTACACATCAGTTGTAGCGCGTTAACTCTATCGTGTCAAATTTGAGGGTGGCGTGAAGATTGTATTCACGGGTGCCGGATTTCGGCTGGTCCGTTAGCTGTCACCGTTGGTGTAAGCGTGACCAGGCTAAGTGTTTGAATAAACTAATATTGAAGAGAGAAGTAAGAAGATGTCATCTGAAGTTAACGCGCGTCGCTACGATGTTGCCATTGTTGGCGCAACTGGAGCAGTTGGTGAAACGCTGCTGGAAGTACTCGAGGAGCGAAAATTCCCGGTCGACAATCTCTTTCTACTGGCCAGTGAACGGTCAGCTGGCAGCACGCGCAAATTCAATGGAAAAACCGTTCGCGTCGAAAACCTGGCGGACTTCGACTTCAGCCAGGTGCAGATCGGCCTGTTTTCAGCCGGTGCCTCAATTTCAGCAGAGTATGCGCCCAAGGCTGCTGCTGCCGGTTGCGTGGTTATCGACAATACTTCGCAATTTCGTTATGACGATGATAAACCGCTGGTGGTGCCAGAAGTGAACGCGCATGCCATCGCCGACTATAAAGCCACCAATATCATTGCCAATCCAAACTGCTCTACCATTCAAATGCTGGTGGCGTTAAAGCCGATTCATGATGCAGTTGGAATTGAGCGCATCAATGTCTGTACTTACCAGGCAGTATCGGGAACAGGAAAGGACGCCATGGAAGAACTGGCCGGGCAGACCGCAAACCTGCTAAATGCCAAGTCAATCGATGCGAGTGTGTACCCTAAACAGATCGCATTTAATGCGTTGCCGCAAATTGATGTGTTTACTGAGAATGGCTACACCAAGGAAGAAATGAAAATGGTCTGGGAAACGCGAAAAATTATGGGTGATGACAGCATCCAGGTTAACCCCACTGCCGTGCGAATTCCGGTTTTCTATGGGCATTCAGAGGCCTGTCATATTGAAACAGAACGCAAAATCAGTGTGCAGGATGTTCGTGACCTGATGCGGAAGGCGCCCGGTGTCGAGCTAATTGATGAACGCGAGGATGGTGGTTATCCAACTGCCGTAACCGAGGCTGCTGGGTCTGATGCGGTCTACGTTGGGCGGGTTCGCGAAGATATTTCGCATCCAAACGGCATAAATTTGTGGGTCGTGTCCGATAATGTCCGCAAAGGCGCGGCGACGAACAGTGTACAAATTGCGGAATGCCTGGCCGCAGACTACTTGTGAGTTGGTCATAAGAGCAGTTTTATCGCAATTTAACAGGCAGTTTGTCAGACAAATAGTATTATTAGACAATAAATCTGCGGTTTGGAATGTGTTCTCCTTTAGACTTAACCAGACAATTTTTGTCACCTCCAGACCGCCCAATCCGAAAATCGTAAATATTCGCTTGAAATGCGAAACCAATGAATCCGCTTTGTAGTTGCTAAAAACTGAAGTAAGTTGTTACAATGCGAAGCTAACTACCTAAAACTTAATAATAAAATTTCAATCCTATGCCCAAAATGTACCTTTAGATACATGGCCCAAGGATTTGGAGCGACTATGGCTAACTTTAAATTGGCGGCTAATCGACCTTCTTCCCAACCGACGCCCAAGGTTGCAAGCATGCTCTCGTTCTTAAACACCAGGTTGGTAGTGACAACGATTGTCACCCTGTTCTTCTCTACCAATTTGGCTGCTTTGGGGCTGGGAGCCTTGAAAGTGGAGTCAAACCTCGATGAACCCCTCAATGGCACAATTGAGCTGCGAGTATCAGATGGTGATGACCTGGATACGGTCAGTGCAGCGATTGCCTCCGAGGAAGATTTTGCCAATTTGGGGATTGAATACCCTAGTTATCTCAATGACTTAAGTTTAAGTCTTGAACAAAATGGTAGTCAGACTCTTCTGCGTGTGGTGAGCAATGATGTCATCATCAAAGAGCCATTTATTCACTTTTTGATACGCGTTGATTGGGCTGGTGGCAGTTTCCTGCGGGAATATACCGCATTGATTGATCCACCTGTCTATGCCTCCGAGACACCACAATCCGTTTCGCAACCGCGATCCGTTGGGGTCGATCAATCTTATCTGCCAGAAGAAACCGCTGAGATTGAAGTGCAGGACCTGGACGAGTCTGAGGTCGTTGATGAGGTATTTGGTGACTCAAGTGCTGAATCAGTTTACGACGAGTCGATCTATTCTGAAGAGTCCGAACCTGTAGCGGTTGAAGAAGAAGTTTCAACTGAGAGCTTTGCCGATAGTGATTTCGATAGTGCGGTCGAAGATGATCAATCCTATGTAGAACTCGCAACGGATGCCCAATATGGTCCGGTGGCTTCCGGCGAATCACTCAGTGTCATCGCCGAGGAACTGCAACGTCAGTTCCCCGATTTGAGTATTTATCAAATCATGCAAGTGTTGTTTGAAGAGAATCGCGACGCTTTCATTGATGACAATATCAACGGCCTGATGCGGGGTACGGTGCTTAACATTGGTGACCTCAATGCGATTAGAGCCGTCGATATTGCCCAGGCTAAACAGTTCTTTTATGACCAGGTTTCGGAATGGGATCCATCAGTTCTGATTGCTTCGTCTTCATCTGGCGACGGCTTACTGGTGGGTCAGGATCAATATACCTACGATGACGACTTGCTGGGCGGCACCAGTTCAAGCTCAAGCGATTTTCAGCAAGATAATTTCCAGGTTGGATCGAGTACCGATACCGAATCATTCGTATCCAGCGCAGAAGGAGATAATCGTGAGGCCGAAATGGTCGCTTTGCGTGAGCAGATTATTGAATTACAGAGTTCGCTTAGTTCCAGCACCTTGGAAAACCAGGAACTCACTGAGCGTATTTCAATTTTGGAAGGACAATTGGCGGATATGAACCGCTTGTTGAGTTTAGACGTTGAGAGCGCCGAGATGGCGAGTGTCGAAGCAACACTCGCGGCACAAAACGACAATTCCGACGTTACTGCTGATGTCGGCACTGATGATGGCTCAGCGACCGACCTGGTCGATCAGGTCGATGCCATGCTGGCTGACATGACCGCAGATGGGTCGCTGGGAGATGCAGGAACAGATACTGGCTCCGTGATTGATGACCTGGGATCGAATGATTTGGACTCGGACGAATTAGCCGGCAGCGCGATCGAATCTGATGACTTTGGCACTGGTGATCTTGCTATCGGCGACGACACCCTGGGCGAAGTCGGTGATCTGGATCAGCCCATTGGCGCTGATAGTATTGATGCAGGGGCGGACTCTGACACAACTGCCGCAGCTCAACCCAGAACCATTACGCCTATTTCTCAACCCGGTATTTTGGAGCAGATTAAAACCAGTCTTATTGATGATGGTCTCTGGAAAATACTTGCGGGTGTTGGAGCGTTGCTAGCGGCAGGCTTTGGGCTGTTAATGATTCGCCGAAGACGTGCCGATGAAGAATTTGAGATCAGTATGTTGTCAATCGAAACGCAATCGCAGTCGGTTGACCAGGAAAGTGTTACTGCCACTCCAGTGATCGAAACGCCAAGCAAGGCACCAGATCGTGAGACATCTTTCCTCACCGTTTATAGTGATAGCGATGCGGTGGTGCAGGCTGACGAGGTTGACCCGATCGCCGAAGCCGATGTGTATATTGCTTACGGTCGGGATGAGCAGGCAGAGGAAGTGTTACTCGACGGTATCGCTGGAAAACCAGGCCGGGTAGACATCAAGCAGAAATTGTTGGCGCTCTACCACAAGAATAATAATGTTGAGGGGTTTGAGCGGATTGCCGAAGAACTGTATTCACAGAAGAACTTTTTGACCTCGCAAATATGGCAAGAAGTCAGTCTGATGGGCAAGGACATCTCACCGAATAATCCATTGTTTGAAGTGTCCGCCTCGGAAATTCTCGCCGATGAATTGGTGGCGGATGAATCCGACAGCGCTGCAGACGACGGTAGTGAGGCTGCCGCTGAAACGTCAGCCGAAGAAGCAGATGATACGCTGGCATACACCGGGGCAGACGACGCCCCCGACGCCGCCGCTGACGACTCCGAAACGGTCATGGCCGAGACGGCGGATAGTGACGAAGATGAACAAGACACCGAGGTTGACACCGAGATTGACAGTGGCGACATCGTAGATCTGGATCTTGAAGCCGATAGTGACGGTGAGTTAGACCTCTCAGATGAAATGGCCGTCGCTGACTCGGCGTCACAAGCCTCTGACTGGTCAGTGGATGATTCTATTGATGCAGCAGAAGAATCTGTTGATTTTGCGCTTGCCGAGGAAGAACACTCAGTGAACCTGATCAGCTTTGATGACGGCCGCAGTGAAATCAGTGAGCTTGATGATATCGAGATCGATGCTCTGGAATTTGACGATGACGACGTTGCCGCAGTTGATGATGCCGCTGAGGATATCCTGGCTGAAAACAGTGATGATGAAGTGCTCGAGGAAATTGTCAGCAGTTCTGATGAAGAGAAAGGTGAGGCACTCGAATTCGAACGTATTGACGTACCAGAGGGTGACGATGAAGACTCGCTGCGTGCAGCCCAGGAAGTGAGTGATTTGGAAGTGGATGAAGACTACGACGAGTCACGCACCCAGTATGAACTCGCCAAGGTTTTTGTTGATTTGGGTGACGAAGACGGTGCCAGGAAAATTCTGGATGACATTGTGAGCAATGATGATGTTGCTGAAGATGTACTGGCCGACGCTAGCGAGTTACTGCAGTCGATAAATGCCTGAGCATCGATGGACACCTGAACTCTCTGGTTGACAGTTAATTCTTCAACAAATAACTGGGTTATGCACCAACTCACCTCAATATAGCCTGCAACTGTGCAGGCTATGAGCGTGCAGTGAAAGTAGCGGATATAGCAGTTATAAAGAGAAGAACTTCCTCCATTTAATCGACCACCTGCAATTATGCGATACGCGGCATGCGTTGAATATGACGGTTCCAACTTCAGTGGTTGGCAAATCCAGAAAGGTGAAGTCAGAACCGTCCAATCTGTAATCGAAACAGCGCTTGGCAAGGTTGCCGACCACCCCGTCGCAATCGTTACCGCTGGCCGAACCGATACCGGCGTACATGCTACGCATCAGCTTATCCATTTTGACAGCGACGCCAGCCGCTCTGAATTCTCTTGGTGTCGGGGTACGAATCGTTTTCTCGCCAAGGATGTCAGACTGCGCTGGGTACAATCCATTGATGATGATTTTCACGCTCGATTTTCTGCGCTGAGCCGATCTTATCGCTACATCATTCACAACCAGTCCATTCAAAGTGCCTTGTTCCGTCATCACGCGACGAATGATTTCCGTGAGCTGGATGAAGAACGGATGCTGGCTGCCGGACAGTGTTTATTGGGTGAACACGACTTCAGTTCTTTCCGTGCTGCCGGTTGTCAGGCCCATTCCCCAGTAAGAACCCTGCAACATTTTTCTTTGCAGCGTCGCGGACCCTGGATCTGGTTTGACGTAACCGCGAATGCTTTTTTACAGCATATGGTTAGAAATATTGCCGGGTCGCTGATGGAAGTAGGTTGCGGCAAGCGTGAAGTAAACTGGTTGAGCGAGGTGTTGGCAGCAAAAGACCGCACTCGCGGTGGTATTACCGCACCAGCAAATGGGCTATATTTGGCCGGGGTTACCTATCCTTCAGAATTCGCGTTGGCGAGCAGTCATGAGTATCCTGCCTTTTGGGGTGAATAACGTTTTCAGTCTGATCAGCACCAGACATAGATATTGTGAATCAACGAATCAAAGTCAAAGTTTGTGGAACCACGCGGGCAGCGGATGCACGAATCGCGGTGGGCCTGGGGGTGGACGCCATTGGGATGATACTGCATGCTGATAGCCCCCGTTTGATTGACACTAATACTGCCATCGACATCCGTCAGGAAGTTCCAGCACTGGTCAGCCTGGTGGGCGTGTTCGTGGATGCGAGCCAGGCATTTATCCGCCAGGCCGTGGAGGATATTGGTCTTGACCTGGTGCAATTACATGGCGCTGAAAGCAACGAGTTTGGTCGGTCTCTGGGAGTAGGTTTTATAAAAGCCATACGCGCAAAGGAGCGTACCCAGGTAGCCAGCCAGTTGACGCAATATCCGGATGCACGAGCACTGTTGTTTGATCCCTATGTTAAAGGTCAGCCTGGCGGGACAGGACAAAGACTGGATGCTGATTTATGGCCGCGTGAGAGTAAACAGAAACTGATTTTGGCCGGAGGGTTGTCACCCGAGAATGTGGCGGATGCCTGCAACAGCATGTCGCCCTATGCGGTCGATTTGAATAGTGGTGTGGAGTCGGCACCCGGGATTAAGGATCATCAGCGATTGGAGCAAGCTTTGCTGGCAATCGGCCGCTAAGCCTTACATCTTATTGCCATGCATCGAACACTGTCTGAATGGGTTGACTATATCCAGACCCTGCACGCCAGGGAGATAGAACTTTCCCTGGAGCGCGCGCGTGAGGTGTATCAACGCCTCTATCCCAGCGGTGTGTCGTTCCATGTCATCAGTATTGCCGGCACCAATGGTAAAGGCAGTACTGCCGAGCTGCTGAATAGTATGTATCACCAGGCTGGATACAGTGTAGGTAAATACACATCTCCGCATATTTCCAGGTTCAATGAGCGATATCAGATAGATCGGCAGGACGTTGATGATAGCGCCTTGCTGGAGGCCTTTGGGCGAGTCGAACATCATCGACAAAGCACCAAGCTGACCTTCTTTGAATTTGGTACGTTGCTGGCGGTGGAGCTATTTGAGAAAGCCGGGGTGGACATTGCCATGATGGAGGTCGGCCTGGGAGGGCGCCTCGATGCGGTAAATATTCTGCCTGCAGATCTGGCAATTGTTACCAGCATTTCCCTGGATCACATGGCGTGGCTAGGAGACGACGTAGAACAAATAGGTCGTGAGAAAATCGGTATTGCGCGCAGAGGCAAACCCTGTGTGCTGGGGATGTCGGAGCCACCGGCTAGCGTTCTTGAGCACACTGAGTCACTGGGAATCACACCGCAGGTCATCGAGCAGAATTTCTCTGTGCGGTTACACCTGTCGAATACCGTCGCCACGCATTGGGAGTGGCATGCAGAAGACTTGGTTTTAGAGGACTTGCCGCTTCCGTATCATCAAAGCAATCATCAGTTGAGCAATGCCGCTGTAGCAGTACAAGCGGTCCAGTCTCTGCAAGAACTGCTGCCGCTTGAGGAAGATTCAATTCGCAAAGGAATCGCAGCAGCCTCAGTGATAGCGCGTTGCCAGGTAGTGTCCAAAAAGCCGCACGTGGTCCTGGATGTGGCGCATAATCAGGATTCAGTTGCCGCCCTGTCTAGCTTTATCCGCAACCTTGGTGTTTCGGGCCAGACCTATGCCGTTTGTGGCATGTTGGCGGATAAGCAGATCGCAGAAACGCTGGCACAGCTGCTGCCTGAGGTAGATCACTGGTATTTTGCCACCATCAATCACCCGCGAGGTGCCAGTGCTGAAAGAATCGAAACATTGTTAACAGATCACATCGCGTCACATGACCCGAGTTCAAATTCGTTACAAAGCCGCCTTTTTCCCGATGTCGAGTCTGCTTTTCTGGCAGCCCAGCATAAATTACAAAGGGATGACTGTTTGCTGGTTTTCGGCTCCTTTTTTATCGTAAGTGATATAATGCCACTCATTAAGAAGTGACTGCCGAATGGATGACTTCAGGCCCCAACACTTCGTTGTTAGATAAAACCCAAAAACACGTAAACATGGCAAACAAAAGAAAATCAAAGTCTGCCCAACAACCCGACTTTGTTTTAAAGCACAGAATTGCGGGTGCCGCATTTCTGCTGTTTTTCGGCGCCTTATTTCTGCCATGGTTATTAGGACCTCCCAGCGAAGCGGTCAAACTGCCCGACCAGGCACGGGAACAGGCAAGTGAAAATCTGGATTCAAATGATATCGAAAACGATCTGCTCGCAGCGATTGAAAGCGAAGAAGTCGCTGACCAGGAACAGGTGTACATATCCAAGATCACACCATTGAATAACGATGATGGAAATGGCGATACAACCGACGATGTCAATCGCGATAGGAACGATGGTGTCGAGGTCGCCCGAGCACCGACCAGCCAGGAGAGTTCCGCGCCGGAAGATGACTCCACGCAGAGCAATAACAGCGAGTCGCAGTCGAATACTCAAGAACCTTCGACCCAGGAAACGGCACCAGCAGTGGCTGCGGCTGATCCTGAGCCGGGAAGCAACCCAACCCCAAGTTCGCCACCCAGTAACAACACCATTGCCGCTGCTGACAAAGTAGATGTTGGTTGGGTCGTTCAGGTCGGTGTGTTTACCGACAAGCGCGGCGCTGCCAGGGTGGTGAATGATTTGCGTGAAAAGGGATTCGATCCCTCGACCACTATTGTGGATACCAATCGAGGCAAAGCAACTGGAACGCGAATCTGGTTGGGTCCGTACGCGCAGCGTGTGAATGCAGCCAAGGCAAAAACATTGCTTACCAGCAAAACGGGCGAGGCTGGTTTTATCCGTGCCTATCCATAGTTTTGCCAAACCACAGTTTCAAAGTCGCTAGCGTGTTGTTATAGTCACGCCGTTCTTAATTTCCACCTATCCAAACACAACGTCTACAGGGTAAAGCTAATGAGTGGATTTGATTTTATTATCGCTGGAATTTTTGTGATCTCAGTGGTGGTTGGTCTCATGCGGGGCTTCATCCGCGAGGCGTTATCAATCACGTCATGGATTATGGCGATCTGGCTTGGCATCACTTTCTGCGAGCCCGCTGGCGATTTCATTGCCCAATACGTGGCTATCCCCGCTGACGGTTTCCGTGTTTCCGCTGGCTTTGCGCTGGTTTTCATCTTAACCCTGTTCGCTTTTTCAATACTGAGTTACATAATCACCAAGTTGTTGGTAAAGGGCGCGATTAAGGGAACCGACAGGGTGCTTGGGATTGGCTTTGGTGTGCTGCGTGCGGGCGCTATTGTGATAGCGATCTTCCTGGTAGCCCGTGGCATGGGCATGGAGAACAGCGACTGGTGGAAGAATTCCAAGTATTTGCCATATTTCGAATCAGCTGCGAATTACACGGAAACCCTGTTGCCCAGTCAGCTGCAAAGCTCGCCGGATCGGGAAACACCTGAGGATGAGGAAGGGGTTGAGAAGATCAATGAAGCAGAGGATGTACCGGCTGAAGAAACAGCCACCGCAACCAGCTGAAATTAGTAGTGCGGTGGCGCACTACAGGCGCAGCAAATGATGTATCATTCGGTTCTCAGGTTGCCTGGCGAGTCGACAGCGCGGCCTTAACCTACTTAGCAGCGAATTAGACGCGAAAACAGAGTTCACTTTATGTGTGGTGTGTTAGGTATCGTTGGCCGGGCGCCGGTCAGCACGAGTCTCTACGACGGTTTAACGGTTCTACAGCATCGTGGCCAGGACGCCGCAGGCATTCTCACCTGTGATGAGAGTGGGGTAGTCAATCTTCGCAAAGACAATGGCCTGGTTAAAGACGTATTTTTTACCCGGCATATGAAGCGCTTGAGTGGGCACGCTGGAATCGCTCACTGCCGCTACCCGACTGCAGGCAGTAGCTCTTCAGCCGAAGCCCAGCCATTCTATGTAAATTCGCCATTCGGTATTGCCTTGGCACACAATGGCAATCTGACCAATGCGAACAAGCTCCGCAAACGCATTTTCAAAGACGATTTGCGCCATGTGAACACCACCTCAGATTCAGAGATTCTCCTCAATGTCTTCGCGCATGAGATTTATAACGCGCTGGAGAAGAAAGAATATCAGCTGAGCAACGAGCATATATTCAAGGCCGTCTCCGGAGTTTTCAAACGCTGCATGGGTGGCTATGCCGTTGTCGCTTATGTAGTAGGTGTTGGAATTATCGCGTTTCGCGATAAATTTGGTATTCGGCCGCTGGTTTATGGCTACCGGGATACCGAGGCAGGCCGTGAGTATATGGTGGCCTCTGAGAGTGTTGCGCTGGACTCGCAAGGATTTACCATTATCGCCGATGTAAGACCCGGCGAAGCCATCATCCTGCCACTTGAGGGTGAGGTTGAGGGCCGTATCTGTGTCGATGACCCGAGCTATTCACCCTGCATTTTTGAACAGGTTTACCTGGCCAGGCCCGACTCCATGATTGATGGGATATCGGTGTACCGTACGCGCATGCGGATGGGCGAGAAACTCGCCAACAAGGTACTGCGAGAATGGCAGGATCATGACATCGACGTGGTGATCCCGATTCCGGATACCAGCCGCACCTCGGCTCTGGAGATGTCCCAAAAACTACGCGTGCGCTACCGCGAAGGCTTTATTAAAAACCGTTACATTGGCCGCACATTTATCATGCCCGGGCAGGCTGAGCGGAAAAAATCCGTTCGTCAGAAACTGAATGCTATCGAGCTGGAATTTCGTGGCAAAAACGTGATGTTGGTGGATGATTCCATCGTGCGTGGGACGACCTCCAAACAGATTGTGCAAATGGCGCGAGATGCTGGTGCCAAGAAGGTGTATTTCGCCTCTGCGGCGCCGCCAGTGCGCTACCCGAATGTGTACGGTATTGATATGCCGGCTGCGTCGGAACTGATTGCGAATAATCGCACCATCGAGCAAATCGAAAAGATTATTGGCGCCGATCGCCTGTTTTACCAGGATTTAAACGACCTGATTGATTCAGCCAGCGAAGGCAATCCACAGATCACCAAGTTTGATACTTCCTGTTTCAGCAAGCATTATGTGACTGGCGACGTTGACGACGAATACCTGGCCGGTTTGGAATCGGCCCGCAATGATTTTGCCAAGATGAAGAGCAAGGCCAAACCTTCCAAGTTGAGGGATGTCAGCCAGTTTTAGTTCATTCGCATGACTTCCCCATGAGTAAGGAATCCCCCAGCAGCACCAAATCCTACCGACCAGCCACCCTGGCTGTACGGGCTGGGCAGGTGCGTGGCAGCGAACAGGAACACGGCGAGCCGATATACACCACCTCCAGCTTCGTGTTTGACAGCGCTGAGCAGGCTGCAGCACGGTTCAGCTATGAAGAAGCGGGGAATGTTTATTCCCGCTTTACTAATCCCACCGTGCGGACTTTTGAAGAACGACTCGCTGCATTGGAGGGCGGTGAGGCCTGTGTGGGCACGGCCTCCGGTATGGCAGCGATGCTGAGTATCTGTATGAGCAGCTTAAAGGCTGGCGACCACATTGTGTCCTCGCGTTCGATTTTCGGGGCCAGCCAGGTGTTGCTCAGCAATGTCATGAGCAATTTCGGGGTGCAAACCACCTTTGTGGATCTGGTAGACCTGGATGCCTGGCGACAGGCCGTGCAAAAGAACACCCGCATGGTGTTTTTTGAAACACCAACCAACCCGCTCACTGAAATCGGTGATATCACGGCGATATCAGAACTCGCTCATGCCTATAACCCGGATATCCAGGTGGTGGTGGATAATTGTTTTTGTACGCCTGCATTACAGCGGCCACTGGAGCTTGGTGCCGATGTGGTCATGCACTCAGCGACCAAGTTTATCGACGGCCAGGGTCGATGCGTGGGCGGGGCAGTAGTGGGCGACGAAGAATTTGTCGGCGAGAAAGTTTTTGGTTTTATGCGAACCGCAGGTCCGTCCATGAGCCCATTTAATGCCTGGGTGTTCACCAAGGGCCTGGAAACGCTGGCACTACGAGTTAACCAGGCCTCAGACAATGCCATGCAACTGGCGGAATGGCTGAGTGAACATTCCTCGGTAGAACAGGTGTATTACCCTGGTTTGCCTGAGCATCCACAATATCAATTGGCCCAGCAACAGCAAAGCAAGGCGGGTGCCATCGTCTCATTCACGGTCAAAGGCGGTCGCGAGGCAGCCTGGAAATTGATCAACCAAGTGGAGTTATTGTCAATTACGGCCAACCTGGGCGATGCCAAGACCACCATCACCCATCCCTACAGCACCACGCATGCACGCTGGAGTGAAGCTGATAAAGCCGCAGTTGGGATCACGGAAGGATTGATCCGTATCGCTGTTGGGTTGGAAGACGTACTCGATATTCAGGAAGATTTGCGCTTGGTTTAGTCGCATCGCATCGCAGCCTGCCTGGCGCATCAGAGTATGTACGTCAGCTTTTGGTTGCTGCTTCCGACCTAGCTATTCTGGCCGAACCTTTCAGTCCGAACCTTTCACGTCAAACCTTTCACGTCAAACCTTTCAGGCCGAACCACCACACGGAGATTTTCTGCAGGTTCTGCCAGCGTAGACGTGAACGTCACAAATTTGGAAATTTTGTGTAACTTTTCCCATGGTTCCCCTGTCTATTTAGTAAGAGTTGGAGTTAGACGCCTCTCAGGTAATAGTTGTTACCTCAAGCAATAAATAAAGTAAGCAACAAATTCCGTGATTTTCTAACAACTTACTTCGATTCAAACGTCACTTGAGGCGTTTGTGTGTTCAAGATCAGTTTTGCGATGATCCGTCGAGACAGTGTCGAGCTAAAAGCGAACCCGGCAGTGAGCCCGGGTTATCCACGCCGACACGCAACAACTGGATTAGAACAACCGGGTGTTATGCTGTTTGCTCATGTGACTGTTGATGCGCCGTTGAGTTATCGCATCAAACTCTGCCAATTGTGAGTAATACAAAACTCGCAACCAGGCAGGACACGGTGAGGAGTCAGCTACGTAGAACAACCTGGTATGAAGTAACCGTCACTTCTGAACCGATTGTGTGCTGATAAGAAACTGATTAAAGCTGAATGTAAGTTTGTCGTGAATCGATTGCCGCTCGCGTACGTGAGCGGGGCATGCGCGTGTGTAGAACTCCTTAAAGTGACGTTTTAGCAGTCACTGATGATTTGAATGGTGCTTATTTATCGGTGCTGGTTGTAAATGCAGCTTGTAAGTATCCGTTGCAAGTGCCGATTCTAAGTTCCAGCCAATGGAGCATGGTTTTACGTCGATGATCAACGATGTGTCACCTGCAGTAACTATAAAAATTACAATTTCGGGGTAGTGGTCAATGAAAAGACAGGTTTTGTATCGAATAGACGAGCTTAATGATCGAGAGCCGGCGTACGCGTTGGTAGCCAACGTCGATCTGGTGGTGGTGCTATACGATGACCAGGTATCGGTGCTCTATGGTCGCTGCGCGCATCGTGGTGCTTTAATGTCAGACGGACACATTGACGGAGACAATATTATCTGCGGCGTTCATAACTGGGATTATCGATTTGATACCGGTGTCAGCGAGTACAACAGTTCCGAAATACTGCACAAGTTTACCGCCGGCATCGATAACGGCGCGATTTGGGTGGATTCAGACGAAGTAGCAGACTGGGCGGTGGCCAATCCACAAAGTTATGACCGCGAAGCCTACCAGGGTTTGTACCAGGATCATACCGGCACTGCGGATGAACCGCATGTGGGCTTGATTCAAGAACTGGCAGCGAACGGTCTTTCCAAACTGGGTCATCATGGACCGATGGCGGCGATGGGCGTATCCCGCAACGAACTGCCCAGTTGGGATGATATACAACTTAACGTGGCGCAATTGCATGCCATGCCGCTGTTGGACGATGCCGAGGTTGGCACTGATATGGTGATTGGCAAAAATGCCAATAAACCATTGCGCCTGGACATTCCATTGTTTGTGTCCGATATGAGTTTTGGTGCCTTGTCTGAGGAGGCCAAAGTGGCGCTCTCGGCCGGGGCAGAAATGGCTGGGACTGGTATTTGTTCCGGCGAAGGCGGCATGCTCGCAGAAGAACAGGCCGCCAACTCCAGATATTTCTACGAACTGGCATCCGCGCGATTCGGCTTTTCCTGGGATAAGGTCAAAGCCTGCCAGGCTTTTCATTTCAAAGGCGGGCAGGGCGCAAAAACCGGTACCGGCGGCCATCTTCCGGGGAACAAGGTGCAAGCCAAAATCGCCGAAGTCAGGGGGTTGGATGTGGGGCAAGATGCGATCTCGCCCGCTACCTTTCCCGGGTGGAATTCGCTGACGCAGATCCGCGATTTTGCCGACGAGGTGCGTGAGCAAACGGATGGTATCCCCATTGGTTACAAGTTATCGGCGCAGAAAATTGAGAAGGACATCGACGCCGCCCTCGAGGTCGGCGTGGACTATATTATCCTCGATGGCCGGGGTGGTGGCACCGGTGCCGCACCGCTGATTTTCAGGGACAATATTTCCGTTCCAACGATTCCTGCATTGGCGCGAGCAAGGCGGCATTTGGATCAAATGGATAGATCGGATATCAGCCTGATCATTACTGGCGGCTTACGAACGCCCGCCGATTTCATCAAGGCTTTGGCGCTCGGGGCTGATGGTATCGCGGTGTCGAATTCTGCTTTGCAGGCTATTGGTTGCTTGGGTATGCGGGCCTGTAATTCAAATAATTGCCCAGTGGGTATTGCTACACAAAAACCCAACTTGCGCGAGCGCCTAATCGTCGACCAGGCAGCAAAGCGCTTGAATCGGTTTTTTACCGCCAGTGTGGAACTGATGCAGTTGTTGGCCCGCGCCTGTGGCCACAATCACCTGAATCAATTCAATATTGAGGATTTGACCACTTTTCAATATGAGATGGCGCAACTGACAGGTATCGATTTCGGTGGTGTAGCAGGACGCAACTAGGCCAAATTCGAACCTTTACAACGAAAACAAATAGGTAAATTATGTTATTGATTATAAATAGCTATTTCCTGATGGGTCTCCTGTTTGGGATCTATTTTACAGTGCGAGGCTATCGTCGGCTTGATGCCTCCGCGAATGGTGCTGGCATCCTGGTCAGGCTAATGTGGTTACCCGCTGCCATCGTTCTTTGGCCGGTATTACTGAAGAAGACTTTCTTCCCTGGCCACGATGCAGGATCCGTGGCAGATGAAAACGGGGAGGCGACACAATGAAGAAGTCTCATCGAACCACCCATCGGGTGATCTGGATTTTGTTGTTGCCCTTACTGCTCGGTTTTGTGTATATGGCCCAGCAAGAAGAGCCGGCCAAGCCCACTACAATTGAACAGGCACCGTCACCGAGCGCGGTAGGAGAGTTACCATGAGTCACGGATACGTTCCCGTTCAATGGAATCGCAGCAAGGTTGTTTACGACCGCGTGCTGTGGTTAGGCATTGTTCTTTATATCGGAATTTTCATAGCCGTCAGTTCAGTCACTCACACCGGCGAAGAAGCGCTATCACCGATGATCATCATGATGCGTGCTTTTTCCACCTGTGCCTTTTTGATGCTCACCATCATCCTGTGCATAGGGCCCCTGGCGCGTTTGGATGATCGATTTTTACCATTACTCTATAACCGCCGACATTTCGGTGTGTCGATGTTTGTCGTAGCGCTGGTGCATGCAGCATTAGCGATCATTTTTTATCACAGCTTCGGAGTCGAAAATCCGCTGGTGTCGATTTTCACCTCGCCGGGTAGTTACCAAACGATCAGCGATTTCCCGTTTCAGCCATTTGGTGCGATTGCACTGTTAATACTCCTGGTTATGGCCGCTACCAGCCATGATTACTGGAATACCAACCTGGGGGCCCCGTTTTGGAAGGCCCTGCATATGGGGGTTTACCTGGCCTATGCCTTATTGGTCGTGCACATTGCCAGCGGCGCCATGCTGCAGGCGGAGACCGGCTTGTTGGCAGTTATGGTGTATGCCAGCGTCGCCCTGGTCGGTGGGTTGCATCTAACAGCTGCCTTCAAGAGTATGCGCGCTGATCAGCACGCGGAACAAACCGACTGGGTAAGCCTGGGTTCCTGGCGCGATATCCCCGATAACCAGGCTATAACCGTGACGGTTGGCAGCGACGAGCGCGTGGCCGTTTTTCGCTACGAAGGTACCAAATTGGCGGCTATTTCCAATGTGTGCCAGCACCAAAATGGGCCATTGGGCGAAGGGCGAGTGATCGACGGTTGCATTACCTGTCCGTGGCATGGGTTCCAGTATCGTCCGGAAGATGGCTGTTCACCAGCGCCTTTTACTGAAAAGGTGGCCACCTACAACCTGAAATTGGAAGGCGACCAGGTCTTCCTAGACCCGGTAGCGCTACCGGAAGGGTCTGCCAGGCCGGTGATTAATATTGACCTAAACAGTACACAGTGAGCTGCTCATTATGAAAGATAAAAACAGAGAATTTTTCGTTGGATATCTGCCCATGCCTGATGGCTTGAAATCATTTTATAAAAATCTGGCCTTGATACTACTGTTGCTAGGGGCCGGTTTTGCCTTTTGGGCTTCTTCTTCGCAGCAATCCGCTGGCGAAGGTCAGTGGTTGCTGGCCGAGGAAAAAACCTATCAAGGCTATCTCAGTCATCAACCATACCCGGTGCTCCACACATCAGGAGATAATTCCGAGTCCATTATGCTGGTCTCGCTGGGTAAGCATTCCTCAGCTTTGCTCACCGAGTCGCTCGATGGTCAGGAGGTAAAAGTCTCCGGTGTGCCCATCGAGCGCGGTGGCTGGAAGTTACTCGAAGTTGCCAATATGGACGATGTTGAAGTGGTCGATGCCAACCCCGAGTTTAAGAATAATTCTGAGCCATTGGGGGAAGTGACACTCAGCGGGCAGATTATGGACTCCAAGTGTTTTATGGGCGTGATGAAACCGGGCGAAGGTAAGGTGCATCGGGCTTGCGCGGCCATGTGTATTGCTGGTGGCATTCCACCAATGCTGGTGGTCGATCAAACGAATGGAAATCGCTACGGTTATATTCTGATCGGGCCAGATGGGCAAGGCGCCGCTGATATGGTGATAGAAGATATCGCCGTGCCGGTCACCGTATTCGGCAGCCTGGAACGCCGCGGGGACTTAACCTATCTGCGCATCGCCGAACAGGGAATTAAACGAATTTAACCAGCTGAGTCAAACGATTGCAGCGTCAGAAAAGGGTATGACATGAACAATAAAGTAACTTGGTACAAGGTTGCCGAACTGAACGAACTCGGTGAAGACCGGGTAAAAACCGTCACTGCCGGGGTACGATCAGTCTGCTTGGTGCGCTTTCAGGGCCAATTGGCAGCGATGGATAATCACTGCCCGCACCAACGCGGCCCTCTCGGTGAAGGCTCAATTGAACGCGGCAAAGATGATAAGTGCTGGATTCGTTGCCCCTGGCACGGTTGGGACTTTGATCCTCTTACTGGTCAACCTCCTGGCGGTCATGATGACGCCGGCCAGGAACTGTTCGAGGTTGAGGAACGCGATGATGGAATTTATGTTGGTCTGCGTGAAGAGGCCGAAGACGAGTTAACCGTCTCTGATGTCATGGCGCAAACCATGACCAATTGGGGCGTAAATTCTGTGTTCGGCATTGTTGGCCATTCCAATCTCGGGCTGGCTGAAGCCCTGCGTAAACAGGAGCAGCAGGGCAAGCTCGTGTTCTACGGCGTACGCCACGAAGGTGCCGCAGCGTTTGCCGCCAGTGGATTTGCCAAGCTCACCGGCAAGCCCGCCGCCTGCCTATCCATTGCCGGGCCTGGCGCGACCAACCTGCTGACTGGCTTATGGGATGCCAAGGTGGATCGTGCGCCCGTCTTGGCATTAACTGGCCAGGTCGATACCCAGGTGTTAGGGCCCGGGGCCTTCCAGGAGATCGATTTAACCAGTGCCTTTGATGCAGTCAGCCAGTTTAATCAAACAGTGCTGCACTCCAGTCGCCACGCCGAGTTAATGACCCTGGCACTGAAAAACGCCATCGTTGAACGTGATGTATCAACGCTTATTTTTCCAGATGAAGTTCAGGTGTTGGAACTGGAAGAGGGCGCTCAGGCTTCCAGTTCTGAGGGGCGTCTGTCACGCCACACCATGACGCCAGATGCTGCGGACGTAGAGAGCGCGCTGGGCATGATTAAAGAGGCCAAGCGTCCAATCATTATCGTTGGCTACGGAGCGGTGCAGTCCATGGATACCATTACCCAATTGGCAGAAGCCTTGAATTGTCCGGTAGTGACCACGTTTAAAGCCAAGGGCCAGATTGCGGATACGCATCACTTGTCGGCCGGTGTGCTGGGTCGATCAGGCACGCCGATAGCCAGCTGGTTTATGAACGAATGTGATTTACAAATCGTATTTGGTGCATCCTTCTCAAACCACACCGGTATTGAAAAGAAGAAAACGACTATCCAGGTGGATTTTGAACGCATGGCTCTAGGGAAATTTCACCCAGTAGAGTTACCAATCTGGGGAGAAATTGGCGTCACGGCTCAGCATTTACTCGAACAATTACCTGCTGATCGCAGCACTCAGGATCAATCAGTCGAACTTGCTGAGCGTTGGGCTATTTGGCGCCAGGAGAAAGAGCGCCGTACCACCGAAGATCGAGGCAAAGGCATCAATTCGTCCATCGTGTTTCGCGAGTTGTCCAGGGTCGTACCTGAAAATGCTGTGCTGGCTGTGGACGTGGGTAACAACACCTACAGCTTTGGTCGTTACTTCGAAACCAAGCAAGGCCAACGGGTGTTGATGTCTGGTTATCTCGGGTCGATTGGCTTTTCATTTCCCGCCGCCATGGGGGCGTGGTCGGCAACCCAACGCGAACCGGAATTTGCCGGTCGGCCGGTATTCTCGGTATCTGGCGATGGTGGCTTCGGTCAATACCTGGCCGATTTCACCACCGCGGTGAAGTATGAAATGAATATCACCCATGTACTGTTAAACAACTCCGAACTCGGCAAGATCTCCAAGGAGCAAATGTCCGGCGAGTGGGAAGTCTGGCAGACCTCGCTGCATAACCCTTCATTTGCCAAGTATGCAGAGCTATGTGGTGGCAAAGGCATCGAAGTCAGCAGTGTTGAGCAATTGCCAGCCGCGTTGGAAGAAGCTGCGACTTACCCAGGCCCAGCGATTGTTGAAATCATTACCGATGTTCAGTTGGTTTAGGTCTCCGTTGCATTTACTTATTGGTTCGATTTTCTGTGTGAATTGTTTCGCAACCCTGGTTCTCTGCCTGGAATGACGTTATGCAAATAGTTATCTTAGTCGTGATGATTTGCGTGGCCAGCTATGCGCTGGTGGCTAAGCGCTTATCTTCAACCATTGTTACAGCGCCTATCTTGTTCCTGGCCCTGGGTTTTGCCATTGCGAATGTCGGCGTATCCGCTTCAGAGGAGGCCGAAGTTATCCTGCACCTGGTTGCTGAAACAGCCTTGATTGTATTGCTGTTCGCAGATGCCAGTGTGACCGACTTCATGGCACTAAAGAAGCGGCACTTATGGCCAAAGCGTATGTTGTTGATCGGCATGCCGCTGGCAATTTTAATCGGCGCTGGTGTAGCCAGTGTACTGCTGCCTACGTGGTCGGTGTTTGCTATCGCCTTGATCGCGTCAATTCTTACCCCCACCGATGCGGCCCTGGGTCAGGCCGTGGTCAGCAATAAGGATGTGCCGATCGAAGAACGACGTTCGCTGGTGGTGGAGAGTGGTTTGAATGATGGTTTAGCCTTGCCGATCATCCTGTTTTTTTCTTGCACGCTGGCAACTATGGAAGGCGAGCACAGTGGTAACTTCCTGATTTTTACTGCGCAGCAACTCATTCTGGGTCCATCTATTGGTGGTTTGATTGGGTGGCTGGGCGCCAAATCACTGCAATGGGCAGACGAGAAGGGGTACACCGAGCCACAGTACGAAGGGATTGCCGCCATCGCATTCGCCATTGCTGCGTATATTGCTGCCAGCCTGGTCGACGGGAATGGTTTTATCGCTGCTTTTACAGCCGGTTTGGTGTTTGGTTATGTGGGTCGCGAGCGGGTTAAACACGTTGAGGAATTCATCGAGAGCGAAGGCCAGATGCTGATCTGGGCTTCATTCTTGTTGATTGGCATTGTTCTGTTACCCGAGGCGCTGCACCACCTCGACCTGACCACATTCCTGCTTATTGCGATCAGCCTGTTTATTGTCAGGCCGCTGGCTATCTGGATTAGCTTGATCGGTACTGATGCCAAACCGCTGACCCGCTTGTTCTTCGGTTGGTTTGGCCCACGCGGGCTGGCAACAGCATTGTTTGCCTTATTGGTGGTAGGGGAGATTAATGAGGCCTATGCTGAGCCGGTGTTGATAATAGCTATCAATGCGGTTTGGATCAGTGCATTGCTGCATGGCATGACAGCGGCACCTGGTGCTGCCTGGTATGCACGTAAGTCGAAGGCGGCCGCAGCAACGCAACAACAGTAATTGCTCAGTATCGAAAGTAATGAGGCCAAAGGTTTTTCATGCCTTGGCTAGACCATGAATAAAGCCGATAGGCATAAAAAAGGCTTCATCATTGAAGCCTTTTTTGATTAGTGTGGCGTCAACGCAAATAAACGCTAACTGAAGTGGCTGATCACAGTTTTATAAATTCAACTCTTTAGAATTCGAGTAAAGCATTTACCCCAAGAATGCCGAGATCGGTATCGCTGGTATCTTGTGAGTATTCCAGTTCAATGACGCCGTAGTCGCCAACATGGTAGCCAAGACCTATACCAGCGGCCAGTGATACATCTTCAAAAGAACTGTCAAACGCCGGTGTGTTGAGCAGGATGTCGGCATAAGACAGGCCTGCTTTCAATTTATAATAAAGTTTGCCAGCGGAACGGTAAGTGAAAAACGCGTTCAGTATGTTTGCCTCGTAATTACCAACACCAGTTATGGGTGTGGTATCGCCACTGACATACTCCAATTCGAAGGTCGCGCTGCCGCCAAGGTCTCCGATTGGACGCTCAAATTCGTAGCCCAGCACCACGCCAATCGCGTCTGCGTCTTTGATATCTTCTTGATTGTTCTCAATTTTGGCTGCCTTCACCCCGATTACCCACTTTCCCTTGGCTTGCTTGCCAAAAAACGGGCCATCATTTTGCGCCAGGGTGTTTTGGCTGAACAATGCTACTGTCAGTACAGCTAACAAACTTAGCAGTTGGCTGCGCTTGAAAAGTGATCTTGATCGATTTGGCATGATCTCTCCTGAGTTCCTGTATTCAATTCACAGGCTTTTTATAAGTCGGTCGTTCACTTTATAATAAAAGTGTATTGACTTCAATAAGTTAAAAACAACAGCTTGGGTGATTTATAGATAGTTTCTGACGGCCGTGACTGGATAGGACAGAGCGTTAGGCTTATCATTGGCACACGGGATATCGAGCTATAATCATTTGGGTTTATGAAGTTTCTGGCAAGTCTATTATTCGTATTGCTAATCTTTTTACAGTTGCAACTGTGGTTTGGCAGCCATGGTGTTTTTCAGTTGTGGTCGCTGCAACGCAATATTGATCAGGAACAGGCCAATAACGACGCCCTGATCACACGCAACGAACAGCTGCACGCGGAAGTACAAGAGTTAAAAGAAGGACGAGAGGCGTTGGAAGAACGCGCGCGCAGCCAGCTTGGCTTTATCAAGGAAGGCGAAAAGTTTTATCGTCTGGTACCGCGCCCAGAACGAGAGCAAGAATAGGTATTTGCGGGAGTGCCCACTGGCGATGGGCTGATTGGCAATTGTAAGCCCCTCCGCGGTGGCAGTCATAATGCTCGAGGTAGCCGCCCAATCGCCTAATACGTAACGGTAGCAAGGCTTGCCGTTGATGCTGTATTCATGAGTTGCCTGGCGATGCGTATGACCATGTATCATTTGGGTGACGTCATATTCAACAAAGCTGTTTTTAACCGTTTGTTCGGTCACATCCATAATTTCCATACTGATCTGCGCCTTATGCTCATGACTCATGGCACGTGCCTGCTTGGCTTGTTCAATGCGCTCCGGAATGGATAAGCCGAGGAACTTCTTGTGCCAGGCTGTGTTAGTCACAATTTGCTGACGAAATTCCTGGTGAGCAGTGTCATCGGTGCACAGGCTGTCGCCATGCAACAGCAGGGTAGGGGTGCCATATAAATCTACAACGGTTTCATCTGGCAGAATTTTAAAGCCGCTTTTAGCAGTAAATGATTCACCTACCAGGAAGTCCCGGTTGCCAGCGATAAAATAGCAGTTTGCCTGTTGCGACGCCTGCTTCATCGCCGCTAATACCTGTTTGGCGCCGAGTAGGCTGGCAGCGTCATCGCCGATCCAGTACTCGAACAGATCCCCCAGAAGATAAATCGTCTCGGCTTGTGGTGCCTCGGTAGTCAGAAATCGCGTGAATTCCTCAATCGTTGCTGGGCGTTCCGGGGTGAGGTGAAGGTCCGAAAGCAGGAAGGTTTTCATAGTGGGCTCAGATCGCACTCAGGCGATATTCACGGAAATGATGTTTTATATGCTAATCCGTGTTTAAGCAAGTGAAACCGTTGTTTCATGCGCACTTTCGGCATTCTATTGCCACTAAAAAAGCGACTATAGAACTTTGTCTTTTAATTACTTATCGTTATAATTTGAGTTCTTGAATGGGCCCATTTCGGGCCCTTTTAGCTTCGAAGCCCCCTTTTTGGTGTCAAATTGGCACTTGCTGAGAAATTTGCGAATAGGGTCTGAGACCCTGCGAGCAAAGCTTGGCCTGTTGCTGTCGGAAAAGTGTCGGCCATGAGCCAGCAAGCGGGCAAGTCGAAGTTGAGAGAGATTTAAAATTATTGCTTACAAGAAACAAAGCAAAGCAAGGTATACAAGGTATAAAAAGTGCAGTTAACTGGTGCAGACATTGTAGTTAGGAGCCTCAAAGAAGAGGGCGTTGAATATGTGTTTGGCTACCCCGGTGGGGCTGCCTTGCATATCTACGATGCATTTCATCGTCAGGATGATGTGGAGCACATTCTTGTGCGCCATGAGCAAGGCGCTACACACGCCGCCGATGGTTTTGCGCGCGCAACCGGTAAACCCGGTGTGGTGCTGGTCACTTCCGGCCCTGGTGTCACCAATGCCATCACGGGTATTGCAACCGCCTATATGGATTCGATCCCCATGGTGGTGCTATCTGGCCAGGTTATGAAGCCCTTAATCGGGTATGACGCATTCCAGGAGATTGATGCAGTTGGTATCAGTCGTCCATGTGTAAAGCACAACTTTTTGATTCAACATGTGGAAGACATAGCCACAACCATCAAAAAGGCCTTTCACGTCGCCACCAGCGGTCGTCCAGGCCCAGTGTTGATCGACATCCCGAAAGACATTACCGCGGATGTGACAGAATTTTTGTACCCGGCCGAAATCGAAATGCGTTCCTATCCACCGGCCCCAACTGCGCAACCGCGTGAAATCGTTACTGCCGTTGAAGCCACGCTGAATGCCAAGCGGCCGATCGTCTATACGGGTGGTGGTGTGGTCTTGGCCAAAGCCCAGGAAGAGTTGCGTGAGTTTGTTAAGCGGCTCGGCTTCCCATGCACGAACACGTTGATGGGCCTCGGCGCATATCCACATGATGATCCGCTGTTTGTTGGCATGCTGGGCATGCACGGCACTTATGAAGCGAATAAGGCTATGCATGAAGCGGATTTGATTATCGCCATCGGCGCTCGGTTTGATGACCGGATTACCGGGACGCTCAACGGCTTTGCGCCAAATGCCAAGGTTTTGCATGTTGATATAGACCCATCGGTGATCGATAAAAATATTATGTCTGACATCGCCATTATTGGTGATGCCAAGGAAACCCTGGTCTTGCTCAACCAGGAGTTGGAGCGCCGCAGTGATGATATCAATCCAGAGCTAATCAAAGATTGGTGGGCACAGATCCAGGATTGGCGCGGGGTTGATAGTCTGCAATACGAATACAGTGACACACTGATCAAACCACAGTACGTCGTGCAAAAACTGCACGAAATCACCGATGGGGAAGCCTACGTCACCTCCGACGTGGGGCAGCACCAGATGTTTGCTGCGCAGTTCTACGGTTTTTCAGATACCCATAAATGGATAAACTCGGGCGGCCTCGGCACCATGGGTTTTGGTCTGCCCGCTGCCATGGGCGTGAAGTTCGCGCACCGGGATGCTGATGTGGCTTGTATTACCGGGGAGGGCAGCATCCAGATGTGTATCCAGGAAATGGCGACCTGCAAGCAATATGATCTGCCGGTAAAGATCGTTAATTTGAATAATCGCTATCTTGGCATGGTGCGTCAGTGGCAGGAATTCAATTACGAAAAACGCTATTCAAACTCCTATATGGACTCCTTGCCTGATTTCGTGAAGCTGGCCGAAGCCTATGGCCATGTTGGCATGGTGATCGAAAACCCAGCCGATGTGGAGGGTGCTTTGCGAGAGGCATTCGCTATGAAAGATCGACTGGTATTCATGGACTTCATCACCGATCGAACTGAAAATGTTTACCCCATGATTGAAGCGGGTAAAGCGCACCACGAGATGCGTTTGCGGCCCGGCATGAATGACAAGTAGTCCATTGCACACTTCGAAAATCATTTCTCTGTAACAGCCAGTATCCCCATTACGAACAAAAGCCAAAGCACATAACGACGATGCGACATATTATTTCAGTTCTGCTTGAAAACGAATCCGGCTCATTATCGCGTGTGTCCGGCCTGTTTTCCGCGCGCGGATACAACATCGAATCCTTGACGGTTGCGCCCACCAATGACGAAACACTGTCACGCATGACGATCGTGACCAATGGTGATGACCGAAAAATTGACCAAATCGAGAAACAGCTGTTCAAGCTGGTCGACGTCGCTGCCCTGCAGGACATCACGGTAAACCAGCACCTGGAACGGGAAGTGGTGCTGGTGAAGGTCAGCATCGGGTCAGAAAATGGCGATCAACAGTCCGCCAAAGAAGAGCTCGACCGTGTCGCTGACGCTTTTAACGCATCATTGATTGATGTCTCCGACCAGGTGTTTATCCTGGAGTTGGCAGGCAGCAGTCAAAAGGTCGATGAATTGCTGAAGGCGCTGGCTAACTTACAAATTATCGAGGTGGCTCGTTCAGGCGCAACTGGTCTGACATCCAGTGAGAAGCCGCTGACTGTCCCACCGACATCGGCTGGATAAAGCAGAAAAGCACAAATCACTGCAAAAAAAGCATTACAGAAAGAATTGATGTGGTTGGTGTTTTAACAGCCCGCCCATTCACCGAAACAACAAATTACTCAGGTACAAAAAGGTTTAACCATGCAAGTTTATTACGACAAAGACTGCGATCTCTCCATCATCCAGGGCAAGAAAGTCGCTATTCTGGGATACGGCTCCCAGGGCCACGCGCATGCCTGCAATCTGCAAGACTCTGGCGTCGACGTAACCGTTGGCTTACGCCCAGGTTCGTCTTCGATCAAGAAAGCGGAAGCCCACGACCTGAAGGTCACCACGGTGCCTGAAGCGGTGGCCGCAGCAGACCTGGTGATGGTATTGACCCCGGATGAGTTCCAATCGGCTTTGTACCGGGATGAAATAGAACCAAATCTGAAAGAAGGCTCAATCTTGGCTTTCGCGCACGGCTTTTCCATTCACTATAACCAAATCGTGCCACGCTCAGACCTGGACGTGATCATGATCGCACCCAAAGCACCTGGCCACACTGTGCGCAATGAATTTGTTAATGGTGGCGGTATTCCAGACCTGGTCGCGGTTGCCCAGGATGCTTCAGGCACGGCTAAAGAGGTTGCTCTCTCCTATGCGTCAGCAGTCGGTGGCGGCCGTACCGGAATCATTGAAACCACTTTTAAGGACGAAACCGAAACCGATCTGTTTGGCGAACAAGCGGTCTTGTGCGGTGGGGCCGTGGAGCTGGTGAAAATGGGCTTCGAAACGCTGACCGAGGCTGGCTATGAGCCGGAAATGGCGTATTTCGAATGTTTGCATGAACTGAAGCTCATAGTCGACCTGATGTACGAAGGCGGCATTGCCAATATGAACTATTCAATCTCCAACAATGCCGAGTTCGGTGAATATGTCACCGGACCCAAGGTGATTAATGAAGAGTCTCGCGCTGCAATGAGGGCTGCCCTGAAAGACATTCAGGAAGGTGAGTACGCGAAAAAGTTCATCTCCGAAGGCGCAACTGGCTACCCGATGATGACCGCATGGCGTCGTAATAACGCAGCCCATCCGATCGAGAGCGTGGGTGAGCGATTGCGTTCCATGATGCCCTGGATTCAAGCCAACAAAATTATCGACAAAGACGTCAACTAGCTTAACGCATTCCTTTAGATTGTTCCTGACTGGCCAGTGAATCTCTGGCCAGTCAGGAATAGACTATGCCAAATATCCTTGCTGCGATAGCCCTGACTTTGTGTTATTTCGGTGAAATTTTCGCGTGCGCCATAGACAGTTGCTGTCTTTGCACAGAAAATACCCCCGCAAAGCAATATTGGATTCATGCAACTGACATTCATATTGCCCCTGCTACCATTTCGCAGCCATCATAAAGCAAACAGATTTATTCGCTGAAACCCCTATGAAAATAATTGATTCACATCCCAGGCTGGCCCGTGAGGGTTGGTTCTATATTGGCCTGACGTTGTTTGCCGCTGTTCTTACCACCTCCGTGTTTGGTTTTGCAGTTGGTATTGTGTTCTGGATTATTGCCGTGTTCGTGTTGCAATTTTTCCGTGACCCTTACCGTGCGATTCCGCAGGAAGAGGGCGCTATTGTGTCGCCCGCTGATGGCAAGGTTATTTTTACCGGCATTGTTAACGACCCCTACCTGGATCGAGAGGCATTCAAAATCAGCGTCTTTATGAATGTTTTTTCGGTGCATTCAAATCGAGCCCCGCTGGCGGCCAAGGTCAAGCAAATCTGGTATCAGCCAGGTCTGTTCGTCAATGCGGCATTGGATAAGGCGTCAGAACAAAATGAGCGAAATGCAGTTTGGCTGCAAACCGAAGACGGCAAAGATGTGGTCTCGGTACAGGTGGCGGGCCTGGTTGCGCGTCGCATCCTCTGTTATGTCAAAGATGGCGATGAGCTTGAGCGTGGTCAACGTTACGGCTTCATCCGCTTTGGTTCGCGGGTCGATTTGTTTTTACCTACCGATTTCAGCGCTGCTGTGTCACTGGGGGATAATGTCTCCTCGGGCAGTACTATTTTGGGGCGTTGCTAGCGTCACCATAGCCATATTTGTATAATGTCCGCCGATGACTGATCAGAAACCCAACGTCACTCCTATTCCGCGCAAGAAACCCGCGAAGGGTATTTACGTGTTGCCGAACCTGTTTACCACAGCGGGTTTGTTCGCCGGGTTTTACGCCATTATGCAGGCCCGCTTAGGCCATTTTGAAGCCGCCTGCCTGGCTATCTACGCCGCCATGGTCATGGATATCATGGATGGCAGACTAGCGCGTCTGACCAATACTATGAGTGATTTTGGTTCTGAGTACGACAGCCTCGCCGACATGGTGTCGTTTGGCGTAGCGCCCGCCATGCTGATGTATGATTTTGCCCTGTCTGGGCTGGGCCGCGTAGGGAGCCTGGTGGCTTTTATTTATATCGCCTGTGCGGCCCTGCGGTTGGCTCGCTTCAACGTGCAAAAACTCGATGACAAGCGCTACTTTATCGGCGTGCCCAGCCCCGGCGCTGCTGCCATCCTGGCATCGGTGGTGTGGGTTTGTATTGATTACGAAGTGATAGCCGCTAATTACAGCTACGGCTTCCTGGCCCTGATTATCGTCGTGGCCCTGTCGATGGTCAGTAACATTGAATACCGTTCATTCAAAGATGTGGATTTCAGAGACAAGATGCCATTCATCGGCTTGATTGTGCTGGTTTTGGTTATCGCCATTATTTACCTGGATCCGCCGCTCGCATTCTTGTCAATTGGCACCATTTACCTGGTGAGTGGCACCCTGAGCTACGCTTACATGAAGTATCGGCGCGCCAGCAAGCCGGAAAAACCCGCCAAGCCTGAGAAGTAAATGGCAAAGAAAATTGAAGGAAGTGTCGTTGCGCTGATCACGCCAATGACCGCGGATGGCTCGGTTGACTACGAAAACCTGACCCGACTGATCGAATATCATATTGAACAGCAGACAGATGGCATTGTGTCGGTTGGCACGACCGGTGAATCAGCCACCTTGGCGGTCGACGAGCATTTACAAGTTATCGAACACACGATCAACTGTGTGAACAGCCGCATTCCTGTGCTCGCCGGAACTGGCGCAAACTCAACACGCGAAGCCATCTATTTAACGCGACAAGCTGCCACTCTCAAGGCAGACGCGGTGCTCCTGGTTGTGCCGTATTACAATAAACCAGGCCAGGAAGGCTTGTACCAGCATTTCAAATCCATCGCAGATGCGGTGTCGATTCCGCAGTACCTGTACAACGTTCCAGGACGAACGGTAGCGGATGTTTCCAACGACACGATTAATCGCCTGGCAGATATTGATAATATTGTTGGCTGCAAAGATGCCACAGGGGATTTGCAACGTGGCAAGCAACTGATTGATTTGTGTGGAGATCGGCTCGATATTTTTTCCGGTGACGACCCAACAGCGCTCGAGCTTATGAAGCTTGGTGCGCGCGGTGATGTGTCGGTGACCGCCAACGTTGCGCCCAAATTGATGCACCAGATGTGCCAGGCTGCTTTATCCGGCGACTGGCAACGCGCTGAACAGCTGGATCGGGAACTGGCTGCGTTGCATCGCGACCTGTTTGTTGAATCAAATCCCATCCCGGTGAAATACGCTGTGGCTAAAATGGGTTTCACCCACAATGCCCTGCGATTGCCGTTAACGCCCTTGGCTTCGGGTAATCAGGGGGCCGTAGATGCGGCCATGCACGCCGCCTCAGTGGACGCCTGAGAGCTAACTCAAACTTTGTTTCAGCACGCGTAATTGCTGGAACCTGGGCTGGCATCCACAAACCAGCAGGCAATCAGTCCAATGGGCGGGACCAACCATAGCTGCGAGACCCTGGAATATCCCCTCAGGCTCTCAAATACATGCATACAAGAGATGCACTAAAGTTCGAACATCCTTATAATCACCGTTCTGGTATTTCTGCCCGCTTGGGGCGCAACACAACAATTATTTTCCGGGTGAAATGGGTAACGGGCCAATGAACAAATATGCAATTGGTATGAAGGTTAGTCTGCTACTGGCGTTAGGCGCCAGCTTGACGGCCTGTGGCGGTAGTAGAACGGTGGTAACACAGGACGATAGTGCGGATTACCACAGTGCTGTTTCGCTCCCACCTCTGAAGAAACCCTCTAAACAAGCAGCCGCTGCCGTAGACCCGACGCCGCCAAGTGTTGAGCCAACGCCAGCACCGCCTCCGGCAGCCGCACCAGTTGCATCTACGCCTGTTGAGCCGATACAAGATGCAGAGCCTCCGATTGAAGAAATCCCTATTGAAGAAATCCCTATTGAAGAATCACCCATACCTGAGACAAGCCCGCAGAGTGACCAGGCCCCGGTGTCTGAGCGTTTGGTGATTGAAGAACAGCCAGCGCCAGCCGAGCAGCCAATTCAGGCCGAACCTGTTCAGGCCGAGTCTGTTCAGGCCGAGTCACTTCAGACCGAACCGGTTCAGGTGGCTGCGGTGGAGCCGCAGCCAAGCATGCCCGTTGAAGAGGTGATTAGCGCGCGGGTCATCCAGCCCCGCGATGACGTGGCGCGGTTGCAAATCGACAGCGGCTTTGATGCAGCCTGGAACTATTTGAGCACGAATCTGAAAAATTCCGATATCACGGTGCATAACCGCAATCGTACTGCTGGCCGCTTTGCCATTGGTTGCGGAAACCTGGAAGAATCGACCACAGTCACCAAACGCGGCGGATGGTCAATTTTTACCCGGAAACCCAAGAAGCAGGAGCATTGCTCGATGCAACTGCTGACCAGCAGATCTGTCACCCTGGTTACCTTGAATAATCGTAGCGGCGTAGAGATCGCTGCTGATTCAGCCAAAGAGGTGTTTATGCGCCTCCTGAACAACTAGTTTTTATCCCATATTAACTTCAATCCAAACACTTCGGAGAAATCATGCAACGCGGTGATGAACTTTATAGTGGTAAGGCAAAATCGGTTTACACGAGTGAACGTGATGATGCCCTGATCTTACATTTTCGAGACGATACATCGGCATTTGATGGCGAGCGAATAGAACAGCTTGATCGTAAAGGCATGGTCAACAACAAGTTTAATGCCTTTATCATGCAGCACCTGGAAGAGAATGGCGTGGCGACACACCATCTTGAACAATTGTCGGATGATGAGACCCTGGTGCGCCGCCTGGACATGTTCCCGATTGAATGCGTCGTACGTAATATCGCTACCGGTTCAATTTGCAAGCGACTCGGTGTTGAAGATGGCCTGGATCTATCGCCACCTACCTTCGAGTTTTTCCTTAAGAACGACCCACTGCATGATCCAATGATTAATGAGTATCACATTCAGTCATTTGGCTGGGCTGATGCTGAAGCCGTGCAAGTCATGCAAGAACGAACGTTCAAGGTCAATGAAGTTCTCAGCAAACTGTTTCTCGATGCCGGCATGATCCTGGTTGATTTCAAACTTGAGTTTGGGCGTCAAGGCGATGAAATCTATCTGGGCGATGAGTTTACTCCAGACGGTTGTCGAATCTGGGACGTTGAGACTCGTGAAAAGCTTGATAAAGACCGTTTCCGTAAAGGTATGGGTGGGGTCGTTGAAGCCTACGAACAGGTGGCCAGCCGTCTTGGGCTAGAAATCTGATCACTTGATTATAAAAAAAGCGGTAGCCGGGCATGTCTCGGCCCGTTTAAATTGCTGACCAGGGTTATACCCGCCAGCGGGCCTGGTCAGCGCAACAGTTTGTAACTCTCCAGATCACAAGCAGGAACCAGTATGTTGCGATTGCGTGGCAGTCAGGCGTATTCAAGTTTTAGAATCGACAAACTTGCGGCGCTGATCCGCCCCGAGTTTCCTCAAATACAATCCCTGGATACGGAATTCCAACACCTGGTGAAGCTGAAGGATGAAGCCAACCCCTTATCAGATAGCGAGCTGGAAAAACTGGAGAAATTGCTCACCTACGGCCCAACAATGGCCGAGGTCGAACACAGTGGGCAGCGTCTCTACGTATTACCACGCTTTGGCACTATTTCTCCCTGGTCTACCAAGGCGACGGACATTGCCCAGCATTGTGGCCTGCAAAAAATAGCGCGTATTGAGCGGGCCGTCGCGTTCTATGTTAGCAGCAATGAAACGCTCGATAATGAACAGTTGTCAGCATTGGCGGAGAAGCTGCATGACCCGATGACCGAATCAATTATTGCTGAGTTGTCGGAAGCCGAGCAATTGTTCCGCGAAGAAGCGCCACAAGCCCTGCTGGAAGTTGACCTGCTGGGAGCTGGCAAGGCAGCGTTAATTGACGCCAACAGCGAACTGGGCCTGGCCTTGTCCACCGATGAGATCGATTACCTTGTTGAGCAATACACCAAGCTGAATAAAAATCCCACGGATGTGGAATTGATGATGTTCGCCCAGGTCAATTCTGAGCACTGTCGTCATAAAATCTTCAACGCCGACTGGATTATTGATCAGCAGGAACAGGAGCATTCGCTGTTTCGCATGATTCGCGAAACGCATATGCAGAACCCGGATGGTACGCTGGTAGCCTACTCAGACAACTCCTCAGTGTTGGCCGGGTCGCCTGGTGAACGCTTTTTTGCAGATCCGGATAGCCTGGAATATCAATCCGTCGAAGAAGATGTGCATATATTGTGTAAGGTTGAAACGCACAACCACCCCACGGCAATTTCACCGTTTCCAGGTGCCGCAACTGGCTCTGGTGGTGAAATTCGAGATGAGGGAGCAACGGGTCGCGGATCCAAGCCGAAAGCGGGCCTGACCGGGTTTTCAGTGTCCAACCTACGCCTGCCCGAAGCGCCACGACCCTGGGAAGGAGCAGAATCCAAACCGAGCCGAATTGCATCACCACTGCAAATCATGTTGGAAGGCCCGATTGGGGGCGCGTCATTTAACAACGAGTTTGGTCGGCCCAATATTGCTGGTTACTTTCGAACCTACGAACAGGCGATCGCCAATGACGCCGACGTGCGCGGCTATCACAAGCCTATTATGCTCGCCGGGGGGCTGGGGAATATCCGCCCACAGCATGTGAGTAAAAACATTATTCCAGATGGGTCATGGATTGTCGTTCTGGGTGGACCCGCCATGTTAATCGGCTTGGGTGGCGGTGCTGCATCGAGTATGGCTTCCGGTAAAAGTTCGGAGAAGCTGGATTTTGCCTCTGTACAACGCGGCAATCCGGAAATGCAGCGACGTTGCCAGGAAGTCATCGACAGCTGCTGGGCACGTGGTGAAGCGAATCCAATTATCTCTATTCATGATATTGGTGCTGGTGGTCTGTGTAATGCATTGCCGGAGTTGGTTGGCGATGCCGGTCGTGGCGGTAAATTCAGCCTGCGCGAAGTGCTGAATGATGAGCCGGGAATGTCTCCGATGCAAATCTGGTGCAATGAAGCTCAGGAACGTTACACGCTGGCAGTCGCGCCTGATCGATTGGACGAGTTCAAGCAAATTTGTGCCCGTGAGCGATGCCTCTACTGTGTAGTGGGGCAGGCCACCGATGATGAGGTGCTGGTACTCGAAGATTCTCACTTTGCCGATGGTTCAGTGCGTCAACAACGCCCCATCGACTTGCCGATGGAAACCCTGTTTGGCAAGCCACCTAAAATGTTACGCGACGTGGTGAGTGCGCCGCGCAATGCACCCGATCTGGAACTTGAAAATATTGATTTCCAAGAAGCCTTGCACCGGGTGTTGGCTTTACCTGCGGTGGCCGATAAAACTTTCCTGGTGACCATTGGCGACCGCAGTGTCGGTGGGATGATCGCCCGTGACCAGATGGTTGGCCCCTGGCAGGTACCGGTCGCGGATGTGGCAGTAACCAATACAGCCTATACCGGCAGCAGTGGCGAAGCCATGGCCATGGGCGAACGCACGCCGCTCGCCTCGGTGAACGCACCCGCCAGTGGGCGCATGGCAATCGGCGAGGCGTTGACCAATTTATGCGCAGCAAATATCCGCACCTTGTCGGAAGTGAAGCTGTCGGCTAACTGGATGGCGGCAGCGGGGCATGAAGGTGACGATGCGGCGCTCTATGAAACTGTCAAAGCCGTCGGCATGGAGCTCTGCCCGGCGCTGGGAATCGCGATCCCCGTGGGTAAGGACTCTATGTCCATGAAAAGTGTATGGCAGGACCAGGATACACAGGAACACAGTGTCACAGCGCCGGTGTCCTGTGTGATCAGTGCGTTTGCACCGGTTTCCGACACGGCGAAAACCTTGACTCCGGAGCTCGCCCGACCCTTAGCAGAATCACAGCTCCTGCTGTTGGATTTGTCATCCGGGCAGCAGCGCCTGGCATGCTCGGCACTGGCACAGGTATACCGGCAAGTGGGTAGTGAGACGCCGGATGTCGATGATGCCGACCTGCTAAAACGTGGCTTCCTGGCGATACAGAAGATGCTCGACCAGGGTTTGCTCAGTGCCTATCACGATCGTTCTGATGGCGGCACGCTGGTCGCGGCCCTGGAAATGGCCTTTGCTTCCCGTTGTGGCTTGCAGCTTAATTTAACCGGTGGCGCGTCGGCTCTGGCAGCGGCATTCAACGAGGAGTTGGGGGCTGTGTTGCAAGTGAGCTTGGCCAACCTGGCGGCCTGCGAGAAAATCTTGCAGGACTTTGATTTGCTGGAACATGTTCAGACTATAGGCACTGCGCAGGAAGGTGAAGAGATCACGGTGAGTCATAACGGTGCGCAGGTATTGCAGGCGCAACGTACTGATTTACATCGGATTTGGTCTGAAACTACCTACCAGATGCAGAAATTGCGCGACAATCCTGAGTGTGCTCAGCAGGAATACGATGCCATTTTGGATGCCGCGAATACCGGTTTGTGTTCCGAGCTGAGTTTTGATGTAAACGAGGACGTCAGCGCGCCTTTCCAGGCACCCGGTATCGTCAGCACTCAGCCTCGCGTGGCGATTCTGCGCGAGCAGGGTGTGAACGGCCAACTGGAGATGGCGGCTGCATTCGGCCAGTCGGGTTTCACCGCGGTGGACGTCACCATGACTGACGTCATGGAGGGCAGGGTAGACCTGGCCGAATTCAAGGGCCTGGCCGCTTGCGGGGGATTCTCATATGGTGATGTACTAGGTGCCGGTGAGGGCTGGGCGAAATCGGTATTGTTCAACAGCAGGGCCCGGGATCAGTTTGCGGCATTTTTCGCCCGTGAAGATGCGTTTGCCCTGGGTGTCTGCAATGGCTGTCAGATGATGTCTAACCTCAAATCCATTATCCCCGGTGCCGATCATTGGCCGCATTTTGTGCGCAATGCGTCGGAACAATACGAAGCTCGCTTTGTACAGACCGAGGTGACTGAAACCAATTCGGTCCTGCTCGCAGGCATGCAGGGTTCGAAAATCCCCATCGTCGTTGCCCATGGTGAGGGACGCGCAGAATTCACTGACAGCGCGGCCATGGAAGCCGCTTCCGGGTACCTGGCAATGCGGTATATCGATTATGCCGGGGCGCCAGCGGCTTATTACCCGGCAAACCCGAATGGTTCTCCAGATGGGATTGCCGGGCTCACGAATACCGATGGACGGGTAACGATAATGATGCCGCATCCCGAGCGTATTTTCCGTTCCGTATGTAACTCATGGCGCGACTCGTCCTGGGGCGAGTACAGCCCATGGATGCGAATTTTCCGTAATGCCCGGGTTTGGGTCGGCTAGTCCGGATAGCCTGTTATCTGGACCCTTCCAGTGACGCGATAAAGTCCGACATCAATTTCACCATCGGTTCCGTCGAATCTGGTGAGCAGGCATCGCCAGCCAGAACATGTTGGCCTGGGTCGCTGGAGCCTTCGAATTCGTGCAAGGTGATATCGCTGTTTTGCATACTGGCGCTGACTTCCAGCAACCGCTCCACGCTGATAACCTGGTCATTGGGTGAATAGATAATAAGTTGCGGTACGGTGATTGAAGTCTTGTCCAGTTCCAACACCTGGTCAACCAACTGCACCATTGGCACTAGCGCTTCATAGGGATAGCGTTCCGTCCAATAATCACTGTGCATCTGGTTCTGCGGCGTAAAGGAGTGATAGGGACCGTTGATCAATTTGGCTAATTGTAAGCCCCAGCCATAGCGTATCAACTCACCGGAACTGCGTTTGATGCCGAAGTTGGGCGATACCATGATATTCGCGTGCAAGTCACCGGCAAACGGCTGTGTGGCCAACCATGTACCCAACGTGGCACCGGTAGATGTGCCGACAACGATTACTTTTTTCCCGATCAGCTTGCCAATCTGGTAGGCAAAGCGCGTGTCATGTAACCAGTCTTCCTTGGACGCTTCGGCCATGGCATCGGCGGTGCGCGCATGACCCTTTAACCTGGCGTAGTACACGTTCGCTGCCAGTTGATCGGCGAGTAATTCAGTTACGGGGCTAATTTCCTTACGAGATGCTGAGAATCCGTGCAGGTAGACAATCGCGTACTCGGTCTGATGTTTGTCGCCGTGCCATGCTATCTGTTTGCCGAGGTCATGCACAATATCCGGAAAGGCGCTTTCCTGTTCTCTAAGCAAGCTATCCAACGCAGTCAGGTTTTCGGGTTCACCCTGTGGATTGCCGTTGCCAGTTGGTTCATTGGGGAGGGCAGCGTTGGCCTGGCCCGCCAGAAGTGAGAAATAAAAGGCCAGAAAGGCTCGAATGGTCTTTAGACAGGTCATTATTTTCGTGGTTTATGTGATGCAATATGGGCCGCGGGCCATTTTAACTTAGTTCGTAGTTGCTGAGCTATACCCCCAATCTAAGCTGGGTTTCAATTCATGATCGGGCCAGTCTAAAAAATATTACGTCGATCATGCTGGGGGCAGGTAGCCCAAGCCCAGCTAAGCACGGTCAATTGTGGCTAGGGTGGACCTTTTTTGCTATATTCGTTGGACCCAAAACCCATATTACCGTGTGTGCAGGAGTGTTGAATATGATTTTAAATCAGACACTTAAGACTGTTTTCAAGAAATTTTCTGCTATATTGATAGTGGCGACGGCGCTGTTCGTTAGTGCCATTGGTCTTGCTCAGGAAGCGAACAGCGCGACTGATCTAAACCTGGAACAAATTCGCTGGAAATCAGAATCCCAGGTTCGCGCTCTGTTGGGCGACCCAAACAGTGTGCACGGTCCAGTCGGCACCCATGCTTCCTACACCTTATGGAAATACGATGAGTTCACCATTGCGTTTGCCAACAATAGGGCGTTTCATCTTTTTGATAAGAACAGCTTGAAGAAGTTTGAGCTGGACGAAAATCGCCCATAAATCAGCTGATTTCGAACTCACTTACAACAACAGGTTTTCCATTACTTTTTGATAGACAGCAGCCAGCTGGGCGGGTGCTTCAAGTGCTACGTGTTCATCTATCTTGTGAATCGATGCGTTCACCGGCCCGAGTTCCACTACCTGGGCCCCAGTTGGAGCAATAAATCGGCCATCAGAAGTGCCGCCGCTGGTCGAGAGACTGGTTTGCACTCCTAATTCACTCTTAATCGCCTTTTGACAGGCTGCGACCAACGCTGCTTCTTCAGTCAGAAACGGTTCACCATACAAGGTCCAATCAAGGCTATAGTTGATCGACAGCTCATCCAGGGCTGCGCGCACCCGCTGTTGAATCTGCTCGTGGGTAATCTCGGTGGAAAAGCGCAGGTTAAAGGTAATATCCACTTCACCAGGAATTACGTTGCTGGCCCCGGTACCACCATTGATATTGGAAATCTGGAAGCTGGTCGGTGGAAAGTACGCATTGCCCTGGTCCCAAACAATAGACGTCAGGCATTGAATCACGGGCCCACAATAATGGATTGGATTCTCGGCCAGGTGCGGATAGGCAATGTGTCCCTGTACGCCCTTGACCGACAGATGCCCACCGATCGAACCACGCCGCCCATTCTTAATAGTATCGCCCAGGATCTCACTGGAGCTGGGCTCGCCAACGATGCAGTATTCAAATTTTTCACCCCGTGCTTCCAGCGTCTCTATCACCTTGCGCGTGCCACAGGTGGCTGGGCCTTCCTCATCCGAAGTGATCAGTAAGGCAATAGACCCGGCATGGTCAGGATGCTCTGCAATAAACGCTTCCAGGCTGGTGATAAATGCTGCTAGCGAGGATTTCATATCCGCTGCTCCGCGCCCATACAATTTGCCATCACGTTCGACCGGGTCAAAGGGTGGGCTCTGCCAGGCATTTGGATCGCCAGTAGGGACCACATCGGTATGACCGGCAAACACCAGGCAGGGTGACTTCGTACCACGCCTGGCCCAGAAGTTGCTCACTGTGCCGTGCTGGTCACTGAACTCCAACGGTTCGACGTTAAAGCCGATTGCTTCCAGGCGTGCGCTCATTAGCGCCTGGCAACCAGCGTCATCCGGCGTGACCGATTGCGCCCTGATCAGGGACTTGGCCAGGTCGAGGGTAGGGTCGTTTCGGGGCATAGTGTATTGCCAGAGCTAGTCTAGCTGGCTAGTCGACGCGCAGTAGTTCGTTCAACCCGGTTTTGCTGCGGGTTTTCGCATCCACTTTCTTTACGATGACCGCACAGTACAGGCTGTGTGAACCGTCTTTTGCTGGAATCGAACCCGATACCACCACGGAACCAGCAGGGATGCGTCCATAGCTGACTTCACCAGTCTCACGGTCCAGAATCTTGGTGCTTTGGCCGATATACACGCCCATGGAAATTACCGATCCTTCTTCGACTACCACGCCTTCAACGATCTCGCTGCGCGCGCCGATAAAACAATCGTCCTCAATGATCACCGGGCCGGCTTGGATCGGCTCCAAAACACCGCCAATACCAACACCGCCGGATAAGTGAACATTCTTGCCAATCTGTGCACAGGAACCCACTGTGGCCCAGGTGTCGACCATGCTGCCAGAATCGACATAGGCACCAATGTTGACATAGCCCGGCATGACCACTACGCCGGGCGCAATATACGATCCCTTGCGCACAGCCGCAGGTGGCACAACCCTGAAGCCTTCGCGTTTAAAACGAGCTTCGTCGTAATCGGCGAACTTCGCAGGCACTTTGTCGTAGTAATTGGTTTCGCCGCCAGCAAGCAGCTGGTTATCTCGGATCGCAAAGGACAGCAACACCGCTTTCTTCAACCATTGGTTAACGACCCACTCGCCATTAATCTTTTCTGCTACCCGCGATTCGCCACTATCGAGCAGTTCAATGGCTTCAAGAATGGCATCGCGAACACCGGGTTCCACGTTGCCGGGCGAGATCGACGAGCGGTTCTCAAAAATGGTATCGATGGTGGCTTGTAAATGTTCGGTCATGGCTCAGTTACTGATTGTTGGTGTGGTTGTACGGTGTGCGGTCAATGACGGTGGTCAAAAACCAAGAACCGGATTATCCAATAAGCCGGGTTCCGCGGCTACGGGTTTATCCCTGGTTGGCCGCTTTTTTAGTGATTTTGACGGTTTGATTGCGGTCTAGCGCGGCAACAATATCATTTTCCAGCAATCCCAGTACCGCCGCATCTCTGACTGGCATTTGGTCATGGCGTTGGATAAAGAAAATGTCTTCTGCTTTCTCGCCAAAAGTAGCGATCTTGGCGCTCACCAGCTTGATATTGTGCTGCTGCAGGATCAATGCAACATTGTGCAGCAAACCCGGCTGGTCCTGGGCAATGACTTCCATCGCGGTGTAATTTGGATGATTGTAGCTAAACGAAACACGCGGCTGGATCGGAAAGTGCTTCAGGGCCCTGGAAGCATTACGACGGGAGATGGCCTTGTCGACCTTGATGCTCAGGATCAGATCGCGCAAACGCTCCTCCAGATAGCGATTGTAATCGCTTTCCGTAGCAGACTCGGAGTCCGGGACGATGGCTTTGAATGAATGCAGCGCAAAACCATTTTTGCTGGTTTGCAGCTGCGCCTCGATAATACTGAGGTCCAGGGTGTCAAAGGAAGCTGTGACCCGGGTGAGTAACTGTTTTGATTCCGGCGCGAAGACAAAAAACATATTTGCTTCCAGACGTTCGCTATAGCGAACCGAAACAATGGGCAGGCTAATCGCAGTGGATTGAATCAGGCTGGCAGCATGCCAGGCAATGTAATAGGGTTCGTTACGGATAAAGTAGTCATTGGGAAGGGTGTCCCAAAACTGTTCCACCCATTTTTTATCGAATCCATTTTCTCCAAAGCGAGCAGCCAGTTTTTCCAGTGCGGCGGACTTATCATCGTCGACATGTTCCTGCTCATTCAACGGTTTGGCTACCCCTCGGCGCAATGCCTTGCTGGTCGCTTTGTACAGTTCCAGTAAAAGCTGGCCTTTCCAGGCGTTCCAAACTTTCGGGCTGGTGCCGCGGATGTCTGCCAGGGTCAGCAGGTACAGGTTGTCAAGGTGTTCCAGGTCTCCCACGATATCGGCAAATTCCTTGATGACGTCCGGATCGGAAATATCTCTACGCTGAGAAAAATGCGACATCATCAAGTGATTTAGCACCAGCCAACCAACCAGCTTGGCGTCATACTCGGTCATGCCATGGGAAATACAGAATTCGTAGGCATCACGTTCGCCCAAAACGGAATGGTCGCCGCCGCGGCCTTTGGCGATATCATGAAACAGGGCGCCGATAAACAGCCGTTCTGGCTTATACAGCGCTTCCAACAGGCTGCTAGCAATCGGGAATTCGTCCGGGTATTTACGCAACCGCGTGAGATTCTGGATCACCATCAGGGTGTGGCCGTCGACGGTATACACATGAAACAAATCGTGTTGCATCTGGCCAATAATGGCCCCAAAAGTCGGCAAGTAGGCACCCAGCACACCATAGGCGTTCATTCTTGCCAGGGCGTTGGTCAAGGCGATCCCTTCTGACTGAAACAATTTCAGGAACAACGCCTTAACCTTGTCATCGTTGCGGAAATTGTTATTTATTTGATCGAGGTTAGCGCGTATGGCGCGAATGGTATCCGGATGGATGCCGGTTATCTTGTGTTCCTGCATTAACACAAAGAGTTTCAGCATCGCTTCTGGCTTGCGCTTGAATAGCGATTCCTCGCGCTGTTCAATCAGCTTGTTTTTCACCACGAAGTCCTCATCCAGGGACTTGCTGACGGCGAGCGAGAAGCGGGTGTTATAACTCACCCGGTAGTGAGCCAGCAGCACTTCGTTCAGGTACACCACCTGTTTAGCCGTCCGATAGTAGCGTTTCATCAGTTGCTCTACCGCCAGGTGATTGTTGGTGTCCTGGTAGCCAAATTCTTCTGCCAGGTGGCGCTGACTGTCGAAGAGCAGTCGATCTTCGTGCCGATTGGTGCTGAGATGCAGCCCTGAGCGCATTTTCCAGAGGATATTGCGGGCGCGCACCAGCATGCGGTATTCGTCGTCGTTGATATGGCCCTGTTCGTTCATTTCCTTAAATGAACGAACGCCAAAATGTCGATTGTAGACCCACAGGATGGTCTGCAGATCACGCAAACCGCCGGGGCTTTCCTTGATATTGGGTTCCAGCGAGTAGGCCGTGTCCTGGAACTGGGCATGCCGATTTTGCTGTTCCTGTAGTTTCTCTACGTAGTATTTGTCCGCTGGCCAGATGCGACCCGAGCGCAGTTTCTCATCGAGATTTTTTAGCAGGGATGGATCACCGTCCAGATGCCTGGCTTCCATCAGGTTGGTCATGGTGGTGATATCGCCACGTGCCTCTTTTAGACAGTCCTTGAGTGAGCGCACGCTGTGGCCAATGTCGAGGCCTATGTCCCATAGAAACCGCAGAAACTCCTCGATGCAGGCAGCGGCTTCGTCATAGTGGTTATCCCGTAACAGGATCAGCAAATCTACGTCGGAGTAGGGGTGTAGCTCACTGCGGCCATAACCACCAACGGCGATCAGCTCAATATCAATTTCGTCCTTGAGTGCCTGGCAGTGACGTTGCCAGGCGATGCACAACAGTTCATCGATCATCCAGGTGTACTTTTCCACCGACTCAGCTGCTGAGGTGCCTTCCAGCTGGTATTGCTTGAGCTGTTCAAGCGCGTTTTTGATGGTTTGCTTGAACAGCTGAATCGGAGATTTGCTCTTCTCCAGTGATAACCTGAAAACGGCTGGGTTAAGTAATTTACTCTTCGCGAAATGCACGACTCGGATTACCTTAAATTGGCACAGCGAAAGGCATCACGGATAGCCGCATACCAGGCTCAAGGATGGACAGAATTAGCCGACGCGGTGAGGATTTCATAACCGGTGCCAGTTACCAGGATGGTGTGTTCCCACTGTGCTGACAGTGAGTGGTCCCTGGTCACGACCGTCCAGTTATCAGCGAGCAGCCTGGTTTCTTTTTTTCCTGCATTGATCATGGGTTCAATCGTGAAAGTCATACCTTCCTCTATCTTCATGCCGGTATTGGGCTTGCCATAGTGGAGGATTTGCGGTTCCTCATGAAAAATTTTGCCGATACCATGGCCGCAATATTCACGTACCACCGAAAAATTGTTTTTCTCGGCGTGTTGTTGAATCGCGTGTCCGATATCCCCAAGTTGTACACCGGGTTTTACCTTTTCAATACCAACAAACATGGCTTCCTTGGCGACTGCACAAATTCGATTGCCCAGAACCGTTGGTTTGCCCACGTGATACATACGACTGTTATCGCCATGGTAGCCGTCCTTGATAACGGTAATATCGATATTGATGATATCGCCTTTCTTAAGGCGTTTGTCGCTGGGTATCCCGTGACAAATAACGTGATTGACGGACGTACAGATTGATTTTGGAAAACCGCGGTAGTTCAGTGGCGCCGGAATAGCATCTTGTTCGTTCACGATGTAATCGTGACAAATCGTATTTAACTCGTCCGTGGTTACGCCAGGCACGACATGCTCTTCGATCATGTCCAATACTTCGCTGGCCAAGCGACCAGCGATGCGCATTTTCTCGATTTCCGCGCCTGTTTTGATGTTGACTGCCATTGAAAATAAGTGATTGATTAATTTCGCGCTATTGTAACAAAATCAAACAACATTAGTACCAACTGGACCGTGGTTTTACTTTATTTGACGCCTGTGGAATATGATTGTGGATGGCGATTAAATTGGTAAGAAAACAGTCGTAATTCCCGGTCTACACAGGTAAGCTGTGCACAAAATAATAATATGATTGAGGGTAGGAGGGTTTGCATGCCGAACAGTTTGATTCGCAAGGCACAATTTACCTTTTGGAAGTATGCCGAGGGGCGTGCAGTCTTCGAATTCCAGAGCTTCTACCTGTTCCGCAGTTTACTGCGCAAACTTCCCAAGGGAGATGGGCACCCCGTCATCGTTTTTCCTGGTTTTGTCAGTAGTGATCTGGCCACCCGACCCATGCGCGGCCTGTTTCGCGACCTGGGTTATTCAACTTATGGCTGGGGGCTAGGTCGAAACCTGATGGTCGATCACAAGCGGGAGCAAAAAATGCGCAACCTGCTGCGCAATGTATATAAGAAAGAAGGCCGCAAGGTCTCACTCATAGGCTGGAGCCTTGGCGGTGTGTTCGCGCGCGAAGTGGCTAAAGCCAATCCCGAGTACGTGCGCTGTGTGATTACCATGGGCAGCCCGATTTCAGGTGATTTGCATCATTCGAGCGCTAAGGATTTGTTCAGTGCGATCAACGGCGACCCCTCAGAAGGAGCCAATGAAAATTATCGACATATAAACGAACCACCGCCTGTACCAACTACATCGATCTATTCTCGAACGGATGGCATTGTTCAGTGGGAAGGGTCAGTGCAACACGATGCACCGCTGACGGAAAACATTGAGGTGCCTGCCAGCCACTTAGGCCTGGGTTTTAACCCGTTTGTGATGTTGGTAGTGGCAGATCGCCTGGCTCAGGCAGAGGGGCAATGGAAAAAATTTGACCCGTCCGGACTGAAACGATTGATATATCGCACCCCGGTCAGTAAATCTGCTAAACAAACCGCTTCCGAAGACGAGAAGGTACCGGAAGAGGTCGCCAGCGAGACTCGCGCCGAAACCGGTCTGATACCGCAGGTATTTAAACGCGTGATGGGAAGTTAGACGCTCTGGATTTGCGATTTCAGTACGACCAGTTTAGAACCCTTACCAGTGCAGCCCTCTTAGAGAAGGCTCGAGAAAATCCTCGAAAGATCCCCTCAGCATCAAGAATTTTCGCCGTGTGCACGCTGAGACACGAGAGGGCGCTTTCCTAGCTACGTGCTTCTTCCGCAGCCAGTGTGTGCCGTGTGATCATGCGTGAGAGTCGAGGGATCAATTCTTTGGGTAAGTCGTGTCCCATACCTTCAATCAATTTAAGCTCTGCACCCTTGATATGCCTGGCTGTATCAAGACCCCCTTCAACCGGAACCAGTACATCGGCTTTACCATGAATCACCAGGGTTGGCGCGGTGATATTGGCTAGAGTCCGTCGGCGGTCGCCGTTTTCAGCGATCGCAGCCATCTGGTTGCGATAGCCTGCCGGGTAGAATGAGCGACGAATGCCACGCAAAATGCGTTCACGCAGATCGTCCTGATTGGGCGGAAAATCCGGGCTGCCAATGATCGCCCAGGTCTTCAGAGCATGCGCGACCAACTCCTGTTCGGAACCGGAAGTAGGGCGGCTTAACAGCTGTTTGCTGACGCGCCAGCTCGGTGAGGGCAGACGCGGATTACCCGTGGTAGACATGACCGACGTCAGCGATCGGACCCGTTCCGGATAGGTAGCGGCAACCAGTTGAGCAATCATCCCGCCCATCGATGCACCGACAATGTGCGCGTTGTCTATCTCCAGGGCGTCCAGTACGCCGACTGTGTCCTTGGCCATGTCGTGCAGTGTGTAAGGCACCCAGAATTTCAGCCCGAGCCGAGATCGCAACATGATGTTCGGGACGGAAAGTGGCCGATCCAATTTTATTTTCTCTGAAAGGCCAATATCACGATTATCAAATCGCACTACCCGGTGACCTTTGTCAGCCAGGCTTTGGCAAAAAACATCGGGCCAGGAAATCATCTGCGTGCCCAGGCCCATGATCAATACAATGGCTGGATCAGATTTTTTGCCAAACTCGTCGTAGCAGAGCCGCAGCTTGTTGGCCACGAGATATTGCTCAGACGGTGTTTCTTCGGAAAGGCTGGTATCAGTGTTTAACGAGTGATTCATGAGTACAAATTAGAGGGCGAATACCCGGTCGTCGGGAATGCAGTTGAAGGAAGGTTTAAGCTTAAGAGTTAAGGAAGCTGTGCCGTTTTGGTCTATTTGCTCGCGGTGCTTTTCTTCCTCGTCGACTTTTTACTCTTTTTACGAGTGCCTTTCGGCTGGTCCAGGGCCATGGCAGCGTCGTACAACTCATCGAACGACTCCTGCAAGCATTGCGCGTAAAACGCCGGGTCTGGCATCATTTCACGACAACACGAAACATTGATATTGAATTTTCCGCAGTAGCTGCCAATGGCATGGAATAAGCCAGTGCCGTCGACGGCGGGCCCAATAGCAAAACTGCTCAGCATTTTGGCACCAGTAAAATAGAGCGGTACTTGAGGACCTGGCACATTGGTAATGACACAGTTGTAAATAGGCTTGGTTCGATTTGCCAGGCCCATGCGGCTGGCCAGTCGCGCCGCCGATGCGCTCAAGGTTGATGGGATGAACTGAGCATAATCCGTCATCGTTTTAGCGCCGATGGCGTTGGTCAGCTCCTTTGCCTTCTGAGTGCCTTCGTTTACCGCTTTCAGTCGATTGATCGGTCCGGCTACATTGCTGCAGGTGCTGACGGTCATCTGTGAGACCTGGTTGCCCGCTGTGCCAAGTTTGTCCTGGGTTCGAATATTTACCGGCGCCATGGCTACCAGGGCATCATCTGGCAGCTCATCCTTGCTGGTCAAATATTTGCGCAGCGCACCACCACAGATGGTGATCGCGACGTCGTTTACCGTCACTCCCTCGATAGAGCTCTTGATCGCCTTAATATCTGCAAGATTGAATTCAACGGCATCAAACACCCGGTGTGGTGAGACGTTGGTGTTAAAACGGGTGCGGGGGATGGCGGTAACACGTTTTAGGTCGCCCTTATACAGCCCCGATGCTATTTTCGCTACGCCAGGTATGGTATTGCGAGCCACGCTAAGGAAGCGAAACGGAGTCTTGATATTGTTGATCTGGGCTCGCCAGATAAGTTCCAGGTTAGATGGAATGCCTTCGCGTTTGCCAGAATGAGGCTCTGGTTCCATTCCTGGAACTGGTTCCAGGTCATGAACTGCAGACGCAATTTCCACTCCGGAGGCACCATCAATAGCGGCATGATGCATTTTGGTGAGCACAGCGAAACAGCCCGGCGGGTAGCCCTCGACATTATCCAGGCCTTCGATGATATACATCTCCCAGAGGGGGTGGGCGCGGTCCAGCGGGCGCGCATGGAGGCGTGAGACCTGGATACACAATTGTCGCCAGTCGCCGGGCTTAGGCAGGGCGATGTGACGGATGTGAAACTCTGGGTCAAAATCTGCATCTGCGCGCCAATAAGGGTGATCCATGCTCAATGGCACTTCCACCAGGGTGTTGGTCATAGAGGGGACTTTTTGCGCCCGCGCAGCCGTATTGGCGATGATCTGTTTAAAGCTGACCGCACCACCTGGCGCAGTGGAAGGATCATAGATGGCCACCGCACCGATATGCATCGGTGAATTGGCGGTTTCAAGATAAAGGAACGATGCGTCGAGTCCGCTGAGCTGCTGCATTACACTGCCTCTGAAAACAAAAAATAACAATACAAATTCAGAGCGTATTCTACCTTGATAAATCGATTCAATCTCGCTTTTAACATCACTGGAGAAAATGCTCGCTATGTGGGCTAAATAAGTCGCTGGAATAGCCGCCTATAAAGCAGAAAAATATGTCGATAAATGTTGTTGCTATGGGGGCTCTGTGCTATAAACGCGCCTCAACTTAAATCTTCCGATTATCGCTAAGGGTCGTTGGGTGCTGTTGTAAGTTGTAAGAGTTTGTTTTTGCTCGGTAATTGAGGTTTTCTACACAGGTTTTTCTGTGCTTTTGGGGCCTGAGTTTACACCGATTTAATGACCTGCTTTTTCATTGCAACGGTTAACTGCCTGGATTTTTCGGATTTGTGTAAACCCATACAATTTGGAGTAATACCATGTCAGACGTTTCCATGCGCCAGATGCTCGAAGCTGGCGTCCATTTCGGTCATCAAACTCGCTATTGGTCGCCGAAAATGCGCCCCTTTATCTTTGGTGAGCGCAACAAAATTCACATTATCAATCTTGAGCAAACTTTGCCGATGTTCAATGACGCGATGAATTACATCGGTCAGGTTGTCGGTAACGGTGGCACAGTTATGATGGTAGGCACCAAGCGTTCTGCCAGTAAATTGGTCAAGGAAGCCGCCGAACGCGCTGGCACCCCTTACGTTAACCACCGCTGGTTGGGTGGCATGTTGACCAACTACAAAACTGTGAAGAACTCTATCAAGCGATTGAAAGAACTCGATACCCAGTTGGTAGAGGGCCAAATCGCGCGCTTGAGCAAGAAAGAATCTCTCACCCTGGACCGCGAACGCATCAAGCTGGAGCGTAGCCTGGGTGGTATCAAGAACATGCAGGGCCTACCTGATGTTCTGTTTGTAGTCGATGTTAAATCTGAATACATCGCCGTGTCTGAAGCCAATAAGCTGGGTATCCCGGTGGTGGCTGTGGTAGATACCAACTGCCAGCCAGACGGTATTGACTACGTGATTCCAGGCAATGACGATGCGATTCGAGCTATTCGCCTGTACACCGAGGAAGTCGCAAACACAATCATCAACGCCCGTGAAGCCGCCCAAATCAAATCGGCAATTCCAGAAGGTGACGGTGCTGAGTACGTTGAAGTGACTGAAGAAGTACAGGAGATTGCCGACGCAATCGAAGCAGCACCCGCTGCCGCCGAAGCTAAGCCAGCTGAAGCCGCAGCCGCAGAAGAAGTGGCAGAGCAGGCTGCTGAGGAGAAATCTGAAGATAAAGCCGAGCCAGAAGCCAAACCTGAAGTCAAAAAAGCAGAAGCCGCAACTGAGGGTGAGGCTGATGATTTGACCGAACTTAATGGCATTGGTGCCGTTATCGCCGGTAAGTTGACTGCGCAAGGCATCACTACCTATAAGCAGATCGCAGAATTGACTGCTGAAGACATCAGTCGTATCGACGAAGAACTGAACTTCAAAGGTCGTATTGAGCGCGAAGAGTGGGTTAAGCAGGCACAGGAAAAAATTTCCTGATCAACGGCAGCTTTGAGCTCAGTCGACCAGCCATTGGACCTGCCGTTCGGCTAGCCAAACGGTAAGTCGGCCGGGCTTAGTTCGATACACAAAAACTAGACTTTAATTTAATCCTTTTTTATTGACAGGTGACGATATGGCAATTACTGCCGCATTAGTTAAAGAACTGCGCGAGAGAACTGGCGCAGGCATGATGGATTGTAAAAAGATCCTGACCGAAACCGATGGTGATATGGACGCAGCAATTGAAGAGCTGCGCAAGCGTGGTGCTGCCCAGGCAGATAAGAAAGCCGGGCGTATTGCTGCGGAAGGTACCATTGTAACGCTGGTTGAGGGTTCAACCGGAGTTGCTGTTGAGGTTAACTCTGAGACCGATTTCTCAGCTAAAAATGACGCCTTCGTAAACTTTGCCAACCAGGTTGCGCAAACCGTCCTCGAAGCCAAGCCTGCCGACCTGGCAGCGTTGGCTGACACTTCTATGTCCAGCGGTATGACCGTTGAACAGGCGCGACAGGCTTTGATTCAGGAAATTGGCGAAAACATCTCTGTGCGTCGCTTTGAAATTGTCGAGGCTGGCAGCGGTGAGTTGATCGGTGCCTATCAACATGGCAACAAAATTTCTGTTCTGGTTCGTCTCGCCGATGGCTCTGATGAGTTAGCCAAAGATATTGCTATGCATGTGGCCGCCAGCAAGCCTGTATGCGTGTCAGCCGATGAAGTACCTGCTGACCTGCTTGCTAAAGAGCGTGAAATTTTCACTGCACAAGCTGCCGAGAGCGGTAAGCCGGCTGAGATCATGGAGAAAATGGTGGAAGGTCGCATTCGCAAATACCTGAATGAAATCACCTTGATGGGCCAGGCGTTTGTCAAAGATCCAGATCAATCTGTGGAAAAATTGCTGAAATCTGCGGGTGCGCAGGTCAGCCAGTTTGTCCGCTATGAAGTTGGTGAAGGCATTGAGAAGAAAGAAGATGACTTCGTCAGCGAAGTTATGGCGCAGGCAGGTCAGTAGATCAATTGCCCCACATAGTTATTAAGAACCCATAGATCGCACATTACCAACAGCAATACCACAACACAGAGGAATAATCGCCGTGCCCACCGATAACCCTGAAGGCTTTAGACGAATATTACTCAAACTCAGTGGTGAAGCATTAGCCGGCGAACAGGCTTTTGGGATTGATGCGCAGATTCTTAATAATGTCTGCAAGGAAATAGCTGGCGTCGTTGAGGCTGGCGTACAAGTTGCCGTTGTTATCGGTGGCGGCAACTTTTTCCGTGGTATCAGTGCTTCGGAGTCAGGGATAGAGCGCGCCACGGCTGATTATATTGGCATGCTGGCAACCGTGATGAACTCCCTGGCTGTGCAGCAGGGTTTGAAACAAATCGGTGTCGAAGCCAGGGTGCAGTCGGCCATTCCAATTTCACCGGTATCAGAGCCGTATGTTCGCCTACGCGCTTTAAAACACCTTAATCTTGGTCGTGTCGTTATTTTTGCTGCAGGCACCGGGAATCCCTATTTTACTACCGATACAGCAGCCAGCTTGCGTGCTGCCGAGATCAATGCGGATATTCTGGTTAAAGCCACCAAGGTTGACGGCGTGTATGACGCTGATCCAGCGACCAACCCCGATGCCAAGCGTTTTTCACAGGTCAGTTATGACCAGGTGCTGCAGGATCGTCTTGGCGTGATGGATGCTACCGCCATCGCCCTGTGTCGGGATAACAATATGGATTTACGGGTTCTGGCCATTAACGAGCCTGGTTCCCTGACAAAGATGGCTTTGGGCGAAGAAATTGGTACACTGATCAGCGGCTAGGTTAGAACTGCTGGCGCCTCGTGTCAGCAACCACAGCAAAGCCATCAACGAAAAATAGCGCACACCTGATCGCACCTGGTTGCGGGACCGAATAAAGGTAGCAGGCGTTAAAAAAGAATAAGTTAGGCCAATGCCTGCGTAGGCGGCCGAAAATACAAGCAATAGTTTTTAAGTGCATACCAGAGGAAAACGATGATTGAATTGGTTCTAGAAGATGCTGAAAGTCGAATGAAGAAGAGCATCGAGTCGATGCGTTCCGAAATGGCGAAAATCCGCACCGGAAGAGCCAGTCCGGCGTTGATTGATCACTTGACCGTCGATTATTACGGCGCTGCTACGCCGATTAACCAGGTGGCAAACATCACCGTACAAGATGCGCGTACCCTGGCGGTTCAACCTTGGGAAAAGCAGATGGTGCCGGTTGTGGAAAAGGCCATCATTGAAGCAAATCTTGGCTTTAACCCAATGACAGCTGGCGACATTATCCGCATTCCGATGCCAGCGCTCACCGAAGAACGTCGTCGTGAGATGGTTAAGGTGGCAGCAGCGGAAGGCGAGTCCGGCAAGGTGGCCGTGCGCAATATTCGTCGCGATGCCAATAGTGAGCTCAAAACGCTGTTGGCAGATAAAGAGATTACCGAAGACGAAGATCATTCTGGTCATGATCTGGTGCAGAAATTAACCGACAAGTATGTTGCAGAAATTGATGCGGTTGTAGCGGAGAAGGAATCTGAAATATTGACCGTATAAGAGTGCGACAAGCATTCTGCGTCGTAACATCGTCAGTATTATTTTCCCAGGTAAAACCGTGCAAGCCATCTTAAATTTCTTTCGTCGGAAAAAGAAGAAACACATCCCGGTTATCACTCCCAAGCCAAAGCATGTGGCGGTGATTATGGACGGCAATGGACGCTGGGCAAATGCCCAGGGACTGTCTCGGGTGGCTGGACATAAGCAAGGGGTCGATTCAGTCAAAAGTTTGATCAAGAGTTGTATCCAGCACGAAATTCCCCATTTATCTGTCTTTGCTTTCTCCAGTGAAAACTGGAACCGCCCAAGCAGCGAGGTGAGAGCATTGATGGAGCTGCTGAGTAATGCCCTGGAAACGCAGACCCGCAAACTCAATGAAAACGGGGTTAAATTGCAGCTAGTGGGTGATCTCAGCAAGTTCAGTCAGCGAATCCAGGACCTTGCGATTAGGGCCCAGGCCGAGACCGCGCACAACACCAAGTTGGTGTTTACCGTAGCAATAAATTACGGTGGCCGCTGGGATATGACCCAGGCCTGCCGCCAAATCGCCGACCAGGTGGCCAGTGGCGAGCTTAATCCTGCCGATATCAACGAAGACCTGGTGTCGCAACACATTGCCACCGCTGGCACCCCCGATCCTGACCTGTTTATTCGCACCAGTGGCGAATATCGGATCAGCAATTTCTTTCTCTGGCAGGCTGCTTATTCAGAGTTTTATTTTACCGACATTCTCTGGCCTGATTTTGATGAGGAAGCCTTCACCAATGCCTTGTTGAAGTACACCCGCAGAGACCGTCGCTTTGGTGGGGCCAAGGATAAAGTAGCCCCACTCAATGCCAGCGCAGAACAAGATCAAACGGAGTCAGCCGAGGTCTCACCGAACGAACAACCAGAAGTCCGCAAACGTGCTTGAGGCACAGTAAACCTATGCTGAAACAACGTGTTATTACAGCAGTCCTGCTATTGGTCGTGGTGTTGGCGGCGCTTTTTGCAAATACATCTTTATACTGGCAAATTTTCATTAACATTATGATATTGCTAGGTTTTTGGGAGTGGTTGCGATTTTGTGAAATATCAGAAATCTCCTCACAAGTCCTGTCTTTTGCCGCCTTTATCGCCGTCCTGGTGATCACCCAGCTCGGATTTGTTAGCGTCGCCCAGGCGGCAATCGCCGGCTGCGTATTGTGGGTATTCCTGTTTGTTTTCACCGCCACTGATTTGCTCAATGCGCTGCATCATCGCATGTTGAAGCTATTAGTGGGTATGGCCTTGCTGTCAATCGGTGGTTTGCTGGTGATCGAACTCAAGAATCTTGAAAATGGCCCTCTATGGATTCTGTGCTTTATGGTGTGCGTGTGGGCTGCCGATATTGGCGCTTATTTTGTTGGGCGCCGCTTTGGCAAGACCAAGCTCGCGCCAACGGTAAGCCCCGGCAAAACAGTTGAAGGTTTGCTTGGCGGAGTTGCCTTTGCCTTATTACTTTATGTGCCGATTTTAATGATGTACTTCAGCACCACAGCGGCGCTGTTACTGCTATTGACCGTCATTATCACGGTATTGATCTCGGTGGTCGGCGATCTGTTTGAAAGCAAGATGAAACGACACGTTAATCTCAAAGACAGCAGCCAGATTTTGCCAGGCCACGGTGGTGTTCTTGATCGAATCGACAGCTTGCTGTCGGGCGCACCGTTCTTCTTTTCCGGGCTTCTGGCGCTGGGATATGCCGCTTAATAAAGGTGTTGATTTTTTCTAGCAGCAAGCGATTGCTAATCATCGAGCAAGGCGCAAGACGTTAATGCAAAACCTCGCAATATTTGGTTCCACTGGTTCCGTCGGGCAGAGCACGCTCGATGTGGTGGCACGCCATAGCGACCAGTTCCAGGTTTATGCCCTCACCGCGGCCAGCAACGTCGAAAAATTGTTCGCCCAGTGTTGCGAGTTTCATCCACGCGCTGCCGTAATGGCGGAGCAGTCGGCTGCGGAACAATTACAAACCCGGTTGACTGCCAAGGGCTTGAACGATATTGCGGTGAGCAGTGGTCCTGCAGCGCTGGTAGACTTGGCACAAGATTCGAATGTTGATTCAGTGATGTCCGCGATTGTTGGTGCAGCTGGTCTCCTGCCTACACTGATGGCCGTGCGAGCAGCCAAGCGGGTATTGATTGCCAATAAGGAACCCTTGGTAATGACGGGTGACCTGTTTATGCGCGAGGCTAAAGAATCGGGTGCAATTGTATTGCCCATAGACAGCGAGCATAACGCCGTGTTTCAGTGCTTGCCTGCTGATCAGACCCAACAGGGGGTACGCAAGATTCACTTGACTGCTTCTGGTGGGCCGTTTCGTGGTCGGCCCTGGAATGAGTTGCATGCGATTACCCCGGATGAGGCCTGTGCCCACCCGAACTGGTCCATGGGGCGGAAGATCTCCGTTGATTCAGCGACCATGATGAACAAGGGCCTGGAGTTAATCGAGGCTTCCGCGCTGTTCAGCCTGGCCGCTGCGGATGTGGAAATTCTCGTTCATCCACAAAGTATTATTCACTCCCTGGTTGAATACGTGGATGGGTCATTCCTGGCTCAATTGGGTGCGCCCGATATGCGCATACCGATCGCGCATGCCCTGGCGTGGCCGCAACGCATAGAGTCCGGTTCTCAGGTACTGCAGTTGGCGGATATAGCTCGCCTTGATTTCCATGCGCCTGATATGGACAACCTACCTTGCCTGCGCCTGGCCAGGCGAGCAGCTGAAGAAGGCAAATCGGCGCCAGCGGTACTTAATGCCGCCAATGAAATCGCCGTCGCTGCCTTCCTGGATGGTGAGATCGGGTTTACCATGATTCCGGTAATTGTTGAAAAGACTATGAATGACTTGGAAACAATAGATTTGAGCGATATTGACACCGTATTACAGATTGATAATGAAGCACGAGTCGTTGCGAGGGCAGCGATAAACTCGTCGCGCGGTCAGGATAATACTCCTGGCAACACCTGAACTTCCGATAACTGAGATTAAGACGTGAAATCGGGCGCTTGCACTGTATTTTTTGCGTCGGGCACGCTTAAATGAACAAGCTAGAACGATCTCCCTAATCTTGTAAATAACCTTTGTAAGTAACTATTTAGTAACCATGGATTTTTTATACAGCGTCATTGGCTTTCTCATTGCCATCGGAGTGTTGGTGGCAGTACACGAGTTTGGTCACTTTTGGGTGGCACGAAAACTCGGCGTGAAGGTGCTGCGCTATTCAATCGGCTTCGGTAAACCCCTCTGGAAAAAAGTCCATGGTGAGGATCAGATTGAGTATGTGATCGCTGCGATTCCGTTGGGTGGCTATGTAAAGATGCTCGGTGAGGGCGATGATGAAGCGATGGTACATGCCGACGAGAAGCATCGCGCCTTTGATCGACAACCAATATGGAAACGAACTCTGATTGTTGCTGCCGGACCAGGTATCAACTTCTTGTTTGCTATCCTGGTGTTCCTCGCCCTTGGCATGATGAGTAAAGAAGCGCTGGAACCAAAATTGGGCAATGTTCCAGCTGGTTCCCTGGTCGCAGAGGCCAATATTCAACCCGGAGATCAACTGTTGGCGGTGGATGGTAAACGCGTGGACTACTTCGGCCAACATGATCTGTACATCTTTAACCAGGTATTAAAAGGTGATGACATAAATCTGCTCGTGCAGCAGGGCAACGCGGTGCCGCAAAGTTTCAAACTGGTTGTTAAGGATATCCCGATTTACAACATCAGCCCTTCGTTCCTGACTCGTACCTTGGGCTTGGTGCCCGTGTTTCCGGAAGCTACAACTGAGCTAGATCGTATTCTGGATGGATCACCCGCACAGCAAGCTGGGCTACTCAGTGGTGATAAAATTGTCGCCATTGATGGCCAAACTATCGATTCCTGGCCGCAACTGGTTGCCGTCGTCAGTGCGGCACCGGAACGCCTGCTAGAAATCGATATTGCACGTGGAGCAAGCGTGCAGCGCTTTGCAGTGACTCCCGAGGCATTGGATGTGAACGGACAAACGGTCGGCAGGTTAGGCATTGGCCCCAAGGTAGAACCATTCAAGCCTGAACAGTTACGTAGCGTGGATAGAAATCTCTGGCAAGCTTTTACTTATGGGGTTGAACAGACCTGGTTGATGTCTTCGGTGACGGTGCGCATGTTGTGGAAGATGCTTACCCTGCAAGTGTCACATAAGAATGTCAGCGGACCAATTACCATCGCCAGTGTTGCTGGTCAGGCGATCCAGGTTGGATTGGACTACTATCTGCATATACTGGCGGTGATCAGTATCAGTTTGGGGGTGATGAATTTGTTGCCTATTCCGCTACTCGATGGCGGTCACTTGTTAATGTACGCGGTTGAGGCGGTAGCCGGGCAAAATGCCTCGGAGAAAGTATTTGCGGTGGGTCAACGGCTAGGAATTGTGTTTCTATTTTGTTTGATGAGTCTCGCTTTTTATAATGATATTTTTAGATTATTGAATTAAAATCACCCGCATCAATCGATACTGCTTGTTGCGCCATAAAAACGTTAAAAATGCATTGAAATCGAATCGATAAAAAGAGGCGTTATAACGCTCAGAATAAATTAATCCGGGAGAAAATCGCTGAAAATGCTCATCGCCAAGATTCATTCCAGACCCTGTGCCGGGCTCTCCTTCTCCTCCCCAACGAACACAGCGTATTCAATGTCAGTAACCGAATCCAAACTCCAACACACGAGATAACAATGATCAGAAAATTTTGCCTAAGTGTAATTGTAGCCCTTGCCGCTACCAGTGTTATCGCGCAGGAAGCCTTTCTGGTTTCTGATGTTCGAGTTAAAGGTCTGCAGCGAATCTCCGCTGGCGCTATTTTCAATTTTCTTTCTGTTAAGGTGGGCGACACCTTCGATCCGGCAGATTCTGCCGAGTTGATCCGACAACTTTACGATACTGGTTTTTTCAAGAATATCGAACTCTCGACTGAGGGCACCGCCATCATTATCGACGTGGTTGAGTATCCCACGATTAACAGTATCGAGTTTGCTGGCAACAAGCTGATCAAGGAAGAAGCCCTGCGTGAAGCCCTGACCCAGAGTGATTTTATTGAGGGTCGTGTATTTAAGCCAAATGTACTGGATGGGGTTAAACAAGAGCTAAAACGCCAGTACCTGAACCAGGGTAAATACAATGCTGAAGTAGGTACTGAAGTAGAAGAATTGCCGCGTAATCGTGTCGCCGTAAAAGTGCATGTAAAAGAGGGCCCGACCGCAGAAATCAAAAAAATTAATATCGTGGGCAATACTTTTTTCAGTGACAAGATGTTGCTGGAAGAGTTTGAATCCAAAGACGGCAAGCCATTTTGGAAGTTTTGGGGTTCAGAAGATCAATATTCTAAGGAAAAAGTGTCTGGCGATTTGGAAACCCTGCGCAGCTTTTACCAGGACCAGGGCTTTCTTGATTTTGCAATCACCTCGAACCAGGTCAGTATTTCGCCGGAGAAAGACGGCATTTTCCTGACAGTTAATATTGATGAAGGTGAGCGCTACACGGTCTCGCAATTCGTATTGAATGGCCGCCTGGTTGTACCAGAAGAAGAGCTGTTGCCGTTGGTATTTATCGCCCCTGGACGAACTTATTCTCGTCGCGCAGTAGACGCAACCATTGAAACCATCAGTGATCGATTAGCTGAGGAAGGTTATTCCTACGCAGAGGTCGTCCCTGTTCCAGATGTGGATACCGAAGCAAATACCGTTGGCTTCTCGATCAATATTAAACCAGGAAGACGCGTGTATGTGCGTCGCATCGATGTGATTGGTAATACCCTGACGAATGATGAAGTGATTCGCCGCGAATTACGTCAGACCGAGGGTGGGGCATTTTCACCGAGCCGGGTAAACCGCTCTAAAATTCGCTTGCAGCGTCTGAGTTTCTTCGATGAAGTAGAAATCGAGACCGTGCCAGTGGCGGGTCGTGATGACCAGGTTGACCTTGAAGTGGTGGTTAAGGAACGTCCTACCGGGAGCTTTCTGTTCGGCCTAGGTTATTCGGGTGATGATGGCGCTTTGATCCAGGCCAGTATTTCGCAGGCCAATCTCTTTGGCACCGGCAACCAGTTAAACTTTGGTGTACAGCGTTCCGATATCGTCGAATCTGTGAATGTGCAGTATACCAACCCCTATTACACCAAGAGCGGCATCAGTCGAACGATTGGTGTCAGCGGTCGAAGCATTGATTCTACCCGTGCCAACACCTCGGAGTACATCACTGAAACCCTGGGTGTCAATATCAACTACCTGTTTCCAATTAACGAGAACAACTCATTTTCACTGGGTGCGGGGTTCGAGCGCATCGACCTGGAAACGACGCCATTTTCGGTGCCTGAAATCGTCGAATTTATTGAACAGTTTCCAGAAAACGACTTGTTTACGGTAACCACTGCGTTCGCGCACGATACCCGCGACAGCTTGCTCTACCCAACTTCAGGTAAAAGCTTGCGCCTGTCTTTAGAGGCCACTGCGCCAGGTAGTGACCTGGAATACTATCGAGCCAACCTGGACTCGAATATTTACTTCCCGTTCACCAGCAAGATAGCCTTGAAGTTAGCGCTAACGCTGAACTACGGTGACGGCTATGGCGATACCGAGGGATTGCCGTTCTTTAAAAACTATTTCGCTGGTGGTTCATCCTCGGTGCGTGGTTTCGAAGCGCGTTCGTTGGGCCCCCGTGATTCCAGTGACTTCCCGGATCCATTCGGTGGTGCCAAGCGTGTACTGTTTAATACTTCCTTGTTGCTCCCGATTGGCGATGGCGCATTGGATAAACGCTTGAGCCTGTTTGTCGATGGTGGACAGGTCTTCTCCAATGAGCAGGACATTGAATTGGATGAAGTGCGCTTCTCAGCTGGCGTCGGTTTTAACTGGATCTCTCCAGTTGGCCCGCTTTCGGTGAGTTACGCGATTCCGCTTAATGATGAAGAGGGCGATGAACTCGAGAAGTTCCAATTCAGTATTGGAAGATTGCTGCAATAAGCTCACAAACCAGATTCCCAACAAATCAATTTCATGCTGATCTGGTGCTGTGCACCAGTGATCGGCTTTATTAATTTCTATATCAAAAGGTGTAAGTAATGTTAAAACGAAGTGTATTCCTGATTGCAGCCTTCAGCGCTGCGTTACTGCAGACAAACGTGGTCTATGCAGAATTGAAAGTTGGTGTGTATGACAATCGCCAGATCCTCGACAGCCTGCCTATCGTTAAGAAAGAATTTGACAAGCTGAATGCTGAATTCGAACCAAAGCAAAAAGAAATTGCGGACAAGCAAACAGAGCTGCTGGCTTTGAAAGATGATATTGAGAAAAATGCCCCGGTACTAAGTGCTTCAGATCTGCAATCCAAGCAACTCGAATATCAAAGCAAGCGTCGTGAACTGCAACTGTTGGCAGAAGATACTGAGCGTTTAGTCAATGTTCGTAGAAATGAAGTGGCGCGTAATATCCAAAGCATGGTTGAACAGGAAGTACTAAAAATGGCCCAGGAAGAGTCGTTCGACCTGGTGCTGCGTAGCGGCGTTCTTTATGCCAGCCCAAAAATCGACATGACGCAGGAAATCCTCAAGCGTTTGTCAGAGAAATAAAGGCAAGCGCTTTTCGATTATCTGGGTGGATCAAACCCCATAGTGTATATTTGATAAAAACAGGATCAGGATTGACGTAGTGAATACACTCGATATACATCAAATAAAAAACTATCTTCCCCACCGGTACCCATTTCTGCTGGTGGACCGGGTGTTGGATGTGACCGCCGGCGAGAGGCTAACCGGGCTCAAAAATGTCACCTATAATGAGCCGTTTTTTCCCGGCCACTTTCCCAGTCGTCCGGTTATGCCGGGGGTATTGATTGTTGAAGCATTAGCGCAATCTTGTGCCATCATGGCCAGCCATGGTCGCGACGATATCGATACGGAAAACCGGGTTTATTACTTTACTGCGATCGATAAAGCGCGATTTAAGAAACCGGTTGAGCCAGGCGATCAACTAATCTTTGAAGTTGAGTTGGTGCGCAAGATTAAGAATATGTGGAAATGCAAGGGCATTGCCAAGGTCGACGACAAAATCGCGGTTTCTGCTGAGTTGATGTTTACTTTCAAGGATTTGTAGAACCGGTTAACTGTCATGAGTGTTGAAATCCACCCAACCGCCATTATCGAGACTGGCGCTGAGATCGGTAACAATGTCAGCATCGGGCCGTACTCGGTAGTTGGGCCGGACGTCAAACTCGGTGATGGTAATCGGCTCGGCGCGCATGTTGTAATCGAAGGCAACACTACCATTGGTGAGAATAACCAATTTTTCTCATTCACTGCCATCGGCGGCGAGCCACAGTCAGTCTCCTACAAGGGTGAGCCGACCGAAACACGTATAGGCAATAACAATACGTTTCGTGAAAATATTACGGTTAACCGTGGCACCATGATCGATGAAGGAATCACCAGCATTGGGAACGACAATTTGTTCATGGCCTATGTGCATATTGCTCATGATTGCCGTCTAGGTTCAGACTTGTTGTTCTCCAATAACGCCAGCCTGGCTGGTCATGTGCGTGTAGAGGATCACGTCGGGCTCGCTGGTTACACCCTGGTACACCAATTTTGCCATATCGGCGCGCACAGTTTTTGCGGAGTGAATACCTTCTGCATCCAGGATATACCGCCTTATATGCTGGTTGCCGGAAATAAGGCCATTACTCACGGTATCAATATCCGTGGGTTGCGTTCCCGCGGGTTTGAAAAAGAAGAGATCACTGAACTTAAGCGTGCTTACAAGATCATTTACCGATCTGGTCATACCATGCAACGGGCCTTGGAAGAGATTGAGGCTAAGACCTGGAACACGCCTCATGTAGGGTCGCTTATTGATTTCATTCGCGCTTCCAAACGTGGTGTTATCCGCTAGGAATTGATTTAAGCCCAGCTCCGCTCTTGACGGCACCACAGGGATTAAGCAGACTGCCTTCAAGTCATTAAAATTGTCGCCCCATTTATGAAAATTGGCATTGTTGCTGGTGAAAAATCAGGTGATTACCTCGGCAGCGAATTAATCCAGGCTATCCGTAGCCGGTACCCGGACAGTGAGTTTGTTGGCCTTTGTGGTCCGCTAATGCAGGAGCAAGGTGCGATCAGCCTGGCCGAAATGGATAAGATCAGCATCATGGGCCTGGATGGCCTGTTAACCGGCTTGCCGGAAATTATTCGTATTCGCCGACTCCTGTATAAGCACTTCACCAATGATCCGCCCGATGTGTTCATTGGCATAGACGTGCCTGATTTTAATCTGGGCCTGGAAAAAAAGCTAAAGAAGGCAGGTATCAAGACGGTGCATTATGTCAGTCCCACGGTCTGGGCCTGGCGTGGTGGTCGAATCAAGAAAATTCGCGCTGCCGTAGACCTGATGCTCACCCTGTTTCCCTTCGAGGAAACGTATTATCAAAAACAGCAGGTACCTGTGCGTTACGTCGGCCACCCCCTGGCAGGGCAGGTAATGAATTGGTCGGTTGAGCCTGAGTTTCGCAACTCATTGGCAGCTGAGGATGAAACCCTGATAGCCGTCTTGCCCGGGAGTCGCATGAGCGAGGTGTCGCGACTGGCTCCGGAGATGATCGAGGCTTCCCAACGTTTGGCTTCAACAAGACCAAATCTGAGGTTCGCGATTCCGGCGGCAAACGCAAAAATCCAAAGCTACCTGGTTGATGAACTGAAGCTGGATCAAAACCTGGTAAAGATCGTAGAAGGTCGATCTCGCGATCTTCTTGCGGTTTCGGACCTGGCGATCCTAGCCTCGGGCACCGCTGCACTGGAAGCTGCCTTGTTTGCCAAGCCCATGGTGGTGATGTACAGAATGTCCTGGCTGACGATTGCGATTTTCAAACGAACGCTGACGGTCAGCCATTATTCAATGCCCAACCATTTGACCGACCCACCTGCAGTACCTGAGCTGGTCCAGAAAGCCGCAAATGCGGACCGCTTGCTGCTTGAGGTAGAAAAGCTCTTGGACGATGAGGCCTACTTTACGTCAATGCAAAATGCCTTGACTGATATTGCACCTATGTTGAGCCTCGATTCGGGCGCCCTCGCTTGTGAAGCCATTGAGGAGCTATTGGCTGAGCACAGAGAGGCATGACTGATATTTCAGCCGCCCTGATAGCTGGGGTTGATGAGGTTGGCCGTGGTCCACTGGCTGGGCCTGTGGTGACGGCGGCAGTGATATTACCCGAGCAATACAATTTGCCTGGCCTAACCGACTCCAAGAAATTGAGCGCAACGAAACGCGAATGCCTGGCTGAATTGATAAAGCAGCAATCGGTTTGTTGGTGCCTGGCCAGCGCCAGCATCGATGAAATTGATCAACTTAATATTCTCCAGGCAACCATGTTGGCCATGCAGCGGGCCGTTGCTGACCTGCAAGTGCGTCCTCTCAAAGTGCTGGTTGATGGCAATCGGGCGCCGGAATTTGGCATTCCGAGCGAGACAATTGTCGGCGGTGATGGCAAGGAGGACTGTATTTCAGCCGCTTCTGTTGTAGCCAAGGTTGCCAGAGATGAGATGATGCGAGAATTTTCGGCGCGGTATCCGGAATATGGTTGGGACAGAAACAGCGGATATCCAACCAAACAACACTTGCAGGCGTTGCAGGACTTTGGTGTTACTGAGTATCATCGACGCAGTTTTGCACCCGTGGCCAAACTCTTATAGAGTGTGCTGCGTAATCAATCCACAACCTTATTTCCAAGACCATGACACAAGCGCTCCCCAGTTTTAACTGCCTCAAATTTGATAAACAAAACCGAGTGGCGACCATCACGCTGTATCGCCCAGAGGAGGCCAATGGTTTAAATACGGAAATGGCTGCTGAACTGGCCCAGGCTGCCCAGTTTTGTTCAGTCGATGCGGATATCAAAGCGGTCATTCTGACCGGAAATGGACGTTTCTTTTGCGCTGGTGGCGATGTTAAATCGATGGCGGAATTTGGCGACCAGGTTAGCACTGGATTAAAAGGACTGGCGGATAACCTGCATAATGCACTGTCGGTTTTCGCGCGTATGGATGCACCTTTGATTGTGGCGGTTAACGGGACTGCCGCCGGCGCGGGGTTCAGCATGGCGATCGCGGGTGACCTTGTCCTCGCGGCGGAGAGCGCTAATTTCACCATGGCCTATACCAAGGTTGGACTGAGCCCGGACGGGGGTTCTACCTATCATTTGCCAAGATTGGTCGGGGTACGCAAGACCCAGGAGCTGATGTTTACTAACCGGGTTTTGAGCGCTACTGAGGCGGTGGAATGGGGTCTGATCAACCGGGCGGTAGCGGATGATGAATTGCTCGCAGAAACACAGAAACTGGCACAGATGTTTGTCAAGGGCGCGCGGGGTTCAAACAAAGCGATAAAGGACATGCTATTGCAGAGTTTTGGGAATGGGCTCGAGACTCAGCTCGAAATAGAGGGCAGAACCATCGCCGCCTGCGCAGGTTCAGCCGATGGCAAAGAGGGTGTTGCGGCATTTGTGGAAAAACGCAAGCCTGAGTTTGAGTAAGCCGCTGACTGATTAAACTTCCAGCTACGCAGAGGCATGCCGCTTCTGTATACCATTCTGTACTTTCGGCCGTAGAGTTTGTTGGCTTAATACCTGGTTTTATTCCCGGTCCAACACTCCCGATTTCCCGATCGGGCACTCAATATCGTAGGCGAATACGCTGCCCATAAAATCCCGTTCGGTTTATAATTTTCAAATGCCTGATTCCTTTGTTCATTTACATCTGCACACCGAGTATTCGTTGGTAAATGGCATGATCCGTCTTCCGGCATTGGTGGAGCAAACTCTGCAAAACCAGATGCCAGCCGTGGCCATCACCGACATGGGGAACTTGTACGGCACGGTAAAGTTTTTTAATAAATGCATGGCACAGGGCATCAAGCCCATCATCGGTGCGCAAATACTGACTGAAAACCCCGATCAGGTAACCCAGCCGTATTCACTGGTGTTGTTGGTTCAAAATGATGTGGGTTATCGCAATCTGTCCGAACTCTTGTCGCGTGGATTCAGGGAGGGACAACAACACGGTAAGCCAATCTTGCCTAAAAGCTGGCTGGCCGGAAAAACCGATGGCCTGATCGCATTGTCGGGCGGGCAACAGGGTGAACTGGGCGCGGCAATCATGGCGGGTCGGAGTCTGCTTGCGCCCAAGCTGGTGGCCGAGTACAAAGAACTATTCGGTGATCGCTTCTATATTGAAGTGCAGCGCGTAGGTCGCCCGTACGAAGAAGAATATATCGCCGGCGCGGCGCAACTTGCGGCCACCACGCAGACGCCCCTGGTGGCAACCAACGATACTCATTTCATGCAACAAAAGGATTTTGACGCGCATGAAGTAAGAGTCTGCATTAACCAGGGCCGGGTATTAAATGACACGCGCCGGGTCAAGCAGCATACCGCGGAGCAATACTTCAAAAGCTCGACGCAAATGATCGAGCTGTTTGCCGATTTGCCTTCAGCGATCGAGAATACTGTCCATATTGCGGAACGATGTAATTTCATGTTGCGCATGGGTGAATACTTTCTGCCGGATTTTCCAGTGCCAGAAGGGGAGACGATAGAAAGTTTTCTGCGCAAAGAATCGTTTACTGGTCTGGAAGAAGTGCTATTGCGGCGATTTCCGGACGGCGCCAGTCCCGAAGTGCGCGAGGAATACCAGCAGCGCATGGAATTTGAGCTGGATATCATCATGCAGATGGGGTTCCCCGGTTATTTTTTAATCGTCGCAGATTTCATCAAATGGGCCAAGGAAAATGATGTGCCGGTGGGGCCTGGGCGTGGATCGGGCGCAGGGTCGATCGTTGCCTATGCCCTGAAAATCACCGATTTGGACCCTATTGAACATGTCTTACTATTTGAGCGTTTTTTAAATCCGGAACGGGTTTCAATGCCTGACTTTGACGTGGACTTCTGTATCGAAGGCCGCGAGAAAGTCATCGACTATGTCGCGCAAAAATATGGTCGTGACCGGGTTTCCCAGATCATTACCTATGGCACCATGGCCGCCAAGGGTGTTATCCGTGATGTAGGACGCGTATTAGGGATGTCTTATGGACACGTTGATGGCGTAGCCAAGCTGATTCCCTTTGACCTGGGAATGACCTTAACCAAGGCTTTGGACCAGGAAGAGGAACTCAGGGAGCGCTATGAGAATGAGGAGGAAATTACCGCCCTCATTGATATGGGCCTGAAGCTGGAAGGCCTGGCACGAAATGTCGGTAAGCACGCGGGTGGGGTTGTAATCTCACCTACCGACCTGACAGATTTTACGCCCTTGTACTGCGAACATGGCAGCGATCAAATCGTCTCGCAGTACGATAAAGATGACCTCGAAACCATCGGTCTGGTCAAGTTTGACTTCCTGGGCCTGAAAACGCTTACCATCATTGACTGGGCAAGCAAGGCGATTAATGATTTCCGTGCGCAACAGCAGTTGGCGCCTATCGACATTGCCAAACTGCCTCTGGATGATGAGCCTACCTATGAGTTGCTGAAGCAGGGCACCACAACGGCTATTTTCCAACTCGAATCATCGGGTATGAAAGAGTTGATTAAAAACCTGAAGCCAGATCAGTTTGATGACATTGTGGCGTTGGTGGCATTGTATCGTCCAGGTCCGCTCGGTGCTGGAATGGAGAAGGTGTACTGTGATCGTAAGCATGGTAAAGAGGCCACCAAGTATCCTCACGAGACGCTGGAGCCGATCCTGAATAAAACCTACGGCGTAATTCTCTACCAGGAACAGGTAATGGAAATTGCCCAGGTGATGGCGGGCTACTCACTCGGTGGTGCGGATATTTTGCGCCGCGCGATGGGGAAGAAAAAAGTCGAGGAAATGGCCAAGCAGCGGGCGATTTTTGAGCAAGGTGCGGCCGAATGCGATGTGCCTGCTGACATCGCTCGCGAAGTGTTTGACCTCATGGAATATTTTGCCGAGTACGGTTTTAACAAATCGCATTCTGCTGCCTATGCACTGGTTGCCTATCAAACTGCCTGGCTGAAGGCGCATTACCCGGCGCATTTTATGGCGGCGTGTATGTCGGCGGATATGGAGAATACCGACAAGGTCGTTATCCTGTTGCATGAGGCCAGCGAAATGGGCCTGCAGGTGCGAAACCCCAATATCAACCTGTGTGAATACGATTTCAGGGCTCAGGATGCCGGCAATATTGTCTACGGCCTGGGGGCAATCAAAGGTATTGGACGACCGGTTATTGAAAGCATTTTAGAAGCGCGCGAACGGGGCGGGGCATTCAAAGACCTCTACGATTTGTGCGCTCGTGTGGATAGCAAGAAAGTGAATCGACGCGCACTTGAAGCCTTGATTCGCTCCGGAGCACTGGATGAGCTGGGCGTGCACCGGGCCAGCCTGGTGGCTAGCATTGACCTGGCCCTGGACGCGGCCAATCAACAGCACCGCAGTGCTGCAGCCGGCCAAAATGATTTTTTTGGCATTGAAGCACCTGCGGAGACGGTGCAAACCTATCAGAACGTCAAGGAATGGAAGCAAGAGGACCTGTTGGCTGCAGAGAAGGATACCCTGGGCCTCTATTTGAGTGGTCACCCGATAGATGTTTACATTGACGAATTAGATCAGTTTACCTCATGCCGATTGGTGGATGTTGACGTCGGCCAATCGCGTCAGAAGAAATCAGTCACCCTGGCCGGCCTGGTGGTGGGCGTTCGGATCATGAACACCAAATCCGGGTCCAGAATGGCGTTCCTGACCCTGGATGATAAGACCGCGCGCATTGAAATAGGCGTGTACGGGGAGTTATACGATCAACGTCGTGATGTGATCCATAAAGACAAGGTGCTGGTGGTCAAAGGCAAAGCCAGCCACGATCACTTTTCAGGCGGTATTCGGCTCTCTGCGGATGAACTGTTTGACATCGAACAGGCCCGCAGTAACCTGGCTCGGCATATGCAAATACAACTGGAGGCGGACAAACTCAACAGTAATACGATCAGCCGTTTGAAAACAATCCTGGCACCCAGTGAGCAGGGCCAATGTGGGGTGGGTTTTGAGTATCGCTCGAGTTCTGGCATGTGCAAACTGGATATCGCCGATGATTGGCGAATTGTGCCCAGCAAGATTATGTTAGAGCAATTGGAGACGCTGATCGGGCAACCCAATATCCATTTAAAGTATTAATTATACAGTTGTAAATTAATTGCTCGGCGACTTGTCCAGCAAGTCAAGTTCAACTTAAAGCAGCTTTGCCATGTCAATTGTTACAAAACCTTTCTAAGTCTTTGCTCTTTAAAAGTATTTCCACAAAGTGTTATACTCCTTTCCGGTGTTGGGATTAGTACCTAAGATTTGAACGGCAAATAATTGCCAGGTCGACCAGCAGTTTCGGTTTTCCAGCAGGTTTTGCCCGTTTCCCGGACCTCTATAAATACAATAAACAACTTTCTGCCCCACTCGGTTGGTTTAGTTTCCCTGCTTGGCAAGGGTTATCTCATGAGGGCAGTTTGATAACAGGTCGAAAACAATATGACTTACTCTGCTGAACAATTCGCAGAGCAGCTCTTCGCTGATTTGGCGCTCGAACCCTCTGCAACGTTTTACGTTGCCTACAGTGGCGGCGTTGACTCCACTGTCCTCCTTCATCTGCTGGCTCAAGCCAGGGAAACGCACCGCTTCTCACTAAAGGCCCTGCATGTAAACCACAATTTGCAGCCAAACTCGGCAGATTGGGCACGGCATTGCGAAAATGTCTGTAATTGGCTACAAGTTCCATTGCAGCAGACCTCGCTGCAGTTGAGTGAAGCCAGCGAAGTTGCCGCACGGAATGCGCGCTACAAGTGGTTTCAGCAATGTGTCGGCCGAGGTAATGTGTTATTGACTGCGCATCACCGACAGGATCGGGTAGAAACTGTCTTGTTTAATCTGATGCGTGGTGCAGGCAGTGCTGGACTATCCAGCCTGCGCTCCAAACGGCCATTCTTCGGTTCAACCCTGGTCCGCCCCTTATTGCAACTAAGCCAAGACCAAATCATGGACTATGCCTTCGAGCATGGCCTGTCCTGGGTGGAAGACCCCAGTAACCTGCAGGACGATTATTCTCGTAATCATATCCGTCAGCACATCATTCCGGCCCTCTCTAATTTTCGAGGAGATGCAGTCAGTAATATTGCCCGTGCGGCGACTAACCTGGAACAGGAAAACTCGCTGTTGCGCGAGATTGCTATCTGCGACCTGGTCGATGTGCGCGAGCACCCGGAACACCCCCTGGATGGATCGCATGCATTGTGTTTTGAAGACATGGTGCATTTGAGCAGGGCACGTCAGGCTAACCTGGTACGGTTTTGGCTTGCCAGCCTGCAATTGCACATTCCCAGCAAGCGTCTGTTGGATCAATTGTTGCAGGCGTTCAAGTCACCACCGGCCAGCACGGCGATTCTGCAGGAAGACGGCTTCCAGTTTCGCTTTTACCGAGGGTTTATGTACGCCATGCCAGCGCTAACTGAAGCTGAGCCATGCCCGAGTATTGACTGGAAAAATATAAATCAGCCTGTTGATTTATATAGGAATAAATTACGTGTTGATGCCACTGACAAATTGCGAAACCTGTATCACACGCATCAACGTTTACGTTCGCAAGCGGGTGGGTTTCGGTTCGCGTCGCGCTCATATTTGTCAAACCCCAAGGCATTACAGGGTCATTCCCTGAATCTTAAAAAGTGGTTGCAGGAAATGGATATTCCACCGTGGCGGCGCCAGGCCCTGCCATTGCTTACTTTCCGCCAGCCAGACAGCGATGTTGTCCTGGGGCCGGTTGATATGCACTTGCAAAGCGACTGGGTGTCGCTGGAGTGTCCGCTTAGCTAGCGCCGACTCTTAGCCCCGAGAGCATTCGCCAGGCAGGTCGAGCGGGCAAAATTCCAAGAACTTAAGCAAAACCGATTGTTCCAATTCGGTGCCTCTTGTATCATGTAGAACCTTCTGGAGCACAGCGTTAAATATCCCCAGATCGAGTAATTTCCTTGATCGCGGTATTCAGAACATTAGCCTGTGTCTCTGTTAACACCTGCTTTATTGTTTTAACTATTATTAGAGTTAGCAAGTATCCGTACGCTTTTTGTTGGGCGCATGCCAGGCAATAGTTTTGCAACAGCCAGAGTATTTGCGCCAACCAGTACTGAGACTGTTAATGGCCGTTGTAGCTCGTCCGCGGGGTTTGGCACACTGGATGATGCTTATCAATGGCACAACGCAGAGAAGAATAGCGATCAATGACTAAATACGTATTTATTACCGGCGGGGTGGTGTCGTCTTTGGGGAAGGGTATCGCCGCAGCCTCACTGGCCACCTTGCTGGAGTCTCGAGGGTTAAAAGTCACCTTAATGAAACTGGATCCCTATATCAATGTGGACCCAGGTACCATGAGCCCATTTCAGCACGGTGAGGTATTCGTCACCGATGACGGTGCTGAAACCGATCTGGATCTCGGGCATTACGAACGATTTATCCGTAACACACTGAGCCAAAAGAACAATTTCACTACTGGGCGTATTTACGAGCGCGTGCTGCGTAAAGAACGTCGAGGTGATTACCTGGGCGGTACCGTACAGGTGATCCCGCACATCACCAATGAGATGAAAGAGGCCATCGAAGATGGCGCAGGCGATGTCGATGTGGCACTGGTGGAAATCGGTGGTACGGTCGGTGACATCGAATCCTTGCCATTCATGGAGGCAATTCGTCAGATGCGGATTGAGAAGGGCTATGAAAATGTCATGTTTATGCATCTCACCCTGGTGCCCTATATCGCGGTAGCAGGTGAAATCAAAACCAAGCCAACTCAGCACTCGGTGAAAGAGTTACGCAGCATCGGTATTCAACCCGACATCCTGTTGTGCCGTGTGAGTGAACCCTTACCGGAAGACGCCCGCAGTAAAATAGCCCTGTTCACCAACGTTGCCAAAGAAGCCGTGATCTCGGGAGTGGACGTTGAGAATATTTACCAGATCCCGCTGTTGTACCGCGACCAGAAAGTGGATGAGTTGGTGGTCAATCATTTGCGCATCGACTGTCCGCCGGCTGACTTAAGCGAGTGGGAGCGTGTGGTCGAACGCAAGGCCAATCCAACTTCCGAAGTCACCATTGCCCTGGTCGGAAAATACATCGGCCTGACTGAATCCTACAAGTCGCTCTCTGAGGCGCTGATCCACGCGGGGATTCATACCCTGACCAAGGTCAATATTAACTACATTGATGCCGAGATCATCGAGGAAGAGGGCGTAGCTTGCCTGGATGGATGTGACGCCATCCTGGTTCCGGGTGGTTTCGGGGATCGTGGTATTGAAGGCAAGATACGTGCCGCCCAATACGCACGTGAGACCAGGACGCCTTACCTTGGAATCTGTCTGGGTATGCAAGTGGCGGTGATTGATTACGCCCGCCAGATAGCCGGTATGGACAATGCCAATAGCAGTGAGTTCGATAAAGACACGCCATACCCGGTGATTGCCTTGATTACCGAGTGGATTAACGAAGACGGCCGTGTCGAGCATCGCGATGAAAATTCTGACCTGGGTGGCACCATGCGACTGGGTGGGCAGACATGTATGCTGATGTCTGGTACCCGGGCTCGGGAGATTTATGACGCTGACAGTATTGTCGAGCGGCATCGACATCGCTATGAGTTCAACAATCAACTGCGTCCGCGCCTAATCGATTCTGGCCTGGTCATCGGAGGAATATCTGAGGATGACTTGGTGGAAATGGTTGAGATTGCCGATCACCCGTGGTTTGTCGGCGTGCAGTTTCACCCCGAGTTCACTTCCAGCCCGCGTGATGGTCACCCCCTGTTCACCTCGTATATCGAAGCCGCTTGCGCACACCGTGACCGCGCGCTGGAAGAAAATAAGCTGGAAGCTGCCAACGCATGAAGATCGCAGATTTTGAAGTTGGGCTGGACCAGCCATTTTTCCTGATTGCCGGGCCCTGTGTTATCGAATCCCGCGAGTTCGCGTTGGAAACCGCCAAAATGGTGGCGGATATCACTGGCGAACTCGGGGTCAATACCCTGTATAAATCCTCGTTTGACAAAGCAAATCGCACCTCAGGGAGTTCCTTTCGTGGTCCAGGCATAGAAGAAGGCTTGGAGATCCTGGCCGAGGTTCGTGAAACGGTTGGTATACCGGTACTGACCGACGTACATACCCCGGAACAGGTTGAGCTGGCCGCCAAGTATGTTGACATGATCCAGACGCCAGCGTTTTTGTGCCGACAGACTGATTTGATCGAGGCGGTAGGTGCCTGTGGTATTCCTGCCAATATCAAAAAGGGCCAGTTTCTATCACCGCAGGAGATGCGCAATGTTACTCAGAAGGCTGAAGCAGCCGGCGGCAAAGACCGTATCACTGTCTGTGAGCGTGGTGCCAGTTTTGGTTACAACAACCTGGTAGTCGATATGCGCGGGCTGGCGGTGATGCGTGAAACCGGGTGTCCGGTCGTGTTTGACGCGACCCATTCCGTACAGTTGCCCGGTGGCAAGGGCGATCGCTCCGGAGGCCAACGTGAATTTGTACCCGTGCTGGCGCGTGCAGCGGTTGCGGCGGGCGTTTCCGGATTGTTCATGGAAACGCATCCTGACCCTGATAATGCCAAGAGTGATGGCCCGAATGCCTGGCCAACCCAAAAGCTGAAGTCATTACTCACCGTGCTGCAACAGATTGATCAATCGACCAAAGCCGGAGGCTTTAGCGATTCCGGATTCTAAGCACTGCGTGATCCTGGTGATCCTCTCGGCAGTACGCTTTGCTGGAGCCAGATTGCGTTTGACTCCTACGCCATGCAGTCAGTAACCCATAGTTAATTTATTTTTTGAGGCAGAGAAATGTCTACCATTCGTTCAATTATTGCCCGTGAGATTCTCGATTCTCGCGGTAATCCCACCGTTGAGGCAGACGTCAGCCTCGCTGACGGTTCATTCGGCCGGGCAGTTGCCCCATCCGGGGCATCAACCGGTTCCCTGGAGGCACTGGAGCTCCGAGATGGCGATAAAAATCGTTATCTGGGCAAGGGCGTGCAAACCGCGGTCGCGAACGTAAATACGGTGATTGCGGAAGCCCTGGCTGGGAAAGATGCGCTGGATCAACGTGCTGTAGACCAAGTCATGCTGGACCTGGATGGCACAGAAAATAAAACCCGTCTGGGCGCCAATGCGATTCTGGCGGTATCACTCGCGGTGTCCAAGGCAGCCGCCGCCAGTAAGGGGGTGCCGCTATACCAGCATTACGCGGAATTATTTGGAAATGCCGCTTATTCGATGCCAGTACCCCAGATGAATATCATTAATGGCGGTGAACATGCAGACAATTCCATCGATTTCCAGGAATTTATGATCTTGCCGACCGGATTGCCCACGTTCAGCGAGGCGCTGCGAGCGGGCGCCGAAGTGTTTCATGCTTTAAAAAAAGTGTTGCATGATCGTGGTCTGAGTACCGCAGTTGGCGATGAGGGTGGGTTTGCACCCAACCTGGAATCTAACGAGGCGGCCGTTGAAATCCTGATGCAGGCGATTGCTGCCGCAGGCTATGAGCCAGGCAAAGATATCCTGATTGGTCTCGATGTGGCCAGTACCGAGTTTTACGAAAACGGCATGTACACGCTGGATGCAGAAGGCAAGTCTTTGAATTCAAAAGAGTTTGCTGAATATCTGGAAGCATGGGTGCGAAAATATCCGATTATTACCATTGAAGATGGCATGGCTGAGGATGACTGGGATGGCTGGTCAGATCTGACCGCGCGAGTTGGCAATGATGTGCAATTGACGGGTGATGATTTGTTTGTCACCAATACCAGGATATTACAGCGCGGCATAGAGCAAGGCGTGGCTAATTCAATCCTGATCAAATTTAACCAGATTGGTTCGCTGAGCGAAACGTTCGACGCAATCCAGATGGCGCATGACGCCGGCTACAAAGCAACAATTTCCCATCGTTCCGGTGAGACCGAGGATACGACTATCGCTGACCTGGCTGTGGCCACCGCCGCTGGGCAGATTAAAACCGGCTCGCTGTGCCGATCGGACCGGGTCGCCAAGTACAACCAGTTACTGCGGATTGAGCAGGAATTGGGTGAGCAGGCGGTCTACCCTGGGATTAAGTCCCTGAGCTAGCCTGACCAGGGGTCACCGGCCTTCAGAGCGCGTTTCTGATCTGCGCCGCCAGTTCCTCAAGATGTGCCGGGTCAGCAGATGCGCTGGCATGTGCCCGGGCGGCCAGTATCGAACCAGGCAAAATGTGGAAATGGATGTGGGGCACGGTTTGTCCCGCCTCAGCCCCGTTTAACTGAAAGATCGTAATTCCGTCTGCATTCAGGCCGGTCTTTACTGCTTGAGCTATGGTTTGAACCTTGACGATAAGATCTGCTGCTGCCTCTGTAGATAAGTCCAGCAGGGTCACGGCGGGTTCCTTCGGGATCACCAGGGTGTGGCCATCTGCTTGCGGCATGATGTCCATGAACGCCAGCGTTTGTTCATCTTCATAGACCTTGATGCAGGGTAATTCTTCGCGCAGTATTTTTGCAAAAATATTATTGTTGTCGTAGCTCATTCTCGTTCTCGATGGATTGATGCTGATGGTTTAAAGCTTGATCAAGCAGGCGTAGAGAGTTTAAACATAACCAATCAATCTATCAGTTTCAATCGTTGCCCAAAAAGCCCATAATAGCGCGCTAAATTCCACTTATTAACAATCCATGACAAAACCAAGAGAGTACCGCTCGCTGCGCGATGCGTTTGGCCAGTTTGCGACGGGTGTAACCGTTGTGACGGCGCGTAGTGAAGACGGCATGCCAATTGGCTTGACCGCCAATAGCTTTGCCTCGGTGTCGTTAAACCCGCCGTTAGTGTCATGGTGTGTGGACAAAGCTTCAACGCGCTTTCAGGAGCTCTCGAACGCCGAATTTTACACGATCAGCGTACTCACCGATAAGCAACAGGCGTTATCAGATTTGTTCGCACTGCGCAGCTGGGACGATGCGGTGTTTGATGATATTGATTGGTTTGAAGGCATGAACGGGGTTCCGCAGTTTCCAGATGTAGGCGCGCGCTTTCATTGCAAGGCGGTGCATCACTACCCGGGTGGAGATCACGTGATCATCGTCGGCGCTGTAGAAGACTACGAATCCGATGCGCAAAACCCGTTGCTGTTTTTCCAGGGTGAATACAAGTTTCTTGGCCAGTAGAGTGTACAAGCAATCATGATCGCGCACCTGGAAAACCGTGTTCCACCACCCTTGGTCTTATTGATAACCCTGGTACTCATGTATGGTTTAGCACTACTTGATCCGTACTCCATCAACGCCGATACCACGCTGAAGAGTGGGGCTGTGTTGATGGCATTGCTGGGTTTTACCTGCATGCTGAGTGGGGCTTACAGTTTTCGGCAGGCCAAAACTACGGTGAATCCTTTGCGTCCAGACAAGGCCAGTTCATTGGTTCGTAGTGGGATGTTTCGCTATACCCGAAATCCCATGTATCTCGGCATGTTATTGATTGCGCTGGGCTGGATGTTGTACCTGGCCAGTGCGCTGAGTGCGCTTGGTGTGATTGCCTTTGCCGTTTATATCCAGCGCTTACAAATACTGCCAGAAGAACGTGCCATGCAGGCGCTATTCGGGGCAGAATTTGCTGACTATAAGGCCAGCACCCGACGCTGGCTTTAATCAGGCAGATTTTCCAACAGGGCTAGCCGATCTGCTCTAGCCGATTAAGAACTTATAGAATTTCGGCTTTCAATCCACGTTCAAGTCGATCTGCCCCATCAAGAATACGCGCTGTCGAGAACTTGGTGCTGGTGCTGACAACCTCTAGCGTCGCAATAACAGCGCCCTGTGGCGGTCCACTTTCTACCGCACCGTTGTTGCTGGCGGAGGCTCTCTCAAACACCTGGATGGTATCCCCAACCGCAAGCAAGCCCTGACCATAGTTTAAAGACACGAGGCCCTGTTCTGAAATTTTCATTACCCGCAGTGGAAACAGCACAGCCATCATCTGTTCGATGGCGTCGTTCCCGAGTTGTAGTAATGTCTGGTCCAGTACCTCGGCTTTGTTTGTTTCTGTTGAACCTGCCTCTGGAAGTAGCTGTGCGGTGGCGGTAACACTGGCGTCTTCAGAACCATAAGACGTGGCGATCAAGCGTAAATCTGCTTCTGCGACCCCGACCTCGCTGCCTTCTGGCCCAGTGCTACGCTCGAATATTCCAAACTCAGTGATCGATCCAGTAAGAATGTAATCCAGCCCCGTCATTTCATACGCGGCGCTGTCCAGGTCGCCCTGGTAGTAATCAGCCGGTGTTAGCTCGTGCTCAGCAAGCTTTTGTTTCAACTGATAGCTATCCAATAATTTGAATTTGCGGGTATCCAGCAGCAACAGGCTTAGTTGGCGAGCGAATGATGCGCGCGTCGCATCGCCATTTCGGCTATTAGCGGCATCGCTGTCTACTTTGTAGTTAATGTCGCCCAGGCCAATGGTTGCGACGGTTTGAGCGGATACTTTGCTAACGCTCAATGCGAGGACAATGACGAACAACCAGGAAAAATTTTTCATAATGAATAAAACCCAACCATTTAATCACGTGAAGGTTAACCAAAATCACAGGAACTGCATGCAGTATGGTCAACAAGTCATTGAGGAATATAGCATTTGATTGAAATCAATGCATCTGTGACAATTTTTAAACTGCGCATCCGTCGCGGTTAACCAGCGTCGTTTAAAAATACCTCGGCTATTTAATAACGATCGAGATATTCAAATCAACTTGCTTTGGGCTCTCACTCATAATTGGAACCTCTTGCGACTGGATATCGCCTGGCTGCGATATTGGTGAACCGGATTTGGCAACCCGGGCAACCACCATAGTTTGGTCGAACATCGACAATTTGAGTTGTGGCATCATCGCATCAGCGTCGGACAACGTTGTGGTTAAGGGGAGATCAGCAACCGTAAATCGTTTTGCTGCCAGTGGTGCAGGCGGGCCTTCATAAGCCCTCGCAAACACGAATACCGGATCCGCATCTTCCACCAGCTCGCGCACAGCCGGGTCCAGGCTCACACTCACGGTAAGTGCGTTTGCCGCCGGGGATTCAACAGCTTTGGGCTCAGCAGTACTTGGTGGCGCTTGTTCCAGTACGTCCGCAACCGACTCATTTTGTTGGTCGAAGTCGATGGATTGCTGGATTATTTCCTGTAACTCCTGTTGCTGTTGTGGCGCACCTGCCAGGAGCGGCATTAATCTGTTCCAGTAGCCGCGAGCAATCTCGTTATCGCCGGATTGGGCTGCGGCAAGGCCTGCCAGCCATAATGCTTGAGGATGTGCTTCATTCAACGACAGGGCTTTCATGACATAGGTGGTAGGTTCGCCCGCCAGTGCGCCGCCTGCCAGCATGGCACTGGAATCAGCCAGGGCAGCGTAGGCATCGGCATTTTCCCCACCGTACTGGAGCCGTTTCTGGCTTGCCTTGATAGCATCTGTATAACGTCCCATGGCCTGGTAACTACGCGCCAGCATAGCCCAGCCTTCGATGTCGTTCGGCTGCTGCTCCAATCGTTGTTCCAGTGATGCCAACATGGACTCAATATCGGCCAGTTGCTGCGGGTCTTGGGCAGTCTGGGCGGTAGCGGGGTCAGCGGCGCTTAAGGTGACCGCGGCGGGTGTGCCGGTGACTTGGTACAGCACCAGGCCGGCAAATGGAATCAGGCAGCAGAGGAGGATTATGACAATCGTACTGGAATGACGGTTTTCCGTAGCTGAGGGCGAGGGCTCTTCGCTGACCAGGTCAATATCCGTGGCCAGGGTTGATTCTATTTCGAGTTTGAGCGCTTCATAGTCTTCTTTGGAAATACTGTTATTGGCCAGCTGTTGGTCGAGTTCTTCCATACGTTCACGGGCAAAGTGAATATTTTGCGCCTGACGAGCATAAGACTGTGTATTGCCGGTTTTGAGCAGTGGCCAGACCAGTACAGCCAGGACCAGGATTGTAAGAAGTGCCGCTAAGAGAATAAAGCCTGTCATGGTTGTCTAGTGGTGAGATTGCCTTGTTAGGTAAAAGCCAGTTTGCACTGCGGAGCTATTGAGAATGGTCGTTGTGAATTTCGTTCTCTAACAATTCACGAATTTTTTGGCGCTGTTCATCGCCAAGTTCGTCAGTTTTAGGCTGCGCCGCTGAGAGCTGTCGGCGCCTAATTCGCACAAGCAACACAACTGCAACCAAAAACAACAACAAGAATGGCCCAATCCAAAGTATGGCATTGCTTAGATTAAACGGCGGTCGATATAGCACAAAGTCACCATAGCGTTCGCGCATGTACTCAAGTATCTCTTCGTCTGAGTCGCCAGCACGAAGCATTTCCGCGGTTTTTCTCCGCAGGTCTTTGGCGAGGTCTGCGTCTGAGTCCGCCAGGTTCTGATTTTGGCACACCAGGCAACGCAGCTCTGCAATCAAGTCCTGGTAACGTTGTTCAAGGATCGGGTCATCAAACTGAGTTTCTTCGATTACCGCCGTGGCAGGCGTCACCAGAAAAAGTGCACACGTGAGTATAAAAGTCAGGACTGGCCAACGTATTTGGGTCCTGATGGAGATGCTCATTGTTGCCCTCCAACCGAGGCAGGAGACCTGGTTCCCATAAACAGAGGCAGGATCTCATTGTTCAGGGCATCCGCGGTAATCGGTCCGGTATGCTTGTAGATAATCAGGCCATTCTCATCAATCACAAATGTTTCGGGAACCCCGTACACACCCCAATCAATACCCACATCGCCAGTAATGTCGGCGGGTATGATCTTGTAGGGGTCACCCCGGCGAGCAAGCCACTGTTTGGCGTTATCAGGGTCGTCTTTATAATTTAAACCGACCATGGGAATGTCGGTTTGCGCGGCTATCTGGTTCAGTAACGGGTGTTCTACACGGCAGCCCACACACCAGGAGGCCCAAACATTAAGTATCCACCGTTGTCCACGATAGTCCTGGGGTGAAAAGCGTTGCTCCGGCGCGTGCAAAAGGCTCAGGTCGAAATCGGGGGCGGGTTTGTTGATGCGCGTTGATGGCAACGAGCGAGGATCGAGTGTTAACCCAACCCCAAGCAGGATGACCATGGCGATAAAGCCAAACAAAGGCAGGACAAATTTCAAATTCATCTTGCCTCCTTGAGTTGTGCTAGCTGTTGGTGGGGAGTAGGTCATCAGGCTGGTACCGCCTGTCCAGGTTCTTTGCTGTTTTCCTTGTCAGTATCGCCTGGTGCAGCGACATCGCTGGTTTGTCGAACAGGACGTCGGTAGCGTCGGTCTGCGGTGGCAATCATGCCACCTAATGCCATAAAAAATCCACCGAGCCAGATGCAAGCCACAAACGACTTCAGGTAAAGGCGCACGCTCCACGCGCCTTGTCCGAGGTCTTCACCCAGCGACACATACAAATCCCGGCTGAGGTTGGTGTTGATAGCCGCCTCGGTCATGGGATTGCTGCTGCTGTAAAAGCGTTTCTGCGGCTTCAGCTGCAGCATGGCATCGCCTCCATGATCGATGTCGAAGACACCTTCATTAGCGACATAATTTGGGCCCTGGGTGCGATAAACGCCATTAAACTTGAAGGCGTACTCGCCGAGCTGGTAGGTCTCGCCTGGTTCCATGCGCAGGTCTTTCTCGATGCTGTAAGTGTTCACATGGGTCACGCCGATAATAAACACGGCGATCCCTAGATGGGCAGTGGCCATGCCCCAAATCGAGGCCGGGGTTCTGCGCAGCCCTTTCCACCAGCTTTGGTGGTTTTTGAGGCGTTCAAAAATGCTGAACAGTGCCCAAATTCCTACCCATAATCCCAGTGCCAGGCCGGCGAATCCGCCCCATGAGAAATTGGAAATGCCAGACTTGGATGACAATAAATAGGTAAAAACGGCGCTGCTGCCCAGGCTTAAAAACAGGAACATGGCAATCATCGGCAAGAACCGCGAAAATGAATCGCGTTTCCATCGACTCATGGAGCCGACGCCCACAATAATTGCCAGGGGAATCGTCAAGGGGATGAACATGGCATTGAAGTAGGGAGGACCTACCGACACCTTGTTGCCGCTGAACGCATCCACAATCAAGGGGTACAGGGTACCAAACAGCACCATGGCTGCGGCTACGACCAAGAACACATTATTCATCAGCAAGCTGGTTTCCTTGGAAAACAGCTGGTAATGGATATCGCTGCTCAGGCGCGGCGCGCGCAAAGCATACAACAGCAGCGAGCCGCCGATGACGATGAGCAAAAAGATCAGGATAAACAAGCCACGAGCAGGGTCACTGGCAAAAGAATGTACAGACGTTAAGACGCCCGATCGCACCAGGAAAGTGCCCAACAGGCTCAGCGAAAAGGCCAGGATTGCCAGCAACACGGTCCAAGCCTTGAAAGCCCCGCGCTTCTCCGTTACGGCCAGCGAGTGAATCAATGCGGTACCGACCAACCATGGCATAAATGAGGCGTTCTCAACTGGATCCCAGAACCACCAACCACCCCAGCCAAGTTCATAATAGGCCCACCAACTGCCCAGCGTGATGCCAATGGTCAAAAACAACCAGGCCACGGTAGTCCAAGGCCGCGACCAACGTGCCCAGGCGGTATCCAGTTTGCCACTCAGCATGGCCGCGATGGCAAAAGCAAAGACCACGCTAAAGCCGACATAGCCCATATAAAGCATGGGTGGATGGATGGCCAGGCCAGGATCCTGCAGCAAGGGGTTTAGCTCACGCCCATCAAGCGGGATTTGCAACAATCGGTCAAAAGGGTTGGAGGTAAACAGGGTAAAACTAAGAAAACCAATACTGACCATGCCGAGCACGGCTAGCACGCGCGCCACCATGTCGCGCGGGATGCCGCGACTAAAGCGAGCTACTAATGCAGTCCAGGTGGCCAGGATCAGAATCCACAACAATAATGAGCCTTCGTGAGCGCCCCAAACCCCGGAGATTCGATAGATCAGCGGTTGTGCATTATTAGAATTATTGGCGACATAGGCAATGGAGTAGTCGTGGGTAATAAACGCGTAAGTGAGCAATCCGTAAGCCAGCGCTGCCAGCCACCAGACGGTGTAGGCCGCTGAGCGCGAAAATGCCATCCAGCTCTGACGGTTTTGCTGTGCACCCAGGATCGGTATGACACTTTGTGCCAGGGCGACGCACAGCGCCAGTACCAGGCAGTAGGTTCCTAGTTCACCAATCATCTCGCAGCGCTCCTAGTATTCGACCGGTGCCACCGCACCGTCACATTTATTAGCCTGTGCCAGCATCATGGCATCAGCCGCTTCGTTGGGCACGTAGTTTTCATCGTGTTTGGCCAGCACCTGGGTGGCCTTCATCGTGCCGTCGGGCTGTAGCAAGCCAGTGGAGACAATGGCTTGGCCCTCTCTGAACAGGTCCGGCAATATGCCAGTATATTCCACCGTGACATCGTTGATGCAATCGGTCACCACAAAGCGTCGGGTGACGCCGTCGGCAATTGTTTCCAGGCTGTCTTTCTTGACCAGCCCGGCGACCCGGTAGCGTTGCTTGGCCTGGTATTCGCCATTGTTGATTTGTTCAGGGGTCAGGAAATATTCAATATTTTTCTGCATCGCCTGAAGTGCGAAAAACGTCGCAATACTCACCCCGATGATGATAAAGGCGACTATGCTGAATCGGCGTTTCTGGGTTGGGGTCATGGATCTTATTCCAGGGATTAGATGCGAGTACTGAACTTAATTGGTTGCGGTGCCATGCGTTTGTTCGCGCCGGACCTGACGGGCGATATCGCGTTTGATACGCCGCAGGGATAGCTTGGGTTGTAATACCTGCCAAACCAATACCAGCAGGCTCAAGCCCCAGGAGGTCCAGACATAAAACGCATAACCGCCCATGTGAAAAAATTCGCTCCAGTTCATTATATCAATCTCTCAGGTCAGCCTATTACAGATTTTCGGTGAACATTTCTTTGACCCATTTGCTTTTGCGTTCGTTGTGCAAAACCATGTTGCGAGCGCGTAGAAATAGCACATAGCCATAGAAAAATGTGTAACCAAGCGCCATCAACAATAAGGGCGTGAGCATGCTCGCTGGCATGGCCGGACCGCCGTCACGAAACACCGTTGCACCCTGGTGCAAGCTGCTCCACCATTCTACCGAGTAGTGGATGATCGGCACGATGACAATCCCAACCACGGAGAGCATTGCCATAGCTCGTTCGGCGGTTTTACGTTCCTCAAACGCGTAATACAGAGCCATCACGCCAAAATAGATAAACAACAGGATGAGTTCTGATGTCAGCCTTGCATCCCATTCCCACCAGGTTCCCCAGATGGGCGCGCCCCATAGTGAGCCGGTTACCAAGGCCAGGGCCGTGAAGGCAGCGCCAATCGGTGCTGAGCATATCGCCACCACAAAGGCCATTTTCATGCGCCAGATCAGGCCAATCGCCCCCGCTATGGCCATCACCACGTAGACAAACAAGGATAGCCATGCCGCAGGTACGTGGACAAAGATAATTCGATAACTCTCGCCTTGCTGATAATCAGCCGGAGCGACAAATAGCCCCAGATAGCTGCCTACCAGGCAGAGACCTAAAAACAGTAAACCAAAGATCGGCGTTGCGTACGTACTGATCTTGTAGAACTCCCTTGGCGAACCCAGCCGATGAAAACTACGATATAAAAAATTCCAAATTGCAGAAAGCGGGTTCATAGTGCAGTTCTTAATCCTATGCGGTAGATGGAGTCGGTAATCTTGTTCGGGTGATTATTCAATCGTAGCTCGCAGTGCGCCTGCTATGGCAAACGGGGCCAGGGTGATTGACAGCATCAACATGGCTAATAATGCGTATACCTGGCCAGCAATATCCGCTCCCTGGGCAGATTGGGTGATCATTCCTGCTCCGAATATCAAAATCGGGATGTATAGCGGCAAAATTATGATTGCCAGCAGGACGCCTCCTCGGTGCAAAGTGACGGTCAATGCAGCGCCAATGGCGCCTATTAAACTCAGGCTGGGCGTGCCGAGTAACAGGCCGAGGAATAATACCCAAATTTGTTCTGTGGGTATACGAAAAGTCAGGCATAACACAGGCGAGAACAAGGTCAGTAACAAGCCCGTGGCGGACCAGTGTGCAAAAGCCTTGCCCATCATGGCGACTGCCAGCGAGCGCGGGTGTGTTAACCACTGTTCCAGCGCTCCATCCTGGAAATCGGCCTTAAACATACTCTCCAGGCTAAGCAATGTGGCTAATACCGCTGACACCCAAATCACCCCGCCGCCAATGCGTCGCAATAACTCGTTCTCCGCCGGTAAGCTGAATGGAAAGAGCAGGGCAATGATGACGAAAAAACACAACGGTTGAACCAGCGTGCTCGTATTACGGAACATAAGCTGCCATTCGCGACGATAAAACAGAATAAACGTGTTATTCATGGCGCGGCTTACAGTTGCAGTTCCACTAAATGGCCACCAAGCAAGCTCCGCTGCAAGTCCTGATGATTGGTTAATACGATCATGCCGCCGTTATTGAGATGGTCCAGGCAGACATTCTCGATTAGCTGACGACCGTCAACGTCGATGCCAGTAAACGGTTCATCGAGAATCCACAACTTGTAAATTGGTTGCAGTAAGCGGGCAAACGCCAGGCGTCGGCGCTGCCCGAAAGACAGTCGATTGGCGGTTAGATCAGCACAGCGCAATATACCCATTTGTGCGAGGTATTGATCGACGAGACTTTCATCATCCACACCCTCCAGCTGTTGATAAAAAGCCAGGTTCTCGGCTGCAGTCAATTCGTTTTTAATGCCATCTTTGTGGCCGATCTGGGTACTTTCCTTGAAAAAACGTGGATTATTGACGATGGTTTCGTTGTGCCAAAGAATTTCTCCCTGGTCGGCACGGTTCAGTCCGCTGATAATGCGTAACAAACTGGTCTTACCACTGCCATTGGCGCCGACCACATGCAGGCATTGTTGCTCTCGGAGAGCAAGGCTCAGGTTGGAGAAGAGTGTGCGTTCTCCGCGAATACACTCTAATCCTTCTGCGATTAATGACGCTGGTTGATCTGGCATGCTGGCGATTGAATGGAAGAGAATCTCAAGTCAGATGATTCCGGGCGAGCGGATCGGTGAGCAGGAAGGGCAGGGTTTTTGCAATACTTGGAGTTTACCAATACCATATCTTGCTTGCACTCTAATAATAAATTCGCAACAGGTATATTTTATGGATTTTGAACAATTCCGATATGTCCCAGGCACCCGTTTATCGGACATCGACACAAATGTCGATGGCGGTAAGAGTCGCGGTGAACTGAAAGATCTACGCGAAGAGGTCTGGGAGCAACTCGCCGATATGCAGGAACGTCTGTACGCAGAATCAAAACAGTCTTTACTGGTAGTGCTGCAGGCGATGGACGCTGCCGGCAAGGACAGCACCATTGATAAATTAACCGGTCATCTAAATGCGATTGGGTGTTTGGTTCACAGTTTTAAAAAACCGTCCAAACTGGAGCTTTCACACGATTTCCTGTGGCGAGTGCATGATAAAGCTCCACAAGCTGGCCATATAAGCCTGTTTAATCGTTCCCACTATGAAGACGTGCTGATTGTGAAAGTACACGGCTGGGCAAGCCCCGAAAAGATTGAAGCACGCTATCAGCACATCAATAATTTTGAATCTTTACTGCATGATCGAGGCACTCGCGTGATCAAGTTCATGCTGAATATTTCCAAGGACTACCAACTGGAGCGCTTTCAAAGTCGTCTGGAGAGGAAGGAAAAAAACTGGAAGTTCAATCCGGGTGATCTCTATGAAAGAGAGCATTGGGAAGAGTATATGGATGCGTTCGAGATAGCCATGAGTAAGTGTCACAGCGATCAGTCACCCTGGTACGTCGTTCCGGCAGAGAATCGGCGCTTCCGCGATGTCATGATTGCGTCGATAATCCTTAATAAACTCCAAGAGATGAATCCGCAGTTCCCGCCACCGGATTTCGATGCTGAGAAATATACGGTCGACTCAATCGTCTGATCGGCGAGCTCGCCGTGCGTTGATTTTTTTGAGCGCTGGTATCTCGCTCCAAGGTTGCAACTCAGGGCTCCTTACCCATAACCTCCAGGTTTCGCTTGGCGACAATATCGCCCTGTTTGGCAGCGCGCTGGAACCATTCGATGGCGGTTCTGCGATTGGTAGTTACCCCTCTGCCTCGGGCGTACATAATGCCAAGATTGGTTTGCGCGCCAGGGTAGCCTTGTTCGGCCGCAGACCGGTACCAATACACTGCTTCCGAATAATCGCGCGGCAGTACCAGTCCATCCTCGTATAAGCTGCCCAGATCCGACTGCGCCCAACCACGACCCTCATCTGCGAATTTCTGAATTGCCGGCAGGGCCGCTCGAATCACGCGGTCGGCCTCCTTGCGATCTCGGTCAAAGCCACGACCCAGGTAATACATGTAGCCGATGCGAAACTGCGCACGGGAGACGCCTTTATCGGCCAATGGTTGCAGCAGGGCGGCAGCCGTCTCGTAGTCGCCTTTGTAGTAGGCGTCTAGCCCGCGTCGTAAATACTCCCGATCGAACGTAGCTTGCTCGTTAGCTTCCTTGGTCGGGGTGCGGTTGTTTGACACACTGCCAATCTGACTGGCTGTTGGCAACGGTTGAGGCCTGGCCTGAGAGTTTGATCGCTCTGCATTACTTCGGCTAGCTGTGCGTCGTGGTGCTCTGGATTGTGTCTCGGCAGCTATCGGCTTAGCCTTGGTGATCATGTCTTCTATCAGGGTGACCGAAGGATTACCAGGGTCGATCACGCTGACGGTGGCCAGGTAGCCGGTTGCGGCCTCGTAACTCCCGGCTAAAACAGCAGCATTTGCTTTGGCAATAAAACTATCGGTAATTCCTTTGATACCGCTGTTGGCGCGCGTATTGTCTTGTTCCAATTCCAGTATTTGCTGATAAAAATACAGGGCATTTTCACGGGCCGGTAAGATCAACCTTTCTTCGGACTCGGCCTCATTAGCCTGCGCGAGCAAGCGACCGATTTGTCGCTGTTTCTTCCAGTCATCCAGAGCTGCGGAAAACTCCAGTGCTTCATCTGATTCCGGGTCCACTTGTTGCAATCGTTGTAAGGCCGCTGTTGCTTCGCTCTCCGAATTGTTCTCCAGGGCCAGGTAACCGTTACTTAAAAAGCGCCCGCTAATGTACTCAATTCCTTGCCGCGCTTTAACATTACGTGGCTCGATTTCCAGTATCTGCTCATAAGCCGTAATTGCGTTGTCTCCCTGTGGCGACAGATACTCGCCGTTAGCCAGGTGGGCATCCGCATCGGCAAACAGCGCTTGAATGGCTTTTTCCCTTGCTTCCTGTTCGCGAAAATCGGCCGCTCGTTCCAGGTCAGTGGGTCGCATAAAAGATTGTTCATCTGGCACGGCCTGTTCATCAACCCGAGACTCGGTGTAGTAGGGAGCACTCCGAACGATTTCGATCTTGCCGCTAACTTCCTTGGTAACATCGTTGCTCTCATGTGGCCAGAAAAAAACACCCAGGATCATTAATACGATCGCACCAGCGACCCAATTAACATAGTTGATCCCGCCTGCGTCACCCAGGCGACCGCGCTTGGGACGTTTTGAGACACCGGTCAGGTTGCCACCAATCACCTTCTGACGACGAGCCGTCATGGAGTCGAGCTGTAGTTCCGCCTTGCTGGTGCTGGCACTCTTGCGACGTTTAGCCGGACGTGAACGACCAGCGAGGGCGGTTTCCAGTTCCGATCTTGATGGTTTGGCAGACATGGGTCTATTTCTGGTGCGACGGTTAGTGCGACAAATTTGTGTGCAACTTATGCGTGCGATTTACTAGTTAATTCTCTTAAGCAGGCAGCTGAAGTGGCGAAATGCTTGATCAGCGAAAATAATCAGTTCAACGACGTCTATTTTATCGATCATTGCCTGTCTAAAACCAGCGCCTATAGTAACATAGCAAGCATTGAAATTTGTCAGGCCAAGACCATGTCGTAATAAAGACAAAAGCACGGGCGTGACCAGGAGACTGCCCGTAAGGCTGGAGAAACTAGTTGGAAAGCATGCATGATTTGGAACTGCTGATTAATTCTGGCAGACGATTGATTGTGTTGGAAACGGAGCGCGAAGGATGTTTCATCGACGGCTTTCGAAGAATTTCAAAGCGTTCAGACAAAGCATATTTTCAGTGGACGATTACACAGGGTTTGCTGCGCCTCGCACCTGACTTTGATAAACAACTGGTGAACAAGGATATAAACCAGCTGTTTGCCCAGATTCAGAGCACCGAACGCAGTTCCGTCTACGTTTTAGTAGACTTTCATCACCATTTGCAGGAACCCGTCGCCATTCGTCATATTAAAGATGTTCTACTGCATTGCCCCCAACATTGCATTGTGTTGCTTTCGCAGGCAGTGGTCTTACCTGACGATCTGAAGTCCCTGGCAACGCACTATGATCTGCCGCTACCTACCACCGGTGAATTGACCCGGTTGGTCAACGATCTGGCAGTTGAGTGGTTAGCTGACAAACAGGTTAAGCTTAAGGTTGGAGAGAAGGGCATCCTGAAACAACTAGTGAAAAGTCTTTGTGGTCTGTCCTATATGGATGCGCAACGGATGGCGCGACACGCGATTTACAATGATGGCATTGTTGACCAGAATGATATCGCTGAAATCGCCACGCAAAAATTTGAGTTGCTGAATAACAACAACGTCTTAAGTCTGGAGTTGGATTACGCCGAACTGTCTGATATCGCGGGTTTCAGCAAACTCAAAGAGTGGTTGCAGTTGCGCAAAAAGGTGTTCCTCGGTGAAGTCGCCTTACCCGGTGAAGACAAGCCCAAGGGTATGATGTTGCTGGGCGTACAAGGGTGCGGCAAAAGCCTGGCCGCCAAAGCGGTAGCTGGTTCTTGGAACCTGCCTCTTTTGCATCTTGACTTTGGTACTTTGTATAACCGATTTTACGGCCAGACAGAAGAAAATCTGCGAACCGCGCTGTCTGCTACTGAGAAAATGGCGCCCTGCGTGCTGTGGATAGACGAAATCGAAAAAGGTTTATCGGCAGTTTCCGGAACTGATGATGTATCAAAGCGCCTGTTAGGTAAATTTCTGACCTGGATGGCGGAGAAGAAATCCTCGGTGTTTATCGTCGCAACGGCCAACGATGTCAGTGCTTTGCCACCGGAGTTACTGCGCAAGGGACGTTTTGATGAAGTGTTTTTTGTCGACCTGCCACGGCCTTCCGTGCGTGCTGACATTTTGCAAATGCACCTAACCCGACGAGAACAAAATCCGACAAACCTCGACCTTGCAGCGCTGGTTGAGAAGACCGAGGGCTTCTCTGGTGCAGAACTTGAACAGCTGGTCGTTTCAGCCCTGTACCATACCTATGATGGTAGCAATGTCCTGGACACTGACTTAATGCTCAAACTGGTGAGCGAGACTCAGCCTTTGTCACGTTTGATGCATGAACGGGTAAGCGGGCTGCGACAATGGGCACAAGAGCGAGCTGTCACCGTGGACTAATGGTCGCCCCGAATTGGCGACAATCAGGAATGCAGGATCTATTAAAGACTGCTATTGCATACCGCAGTTGGAGATTGCCAAGAGCTGCGACGCTCAATTTGCCTGGATAAAGCCTCGTATTTCGTCTTCGGATTCAACCTCGAACCAGCCATCCTGCTGTCGAATAACATAGATTCCGGTGCCAGCAACCAGGGTCGCTAACAGTTCAGAATAGGGGTTGGGTTTCGCCAACAAGGGGTAAGTTTTGTCGGTAAAGACCAGTTGTGGCCCCTGTTCGAGCGGAACGGTCTTGTCCAGTTTAGCGGACAGGCTGGGGGAAGGCTTTTGGGGTGCGAACTCATCGCCACGTTTGCTGTTGCCAATTCGCTCCAGCATGGTGAGATTGAGTTCGGATAGTTTGCCGTTGGCGCTGGTTAAGCCATTAATGCGTTCAAAATTTCGAATCGCTCGTGCTGAGCGAGGTCCCCATATGCCGTCGACTGTACCAACTTTGTAACCCAGCTCATTGAGTACTGTTTGAGCAAAACGTATATCTGCTTTGCTGACATTGATGATGGGCTCTGCGCTCGGTTGTTCGATCACTGGCTCCGGTGGCGGTGTTGGCGCAGGTTCGGCCACCTCCTTTTTATTGAACATGGTGCTATCGCAGGCACTCAGGAATAGGCTCAGGGTGATGAGACAAATCAGGTGACGGATACGGGTTCTGCAATCAACGTTTGCCTGCCAATGGGAAAACCGTGACAAACGCGAAGATGCGCGCAAGGCAGTGGAAGCGGCAATAGGCAGGGATTGGTGCATATCTGGGTGTTTGTTGGGCATACGTTTTACTTTCCTTCGCCTGTTTTCCAGCTAAACCAGCTTGGTTCTACCAGGGAAAAGTGTTGATTCTCTTAGTCTGTTACCGAAAATAACCCTTAGCGGCAAACGCGCCGTTCGACAAAATATCTGCGCATGAATGCCGTGCACCCCCACAGAATAAATGTGACCCAAGTGCTGCGCCTTTATAACCTATTTGCCAGTCGGTTTCAAAACATCAATTATTGTCATAGCGTATTTTTGCCTGACCACGATGTTTTCAGTGATTCCCTGGAATGCGTTTTTCGTATCCGGCGGGTCACAGCGTAGTTTGCAGGCATAAAAAAACCGCGGACAGACCGCGGTTTAGCTTTTTAATAATCGCCGATCTTGGGCCGGCTTTGATCAAATTCTGATTTTTTGATTGGCTTATTGCCTTGCCTTGAACGCGCGCACTGCTGCGTTGAATTCAGCGGCCATTTGTTCTTCGGCATCAACCGAGGCATCATATTTAGCGCCAATAGCGGCGGTTTGTTCGGCGGCATCCGCGGCTTCTGGGTCAACTGCCGATTCTTCTTCTACCAGGCACTCCCGATAAGTCACCAGGTCAGCCTGGAAGGCTTTCATGGCTTTTTGCGCAGCGACTAATTCATCCTGGCTGGCCACATTGCCATCGGGAATAATGGGTCCTTCACCGTGTGAACACTCTGCCAGGGCTTGTTGACTGAACAGTGCAATCACGATCACGCTAAGAAAAATTCGAAAAAATTGTTTCATGGTTTCTCCTGTGGGATTTATCAATTGGGTTCGACCCTCGACCACGACGGATGGCCGGGAAGAACTAGCTTGTCGAGCTGGTCTTATATTTATTATCTACCAGCGCATGTAATGATTTCGTTCAGTCACCCAGGCGGTGCGGCAGACAGATTGCATCACAGGGTTTCGAAATAACCAAATAGGGCTACTGAAAACCGTTGGATTAGGAGCTGTCGCAGCGAGTTATTTGCGTTACTTGAAGATCTTGGATTGCGGTGCCGACAAGCCGCCTTGTTGACTGGCAAACCATGCAGACAAATCACGAATATCTTCGATACTCAAGGTCGCTGCAAAACCGCTCATCACGGCATTATTGCGGGCTCCGGAACGATAATCTTTCAGAGCCTGAACAATGTAACTTTCATATTGGCCCGCGAGTTTGGGATACTCGTGGTTGTCGCCGTCGCCATTAGCGCCATGACAGGCGGCACACACTGCGGCTTTCTCTTGACCGCGTTTGGCACGTGCAGCGTCTACCCTGCTGGGACGCGAATTACCATCCATTGCGCCGAAAAATGCGGCGATATCAGCCATGTTTTCATCAGTCAGGTTTGCGCCTTGAGCTTGCATGGTGCCGTGATCGCGGGACTTGTCTTTATAGGCTTTTAGCGCTGAAACGATATAAGACGGATGCTGGCCACCGACCATTGGAATTGCATACACTGGACCAGGGTTGCGCAATCCCGGTGCGCCGTGACAACCAAGGCAAGTCTGGGACAGTTTTTCACCGTTGGCAACATCGCTGGCATTGCTCGCAGTGCTAAGCAAAAGGCTCAGGCTGGCAAATACGAGTAACCCAGACAGGCGTTTCACGGGGTTGTTACGGTTCAGCTTAGTGTGTGACATCAAGACGGTGACCTCTCTGAAAATTCTCTGCGGACTTTAAGGAAGGTTTGCAGCAAACTCAAGTGTTTTAGCCAATTTATCACAAAAATTTTGGTGAGCTGAAGGACTTAGATGAGTTCAACCAAGAGTGATTCGATGGTAGTAGCCGGAATAAACTGGATTTCGCCAGGGCCGCGCTCAGGTTAGCTGGTTTTTGCTGTCTGGTTTGCTGAGGGTTCTCCATCGGCAGTTTTTTATGCTGGAATCTCATAACAACTTAGCTACAATCACTGTAATAGCAAAATACGCGCACCCCTGTGACTAAAATCGATAAAAAAAACAGCCTAAAACAGGAGTTGAACAAAAGTTTGAACGAGGCAATCGTTGGACTTAGTGAGCAAATCGATATGCATGATCGCAGTGCTTATAGCGCCGGAGCAGATTCCTATGCCGCAGTAGATTTGGGGTCAAATAGTTTTCACCTGGTGATATCCAGGTTCGATCATGGGGAGTTCACTGTGATTGATCGCCAGCGCGAAGTAGTGCGGCTTGCCGGCGGTCTTGATGAAGACGGATTGCTATCGGACGAGGTGGCTTCTCGCGCTCTGCGATGTCTGGACAAATTCGGGCAGTTATTAAGTTCTGTGCCAACTAACCAGGTGCGAGTTGTTGGGACAAATTCGCTGCGTCGCATGCGGCAAAAGCAAAAATTTCTTGATCAAGCCGAACAGGCCCTCGGTCACAATATTGAAATTATTGCCGGACGTGAAGAAGCCAGGCTGATCTACCTGGGTGTGTCAAAGTGGTCCGTGGCTGCTGAGGACACCCGCCTGGTGATTGATATCGGCGGGGGCAGTACCGAGGTGATCGTCGGGAGAGGAGAAACTCCCTTGGCTCGTGAAAGCCTGGAAGTCGGATGTGTAGTACAGAGTAATGAATTTTTCCCGGATGGCAAGCTAACCAAAAAACGTTTTGAGCGGGCCAAGCTGGCCGCTGAGTTGGCCATCCAGCCGGTGGTCAAGCAGTTCCGTCAACACCGTTGGTCTGAAGTGATCGGGTGTTCAGGCTCGATGAAATCAATTTCCACGGTGTTGTTGCAAGGAGGATGGTCCAAGGATGGCATTAACCGCGACGCGTTAAATAACCTGCTGGAGCATGCCATCGAAGTGGGCGACATCAATGGTTTGAAGATTCCCGGACTCACGCGCGACCGGGCACCGGTGTTTCCCGGTGGCTTGTCCATCCTGTTAGCCTTGTTTGAGCTGTTCGAAATACATGAAATGTCCGTCTCGGAAATCGCCTTGCGTGAGGGTGTGTTATACGACCTGGTTGGACGTTCGAGCGCTGAGGATATTCGTGATGTGAGCGTTACCGCGATGCTCAGCCGTTGGGCGGTACAGCGACCGCACGGCGATCGGGTGCGGGAAACAGCCTTAGCCTTGTATCAGCAGGTAGCCGCGGCCTGGGACATCCAGGACCGTTTGTTGCGCGATATTCTCGGGTGGTCTGCACAGTTACACGAACTGGGCCTGCTGATCAGTCACGATGGGTATCATAAACACGGGGCTTACGTGGTGGCGAACGCGGACATGGCTGGTTTTGCCAGGCGCGATCAATTGCTTTTATCGTCTCTTATCAGCGGTCATCGTCGTAAATTTCCCCTGGGTCAATTCGAACAGTTGCCAGCGACCCTGGTCACGCCAGCCAAGCGTACCGCGGTGATTCTGCGCCTGGCTGTTTTGTTGCATCGGGGGCGAGGGTCCAATTTGCCAGAAGTGCCTGAATTAGTCGTGAACGGTCAGCAGCTGGCCCTGCAATTTCCGCCTGGCTGGTTGGACAGCAAGCCCCTTACCCTGGCGGATTTATCGCAAGAACAGAGCTGGCTTAAGGCTATTGGAATTAAGTTGCAGTTTTCCTGAAGTGGTTGCTTGAATCATGTTGCTCGCGTATTAGAGCATCTCCGTCAATCGATCCAGCAGTTCCTGCTGTGCGCTGTAGGGTTGGGGCAAGTCAGCAAGCTCCGTTGCTTGGCAATCATCCGCTGCTTCCTCAGAGGTCGCCCGCTGATCCGTATCCACAGGGAAACTTGCTGAGTTAATAACCTGGGCATATTGGCCATCGGCCTGCATCTCCCAGGCGCCAGTGTTGTCCATCAGGTAAGACTCAAGGTCTTTAATAATCTCATTTCTGAGCGATGGGTCTTCGATTGGTGTGCACTGCTCAATGCGGTTGCGCAGATTGCGCGGCATCCAGTCGGCGCTGGATAAAAAGACCTCTTCGTCTCCCCCATCATTCAGAAAATAAAACACCCGGCCATGCTCAAGGAAGCGCCCAATTACCGAACGCACCTGGATATTGTCCGACACGCCGGGTAGTCCCGGACGCAAACAGCAGATGCCGCGCACGACCAAGTCAATCTTCACGCCTGCCTGTGAGGCCTTGTAAAGCGCATCAATAATACCCTGGCTCGATAAGCCATTCACCTTGGCCATCACCCTGGCTGGTTTCCCGGCCCGGGCATTGTCAGCCTCGCGTTCCATCCGTTCGATCAACATGGCGTTGATACCAAAGGGTGATTGATAAAGTTTCTGCAATTCCGGGTTAGGGCCCTGTGACGTCAGCTGCATAAAGATTTCGTGGACATCCTGGGTAATCGCCTTATCTGTGGTCAGGAGGCCGTAATCCGTATAAACCCGCGTGTTTCCCTGATGATAGTTTCCTGTCCCAAGGTGTACATAGCGCTTTAGCCGTTTGGCTTCCTTGCGCACGATCATGAGCATCTTCGCATGAGTCTTCTTGCCTACCATCCCGTACACGACATGGGCGCCCGACTCCTGCAACCGTTGCGCAGTGGCAAGGTTGTTCTGTTCATCGAAGCGTGCCATCAATTCCACCACCACCGTGACTTCCTTGCCAGCGCGTGCGGCGTCGCATAAATGTTGGATGACAATCGAATCAGAACCGGTGCGATACAAGGTTTGTTTTATCGCCAGCACATCGGGGTCATTGGCAGCCTGGCGCAGCAGTTCCACTACTGGTGCGAAAGACTGGAATGGGTGGTGTAACAACACATCACCCGAATTAATTGCATCAAACAGGTTGGCTTGCTGGTTCAAATAGTCAGGAATACTGGGCGTGAAGTTGGCGTATTTTAACTGGGGTCGATTAACCATGTCTGGTAAGCCGATCAGCCGATTGAGATTTACCGGCCCATCAACACGGAAGATATAGCTGTCATCCAGGTTAAAACGATCTTGCAGGAATTTGATGATCTTCTTTGGGCAATTCAACGATACTTCCAGCCGGATTGCCTCACCATATAAACGCGAAGGCAGTTCGCCCTCCAGCGTGCGGGCCAGGTCTTCTACTTCTTCAAGATCAACATAGAGGTCACTGTTGCGGGTAATCCGAAACTGGTAACACCCTAACACCTCAACATTGCTGAATAGCAGTTTGATATGCGCATGAATAATGGTCGACAGATAGACGTACTCGTACTCCTGTTCGCCCAACTCATGCGGTAGGCGAATAAAGCGAGGCAGGGCTCGCGGCGCGGGTACCACCGCAATATTGTGAGCATCGTCGCGCTCGGGATCATGCAAATCCACGACAATCCCGAGTCCCTTGTTGATCGTCAATGGGAATGGGTGAGCTGGATCAAGCCGAATAGGGGTCAGAATCGGCAGAACTTCACGCTTGAAGTACTGTTTTAGCCACTTGCGCTGCTTTGACGACCAGTTTTCCTGAGGGAGGAACTCAATTCCTTGCTTGGCCAGCTGGGGCAATATTTCCTCGTTTAGCGTGGCGTATTGCAGTTCCACCAACTGGTGCGCTTTCTGGCTGATTTGCTCCAGCGCCACCAGCGGCGTCAGGCCATCGATCCCTTCGGTCGCCAGGTTGCTCTCTGCCTTGGCCTTAAGACCTGATACCCTGATTTCAAAGTATTCATCCATGTTTGATGAAAAAATACTGAGAAATTTCAATCTCTCCAGCAATGGCACATCCGGGTTTAATGCCATACTGAGCACACGCTCATTAAACGCCAGCAAGCTCAGCTCCGGGTGTAGATAGATATTCAATGGGTTGGTTTGGGTCATTGCTCAGGGCGGTTCAGTATGTCAGCTCATTGTTACAATTATATGTACAGCGTTTTCGCTGATAGCGCGGTCCAGGACGCACTTAATGGCGCAATTGGGAAGCTCGCGACAGCACTTTTCTATGCGGCCTTATGCTATATTTAGCCCACCAAGATAACTCATTTAATCAGAGAGTTGTAGTAACAACTTAACAACCCATGAGACAAACTGACGACGTACGGATAGCCGGCACCAAAGAGCTGGTTTCACCAGCCCAGATTCATGAACAATTCCCGCGTACTGAGGTAGCTGCCCGGACCACCGATGATGGACGTTCCAGGATCCAGGATATTATGGCGGGCAGAGATGACCGCCTGGTTGTTGTCGTAGGTCCGTGCTCGATTCACGACCCGGAATCCGCGTTAGAGTATGCCGGGCGGCTGTCAACACTGCGCGCCGAGTTGAAGGAAGATTTAATGATCGTTATGCGAGTGTACTTTGAAAAACCTCGCACAACCGTGGGTTGGAAAGGGTTGATCAATGACCCAGACCTTAACAGCAGCTACAACGTCAATAAGGGGCTGGGTATTGCCCGTCAATTGCTGCTGTCAATTAACGAATTGGGTGTGCCAGCGGGTTGTGAATACCTGGATTTGATTACGCCTCAGTATACCGGTGATGTGGTTGCCTGGGGTGCGATTGGGGCACGCACCACCGAGAGTCAGTGCCACCGCGAGCTGGCTTCCGGTTTATCCTGCCCGGTGGGGTTTAAAAATGGCACCAACGGCAATTTGAAAATTGCTGTGGACGCCATCGGTGCTGCCAGTAATCAGCATCACTTTCTTTCCGTAACCAAAGAAGGAAGAACCGCCATATTCAACAGTACCGGTAACGAGTATTGCCACATCATCTTGCGTGGTGGCAACAATCAACCAAACTTTTCTGCCTCGCATGTGCAAGAGTCGGCGCACATGCTCGAAACAGCAGGTCTGCCGCCACTGATCATGATTGATTTCAGCCATGCCAACAGTTTTAAAACGCCTTCGCGTCAGCGCGAAGCCTGTGCCGACGTGTGTAATCAGTTGCAAAACGGCGAAGACCGTATCTTTGGTGTCATGATCGAATCGCACTTGATCGAAGGAAATCAGAAGGTGGTGGACGGGCAGGAATTGACTTATGGTCAAAGCATTACCGATGGGTGTATCGGTTGGGCGGAAACGGAGGAACTTTGCCGTAGCCTCGCAAATGCGATACGATCAAGGAGAACGGCACGCGCCGCTTAGGGTTAAAAACAGGGCTACAGTCATTTAACGACAAAAAATAAGAGAGAGAATTGCAGTTAAACGCAACGGGTAACGACAGGAACAGGCACTGATTTGAAACGATTCGCTTTACTGGGTGAGCCACTCGGGCACAGTCTGAGTCCGGCATTGCACAAAGCAATCTATCGTCAATTGGAGATTGACGATGCCTCCTATCGAACCATTGAACTACCTGAAGAAAGACTGAAAAGCTTTTTCACCGGCTTCAAGGTAGGCGGATTTGATGGTGTCAATGTCACCATTCCACATAAGGCTGCTGTTATCCCACTACTGGACGAAGTTGATAGCAAGGCCAAGCTGATTAACGCTGTGAATTGTATTAATCGGGTTGGCAGTACGCTGACTGGTTACAACACAGACTTGCTTGGGTTTGCCTATGCCCTGCGCCAACAGGAAGTGGTGATTGAAGGAAATACGTTTGCAATAATCGGGGCGGGTGGCAGTGCGCAGGCAGTGGGAGCGGTGCTCGCAGAGGGCGAGGCAGCTAAGGTGTTGATTGTCAATCGAAGCCAGGAGCGCGCCGAAAAACTGCAGGAAAACATCAAGAGCCTGAACGACCAGGTCACAGTAGCAATTGTGGATGAGGCTGGGCTCAAGAAGAACTCGAAAAAGCTGGATTGCATCATCAACACGACGTCCGTTGGCATGTCTCCGGAAACCGGGGTTAGCCCGATACCGGCTGATGTGTTTACCAGCAACATGTTGGCTTTTGACTTAATCTACAACCCGCTGCAAACCCAGTTTCTGCAGGATGCTGAATCCAAGGGCGCCGCAACAGCAAACGGCCTGCAGATGTTAGTGGCCCAGGCGGTTTACTCCGTTGAAATTTGGATGGGTGGGAATATTGTCGCGCATGTGGATATGAATGCACTGGTGCGTGATCTGGAAAAGAACATCAAGTAGCCTCAGCGTGCGCCAAGCCAGGCGGGATGAACTTAACACCCAGGATTGGCAAGGCTGTGTAGATAGTCGATATTGATATCTTTGCAATCAAAGCAGCAAACTATAGAATAAGACCAAGTACTATTCGCAACCCAGGCGCATCCTCTGCGCAATAAGATCAAAGATGACAATCCCTGACCATCAAGTAATTCCACTTGAGTTAGCCGAACACTCTCATGAAATTACCGTGGGATACGGTTTACGAGATCATCTGGCGGAACTGCTCGAGCCCTGGAATATCGGGCAACAATGGGTGGTCTTAACCCAGCAGTCAATTCTGAACCTCTACCAGCCAGTGATCGATGGTCTGCAGCAGGCAGGGTATCGAATCGAGGTGATTATTGTACCCGGCGATGAATCTGCCAAACACATTCGGCATGCCGAAGAAGTCTGGCAAAAAATGGTGGACTGCGGCTGCGATCGCTCGTCGGTCCTCATGGTGCTCGGCGGCGGCGTGGTCGGTGACCTGGGAGGCTTTGTCGCTGCCACCTACATGCGTGGCATACCGTTTATCCAGGTGCCAACGACCCTGCTTGCGATGATTGACTCTGCCATCGGCGGCAAAACTGCGGTCAACCTGGCGGCCGGGAAAAACCTGGTGGGTGCTATCTACCAGCCCAAGGCCATTATTGTCGACCCCGGCTTCCTGCAGAGTTTGCCACGCCGCAATGTGATTTCATCACTGGGCGAGGCGATCAAATATGGGTTCATCAGGGATAAGTCTATTTATAACACCATAGAAACACAGTTCGATAGCATGGTGGCTCTGGACAATCCAGCGCTGCTGAGCGAGATCATTAGCAAGAGTTGCCAGATCAAAAGCGAAATCGTTTCCAACGACCAATTTGAAAGTGGTGAAAGGAAGTTGTTGAATTATGGCCATACTATTGGTCATGCTTTTGAAACCATCCAGGAATACGGTGGCTTGTATCACGGCGAAGCGGTGTTGTACGGTATGCGTTGTGCAAATTTTATATCGCACAAAAAAGGCCTGCTGAATGAGTCTGAATACTCGTCGGCCCAGGCAACCCTGCGGCGATTCCCGCTGCCGGAGTTGGGACAGGTGGAGCCGGAACGCGTGCTTGAAGTGGTGTCACATGATAAAAAGAATATCAATGGCAAGTTGAATTTCATCCTGCTCGACGGCATCGGTAATGGCGTGATTCGCACGGATGTGAGCGAGCAAGATATAATTGATAGCCTAAGTGTTGTCGCTTAGGGCGCTACTGTTATGAACTTGCTAATCGTAAACGGACCAAATTTAAACCTGTTGGGTGAGCGGGAGCCAGAGGTGTATGGTGCCGATAGTCTTCAGGATGTAAATGACTGGATCGCGGTGCATGAGGTGGCCCAGGGACATCAGCTAAAGTTTTTCCAGTCGAATCATGAAGGTCACATTATTGACATGCTGCAGGACAATCGACATTGGGCAGATGGCTGCGTGATTAATCCTGGCGGCCTGACGCATTACTCAGTGGCACTGCGCGATGCAATCGCGGGTTGTCAGGTTCCTACAGTCGAAGTGCATATTTCTGATATTCATGCCCGAGAAGAATTTCGCCATGTGTCGATGATAAAAGACGTTTGCAAGGATCAGATTTCAGGTCGTGGCAAACAAGGCTATGTAGACGCACTGGCCATTTTGACTGCGGCATCATAACGACACCGGCGCTCAACAGTTCAGCTTAGCGTACGGGCTAGAGTTCATATTGAGGTTGAGCAGGCGGCAACTTAGGGAAAGACTGGTAACGCCCCCAGGGTGCCGAGAATTTTGCAAGTAGCTGCGATCAGGGTGAACGCAAGGATTGTACAGAGGAGTGCTTTCCCCCCTGATAACTGATAGGTCAGGTTTTCCGAACTGGCGCGATGTTTAAAGGCCATGACAACGGGAACCAGGTAGAAACTGAACAGGACAACCAGCCCGGCATAGCCGATCGCAAGGATAAATCCATTCGGAAAGAAAAAGCTCAGGAGTGCTGGTGGTAAAAATGTCAGCAAGGCGCTGTTGCGTCTTCCACGCCCGTCTTCGCTGAACTTGAATTTGTCAGCGATATAGTCAAACAAGCCCAGGCTGATACTGAGAAAGGAGGTTGTGATGGCAAAATTTGAGAACAGGTTGATCAACAGGCCGAGGTTTTGCTGTTGAGTGCTGGATGTTAATGCGCCCACCAGTTCTCCCATGTTGCCACCTGCATTGACCACGGGTGCAATGCCACCGCGCCCCAGAGAACCGAACACCGCGGCTACCCAAAGAACATAAATCACCAACGATATCAGGGTTCCCCAGGTCAGACTCGCTTTCACCTGGACGGGATCGGATTGATAGTATTTGACCAGGCTTGGTACCAGGCCGGCGCAGGCAAACGAGGTTACAAAATAGGGTAGTGCTGCCCATGAATAAGCAGCGAAGCTGATAGGTAAAAACTGCTTACCGACCAGGGTTGCTATTTCCACATGCAGTAATATCCCCGCCGTCGACAGCATAAAGGTGATAATCATGCCGAGCAAAAACACCATGGAAATACGGCTCACCATAGCCGTGCCAAGCCAAACACAAATCGCGATTAGCAGACCAAAAAGTAAACTGGAGACGTTTCGTGGCAGAGGGTTATCAATGCCAAAGGCAACGCTCAGGCTGTTGTCTACGATGCTGCCACTGGCACTGAAATAGGCATAGAGCAGGATATACATCACAAAGGCTATTGCCAGGTCGTTAGCAAAATTCCACCTGTGACCCAGTGTGCCTGAGACAATGGTTGAGAAGCTGGCGCCACTCGGATAGCGCAGATTCGCCTCAACTAACAGCAGGTTGGCGAGTAGATTAAACAACCAAACCAGGCATAAGCCGAGCACAGCCCAGCCGAACCACATGCCACTGGCAACCACAGGCAGAGAAAACATCCCGGCGCCGATCGCGCCACTGGCGACCAGCACGGTACCGTGCAGAGTGCTGGGCGAGGTTCGGGATAGAAAATTCATCGATATGCGTTAGCCACGGGGAGTGCTAAACCGTGTAGCTGCGTTCAATGTGTTCTCGGGTTACCACTCCGTAAACACGATTCTTGGTTGCACCGTGGGCACCAGTGATAAACAGCACCTGGCAATCACCAGCCTGCATTTTCTCGTAGGCTTCCTGCAGACTGGCAACAATCTCGATTGCCCTGGTATCGAGTCGTTTTGCAGGTATCTTGGCCAGATCTATTTCCTGGGGTTGCTTGTCCGGAGGGCGCGCCTCCAACTTCTGCAAGTAGAGAGCCAGGTCGGTCACCGGTAACAAGCTGTGTTTGCGATGATCTTCGCCCTCGCTTAATAAGATCCAGCGCGGGTCTTGTTGTAGTAGTTCGCGCGCCTGGTCAAGGCTCACCAGGCGTGACTGGCGGCTAATGTTACGATCCATTACATTGGCAACCCCCACCCGACGAAGTGCCTTTGACATCGGGGCATTGCGATAGTCCAGGCCACGATTAAGCATCAGGTGCTGGTAGATAGAGGATTTCTTAAACACCACCCGAGTGACCAGCGAAGCGGTGATCACCGCCGCCATGCCTGGCAGAATTACCGCCTGGTTGGCTGTCAGTTCCAGTAAATAAACCAGCGCTGCCAAAGGTGCCTGTAACGATGCCGCCATCATTGCCGCCATGCCCAGCATGGCGTAGAACCCGGCGCTGGCGGCGGCTGTTTCGGGCAGCAGGGCATTTGCCATATAACCGATTGCACCCCCTGCCGTGGCGCCGATAAACAGGGTAGGGCCAATCAATCCCGCCGGAATTCCCAGGCCAATTGCAGTAGCAGTGGCAATGGTTTTGGCTATCGCCAGCAAAATGACCCCGGTAAGCCCGATCTGCGCCAGCAATACGTGGTTTACCGTGTCGTAACCGGTGCCCATAATTTGCGGCAACAGCATGGCTATGGCACCGGTAATAACCCCAGCCAGCATGGTTCGAATCCAGATAATCTGGTTCTGAAACACACTGGTGGTGACCAGGGTAATCTGGATAAAAGCTGCTGACAGGCAACCAATAAGCGCACCCATAGCGACGACAATGGGCAGCTCATAAATGGTGGTCAACTCAAAGGCGGGAATGGTAAATGCCGTAGCATCGCCAAATACGATTCGCGACAGGCTGGTGGCGCTTACTGCGGCGATTATCACCGGGGTGAAGCCGATCACAGAATAATCCAGCAGCACAACTTCCATCGCAAAAATCACCCCGGCGAGGGGGGTGTTGAATGCGGCCGAAATCGCGGCGGCCACGCCGCAGCCGACCAAAATACGGATGCTGTTATTGGGTACTCGCAACATTCTCCCAAGGGCGCTGCCACCAGTGGCACCCAAATGCACACTTGGACCTTCCCGGCCCACTGAATGACCACTCAGGAGCGCGATACTGGCACCGATAAACTGCACCACTGCATTGCGCACAGGAAGATTGCCCTGATGATACTCAAGTCGTTCCAACACATGGACCACACCGACGTTACGGGCCTTGGGTTTTAGTAGATGTAAAAACAGGCCGACCAGCAGGCCACCACCGACACAAAGCCAGAAGCGGCTTGAGCGCGACAGGTCTTCGAATCCCTCGATGCTGCCACTCGGCAGCAGTTGTGCTGCGGCTCCATCCATAAATAATCGGAACAGGATTATCACGCCGCCCGACAGTACGCCACACACCAGGCCTAAAATTGCCAGTAGCGCCAGACCATCGAAGTTGCTTGACATGCGGACTTGCTGCGCTTCGAGGAAGCGATCATAGCCCTCACGTAAAAAAGCCAAAGACTTAAACCGCATCGGATCGCCTCATGCCGATACTACGCTGCTTTGTCCTTGTCTGTTGGAGCATTAAAAGGGGAGAGCCACCTGTGGGTCGACGCGATGGATTGCGGCACCAAAGTCGGCCTGGATGGCTGCCAGCGCCTGGTCGCTATCCGCTTCGAATCTCAGAACAAGTATCGGCGTGGTATTGGAAGCGCGGACCAGGCCAAAGCCATCCGGATAGTCAGCACGTAAGCCATCGATGGTGCTGACATCCGCGTTTTCAAACGTCGCGCTGTCCTGCAGTTTTTTCATGAATTCATAATGCTCGCCATCATTGAACTCCATGCGTAACTCCGGGGTGTTAATACTGTTTGGCAATGCGTCAAATACTTCCTGTGGTGATTGGCTCATCTTCGACAATAGCTCCAGCAGGCGCGCACCCGCATACACTCCGTCGTCAAAGCCAAACCAGCGCTCTTTGAAAAAGATATGCCCGCTCATTTCACCAGCAATAGCAGCACCAGTCTCTTTTAGTTTCGCCTTGATAAACGAATGCCCGGTACGCCACATGGTCGGTTCGCCGCCAGCCTTACTGATCTCGGCTGGCAGGTTACGCGAACATTTCACGTCATATATGATCTCGCTGCCAGGATTGCGTTCCAGTATATCGCGAGCAAACAAGATCATTTGTCGGTCAGGCCAGATGATTTCCCCTTTACTGCTTATCACCCCGAGACGGTCACCATCGCCGTCAAAAGCCAAGCCAAGATCGGCCTGGTGTTCGGCAACCGCCTGGATCGCATCCTGCAAGTTATCTATCTGGCTTGGGTCCGGGTGGTGATTAGGGAACGTGCCATCAACCTCGCTGAATAACTCGATGACATCGCAACCTATTTTGGAAAAAACTGTTGGCGCTGTCGCGCCGGCCACACCATTGCCGCAGTCGATAACTATTTTTAGGGGCTTGGATAAACTTACATCCGACACAATACGTTGAATATAGTCATCAGTGATTTCCTGGGTTCGATAGCTGCCGGCACCAGAGCTGAAATCATCCTCAAGGATGCGCTGCTTGAGCTGTTGAATGCGTTCGGCAGACAGCGTAGTCCCATCGACCACCATTTTTAAGCCATTGTAATCGGGTGGGTTGTGACTGCCGGTTATGGCGATGCAGGATGGGATATCCAGGGCATAGCTGGAGTAATACACCACCGGTGAGGGTGCCAATCCGATATCGACGACATTGACACCGGCTGTTTGCAAGCCTGAGGCTAATGCCTTAGCGAGCCGTGGGCCGGACAACCTGCCATCGCGACCGATCACAATGCTGTCGCCGCCATGAGCAACAACTTCGGAGCCGACAGCCTGGCCTATTTTAAAAGTGATTTCCTCGCTTAGCGCCGTATCAACAATGCCGCGAATATCGTAGGCCTTGAAAATCTGGTGCGGAAAAGAGTCGGTAGCCATTGGCGAATTTCCCGAATATGTATTGTTGCTAACAGAGTTTAAGCGGGCCTTAGTTAACCTTGTGCAAGGCTCGATCATTCACTGACAGGGCTGCTTCATGCATTGCTTCAGACAGGGTGGGGTGTCCATGGATAGTGCGCGCAATGTCTTCTGTGGACGCCGAGTACTCCATCGCCAATACTGCTTCTGCAATCAACTCGGAGGCATTCGGACCAAAGATGTGCACCCCAAGGATGCGGTCGGTGTCCGCATCGGCAACCATCTTTACCCGTCCACCTTTTTCATTCATGGCCAGCGAGCGACCATTAGCGGCAAATGGGAAAAAGCCGGTTTTATAATTAATGCCTTGTTCTTTGGCCTGTTCTTCAGTAATTCCGACCCAGGCGATTTCAGGGTGCGTGTAAATGACCCAGGGCACGGTATCGTGGTTGATATGCGGAGATTGACCAGCAATTATTTCGGCCACGGCCACACCTTCCTCAGAACCCTTATGCGCCAGCATAGGCCCTTTGACGGCATCACCAATCGCGTAGACGCCTGCAATATTAGTTCGGCACTGATCATCAACATCAATTCGACCGCGATCATCCAATCGCAGGTCGACTTCGTCAGCAGCAATATCCTGCGTGTTTGGTCGTCGGCCCACGGCCACGATCAACTTGTCAAAGGTGGCAGTATGCTCACCATCTTTGTCGGTGTAATTCACCTTTACTGATTTTTTTGCGGCTTTGCTGCCGGTGACCATGGCACCCAGCTTGATGTCCATACCCTGGCCCTTGGTGAAGGCCCGTTGTGCTTCGCGCGCAAGCTGTTTGTCTACGGTCGGTAGAAAGGTGTCCATCGCCTCCAAAATGGTGACTTCTGAGCCAAGTCGATTCCAGACACTACCCAACTCAAGTCCGATCACTCCGGCACCAATCACGCCGAGCTTTTTGGGTACTTTATTAATGTCCAGGGCGCCGGCGTTGTCCAGTATCAGCTCGTTATCAACCTCCGCTACCGGGATGGCAATGGGGACTGATCCTACCGCGAGTATGACGTTATCAGCGCTGATGACGGACTTATTCTTGCCATCCGTCACTTCAACTTGCTTACCTTTGAGTAAGCGGCCGCGTCCGTGAATTGAGGTCACCTTATTGGCTTTAAAAAGACCTGCAACGCCCTTGGTCAGATTTCCAACAATCGCGTTTTTACGCTCGATCATTTTTTCGACATCAACCGATACCCTGCTGACCGAGATACCGTGCTCGGCAAACTCATGGTCGGCCTGGGCGACTTTTTCCGATGAATCGAGCAAGGCTTTGGAGGGGATACAGCCAACATGCAAACAAGTGCCACCCAATGAGGGTTTGCCCTCCTTATCCTTCCACTCATCCACACAGGCGGTGTTAAACCCCAGTTGTGCGCAACGCAAGGCTGCCACATAACCAGCGGGGCCAGCCCCGACTACAATCACATCAAATTTGTCAGACATTTTTCTTCAAGTAGTTAAAAGTGTTATTTCGACGGTCACGTCTCTGCGATATGGTCAGATACAAAATCTACCAATCAGGATGGAGGGTTGTCAGCGGGGACAAAATTCCCAGCCTAAACCTCCAGCAGCAATCGTGCCGGATCCTCCAGGCATTCTTTGATGGTACGCAGGAACAGCACGGATTCTTTGCCATCAATGATGCGGTGATCATAGGTCAACGCCAGGTACATCATTGGGCGGATCACTACCTCGCCGTTTTCCGCCACCGGCCGTTGCTCGATACGATGCATACCAAGAATGGCACTCTGTGGGGGATTTACAATAGGGGTAGAGAGCATGGAGCCAAATACGCCGCCGTTGGAGACTGTAAAGGTCCCACCAACCAGATCTTCCATAGTCAGCTTGCCGTCTTTTGCCTTCGCGCCAAACTCGGAAATACTCTGCTCAACCTGGGCAAAACTCATTTGATCGACATCACGCAGTACCGGAACCACCAGGCCGCGAGGCGAGGAGGCAGCAATACCAACATCATAGTACTCGTGGTAGACAATATCATTGCCATCGATGGAGGCATTCACTGCCGGGAATCGGCGTAAGGCTTCAATCGCGGCCTTAACAAAAAACGACATAAAGCCCAGGCGTGTGCCGTGTTTTTTCTCGAAAGCGTCTTTATACTCTTTGCGCAGATCCATCACCCGTTGCAGGTTCACATCGTTAAAGGTGGTGAGCATGGCCTGGGTGTCTTGTGCTTCTTTCAGGCGGCGAGCAATGGTTGATCGCAGTCGGGTCATCGGCTCGCGACGTTCACTGCGCTCACCAGACGCTGCCGGCGCCGCAGGCGCTTCAGCTACTGGTGCTTTACTGCCGCCAGACGGCGCTTTTAGCGCGTTTAACACGTCTTCTTTCAGGATTCGACCATTTTTCCCGGTCCCCTTGATGGTGCTGGCGTCCAGGTTGTTTTCGGCAACGAGTTTGCGCACAGCCGGGCTGAGCTTGTCAGCATCGGCAGTGGATTCTTCAGCGGCAGGGGCTGGCGCAGCCTCGGTTGCAGGTGCGGCGGCAGATTCAGGTGCAGCTGGTGCTGGCGCCGGAGCAGCTGCGCCTTCTTCAATGATTGCCAGGACCTCTTGCTCGCCAACGGTCGCGCCTTCCTCGAACTTGATTTCCTTGATTACGCCATCGACGGTGCTGGGCACTTCCAGAACCACTTTCTCAGTCTCAATATCGACGATATTTTCATCAATGCTGACCGCATCACCAACTTGCTTATGCCACACCGCGACCGTGGCTTCGGCGACCGATTCTGGAAGAATGGGAACTTTTACTTCAAATGACATGTTATTGCTCCTGTTGAGTGGATAGCGTGGGTTCAACGCTTAAGGTTTCTATTTCGCAAAGTGGTGACAGTGCGGCGTTCACCAATTCGCTTTGTTGGTCGCGGTGTACCGCAAGATAGCCCGCAGCAGGGGAGGCGGACGCGTCTCGACCTGCGTATAAAAGAGTGTGTTGCTGGCCAATGCAGGCCCTCACGTGGTGCATGATTTGATACCAGGCTCCCTGGTTCTTGGGTTCTTCCTGACACCAGACTACTTCGTCGGCATTCGCATAGCGTTTGATTTCTTTAACAACTTCCTGGCGCGGGAACGGATACAGCTGTTCTACTCGGCAAATGGCGATGTCCTTAATATCGCGGGCACGACGTTCTTCCAGGAGATCGTAATAAACCTTGCCGGTACACAGCACCAGGCGTTTGACATTCTTGTTGGTCAGCTTGTCGATCTCTGGAATCACGGTTTGAAAAGCACCACTATGCAGTTCTTCCAGACTCGAGGTGGAGAGTTTGTGACGCAGCAGGCTCTTTGGTGTCATCACAATCAGAGGCTTGCGATAGGGGCGAACCATTTGTCGCCGCAGCATGTGAAACATTTGCGCCGGGGTGCTGGGATAGCAGACTTGCATATTGTGTTGTGCGCACAACTGCAAGTAGCGCTCAAGACGGGCCGAGGAATGTTCTGGGCCTTGACCTTCGTACCCATGGGGCAGAAACATGGTCAGGCCACTCAGGCGGCCCCATTTGGCCTCACCACTGCTGATGAATTGATCCAGTACCACCTGCGCGCCATTGGCAAAGTCGCCAAATTGCGCTTCCCAGATCACCAGGGTCTTCGGATCCGAACAGGCATAACCATATTCAAAAGCCAGTACCGCTTCTTCCGACAGCAGAGAGTTAATGACCAGGAAGTCTGATTGCTTTTCAGTCAGGTTGCGAAGTGGGACATACACCTCCTTGCTCTCGGTGTTGTGCAAGGTGGCATGGCGGTGGAAAAAGGTGCCGCGCCCGGCATCCTGGCCAGACAGACGAACTGAATAGTTTTCGTCCAGCAAGGTCGCATAAGCCAGGGATTCTGCCATGCCCCAGTCAAGCGCGAGTTCGCCATCCTTCATTTTGACCCGATCCTGCATAATCTTGGCAGCACGTGGATGCAGAATAAAGTTCTCCGGCCAATCCAGCAGTCGCTCTGCAAGGAAATTCAGACGCTTGGCATTGAACGTTGTATCGACTTTTTCACGCCATTGAATATTTATATAGGGTGACCAGTCGACTGTGTGATCCCCTTGTTGCGGTTTGACGAACTCTGGCACCACGCGATCACCGGCTTCCATCGCGGCGCGATATTGAGCCACCATCTGTTTTTCTTCTTCCGCGCTGATAACTGATTCATCAATCAACTTTTGCGCGTACAGACGGCGCGTAGTCGGCAGGGCCTTGATGCGCTTATACATAATCGGTTGCGTGACCGACGGCTCATCCGACTCGTTATGTCCGTGGCGACGGTAGCAAACCAGGTCAATTACCACGTCTTTGTGGAATTTCATGCGAAAATCCAGAGCAATCTTGGTGGCAAAGACAACCGCCTCAGGATCATCACCATTCACATGGAATATGGGTGCGCCCACCATCTTGGCGATCTCCGTGCAATACGGGGTAGAGCGCGCATCTTTTGGGTTGCTGGTAGTAAAACCAATCTGGTTATTGATCACGATGTGCACTGAGCCGCCCGTACGGTAGCCATGGCAACCAGACATCTGGAACGTTTCCATCACCACGCCCTGGCCGGCAAATGCAGCATCACCATGGATCGAGATCGGCAATACGGTCGAACCGGTGGCATCATCGCGGCGTTCTTGCCGAGCGCGCACTGAACCTTCTACTACCGGGCTGACGATTTCCAGGTGAGATGGGTTAAACGCCAGGGATAAATGAACTGTGCCACCATCAGTTTGAATGTCTGAAGAGAAACCCTGGTGATACTTAACATCGCCACTGGAAGTAATATTGTCAGTGGCATGCTTGCCCTCAAATTCAGAGAACAGGTTGCCGGGTGCTTTGCCCAGCGTGTTCACCAGTACATTTAAGCGCCCACGGTGCGCCATACCAATAACGAATTCCTTAATGCCTTCGGTGCCCCCTTTCTGGATAATGAAATCCAGCATCGGAATCAGGCTTTCGCCACCTTCAAGCGAAAAGCGCTTTTGGCCCACGTACTTGGTATGCAAATAACGCTCCATGCCTTCGGAGGCTGTTATCCGCTGTAAAATATGTTTTTTCTGTTCGCTGGAGAATGGGTTGCTGCCAATAGGGATTTCGATTTGATTGCGAATCCAGCGGCGCTGTTCAGCGCTGGCCATATGGCCGTACTCAAATCCGATTGAACGACAGTAGCTGTGTTCCAGCAGGTCAACAATGTCGCGCAGTGGCAGCCGGTCCGGTGCCCGCAAAGGACCGGTATCAAAAATGGTATCCAGATCCGCTTGTGATAGCCCGTGGTATTCAAGCTCCAGTTCGGAGTCGTTCTGCTTTTCCATTTCGTCGATAGGGTCGATTTTGGCGCGCTTATGCCCCATGGCACGATAAGTGCTGATCAGACGTGAGACCGAGCCCTGCTTGGTTGCCATGGTGGCATCCAGCGTCGGGCCAAGAGCCTGGCTATCGGTGGTCCTCGACGACCGGGGCTCCGGAATCGAACTGGAAAGATTGGAGAAGTACTGTTGCCATTCAGGCGAAACTGATTGTGGATCTTCCTGGTATTGTTCGTATACGTCTTCCAGAAAGGCTATGTTTTGTCCATTTAACAGACTTAGTGGGTCGCTGGATGAAATTTTTATGCCGCTCTTATTCTGATTACTCATCGGGTTTACCGTCTTTATCGCGAAAACTTTTACTCACGGGCCGTTCACAGCCCGGACCCCTGATGATAACCAAATACTGCGATTGATGGGTGATTTAAATTCGATTTTTGACCGCAAGAAGCCTTATTTGACAGCGCTACACAAGACCACATGAAAATTTCGCTGGAAATTCGCCTTGGCTGGCTTTATCGATGTTCAGAGCGAGGGTAATCGGGATTTTCCCGCTTAGTCACAGCTAACAAAAAAGCGGCTCTGAGAGAGCCGCTTTTTTATTACAAACTGTCTTGTTATTGCCAGGGCAACACTCCGGATTAAGAGCGATAGTCGTCCGGCACCTGGCGTTCGCCCAGGCCTTTGTAGTTTTGCCGTGGCCGCGTAATGCGAAATTCCGGATCGGCCATCAATTCCATCCATTGCGACAGCCACCCAGCGGTGCGTGGAATAGCAAACAACACTGTGAATGCTTCCATCGGGAAGCCCATCGCCTCGTAAATCAGGCCAGAATAAAAATCCACGTTCGGGTACAGGTTCCGCTTTACGAAGTATTCGTCTTCAAGCGCAATTCGTTCCAGCTCCATGGCGACATCGATCAATGGATTACGGCCAGTAACTTCGAAAACTTCGTCGGCGATTTGCTTGACAATGCGCGCTCGTGGGTCGTAGTTTTTATAAACCCGGTGACCAAAGCCCATCAGTCGCAATTCACCATCCTTGCAACGATTGACGTAATCCGCCACTTTGTCTTTTGTGCCGATTTCACGCAACATATTCAGAACTGCTTCGTTGGCACCACCATGAGATGGACCATATAAAGCGGCTGCGGCACCCGCCACGGCAACGAAAGGATCGGCCTTGGAACTGGCGATATTGCGCATCGCACTGGTTGAACAGTTTTGCTCGTGGTCTGCGTGGAGAATGAACAGCACGTCCAGCGCGCGTTCCAGTACCGGGTGGGCCTGGTAGCGTGGTTCGACCATGCGATACATCATGTTCAGGAAGTTGCCCGTATAACTCAACTCATTATCCGGATAGATAAACGGCAGGCCGCGGCTATTTCGGTACGCATAAGAAGCAATCGTTGGCGTTTTACCAATCAGACGGCAGGCTTGCAGCAATCGAACATCGGGATCATCCACATTACGCGCGTCGGGGTAGTAGGTGGACAGGGCTGCCACGGTAGAGATAAATACGCCCATAGGGTGCGCGTCATAGTTGAATCCCATCAGCAGACGCTTGGTCTTTTCATGCAGCATGGTGTGATGGGTCAATCGTTGCTCCCAGTCCTGCGATTCCTGTTTGTTGGGCAGTTCACCGTTAAACAGCAGGTACACTACATCCAGGTAGGTGCTTTTTTCTGCTAACTGTTCAATGGGGTAGCCACGGTAGCGCAAAATGCCGTCAGCACCATGCAGGTCAGTGATTTCGCTGGTGCAGCTTGCGGTATTCATATAACCCGGGTCATAGCTCATCATGCCGAAATCGGTGTCCTTGACTTTAATCTGGCGCAACTCCGACGCTTTGATGTTGCCGTCTACGATATCGATTTCGTATTCCTTGCCGGTGCGATTATCTTTAATCGAAAGGGTGTCTGACATGCTTGCCTCTATATTCGTTTGTGATACATCAAAATTACAGTTAAATCGGTCTCAGAACTTCATGTTTTCCGGTTTGCACTAAGCAACCTGTGCTCGCTATGCCGCACTGGCCCTACCAGAATGGCCGTACAATAACAGACCGCAGATCACACACTTACATCACAGTGTGAGCTGTCCGCACAACTGGTCGCCGCCACGGGGTCAGTGTCGTCAGCCAAGGCTGACTGCTTTTCAGCGAGAAGTTCACCAGCGCAATTAACGCTGATGAAAAATGAAGTATGAAGAGGGAAAGACGCCAATTCCCGATCTCTTAATCTCGATCTCCGGCGGCTCTCTTGTTTGCTCAAATCATGCGTTTCTGCCGATCAGAGCCGACAGTCACACAACGGGTTTTCTAATTAGAATAATTCGGAGCAATTGCGCAGTTCTGCGCAACCCTTACATCTGAATTCGGGCGAGATTATAGCAAAAAATCGCGGTAAAAATCATCCGACGACAATCCGTGTGATGGATGACAGGTATCAAATTGATAAATTTTGCTTATTTAATAAGCAATCAATAATCCAGTTTCGTGCCAGTGATCAGGGTGAATACTCAGCGTACGCCGGTATGACCAAAACCGCCTTCCGCGCGTTGCGAACTGTCGAACTCTTCAACGATTTCAAAGTTCGCCTGCACAATCGGCACAAACACCATCTGAGCGATTCGATCGCCCGGTTGTACGGTAAATTCGCTACCGCCGCGATTCCACAGGGAAACCATCAGTGGCCCCTGGTAGTCCGAATCGATCAAGCCAGTCAGGTTGCCCAGTACGATGCCATGTTTATGACCCAGGCCGGATCGTGGTAGCAGCACGGCGGCCAGCGTTGGATCGGCGATATAGATGGACAAACCAGTGGGAATCAGCACAGTGTCACCGGGAGCCAACACGGTTTCTTCGTCAATGCAGGCCCTGAGATCCATACCAGCGGAACCATCGGTGGCGTACGCAGGTAAATCGAACTCTTTACCAATTCTGGGGTCAAGGATTTTTAGCTGGATTGATTGCGTCATGAAGGCATCTTTGTTTTTAGGGATGGATTACAGTCTGCGTCTAGACTACGGTCGCGGCCACCGCTTCCTCCCGTTGATCGCTCGCTTCAGGGCCAGCGTAGTGCCTGGCAATTTCCGCGATCAGGCTGCGGGCCAGTGCTGATTTATTCGCGCGCGGGAGTTCGGTCACCCCATTTGGACTGATCAGGGTTATGCAGTTATCCGGCGTACCAAAGCCGGTTTCACTGCCACCGACCTGGTTGGCAGCAATCAGTTGCAGTTTTTTGTTTTCCAGCTTGGCCCGCGCATACTCCACCACGTTGTCGGTTTCAGCAGCGAAGCCAACGCAGAACGGAGGCTCATCCAGGCTGGCAACATCTGCGAGAATATCCGGGTTTTTAACCATCTCAATGGTCATGGTGTCATTGTTCTTCTTCAGTTTTTGATCGGCAGCAGAGACAGGGCGGTAATCCGCAACTGCGGCCACCGCGATAAAGATATCCTGCTCGGCAATCTCGTTCATCACTGCCTGGTGCATGTCCGTGGCCGATACAACGTCGACCGTATGCGCTCGGTCCGGCTTGGCTAAACTGGTTGGGCCACTGACTAAGGTAACATTGGCACCCGCCTCAACGGCAGCCGTTGCAAGGGCATAACCCATCAGGCCGGAACTGTGATTAGTCAGGCCTCGAACCGGATCGAGGGCCTCCCAGGTAGGTCCTGCAGTAATCATCACTGCTTTGCCGGAAAGGCTGGTAATGCGAAAGCTTGCGCCAAGTCGCGCGGCAATATCTTCTGGTTGCAACATGCGGCCCGGGCCCACTTCGCCACAGGCCTGCTCACCAGAGTCAGGGCCGAGAATCAGCGTTCCAGTTTGCTGCAGGGCCTGCAAATTGTCCTGGGTGGCCTGGTTTTGCCACATTTGCTGGTTCATCGCAGGCGCAATCGCCAGCGGCGCTTCGGTGGCAACACAGATGGTTGTCAGTAATTCATCGGCGTTACCCAAACGCAATCGAGCGATAATATTTGCTGTGGCCGGGGCGATCAAAACCACGTCGGCCCAGCGCGCCAGGTCTATATGCCCCATACCGGACTCACTATCCGCAGTCATCGCATAATGGTGCACATCGTGTCCGCTCACTGCTTGCAATGCCAGTGGTGCAACAAACTGCTCGGAGTTTTTACTCATGACCACGCGGACCTCAGCCCCCAGTTCAGTGAGCTTGCGTACCAGGTCTGGTGTTTTGTAGGCGGCAATGCCCGCACTGATGCCAAGTAATACGCGTTTGTTTGAAAGTGGTTTCGTCATAGTACTGAGTTGTTCTTTAAGCTTTTGGCATCTCGAACCGTTCTGTGTTCAAGATTTCGACCATGTTGGCTGAAAGAGACCGCGATTATTACTGATTACTCGCGGTTTTGTCATACATTTTCATGCGCTTTAACATCAATGCTTTGTTGTCTGTTAGCAGGCTGGGGTATTATCAGGGGATTGAGGGACCGAGCCCCATCGCGCCATAGCCAGCTGAAATGTACAGTAAGGACGTTGTGAGATGGATCACACTGCAGCAAGCTTTTAACAGGGAGTGTGAGAAATCATGTCTATTCAAAAATGGCCACAAACCGAACGGCCGCGTGGAAAACTTATCAGAAAAGGCCCTCATTCACTCAGCGACGCAGAGTTATTGGCCATCTTTCTACGCACGGGCTTACCTGGAAAGAGTGCCGTTGAACTCGCCCGGGATGTGCTGTCGAGTGCAGGTGGCTTGCGTGCTTTGCTGAATATGTCAGCCAAGGAGATATGTCAGTACAAAGGGATCGGTGAGGTGAAATATATTCAACTACAAGCAGGCCTGGAGCTCGGACGACGATACCTGTTCGAGAAACTGGAACGGGGCGACTTTATCAGTAGTCCGCAAGCAAGTCGTGATTACCTGACCCTGTGTCTTCGCGACAAGCCTTACGAGTCTTTTTATGTACTGTACCTGGATAGCAAACACCGCATAATCTGTCATCATGAATTGTTCCGCGGCACTATTGATAGCGCCTCGGTTCCGATTCGCGAAGTGGTGAAGGAAGCGTTGAAAAACAATGCAGCAGCCCTGATCGTTGCCCACAATCATCCGTCGGGTGTTGCAGAGCCCAGTATGGCTGATAAGAGCCTGACTACAGCCTTATCCCAGGCCCTGGGGCTGGTTGGGGTGAAGCTGCTGGATCATTTCGTGGTAGGGGATGTTGAGGTGGTGTCTTTTGCTGAATTAGGTCTGCTGCAAGCCTCGATTTAAGGCCCTTAAATCAATTGAAGATGAACACGTTTTTATAAAATACCTTTGCTAAAGCCATTAGAGGTTTATCGAAAATCAGTGAAACTGGACAAAAACAGTGTCGAAACACCTTATCTAGTTGGGCTGGGTCATAGCGAGGACTCGGAAACATATAGGAGCAGATGAGAACGCGGTTAGCCATATTCATTATTGTCAACGGATGGTGGTTATAAATGTTCAAGCGATTGAGTGTGATATATTTACTAGAACCTGCAGGACAACTAGGCAACCTGGTTAACTATGATATTGTTGGAAAATCAGTAATTCATGGCAGGAGTTTGTTGGTACATAGGGCATGCTACTCCAGATATGGAGGCATCTTTGAATGGAGTTAGGAGGGTAAGTTGTTTTCTGAAGAAATTAACGATAGATCTGTCTCAGCTATAAGGGACGCGGCCGAAAGAGGAGAGTTGATTATAGTTGCGGGTACGGGGTTGAGTATGGCCTTGACTAATGGCGAGTTTCAACAACTTTCCTGGAAAGGTTTAGTCAATAATGGTTTTGATTACGGCGTTCGAAAAGGAATAATTAGTGAGATACAGAAGAAAAATTGGGCAGCACAACTACTTTCTGATGATATAGATGATCTACTAGGTGCGGCAGAGTTTGTGGGACGAAAGCTTGGAGCCCCCAATGGTGATATGTACGCAAGATGGTTCGCTGATGTTTTTTCGGTTACGACTGTAATTAATAAGAGGTTAGCCAACAACATTAAACGCTATATCGAAGAAATTCCATTCTGTACTTTGAATTATGACACCCTTTTGGAGCAGCTGTCGGATCGGGACACAGTTAATTTCAATGAAACGAAAAGAGCTGCCGAATGGTTCAGAAGAAGTAGATCCGGAATCTTACATTTGCATGGTGTCTGGAATGATCCTGGATCATGTGTCCTAGGAATTAGGGACTATGACAGGTCTGTTGGAGATGAGGTTAGAGACCTTTTTCAACGATCACTGGCGGTTTCCAAGACTATCCTTTTTATCGGCTGTGGTGATACGTTCGCAGACCCAAATTTTTCAAATTTAATATTATGGTTACGAATGAACGTTGGAGTAGCTTCACCGAGTCACTACGCGCTGGTCTTAGAGAGTGAGTGGGAAAAGCGAAATGCTGATGCCCAGTGGCATGGTTTTGTCGAGCCAGTAAGTTATGGACAACAACACTCAGATCTATCACCATTCCTTACAAAACTGATACCAAAGAATAAAAGTAAGTCGACACAATCGAGGAACAAGTTAAATCGCGATCTTGAAATCAAGTATGAGCGGGTACTCGCTGATTATCAAGAATTTCTGCTGAGTGATTGCGGTCAGATGACAATTGAGGGTGTCAGAGCTGATATGGACACCGCACAAAGAAAATTTGACTTGGAAAAACTATTTGTGCCTCTAGATGTTGAGAAGCTTCCACCTGAGATTCCCGATTCTGATCCTCAGAAGAATGAAAAAATAGCTGAATGGAAGGAGAGAAATAAAACCCCTAGATCTTTTGGCGAAGTGCTAAATGAGGATAAGCGAATAGCGCTACTCGCTTTACCTGGGGGTGGGAAGACCTTATTGCTAAAGAGGCTGGTCGTGGCGTATGCCGATAAATCACGTCTCACCATGAGCCGTGATGCTTTGCCTGATTTAGACGTGTTCCCCATGTTGCTCAGGTGTAGGGAATGGCGAACACATATTACGAAGCCCATTGAATCTATCCTAGCGCAAATGTCCGAAATAACAGGGAATTCATCACTTGGCAAGCTGTTTGAAGCAGTGAAGCCGTCTCTAGTATCAGGGAAAGTAATGTTGCTCGTTGATGGTATGGATGAGATTCAGAATGACGCTGATAGAGAAATACTCGCGGAGAATTTAGAAAACTTTGTGTCGAAGTATCCTAAAATCCGCCTGGTTTTAACAAGCAGGGAGGCTGGGTTTCGATTGATTGCACCGACAATCTTCAGATTCTGTTCAAGTTGGCGCATATCTCATCTAAGCGAGGAATCAATTAGGCTGTTGGCAATGCATTGGCACAAGTTAATGGGAGCAAATGGCACGGATTATGAAGGAGAAGCAAAAGAAGTTTCGAGGAAGATCTTGAATAACAACTCCTTGCACAGATTGGCCGAGAACCCGCTGCTTTTGACGATGCTACTTGTGGTTAAACACGGGGCTGGAAAGATGCCTCCTGATCGTGCGAGTCTTTATGATAGAGCGGTAGAAGTGTTACTTGACACCTGGAACATTAAGGGCCATGAGGCCCTAAATGTTAAGGAAGCAGTACCTCAATTGGCCTTCATAGCTCTGGCTCTGACAGAGCGAGGCGAGCAAACTGCAACGCAGAAGCAACTACTAGAGCTAATAGAGCTTGCCAGGGATACGGTCCCGCAAATCAAGAGGTATGCACGTGATACCCCGCTAGAGTTTTTAAAAAGAGTCGAGTTGAGATCTAGTTTACTTGTCGAAGCTGGTTTCAAACTGGAGAGCGGCAAAACTGTTGCTTTTTATCAGTTTCGCCACCTCACATTTCAAGAGTATTTGACAGCGGTAGCAGTGGTTGAAGGTCACTACTCCGAATATAGTGATGGTCATACAGTTCTCTCCAAACTTGAAACGCATCTGGAATCTGAGGAATGGAAAGAAATCATTCCGATGACTGCTGTGCTGGCTCGAAAACAAGCTGAACCACTTATTTCGTTTTTGACAGACGCGGCAGATAGGGAATTTAACTCGGATCATGATCACAAGTTAAATTTTGGTAGCATGCCACTAACTGTACAGCATTTGCTTCGAAGTTTGGCAGAAGAGGCCGAAGCATCTCAAGCACTGATCGATAAAGCATTAGGAACTTTGGTATATTACGGATACTCAATGTTGGCTGACTCTCAAGCTAAATACTGGTTTCAATTGTTTAAGGGTCCGTACGGAAACGATTTTTTGGTTCAAGCTAAAAATGCTTATGAAAATGAGATAGGGTTAACTTATACAATAGAGCTTCTAGAAGAGTTTTGGATCAGGAGCACCTACGGAGCGTCGGCCATTATTGATTTAGAAAGCAAATCTAAATCATCACGGGAGTCTGCGGAAATAATCATTGACAAACTTCAGTCCTCTGATGAGGCGCACCAAACCGAGGGCCTTATTTTGGTCCACGGAATAGAAATTAATAACAGACTATTTAGAGACCAAAATCAACTTGATATCCCTATTCCTGTTTCTCTGATAGAGAGTCTCATATGCTCTGAAAACTTTCAGATACGTGCGCTTGCTATTAGTGTCTGGTCAGGTATGGATAGTTATTCGATGTCGCGTCCGAGTCCTAATATCAAACTATTAGATCCAATGTTAGAGCTGTTTTTTCACTCAAAATTTTCTATAGATATAGTGGCACAAGGTTTAGTTCTAATTGAACCACCCGCTCGGTACTCATGGACGCCAAATCTTTCGAAAGAACAGGTGACTACTGTCAGTCAATTAATTAGAGAGAGTAGGGAAGATCGTCCTTTTGGTTTTAGGAGCACAGTCATCCTACTATATTTAGGATTTCACATACCAGGAATTATTACAGACGCAGAATTGATAACCTGGGCTGAAGCTGCCATAAAAAATTCAAAACTCTATGTCTCAAGTGAGTTCGAAGAACTTTACAAAAAAATAAAACCAGAACTGACGGAATAAATAGAGTAATTAAATGTGGAGATGCTCCAAGCCTCGTATTTACGGCCATCATGGTGAACTTGCTTTGATGTGTGCTTTGGTATCTCAACACTCAGTGTAGATGTGCTGGTCACAGGGCGAGAGCCAGGTGATGCAACATCAGTCATACTATATAAAGTGTAGCCTCTTGCAGGTAGAATTTCAACAGGTTTATCTATGCTGTCCAAACTGCTGCTCAAATCATCCGAGGAATTAGCACTGACAGGTAGTATACGCTTGGGTTCGTGTTTTCCTATTGCCAGCAGGCCGATGGGCTTGGTAATAGTAGGAAGATGGACTGCAGGTTTGGTTGCTATTGTTGGAGAAGACTGTGAAAGTGGCTTTGGAGATGGTGTGGAGTCTTGTGCTGGTGTGTGGGTCGCAGTCTTCTTTAGTTTCAAAATATTGTGGCTAGTAAATAACTCTGAGTATCATACTAGCAACAATATTTTGAAACTAAAGAAGACTGCGACCCACACACCAGCACAAGACTCCACACCATCTCCAAAGCCACTTTCACA
>JBCCFY010000010.1:0-131058 GCA_039110515.1 Pseudomonadota bacterium
GGCAATTGAAGCAGCATGCTGCAGAGCAGTACGAGTCACTTTGGTTGGGTCAAGAATACCCATCTCAATCATGTCACCATACTCACCGCTGCCAGCGTTGTAGCCATAAGTGCCTTCATGGTTACGTACTTCATTCAGCACGCTGCTTCAATTGCCAGCATGATCATCACCACCGAAGCGATGGTGACTGACGTGCCAGTAGAAGCTAGTGCGGCTCCTGCTATGCCTGATATGGGCGGCATGGGCGGTATGGGCGGCATGATGTAAGATCACGTCGCTTAAAGCTGTATACAAAAGGCCTCGCCATGACTTTATGGCGGGGCTTTTTTTTGCCGTTTAGCCAAAGCTTTTAGTGGCCGTGCGGCGCACGTTGAGATTTTTGGCAGGCCGGTTGCAACTATCAAGCTAGAGGCTGATAACTCCTGCCTTACCTAGTCTTGTTTTGCCCTGAAGAAATTCTCTATTTTGTAACACACGGTTTGCTGGGACTCTTTCTCCTTGGCCAGTTCTCGGCTCAAGGCCCAGAACATGCGTTCCAAGAGATAGCGTTGATCCCATTGCGGTGTTTGTGATCTGCTAAGTGCGCGGATCGCATAAGCCAGGTCTGCATCAACTCCCTTGAACAGCACGTTGACGTTTTTCTGTTCTTTTTTAGAATTCACGATGTAACCCTCATTTACCCTGGTTATCATCCTAAACTAAGCTTGTGCGATGCAAAAATTGTCAGTTTGGGCCAATCCTGGGTATTTAAGGTGCCAGTTTGTGTCACATATTCGATCTTGCGGTGAGTAGTCCCCGTCTAACGGCCAAACGGATAAAATAGGATGCTCAACGCATAGAGTGGCTTAGCTAGTTCCACCAAGCTTTCGCAATGACCTCATCTCATCGTCAATTACTATTCTTGTCCTACGCCGTTATTGCCACGGAATTTGCACTGGCGGTGTATTTTCACGAGGCTGTGATCGAGTGGGTGACCCACAATCTATGGGTGGTATTTGTCCCGTTTCTCAAGGTGGTCTTCAAACGGATTATCGCGCTAAAGCTGGTAGCTTTCTTAAAAGCGGCGCTGGTTTTAGCCTGGCACCTGTCAAAATTATTGTTACTGAAAATCCTTAAAACACTGGGTATTCGCTACGGTGTGTTCTTCTCGCAATACCGTTGGTACTGGATCCGCTGGACCAAGGTTATGTTTCTGCGGCGCGGGCGACAGTTTTTCCGAGGACTGACTCGATTTTGGCGCGCTTATACTCTCCGTGAGCAGTGGGTAGTCGTCATAGCGTTTTTCCCTATCTTCCTGGTGCTGTTCTTCCTCGGTCTGAGTTTTAACGTGACCCGTAAGACCATGGTACAAAAAGCTCAGGAGAGCGCACTGTTCGAAATGGCGGCCACCGCAACCACGCAAAATAGCGGCTTGCGCGGCTGGATTGCGAGGATCGACAAGCTGACCTTGCAACGTATACGTGATCTGACCCCACGCGCCCGTGGCTCAGACGACTAACAGAGTTATTTTTGGTATTCGCGAAATGCTTTGAAATCCCATTTCCGTATGGCCAGTACCATGCTGGTGCCGTGGCGAGTTTTGAAGGGTTGTTTTCGATCCTGCTGACTGAGCTCTTCGTAGTAGGACCCGACACCGTTGATCCGCTCGATAATTTGCACAATGGATTTGTCGGTTAAGTCCCCCAGCTTGACCATGTGGATATCCTGATCGGAGTTAAACGCCCCGGCAAAAAAGTGTGATTGGACTTCAGTACGGAAGAACCGTTCAATCGGGCCATTTGGATGCCACCGAAAGTTGTTGGAGATGCGCAGGCGGATACGATTTTCCGGCAGCAGCTCGATCATATCCATACGGTCCAGCTGGGCCAGACAACGAATACATTCGGTTTCAGAAATATTGTAGGCGTCCAGTATTTCCTCCACTGTCCAGTGGTTGGTGACACAATAGGCCACCATCAACAGCGCAATGTCCGATATCAGCAGTTTCTCATTTTCAATGGACAAGCCATCCGTGTTGCGCGAATTAGTCTCAAATCGGGTAACCAGGTCACTGAGTTCCAGGTTGAGAATTTCGCAGATACTATCCAGCCTTCGCAGCGAAAAATTCTTACTGGAAAACATGTGTTTGATGGTGGATTCAGACAAAGACAGCTTATCCGCCAACTGTCGGTAATTAATACCCTGGGCACGCAGTTCCTGTTTCAGGGTATCGATGATTTGTTGTGAACGGGCCATATCAGTATCTGCACCTGAATTAAATTGAGTAAAGTGCAAATATATTAGACCAGTTTACATGAATCCCCAATCTTAATGTCTTGGCGTGGTGAAATATCGTCCGAAATGAAAAAGGGGAATGAGTCTTTACTCATTCCCCCTGATCAACCCTCATTTAAGTTCTGCGAGCGCCAAGCGTTCCTCAGCTCTTCGCAGTCTGGCTGAACCGGATGCCAAACCGCTCATAGAACGAGGCGGCGAATATTGACAGTATGCCGATCAACCCAAGTACCATCCAACTGCTGAGATCGATCATGGCAATGAATTCCATCGATATCAGTCCAAGGCTGATTACGGCACCCAGCATCGCTGCACGACGACTTGCGATTATAGTGTTCACGTAAGGTTGTGCGGCTGTAACAAAGCCTATCAGTGCCATGCAAACCACCAGGCTGGAAATCTTGTAAGCGAGCGCACTCTCAAACAGGCCAATCATTACATTGATCGTTACCAGCCCGATCGAACTGATACTCAGAATGCTGGTTCGCCATTTGCGGCTATCCGACTGAATCATCTGGTCTACAGCAAATGCAATCACCAAGGCTGACAGTATTGCCGGGCTAAATTCGCATAGGCTGTCCGGAACCAAGGCCGAAACCTGTAATGAAATCAAGACTCCTATGCAGAACTGACAGATCTCCAGACCATCTTTTAAATTGGTTGTTTGTTGAATTCGTGCCACCGCACTGCGGATGCCGAGATAGATCAAGCTGTTAATCGTGATCATCATGATTTCATCAACCTGGTACAGACTGAGTGATCGGACCGCCATCACCAGCAGCGGCAAGCAGAGTGTCACGAAGGCGAATTTAGATTCCGCGGTGATCACGGTTTCATCGCGTTTGCGTAGCGCCTTAATCACGTAGAAGGCCGCTAAGGTGCCGGCCAGCAACAAAACGGAAACTGAGAGTGAGCCACGCAGTGGTACCAGTAGCAAACCGTTGAGCAGTAAAAAACTGATAGTCAGGGCATTAGCGATATTGCGCGCAAAGATGCTGTAGCAAAATCGTGTTACCAGCGCCAATGCCACCAGGGCCCCGGCGAAAACTGGCCAGAATACTTCGGCCTTAATCGCTACCCAGGTAACCATTTCGGGATAGTCGGCAATGGTCGCATCAACAGGAAACAGCGAATAAAACAGGGCGCCCAGAATCGCGAAATTAGCTACCACCGAAATCAATCCAAGGCCAAAGAATAACCTGGCGCCTTTGTATTCTTTTACGACCAGGCTCAGCACCAACCCGGCCAGGGTGAGCAAGCCAGTTTGGCCCAGGAGCTTCAGGTAGCGTTGAATATCATTCCCGTTACTCCAACCTTCGAGTAGAAATAGCGACATTGAGGCAATCACTGCACAGGCCCCAAATATCCGAATCACTTCTGAGACGTTGGCGATGGATTTAAGTTGCTCCAAAATACCCGCACCCTCAGCCGGAATCTGAGTGTGCAAGTTTTCAGCTCTTTGTGTGTTAGTCATGATGATCTCCATTTATATGTTTGTTCTTATGTTTACGTGTTCTCGGATAAGCCAGGCCCTACTCACCTGATGGTTTAGCGGGTGGTTCATCGGCCAGTTCAGCGAGTTGGGCTAACAATGCTTGCTGATCTTCCTGCTGGCTGAGTTCGTGCTCCAGCGCATCTGGCACAAACGAGTCAGTGACAGCGAGTTCATGTTCAAATACGGCTGATTCCCAGCGTTCAAAGGTTTCGTTTAATGCGTGGTCATCATTTGATCTGGCGATGGCACGGTTTACATCTGCAACCGCTTGTCGTGACCGCATCAAATTGTGTTTGTAGGAGGTTTCATCTAATTGGCTTTGCAGTTTTTGCAGATTTAAGCCGACCTTGTTAATCAGGTCTCCCTGCTGTTCAATCGCCTGGGTCAGTCGTTTGATTTCTCGTTCTGCCTGGTTACGACGACTGACACATTGCAGCGCTTTTTCCTGGTCAGAGTTCGCTAATCTGCGCGCCCGTTCCGTCCATAGCTCCTGCTGCTCCTGCGCTTCCTGCAGTTGGCGTTTATAGGTATTTTCCTGCTGACGCAGCGTATTGATACGCGCCTTCGTCTTTGCCACCGCCTGGCGGGTTTGTTTGATGGTTGCTTCCACGATGGCATCGTGGTTCTCAATTTTTCCCACCGTGCTGTCCAGCGTTGCCGTAACTGAGGTGGTGAGTCGTTTGATCAGATTCATAGTGGCCTCCAGGGCTACAGTTGTAAATGAATACTGATCTTGCGAATTAGTAGTTAATTACTCAACTATTTTAGTTAAAGTAGGGAGATTAGAACTAAAAGTGCATTTATAAAGCACTTTTCAGAATCCTGATGACTAATATCCTGGCGATGCGGAGCCCAGGCCGGGAGGCCTGTTAGACTAAACTGAACGGGATTGGAAGCGTTTTGCCAGGGCCCCCCGCGAGAGGCGGCGGTGTGGATCAGATCGCAGCGGCTACTTCAAAACCCTCGCGAATCGCGCGCTTGGCATCCAGCTCTCCAGCTAATTTCGATCCACCAATCAAGTGGGTGGGGATATTAGCTGTCTCTAATTCATCCAATAGGTCTTTGCGAGATAACTGTCCAGCGCACACTACGATTGTATCGCATTCGATCACCTGTGGGGCTTGCCCAGACACGGTGATATGCAAGCCCTGGTCATCGATCCGGTCATAGCTGACCCCAGAAATCATGCGCACATTTTTCATTGCCAGTGCGGCACGGTGGATCCAGCCAGTTGTTTTGCCCAGGCCCTTGCCCAGCTTCGACGTTTTGCGTTGCAGCATAGTCACCTGGCGCGCGGGCGGTTCCGGGTCAGGAGTTTCCCAGGCCCCACGATGGTCATAGTCTGAGTCGATGCCCCACTCCTTGTTAAACAGCTCGATATTCATACTGGGCGACTGACCTTCGTGGACCAGGTACTCGGCAACATCAAAGCCGATGCCGCCGGCGCCAATGATTGCCACGCGTTCGCCGACCGGCTTTTTGTGGACGATGACATCTATATAACTCAGCACGGTTGGATGGTTAGCGCCTTCTATTTGTAGCTCGCGTGGTCTGATCCCCGTAGCCAATACCACTTCATCGTAGGCGTTCTCAATCAATTCCTGTGCGGATACCTTTTTGTCCAGGTGCAAGTTGACGCCGGTTAGCTCGATCTTGTTATTGAAGTAACGAATGGTTTCTTCGAACTCTTCTTTGCCGGGGATTTGCTTGGCGATATTGAATTGGCCACCGATCTCGTTGTCTTTGTCGAACAAGTCCACTTGGTGACCGCGTTCAGCTAACACCGTGGCCGCGGACAATCCAGCTGGCCCAGCGCCAACCACCGCTATTTTTTTTGCCGACTCAGTGGCAGAGAAGTTCAATTCGGTTTCATAACATGCACGTGGATTCACCAGGCAGGTAGAACGCTTCATTGAGAAGGTGTGGTCCAGGCAAGCCTGGTTGCAGGCGATGCAGGTGTTTATTTGCTCAGGCTTGCCAGCCGCTGCCTTGTTCATAAATTCGGCATCGGCCAGGAAAGGACGCGCCATTGAAATCATGTCAGCATCACCGCGGGCGATGATGTCCTCGGCCACTTGCGGATCGTTAATCCGGTTGGTAGCGACCAGTGGCAGCGATACATGTTCCTGCATACGCCCGGTTATCCAGGCGAAGGCCGCCCGCGGGACACTGGTGGCAATGGTTGGCACCCGTGCTTCATGCCAACCGATTCCGGTATTCAATATGGTCGCGCCAGCCTCTTCAAGAGCCTTACCCAAAATCACCACTTCTTCCCAGGTACTGCCTTGTTCTACCAGGTCGATCATCGACAAACGGAAAATGATAATAAATTTCTCACCGACTGCGTCGCGAACTGCCTTGACGATTTCAACCGCCAGCCGCATCCGATTTTCGAAGCTGCCGCCCCATTCATCTTCGCGATGATTGGTGCGTTGGACCAGGAACTGGTTGATGAAGTAACCCTCGGAGCCCATGATTTCGACACCGTCATAGCCAGCTTGCTGTGCCAGCCGTGCGCTGTTGGCATAATCTTTTATAGTCCGATACACACCTCGGGTGCTGAGTGCTCGGGGTTTGAATGGGGAAATGGGTGATTTGACCGCGGATGCGCTAACGCAAAACGGGCTGTATCCATAGCGGCCAGCGTGGAGGATTTGCAGGCAAATTTTCCCATCCTCCGCATGCACTGCATCGGTGACCTGGTGATGCCGACCAACCTCCCAGGGCATGCTCAGCTTGCTGCCCATCGGGCTCAACCAGCCCTGGATATTGGGTGCAAAGCCGCCGGTCACCAGAATGCCGGCGCCACCGCGAGCGCGCTCGGCAAAATACGCGGCCAGCTTGGGGAAGTCGCTTGCGCGGTCCTCCATGCCGGTGTGCATCGATCCCATCAATGAACGGTTCTTGATAGTGGTGAAGCCAAGGTCTAACGGCTCAAGTAAATGAGGGTACGGTGTACTCATAGTAATTGGTATGGATTAGCTTGCGTTTTTATGAAATGGCGGATTCCTCAAATCCGCGCAAAAACACAGTACACCGCCGGGGCTTTTCTAGTCAAACTTGAGAACAGCGGATGTTTGGATACTGGCTATTCACCAAAAAACTATTAGTTGCACGACCCAGTGCAGACATCAGTTTTGCTCGCGCCACGTGAACACATTGTTTACACAGAAGTTCCAGAACGCCGCAAGCACCACCGAGACAAAACCGGCCAGCCACCAGATCATACCGTGGTCATTTAAAAAGGTAGAAACCGACACGGCGATAAAGCTGCCTATCCCGCAAATTATGGTGAAACTGAGCGCTCCTTTGTAGAACGCCGTTCCATCAAGTTGCTGCTCACCGAAGGTAAAGCTGTTATTGAGCACAAAGTTCCAGCACATGGCCAGCAGGGTGGCTGCTATCTGGCTATACAGGAATGACCACAGTAACAGTTTATGGCTAATTCCCAATACACTCATATGCACTATCACACCACTGAGTCCAACCAGGCAGAACTTAATAAACCTGGGTGGTAGCAGGAAACGCCGGCCAAAAAACTGGTAGATCAGGAACGCTGCAAACTCGAACATCACGCGCCATTTAAGCTTGCTTTCGCCAGCATGCCGTGCGCGCATATTGTAAGGTAGCTCCTTTAAAAGTAACGGCCGATCCGCAGCGGCGCAGATATCCAACAAGATCTTAAAGCCACGCCCGAAGAGTTTGTCCTGCATGTCAGTCAAGGTCTCGCGCCGCACCATGAAAAATCCGCTCATCGGATCGGTAAGGGGCACGCGTAACGCCAGCGTACTCAAGCGCCGGGCAAACTCGCTGGCTACCACACGATACTTCGGCATCTGGCCAAAGCTGGCGTTATCCAGCTTGCGACTGGCAACTACCAGGTCTAGTTCAGCCTGTTCGGCAAACTGTCGGGTCATTTGCGGTAGCAAGGCTTCGTCGTGCTGCAGGTCCGCGTCGATCACCGCACATAACTCAGTATTGCTGGCAGCAAAACCCTCCAGGCAAGCCGAGCTCAGGCCTTTGCGTCCAATGCGACGAATCACCGATACCCGGGTGTCCTCTCTGGCTATACCTTCTGCTACCTGCCAGGTTTTATCTTCAGAATCATCGTCAACCACGATGATGCGCCAATCCAGCTCTGCCATGGCCAGCTTAATGCGCTCTATCAGTATCGGCACATTATCAGCCTCATTCCAGGTCGGGATGATGATGGTCGGAACAGGAGTGTTGTCGGTCACGGATTGTCTCTGGTCCTGGGAAGTCATATTACTCCTCACCACAACCAGCACCGGTTTGATTGCCGTCGGCGTCGGTAAACTGGGTCCAGTGTACCCAGCCATGTGGGCAGTGAAAGCCCCATTCGCGGGTTTTCCTGCCGGTGTAAAACAAGGTGAGCGCGCGCTTGCTCTTAAGCACCAGGCGGTGGCTGTACTCAGCTTGGCGAAATTTAGGGATTAACGGCCAAATGCGCTGTTCACCGCGTTCGGTGACTTCATACAGTTTTCCCCATAGCAGCAGGCTCCAGGATGCCCAGGGGTGGTCGTGGAGCGCGCGATCATCATCACTACCCAAATACCAGTGAGCGTACAGATTGCGGACCCCGGGCTTGCGCAACAAGTGCCAACGATGAAGATAATTGTCGCCGATGACTTGATCAGCTTGGCGCCATTTCAGGTTTATCATTCAATATCTGGTGGGTTCAGGCCAAGCTGTGTAGGAGATCTGGCTTTTTCATTTCTTGGATTTCAAAAATTTACGCAACGGTGTCTGGCGACAGTTTACACCGGGATCATAACGGGGCTTAGTATACGCTTGCCCCAGTCGCAAATCACCTACTATAAAATTGCTCCGGATCAGGCTGGTCTTGCTTGAGTTTTATGCGCAGCATGCGTATTGTCGAGCAGGACATTGCATTGCTTGAGACACAACCATGACGCATCAAACCTTGATTGACAGATTGCTGCAATTGAGCCTGGTGGCTCTTTGCATAAGCCTCGCTGCTTGTGGCGCCGAACCGGGGGTGGACACCCAGAGTCAGCCACCAGCCGCGGGGACCGAGGTTGTACCGGAAAAGACCGAACCCGAAACCACGACCCCGTCTGCCAGCAGCAACTATGCATTGGCAATGCCTGATCCCTACGCGGCTGAAGCAGTGGAGCAGGTTCTACAAAACGGTGGAAATGCGGTCGATGCCGCGATTACCGCAGCATTTGTGCTAGCGGTTACTTTCCCAGAAGCGGGCAATATAGGCGGCGGTGGTTTCATGCTTGCGCGCATGAACAGGGAATTACATTTCCTGGACTACCGCGAAAAAGCGCCACTGGCCGCAAGCCGCGATATGTACCTCGATGATGAGGGTGAAGTGATCGACAAAGCCAGCCTGATCGGTATCCGCGCTGCCGGCGTACCGGGCACGGTGGCTGGCATGTGGGAGGCACATCAAAAGTTCGGTACCCAGCCGTGGGCGGAGTTGATTGCACCTGCGATTGCTGTCGCTCGAGACGGGTTTAAAGTCCACCCGCAAACCGCGGGCGATGTCACCGAGATCCTGGAGTGGTTCGCTGGCCGGGTAAATTTCGAAGCGCATTTCGGTGAAATGCAACAAGCGGGGCTTTTCAAGCAGCCGGCCCTGGCGGATACCTTGAGCCGCATCGCGCAAGAGGGAGCGGCGGATTTTTACCAGGGCGAGACGGCCAAACTAATAGTTGCGCAAATGCAGCGTGACGGCGGCCTGATCACCGAGCAAGACCTTGCAGAGTACAAGTCGGTTTGGCGTGAACCGCTGTCAGCCAGCTGGCGAGATTACACAGTGGTCGCTGCGCCACCGCCCAGCTCTGGAGGTTTTGCAGTGGTTCAGCTGCTGAAAATGAAAGAGCTCCTGGATGCCAAATTCGACGGGGTAGAGCATAATTCAGCTGACTACGTCCACCTGGTAGCTGAAATGGAAAAGCGGGTCTTCGCCGACCGCGCAGAATACTTCGGTGATCCGGATTTTGTTGATGTGCCCATCATGGAACTCATCAGTGACGACTATATTGCCCGCCGCGCGGCTGAGGTGAATAGTGATTCCATCAGCACATTGGAGGAAGCTCAACCGGGTCTGGAATCTCCGCAAACCACGCATTATTCGATCATTGATCAGTGGGGTAACGCGGTCTCTAATACGTACACTATCAACTGGGGCTACGGAAACGGCGTGGTGGTAGAGGGTGCAGGTTTTCTACTGAATAACGAGATGGATGATTTCAGCACCAAGCCAGGTGTCGCTAATGTGTTTGGCGTGGTGGGCGGTACCGCCAATGAAATTCAGCCCTCCAAACGCATGTTATCTTCCATGGCGCCTACCTTGTTGCTGCAGGATGATGAGGTAAAAATGGTCGTCGGCACTCCAGGCGGGTCTACGATTTTCACTTCCGTATTCCAGGCGATTGTTAATATCGTTGACTTCGGAATGAGCCCTGAGGAGGCCGTGTCGGCCAGTCGTTTTCACCATCAGTTATTGCCGCCCGACCTGGTGACAACCAGCGTGGGCATTCCGCTTGCCGATGAAACCAAGGAGGCATTACAGGCGCGTGGATACCGGGTAGAACCGCATGGCTGGGAGTTCGGCGATATACAGGTAATCCTGAACCAGGATGGCGAGCTAAGCGCCGCTTCCGATCCGCGTGGCATTGGGGATTCACGTGTAGGTGAGTACACAGCGCCAGCCATCTTGCAGTAAGTATAAAAATTAAAAAATGACAGCACTCGGTGTTTACACCGACTAAGTTTACGCCGACAAAATTATTAAAAAATATGAACGACGACATTGATAATAAAATCACCAATCCACGTGAACGGGAACAGGGCGCTTCATTCGCCGAGGTTTGCGAGCGTCGGTTTTCTCGACGCGATGTGCTAAAGCAAGGACTGGCAGTGGGTATGACTGCAGGTATCGGCGGCCTTACCGCATGCACCGGGATTAATGCCAACGCTCCTGAACAATCCCCGGCACCGGTCACAAGCAAACCAGCGGCTGCACCCAACTTTGATTTCGTCGAAATCGAGCATGGAATCGATGAGCATCATCATGTCGCACCCGATCATGATGCACAGGTCCTCCTGCGCTGGGGCGATCCCATCTTTCCAGACGGGCCAGAATTTGACGTCAACAACCAGACCGGCGATACCCAACGACGACAGTTTGGATTCAATAATGACTATATTGGTTATATCGCCCTAACTCCGGAAGAGGGCCAGGATGAACGTGCCCTGCTATGCGTCAACCATGAGTACCCTGGGCATGGTTTGATGTTCCCGGATTTTGGTCGCGCCAAGACCATAAACGAAGAGCAGGTCAAGATCTCCATGTTGGCCTCCGGTAACAGTGTCATAGAGATTGCCCGCGTCGGGGAGCAATGGTCCCTGGTTCGTGATTCCAAATACAACCGCCGCTTTAATTCGCTGGATACCGCGTTCGAGGTCGCCGGCCCCGCTGCCGGACATCCACGCATGCGCACTTCTCAGGACCCGGAAGGCAAAACCATCATGGGCACCATCAATAACTGCGCCGGCGGTATCACTCCCTGGGGCACTTACCTGACTTGCGAGGAAAACTTTAACTACAGCTTCAATGGCAAACTGCCTGCTGGTCACGCAGAGCGCGAGAATCACCATCGTTACAATGTGCCGACCAATTTACTGTACTGGAACAAATTTCATCCGCGTTTCGAGTTATCCGAGGAGCCCAATGAACCGAACCGATTTGGTTGGGTGGTAGAGATTGACCCGATGGATCCGAACTCCACGCCCAAGAAACGTACCGCATTGGGACGTTTTAAACACGAGGGTGGGGAGAATATCATCACCCCGGATGGTCGGCTGGTGGTCTATATGGGTGACGACCAGAAATTCGAATACCTGTACAAATTTGTCAGTCGCGACAAGGTGAATCAGGACGATCGCGAAGCAAATAGGGATCTGCTGGATCATGGCACGCTCTACGTGGCGCGGTTCTATGATAGTGGCCACCTTGAGTGGTTGGCACTGGATTATGACAACCCTGAGCTGCAGAAAAAGTTTGACTCGCAGGCTGACATCCTGATCGAAGCAAGGCGAGCGGCGGACGTGTTGGGTGCCACACCGATGGATCGGCCTGAGGATGTGGTGCCCAATCCCAAGACGGGCAAGGTATACGTCATGCTCACCAATAACAGCAGTCGTACTTCGCCCAACGCTCCCAACCCGAGAACCAGAAATTACTTCGGTCATATCGTAGAAATTTCAGAACTTGATAATGATCATGCGCAAACCCATGGTGACTGGAAAATGGTCGTAACCTGCGGCAATCCTGAGCGTGAGGCCGATCAGGCTAAGTGGAATTCGCAAACCAGTGAGAATGGTTGGTTCACCAGCCCGGACAATGGCGCGGTAGACGCGGCGGGTCGCTTGTGGGTAGCCACCGACCAGGGTGAAAAGGTGAACATGAGTGGCAGTGCCGACGGGCTGTGGGCTCTGGAGACCGAAAGGCCGAATCGTGGCACCGGCAAAATGTTTTTCCGTGTTCCTTCTGGTGCGGAGTTATGCGGCCCTGTGTTTTCAGATGACGGAGCGAGTTTGTTCGTGGCGGTACAACACCCAGGTGATATCAGCGAGAAACCCGGTGTGGCCCGCTTCGATACTGCCACGACCTATTGGCCAGATTTCGAAGATGGCGTGCCACCGCGGCCATCTCTGATGGTAATTCGGCGCAAAGGCGGTGGTCGGGTTGGCTAATAGTCAGTCGTTTGCTTAACAAGCGACGATCACAGGCCTTGTCTAAAAGGCACAAAACCAAGAATGGTTTGCGGGTGCATATCGGTCACCAATAGCAGGCCCAAGTCTTTATAGCGCACAATTCCTTCCCAGTTGCGCCCGTCCTCTTTGGTAAGTTGCAGCTGGATGGGCGCCCGTTCAACGCGACTTATGCTGTCACTCTCCAAGCGGAACTGAACCAGTCTTTCGACGGTTGGTTCTTGCCGGTGGGTTGCCCCACGCGGGTATCGTGCGAACAACGGGTCCAGTGGAGTGAAGCGATCTTGCTCTTTGCTCCATAAATAATTGATGGTCCAGAAATAACCGTCCTCGTCGATGCTGCTGGCGTCGGTAATGCGGTAGGCGATCCTGGGGAATGCGATGGTATCGCGCTGCTCGCCCTGAGTATGGATTCGGTGTGCATACGGCGCCGCGTGATCGCCATGACGATTAACCTCATGGATGGTGATCAATTGTTCACCATTAAGCAGAATGGTTTCGTCGCTGTAGTTTCGTACGCCTGATTGAGACGGCACTTTGCGTAACGTCTCGGGATCGATAGAGAGAGCCGCCTGTCCTCCCTGCAGAACCCAGTTGGCTTGTACCAGGTTAGTTTCGTATTCGGTTTCTGTCAGCTCGGTTTCTATTGCCAGCCAGACCGATTCGTCCTGGCAGGCGATGGCCTCATAACCATCAAATTCGTGGAGTTGATCGCGCACGCCATTCTCCAGTAAAGGGATGGGAGTGGCTTCGAGTGGTTCGGGTTTGTTTGTTGCCTCGAGGTAGGCATCTAACTGAGCAACTTCCAGGCTGTACACATAGGCTTTGGCTGCGGTGGTGGGTACCAACACATCATCTTCGTCAACAAACCAGGGCTTCTCCGGCAGCAATACCAGCTGCCCCTGGCACCAACTCATTCCCGAGAATTGGGCCTGGCCACGATCCAGGGGCGCAGCCAGCTCAATGTACTGTACTTTGTGTTCAATCTGTTCGGCGCCGATGTGACTGCTGACGGTGCAAACGACTAAACAGCTGAACAGGCGAGCTAATGGGCGTTTCATTCCTTGGGTCAGAGAATAGGTTTATGGGCTAAATGTTTATCGGCATAAAAAAGGAGCAAGCCCGAGGGCTTACTCCTTTTGGTTTTACGACATGAATGTCAATGATGATTAGAACTCATATTTGACGCCAAAACGGATTTCGTAACGTGACGCATCGCCCACTCGAGATTCCGGAGTATCATCGTCTTCTGCGATGGTGCGTGGGAAACTCGCTTCAGTGAGAATGCCCCAGTCATCGTTAATAAAGTTGGTCAGATTATCGATAACCAGGAAGGCCGACGCTTTGTCATCCGGACGGAAGCCTGGGAACTCCTGTTCTACACGGAAGTCCACTTTAGTCCAGGTGGAGCTTTCAAAAGCGTTACGACGTGCGCCGGGGCGCAGTACGTTATCACGGAAATCCAGGAATGGCGTAAAGCCATAAGGATTAATCGTGCCGTTAAACGCCCGGCTATATGGGCGACCAGAACTGGATTGACCGAACAGCGAGAAGGTCGTCATGTTATCGCCGAAGAAAGCTCTGCGATAGGTAACCGACGCGGTGAAACGGTTTTTGATGTTGTAGTTCGAGGTCGACAGCACCTGCTCTTGAGGATCAAAGAACGCGCGGTTTTGATAGTTCGAGAACGCCACCGAACTGGTCATTGGGTTTACATCTTCAGCATCGTTGTAGTTGTATCCCAGTGCCCAATCCAGGCCATTGTCATAGCTCTTTCGTACCGAAATCGAAGCGCTGAAAGAGCGATTTCCTTCGGTGCTGTTGGTCAACATAAAGGTAGGCTCGCGAACGCTGCGATATTGCGGGTAACCATCAGAAGTAACGCCAACTTGCTCAAGGTCACCACGCAGGATGATCGCTGAGTCCTTACCGTCGGTTAACAGGAGGTCAACATCCCATTGGTAGTCACCACCGGTGATGTGGGTAAAGCCCAATGCTACTTTCAGCTCAGACGGGATATCAAAGTTTGGATCCAGGAAGTTGATCTCAAAGTTATCACCGGTACCGGCTGCAACTGCATTAAACAACTCCGATGGAATACCATAACCAGGGCCGTTCGGTACGCCATTTTCCAGACCCAGGTAAACCACGTCGGCATCAAACAGGCTGCGTGAGCCGTCGGTGTAACCGAAGGAACGACCACGCTGACCAAATTGCAGTACGTTGTTGGCTGAGAAGTTGTTTGACAACCAAACGTTCGGGTTACCACCGGAGTAGATACCCACTCCACCGCGAACGGTTGTAGTGTCAGTCCAGTCAAAGGAAAAGTGGATACGCGGTTGCAATAGGCCTTCGCCATCCAGGTTGGTGGAGTTGGAGAAACCGTAATCAGCGACAAAGTCAGGGTTCTCTTCTGGCGCATCGCTGGAGGTATAAAGGTCATACCGCAATCCAAGCAACACGTTCAGACGATCATTAACAGCAAACTGGTCTTGAATGTAGGCTGAGTTCAGCGCGTAACCCCAGACTGCAGCCGCGTCATCCGGATTGTTGGATGGCGCGTTGTTGTAATAGATGGCGCTTGGTAAGCCAGCACGGAAGGCGTCAATCCCGCCGCGGAATCGAATCTCTGTTTCAGTGTGCTGTACAAACAGGTTGAACACATCCAGATCTTCGCGCTCTACGCCGAAGGTCAGGCTGTGGCCGTTGTCCATTTCATAGTTGCCTTTGAAAGCCAAGGTGTTGACGTCATAGTCCAGGTCGTTGGATTGACGACTGTCGTCACCACCCAGGTAGACGTCGACGTTGTCCAGTTCTACGCGAATCTCACCAAAATCGGTGCCGCCAACAGTATCCTGACGACCGTCCAGTTCCAGGCGACCCACGCGAACCTCGGTGGAGAACCTGTCATTCCAATCGGAGTAGAGAATGGCTGAATAAGACTTCAACTCAGAACCACGCTCATACAAGTGGTTAGAGAATTCGAACTCATCACTGTCACCATCTGATTGAACGGTATTGAAACCGTCGTTATAGGTGTAGTTAAAGGTAGCGCGATGTTGCTCGTTGATATTCCAGTCCAGCTTAATCAACAGCTTTTCGTCTTCGTTGGGTGTACTGCGAGGAATAAATCCAGGATCGTATTGGTACAAATCACGAGAGATTTGCGCAATTTCATCCAGCTCAGCCTGGGTGACCTCAATTTCGTCTACCGCGCCAGAGCCAATCGGGCCGCGGTCAAACAGATTGGCGCCTTCCAGCTTTTCATAGGCTGCGAAGAAGAACAGCTTGTCCTGGATGATCGGGCCGCCAAGGTTAATACCATAACGTTTCTCATCGAAATCACCGGTGATGATTGGATCACCTTCGAGAGAGTCGCCGCGCAAGCTGTCGTCGGTGTAGTCATAGAACAAAGAACCATGGAACTCGTTGCCGCCAGACTTGGAAACCGAGTTGATGTTACAGGCAGTAAAGCCACCGTACTCTACGTCAAACGGTGCCAGCTCTACGGCTACCTGTTTGATCGCATCGTATGAGAAAGGAATTCGTTCGGTTGGATAACCATTAGAGTTCAAGCCGAAAGAATCGTTCAAGCGCACGCCATCTACCGTCAGGCTGTTGAAGCGAGGGCTTTTACCTGCGCACTGAATGGCGTTAATCGCCCCACGTGCTTCGTCAACATAAACCCGCGCATCGCGACGCACGATATCGGTGATGTTTCGGTTAATAGCAGGGGCATCTTCCAGCGTATCCAGGCTGAATACAGCGCTTGGGCCGACGGCAACTTGCTGTGCCTGAACAGCGGTACCAAAAACCACCACTTCTTCAACCGAATCGGCTCCACCAGCTGAGAGCGAGATATTAACAGTGGCGGTTTGACCCAGGTTCAAAGCCACGTTCTCGGTTTTTTTTCTGGTGCTCCCATCTCGAGATGCGGTCACCGTGTAATTGTCGCCAATCGGTAGATTGCGTACAGAAAACTCGCCGGAGTCACCAGTAGTTACGGTGCGAGTCAGGCCGGAATCTTCATTGCGAACCACCACCTGGGTGTTCGCCAGGGGTACTCCAGCAGCATCAGTGACCACACCGCGCAGGCCGGAAACCGTCTCCTGGGCCTGGCTGGGGATACTGACTAGGGAAATAATTAAGACAAGGAAAAAGGATACAGCTTTAGAAAAACCATATTTGGATGCAAACGTCATTTTGTGACCCTCTCTAGAATGCAAAATTGTAGAGACTTGAATCTCCGGAAGGTCTTTAGACTTCACACACAACGCGACCAGACCAGAAATACAAACGATAAATTTCGAACTAAAAGTACTTATTAATATCTCGATTCTCGACCAACTAGTCTGTCACCGTAGTATTACGGCTGAGTTACAAACGGCTCTCCAATGTCCTCATATGACCCGTGTTGCATCTGTTGGCAAGCTCTCGTTGAAGCAGCTTTCTTGGGGTGATTTTGGAATGAAATCGAGTCCCCATACTATGATTAATTTGCGTCCAAAACTCAAGATCAAAGCTAACGAATAGTTAATAAAAACCGCAAAAATTTCAGACCTGGGCCTTATTCTCAAGCTTCGTTGCCGTTCCACCTCAAACGCTCAAAAATTTCCTCGGTCTGCGCCCGGGAACAAAAAAACCCGCCGGGGAATTTCTCTTGTTCAAAGCAGGACGAATCGGTAAAGTGAATGGCTTGCTAACCCGAGGCCCCGGCTAATGGACATACTCCCGCAATTACAGAGCGCAATCGGTCTACTCGTTTTTCCGCTTATTGCCTTATTGTTTCGCCCAAAAGTTACCCGTGCAGCGCTGGATTCGCCGTGGCGGCTCGATACCCGGGTTTGCCTGGTGGCGGTGGCAATTCAGATCGTGTTAGCGCTATTGTTGCTCAAGGTGTCGTGGTTTCAGGCATTTTTTAATTTGCTTAATGGCGGCGTGCTGGCGGTGCAAGAGGCTACCGCGGCCGGAACATCGTTTGTCTTTGGCTATCTGGGCGGTGGTGAACTGCCGTATGAAGAAACCAACCCCAGCGCCAGCTTTATCCTGGCCTTTCGTGCCTTGCCATTGGTCATCGTTATTGGCGCGCTAACGGCCTTGCTGTCTTACTGGAAGATCTTGCCGCTGATAATTGAAGGACTATCAAAAGCCTTTGCCAAAACACTGAACATCGGTGGCGCGGTCGCCCTGTCGGGTGCGGCCAATATCTTTGTTGGCATGACCGAAGCCCCGCTATTCATTCGTAACAGTATAAAAAAGCTCAGCTATTCCGAGCTGTTCATGGTGATGACCCTGGGTATGTCCACCGTGGCAGGCACCGTGTTGGTGCTCTATGCCACTTTCCTGGAGACCGTCTTGCCCAACGCGATAGGGCATATTTTCACTGCCTCGATCATCAGTGTGCCAGCGGCAGTGTTGATTGCCATCACCATGGTGCCGCAGGTCGGCAAGCCAACGCCGTCGGACGCTGAAGTGGCCTTTGACTACAACGGCCCGGTGGACGCTGTTGCCCAAGGCGGCATGAACGCCATGCAGATGTTGATTAGCATCCTGGCCTTGCTGGTGTCGTTTATTGCCCTGGTATACCTGACCAATATGTTGCTGGGTCAATTGCCCATGGTAGGCGGCGCCGAACTGTCACTGGAGCGAATACTGGGCTGGATCATGGCGCCAATTTGCTGGTTGATGGGCATTCCCTGGTCGGAGGCGACCACTGCCGGCAGCCTGATGGGGATCAAAACCATCCTTAACGAGTTACTGGCCTTTATTCAATTGAGCCAGTTACCGCCAGAGGCCCTGAGCCCGCGCAGCGACCTGGTTATCAGTTACGCATTGTGCGGATTCGCCAATTTTGGCAGCCTGGGCATATTGATCGGTGGCTTGTCGACCATGGCGCCAGAACGCCGGGAAGATATAGCCAGCCTGGGATTGTTGAGTATTGTCAGTGGTACCCTGTCGACCTGTATGACCGCCAGCGTTATTGGCTTGATCAGCTCAGCTGCTTAGGCCATTTGGCTAGCGTCCTTGCTAGCATAATTTGGCGACCCAGGGCTTCACCAGGGCATGACAATTCACGTCGGCACGCATGCGCGTAGCGAGCAAAAACATACCTCCCAACTTACGATGCAGGTACAGTATGTCAGTGGGCGGCGTTTGCCAGAATTCTTTGAAGTTGTAGGCCCGATCGGACAGCTCTGAGAGTCTTTCTGAGAGCGCAGAATTGGCAAAGTCAAAATCCTCATCCAGGACAAACGGCTCCAGGGCGATGTAAAATACTTCTACCAGGAACCGACGGTATTCCTCGCTGGCAGCGCTGGCTTTGTAGCCGAGACGATCGGCTGCTGCAATAACCTGGTCATCATCTTTCGCAATCACTGCCCGGATCAGGCGTTTATAGTCCATCACGAACTGCTGTTTGAATGATCGCGTGGCGCCGAAGTCGAGCAACACAATTTGCTGGGTGTCGCGTTGATAACGATAGTTGGCAAAATTAGGATCGGTTTGCATCAACCTCAGCTCGAACAATTCCTTGAACACCAGCTCCAGCAGATTGCCCATTAACTGGTTTCGTTCCGGCTGCGCCAGGTCCTCGACACTTTCTATGGGTTCGCCCTCAAGGTATTCCATAGCCAACACGGTGTCGGTGCTCAGCTGCTCGTAATACCACGGCACCAGGTAGCGATCATCTTCCACCAGGGTCTGATAAAAGGCGGCCAGGTGTTGCCCTTCCAGGATATAGTCTGCTTCTTCGTGTAGTTGTTTCTTGGCGTCTTCCAGCAAATCGTCAATTTCCATGTGCGCCGGTAACAGGTTGGAGATGCGCAATACCCAGGCAATGTTATCGACGTCGCTGTCGATGCTGTCGACCACTCCAGGGTATTGGATCTTCAGCACGATGTCCTCGTCATCCAGCGTCACGGCCTGGTGCACCTGGCCAATCGATGCCGCTGCCAGTGGCTGATAGTCGAAATCCTTGAACTGATCCTGCCATTTCTCGCCAAACGAATCGACCATGGCCTGGTTCAGTTGCGAGCGCGGCATACTCAGAGCGTTATCGCGTAGTTGCGCGAGGATGGTGGTGAGTTCTTCAGGCAACAAGGCGTCGGTTTCCATTGACAACAACTGCCCGACCTTCATTGCCGCGCCACGCATCGCTGCCAGTTGTTTGGCCACGCGCTGGGCGTTGCCGGGGGTCAGCACCATGTCACTCATTTTTGGGCGTTTGCCCTCGCTGATCTGACGTGCGCCCTCCGCCAGCATGCCACCGGCCACACCACTTACCATTTTGGCGACACGCGAGAAGCGATTGATGCGCGACTTCGGTACTGCTTTCTCGATGCTTTGTCTTTTCTTTTCGGTCATGTTTGTCAGGCTAAGGAAATCTGGCAGAGCAGTGTTTTTTACATTGCTGCATGTATAGGGTCTGCTTCGCTTTAGGTGGTATTCTCCGGCTATGATTTATTCACTGATCGGCATTGTCTGCGTCACCCTGATAGGCTTTATCGCGCATCGGGTTGGCATCTGTTTGGTGCGGGCGGTGAAGTTACTGATAGAAGGTCAAGCAAACCTATTATTGGCGATCCTGATGAGTGGTTTATGGGTAGGTGCCTATAGTGTACTCGCTCATGTGAACGAATGGGGACAACCATTTGCACGATTCGAGTTTCATCCCCTGTTTGCCCTGGGTGGATTCCTGTTTGGCGTTGGGGCCAGCGTCAACCAGGGCTGCTCCGTCTCCACAATGCACCAGTTTGCCCGTGGCAACGTTTCGATGTTGTTTACCATGGCGGGCTGGTTTTTTGGCTGGTGTTTGTGGGTATGGCTGGCGATGACGGAGTTACCCGAAATCCAGTACCCGCAGTCGCCACCACTCGATGCTGGCTTAGTCTTCATCATGTTCGGCTTGAGTGTCGCATTCACCCTGTTAATGATTATCTTGTTTCCGGGCGAGCGTGAAAGATGGCTGGGTATCTCATTAATCGGCATGCTGGTGGGTGTATTGCTCTACATAGAACCTATGTGGGCGCCCAGCAGTGTTATTCAAGATGTCGGTTCGGCCATTTTTGAGGGAAAAGCAGTTCCCAGCGGCTATCGCATGTCGTTGGTTATGATGTTACTAATTGGTATGTGGATATCCTGTCTTGTGGTGAAGAATTTGCGCTTTCGCAAGCCAACCTTACACAAGGTGGTCCGTCACTCGATTGCTGGCCTGATGATGGGTTTTGGTGGCGCGATGGCGCTGGGCGGCAATGATGCCCAGGTGTTAACCGGTCTACCTGCATTGTCCCTGGGCGCGATGACTGCGGTTATTTTTATGTTAATTGGTATTGCCACAGAACAATTCCTATATCATCGGGGCAGCCTGTTTTATCAAAAGCGTTAATGTCGACCGTGCAATAGATTGCGCGGTATGAATTCAACTGGTTTAAAACTTATGATCAAGAAACGTATTGCACTTTTTACTGCCTTGCTGGTCTTTGCCAGCGGTTGCGTCACCTCCGAGCAATCACCCGCGGACACGCCCGCCACAGCGCCAGCCAATGCCGCCAGTGCCATGGTGGTAACAGCCAATCCGCATGCAACACGCGCCGGCGCGGATGTGTTGCGCGCGGGTGGATCCGCGGTGGATGCCGCCATTGCTATTGAGGCAGTGCTAAGCCTGGTAGAACCACAAAGCTCGGGTCTGGCCGGCGGCGGTTTCATGGTGCATTTTGATAATCAAACCAAAAATATGACGGTCTACGATGGCCGCGAGACAGCACCGGCCAGTGCCACTCCTGACATGTTCATCAATGCCGAAGGCAAGCGTATGGGTTTCCTGGCCGCGAAAATGAGCGGGATTTCTACCGGTGTCCCAGGCATTGTCTCGATGCTTGAAATCGCCCATGACGATTATGGTCGCTTACCCTGGGGCGAACTTTTTGCCGAAGCAAAGAAACTGGCCTCTGAGGGCTTTGCGGTGTCGCCGCGCTTACATGGCATGATTGTGCGTTTTGGCAAGTATTTACCCGATAGCCCGGAAAAGGGGCCTACTGACGCCTATCACTATTTTCATGATGACGATGGCGCGCCTCTGCCGGTTGGTCATGTACTGAAAAATCTTGATTACGCGGCGGCGCTGGAGCTAATTGCTGCTGACCCTCGCGCACTGTATCAGGGCCGGCTGGCTGAGGAGATTGTGACCGCCACTCGGCTTGAGCCGCGCGCCAGCGGCATGACGCTGGAGGATTTGCAGTCGTTCCAGGCACAACGCCGCAGTGCACTGTGTTCGCCGTATCGGCAGATGCAGGTGTGTGGACCGCCGCCGCCATCTTCATGGCTGGCCGTGGCTATGATTCTGGGTATCCTGGAAAAAGCGCCGGCATTTTCGTCTGCCGGGGCGGAAGATCCGGCTAATTGGAGCCTGTTTGGCGAAGCGCAGCGACTGGCCTATGCCGATCGTGATCATTATGTGGCGGACAGCGACTCGGTTATGGTTCCGGTTAAAGGCTTGTTGCACCAGGATTACCTTGCTCAACGAGCCAGTGAAATATCCAGCGAGGCCAAAGAGCGGGTCGAGAAAGGTGACCCTTGGGCTTTTGTTGATGACCTGCCAATGAGTGCCGGCGTCGATGCCACCGTGGACATGGCGGGCACCACGCATTTTGTGGTGGTCGACCATGAGGGTGATGTGGTTTCACTGACTGCCAGCGTCGAGAGTATCTTTGGTTCCACGCGCATGGTGGGCGGCATGTTCCTGAATAACCAGCTGACCGATTTTTCCTTCCAGGCCAAAGATGCGGAAGGGCGTGATATTGCCAACGCCGTGGCACCTGGCAAACGCCCACGTTCTTCCATGTCCCCAACCATCGTACTGGATAAAGAGGGCGAGTTCTTGATGGCCACCGGTTCGCCTGGCGGGAATTCCATTATTGCCTACACGGCAAAATCTTTGGTAGGGGTGATGGATTGGGGGCTGACCCCGCAGGAGGCGGTCGCCCTACCCAACCTGGTGGCCCGCGGCGACAAGGTCCGAATTGAACGCGACCGCGCCAGCCCGGAACTGATAGAGGGGCTGCGTGACTACGGCTTCGAGGTTAAGGAATCTGCTGGCGAAAACTCTGGGCTGAGCATGGTGGTTCGATTGCCTGGTGGTGAGCTTGAAGGTGGTGTGGATCCGCGACGAGAAGGCGTGGTTGAAATAGTCACACCCTGACCTCGCGGTGAAATTGAAGGTTTAAATCTCTGCAGTTTTGGCGAGTGGTCCTTGCGTGCCCGATTGTGGTAAGCGCCAGTTTTTCACCTCTTCGTAGATAACCGCGGTTTCGATATGCGCCACCTCGGGGCGCTCGGCAAAGGAGTCCAGCACAAAGTTACGCAAGGTTGCTGCGTTCTGCACAGCGATGTGCACCATAAAATCATTCGCACCACTCAGGTGATACACAGTCAGCACTTCAGGTAACTCGAGCAGATGCGCCTGGAAGGTTTCCAGTTCCTTGCGCGAGTGCTGGTTCAAGCGAATGGCGACCATGGCCTGGAGACCGAGCCCCAGGGCAGTTAGGTCCAGTTCCACGTGAGCACCTTTAACATAGCCTTTGGCGCGCAGATAACGTACGCGCTCCAGGCAGGAAGAAGGGGCTAAACCAATTTGTTCGGCGAGCTCTTTGTTGGCTATCCGAGCATTGTTCCTTAAAGCGGCAATTATTTCGAAGTCGATTTGGTCTAAGTCGTTCATTTCACCTGTTGCCGGAATTAAATTCGGCGTAAACACAAATATAAAAATATTGTATATGATTAGGGGATAAATAACGAATTCCGTAAAGCGGAGCCACTCATGACCAAAGACCAAAACAGCCTGTTTGACGCCGCAAAGAAATTATCGCCGCGACGTAATACCACCGAGGCCAGCAATATAGAAGAACTGGCAGCCGAGCAGCTCGCGCATTTTAATATTGATATAGACGGCGAGCTGGGGCGGGCATTGTTACAGACCGTGGAGCGAGTCTATCAGTGCCAGGGTAATATCGAACTGATGTGGCAAGAGGCTCAAGCTGGCATGCATGCGCTGGACGCAACGGAGAAAACCGCCTTGTTCAACGCCAAGAAGTTCTTGTCTTTCCAGTTGGCCAAGGTGCTGGATACCTTACAAAACCCGTTTCGCGCAAACTACCAGGCGCTTGGGCAGAGTCAATCCACGCAGTGTGCCAAATCGGCTTACCCGGTTTTCGATAACGTCAACGCGATTTTCTCAGCCACCCCAGCCATCACTCGCACAGCTACCTATATTTACGCCTGCGCGGAATGGATCAGTGATGCCTTTGAAGGCAAGGAGATGATGCTGGATATTTATTCGCGTCTGCTCAACCCAACCTCTATCTCGCTGGCGAACCATATCGTTGACCTGGAAGCTGGGCCCTATGCGAACGAATACCTGGCCTGGAACTTCAACAGCGGCATGTCGGCTATTGATTCAACCTTGTCACATGTGTTGGGCCATGAGGATATCCTGATCGCCAGCCAAAATATCTACGGCGGCGCCCATCAATTGATTCACGACTGGTTTGCGAAACCATCAAACCTGAATATCGCAGTGCGCCAGTTTGCCGGCGAAGAAACCGAGAGTTTCATCAAAACCCTGGCCGCAGTGCGTGAGGAGTTTGCCGATCGACTAGCGGCTGGCAAGCAGATTTACCTCTACATTGAATCGCCCTGCAACCCGCACGGTTATGTACTGGATGTGCCTGAGATGTGCCACCTGGCACACGCCGAGGGGATACGTGTGATCCTTGATGCCACGGTGGGCACACCATTCTTGCATCGGCCATTGCAGCGCAGTGACGTCGAGGAACGCCCGGATTTCGTGATCCACAGTTACACCAAGGACCTGACGGGCTCTGGTTCCTGTATTGCTGGTTGTGTCATCGCGCGCAATGAAGACATGTTTATCCCCAAGGGGATGCCCGGCTGGGACAACACCATGTTTTGGAATGTGTACTACGTGAAGGGCGCGTTTTTAAATGCTGATACCGCCTTTGAAGTGATGCAGGGTATGCGCACGCTCGAAGTACGTATGCTGAAAAAATGCATCACCACGCAGATCTTTGCCACCTTCATGGATTCGCATCCGATGATCAAGGTGAATTGTAATGGCTTGCCCGACAACCAGAACCGTGCCCTGGCCGAAAAAGTGCTGTTCCTGGGAATGCCATCTGGCTTGTTCACTGTCGATATGGGGTCCGAGATACCAGCCAACGAATTCCAACGCTTTTTTGACTGCCTGGAACCGGCATTTGCGCATATGATCAGCCTGGGTCAAACCAACAGTATTGTCAGTTGCCCGGGCCTGACTACCCACTCAGAGCTGAATGAAGAACAACAGCATGAAGCGCAAATTTTCCCGACTACGATTCGGTTTGCGATGGGCATAGAAAACCCGATGGATTTGATCGAGCACCTGGTCAATGCGACCAAGCTCGCAATTGATCCGGCTATTCCGGATTTCTCGTCTCAGTTCATGCCGCTTGAGGAAGCACGAAGCATGGCACGCAAGACCTATACCTCGATGCACCAGCGGTATATCGAGACGATCATCTAAATGCGTAAATAGCGGCAAACTTCGATTACACTAGCCCCAGAAAGATTCCATTCGGAGACAACAATGAGTAAGGCATTTACCGAACATTTACAGGCCGAGATTGACCAGGTGCGAGAGGCCGGCCTGTATAAATCAGAGCGGGTAATCGTCACCGCGCAGCAGGCGGAAGTAGGCGTAGAGGCCGCGGGTGACGAGCAGGCCGTGCTGAATTTTTGCGCCAACAACTATCTTGGGTTGGCCAATCATCCAGCGCTGATTGATGCTGCAAAGAATGGGCTGGATGAACATGGCTTTGGCATGGCTTCGGTTCGTTTTATTTGCGGTACACAGGACATCCATAAGACCCTGGAAGCCAAGCTCTCCAGTTTTCTTGGCATGGAAGACACCATTCTCTATTCCTCCTGTTTTGACGCTAACGCCGGCCTGTTTGAAACCTTGCTGGGCCCGGATGACGCGATTATTTCCGATGCATTAAACCACGCCAGCATTATCGACGGCGTGCGATTGTGCAAAGCCAAGCGATACCGCTATGCCAATAACGACATGCAGGAATTAGAGGCACAGCTGCAAGCAGCGGATGCTGCTGGCGCGCGATTCAAGTTAATTGCCACCGATGGTGTGTTTTCCATGGACGGGGTGATCGCCAACTTGGTGGGCATTTGCGACCTGGCAGATAAATACGACGCCATGGTCATGGTGGACGACTCGCATGCGGTGGGCTTTATCGGCGACAATGGCCGTGGTTCGCATGAGTATTGCGGAGTAATGGATCGGGTGGACATTGTCACCGGCACGTTGGGCAAGGCCATGGGGGGTGCATCGGGTGGTTTTACCTCGGCCAGCAAAGAGATTGTCGAGTGGCTGCGACAGCGATCGCGACCCTACCTGTTCTCCAACTCGCTGGCGCCAGCCATCGTTAATGCGTCGATCCGGGTGCTGGATTTGCTGGCCGAAGGGGGGGAACTGCGTGAGGCGCTAAGCCGCAATAGCGCCCATTTTCGTCAGCGCATGAGTGAGGCTGGATTTACTTTGGCTGGGGCTGATCACGCAATTATCCCGGTGATGTTGGGAGATGCCAAGCTGGCCGGTGAAATGGCCGCACGCATGCTGGATCGAGGGATCTACGTGGTTGGTTTTTCCTTCCCGGTGGTGCCTAAAGGCCAGGCGCGGATACGGACACAAATGTCGGCGGCGCACAGCCTGGCGCAAATCGATACAGCGGTTGATGCCTTTATCGATATTGGCAAAGAAATGGGCATCATCTAAACTGAATCTATTACTGACTCACCACGCAGGCAAATCATGAAGGCACTGGCAAAACTGCACCCTGAAAAAGGCATCTGGATGACCGAAGCCGACATGCCGGAGGCTGGTCCTAACGATCTGCTGATCAAAATTCGCAAAACCGCGATTTGTGGCACCGACATTCACATCTTTCAATGGGACGAGTGGTCACAAAAAACCATCCCCGTACCCATGATCGTCGGCCATGAGTATGTCGGCGAAGTCGTCGATATGGGCCAGGAAGTGCGTGGTTTCGAGGTGGGTGATCGTGTTTCGGGTGAAGGCCATATCACCTGTGGTCACTGCCGCAATTGTCGTGCTGGTCGGCGTCATTTGTGCCGCAACACCGTGGGTGTAGGGGTCGATCGACAGGGCGCCTTTGCCGAGTACCTGGTGATTCCGGCGTTTAATGCCTTCAAAATTCCCGACAATATCAGCGATGAATTGGCCGCAATTTTTGATCCGTTCGGCAATGCCGTGCATACGGCCTTGTCGTTTAATTTGACGGGCGAAGATGTGCTGATAACCGGAGCCGGGCCGATTGGCATTATGGCGGCCGCGGTCGCCAAACATGTTGGTGCGCGCTTCGTGGTGATTACCGACGTGAACGAGTACCGCCTGCAACTGGCACGCGAGATGGGCGCGACCAGGGCAGTCAATGTGATGGAAGAAGATTTAAAATCGGTTATGGACGAACTGGGCATGACCGAGGGTTTTGATGTGGGTATGGAGATGTCAGGTGTGCCGTCGGCCTTTTCCAGCATGCTGGATAGCATGAACCATGGTGGCAAGATCGCAATGCTGGGGATACCACCTGCCGACATGAGCATCGACTGGACCAAGGTGATATTTAAAGGCCTTGAAATCAAAGGCGTGTATGGCCGCGAGATGTTTGAGACCTGGTACAAAATGGCCAGCCTGATTCAGTCAGGTTTGGACCTGTCACCGATGCTCACCCACGAATTGCCCGTGGATGATTTTCAAAACGGCTTCGAGATTATGCTCTCAGGCCAATCCGGCAAGGTGATACTGGATTGGGCTGCTTGAACACCCCAGGCAGAGACTACTGGCTGGGGCCTTTGTAGACCTCACCGCCCTTCATAACAAAATCGACGTTCTCAAGGATGCTGATGTCGCCCAGCGGGTTACCCCGTACGGCGATGATATCGGCAAATTTTCCATTGCTAATAGAACCGAGTAGTTCCGGTTCGCCCAGCAAATCAGCCGCATGCACAGTGGCGGTGCGGATCGCTTCCATGGCTGGCATGCCGGATTCCACCATCAGCGCAAACTCCTGTGCATTATCCCCATGAGCAGACACACCGCTATCAGTGCCAAAGGCGATTTTTATGCCTGCTTCGTAAGCCTTTTTGAAATTGGCTTTTAATTGCGGACCAATGGCCGCGGCTTTGGGCCTCACTATCTCAGGGAAATAGCCATCAATCTTGGCTTTTTGCGCGACAAATTCGCCAGCCAAAATGGTGGGTACAAGGTAAGTGCCATGTTTTTTCATCAGCCTGCGGACTTCGTCATCCATCAAGGTGCCATGCTCAATACTGTCCACCCCGGCGCGGATGGCACGTTTCATGCCTTCAGCCCCGTGCGCATGCGCTGCAACCTTAAAGCCATAATCTTTGGCGGTGGTCATAATCGCCTCGAGTTCAGCATCGTTAAACTGCGGGTTCTGACCATTCTTGGCGGTGCTAAGCACGCCGCCGGTCGCCGTGATCTTGATCAGGTCGGCGCCTTCTTTGTACCGCTGCCGTACTGCACGCATGGCCTCGGCGGTTCCATTAACCACGCCTTCTTTGGCGTGCGGGTCACCCATCAAATCAGCCCGATAACCATTGGATGGGTCGGCATGACCGCCAGTGGTCGCCAGCGATTTACCGGCAGTGTAGATTCGTGGCCCGGTGGCAATACCTTGCTTGATGGCATCACGCAATGAGCGTGTTACCCCACCACTGTCACCCGGGTTGCGAACGGTGGTAAAGCCAGCCGCCAAGGTGATGCGCGCATAATGGGCAGCCCGATAGGCATAGTCCGGTGGGTTGAGCGTAAAGTTCTCGATATAACTGCGCGCACTGCTCTGCGAGGTCAGGTGCACGTGCATATCAATCAGGCCCGGCAAGCAGGTATGCTCGCCGAGGTCGATGGCGCCATCACTGGCTTGGCCAGCTTCGATGGCGCTGATTTTACCGTCTACCACGGTTATGGTGTGAGGCCCAAGAACCTGACTGTTCTCAACATCCACCAGGCTGCCGCAGTACAGCGTGACCGGGTCACTATTGGCCTGCGCCGTAGCGAGGAGAAGCCAAGTGATCAAGCTGACGAGGGGGGTAGTGTACTTAACTGAATTTGGCATTTTTATTTTTATCGGCGTCAGTTTTCAATGCTCCAAATGCTAGCACATGGTAGGCTGCGGATATGAATAATTTGGGATTCGTCTATGCCTTGATCGCCTATTTTATCTGGGGCGTGGTGCCGATTTTTTGGCGCTGGGTAGATCACGTCGACAGCATAGAAATCGTCGCGCATCGCATGGTCTGGTCGTTTGTACTGGCCCTGTTGCTTACTCTGGTGTTGCGCCAGTGGCGCGTGTTTTTGCCGATACTCAAACAACGCAAAGTCATGGGGCGCTTGTTTATTGCCTCCATGCTGATCTCGGTGAACTGGGGGGTATACATTTGGGCGATTAACGATGGGCGCATTGTTGAAGGCTCCATGGGGTATTACATCAACCCACTGCTCAACGTCTTTGTTGGGATGCTGGTATTTGGCGAAACGTTGCGCCCGAATCAGTGGCTGGCCATCGGCCTGGCCGCAGTTGGTGTGGCCTACCTGATTTTTGTGCACGGTGAGATACCCTATGTGGCTTTGATCCTGGCCGTAACCTTCAGTGCCTATGGTGCAGTCAAAAAATCGCTGGAGGTGCCCGCTGTGCACGGCATGGTGGTGGAGACCGGCATTGTGTTAATTCCCGCCTGCGTGTATTTGAGCTATTTGAGCATGAACGGCAGTTTCGCCTTTGGCGGCGATATGCGAACTGATGTATTGCTGATCCTGGGCGGTGCGGTAACCCTGGCGCCCTTGTTGTTTTTTGCCGCTGCTGCGCAACGGATAAGCCTGACGGCCCTGGGAATGACTCAGTACCTGGGGCCGAGCCTGCAATTGATCATTGGCGTTTTTATGTATAACGAACCTTTTGGCAGCGAACGGCAAATCGCCTTTGGCTGTATTTGGGTGGCCTTGTTGATCTACAGCGTGGACCAGATCAACAATCGGCGGCGCCGACGAAAAGCAGCAGACAATGCCGCTGGCGTAGTAGTCAAGGTAGACCAGTAGCAAAGGCGGAGTAATCAGCCTTAGGCTAGAGAAGGGCTTATTTGCTGAGGTAGGCCATGGCTTCTTCCATGCCCTTCAGTGTCAGTGGGAACATTCGATCATCCATCAACTCCTGGATAATCTTGGTAGAGTGGGTGTGTTTCCAGTAGTCTTCAGGCGTGGGGTTTAGCCACACGGTTTTGTCGAAGGTCTCGGTAAACCGATTTAACCAATTGGCCCCCGGTTCGCGATTCATAAAATCAATGCTGCCACCAGAATGGGTAATCTCATAAGTGGCCATGGCCGCATCGCCAACAAAAATCACTTTGTAATCCTTGCCGTATTTTCGTAGTACTTCGTGCGTGGGTGTCACTTCGTCGTAGCGCAGATCGTGATTTTGCCACAGGCCGTCGTAGATGAAGTTGTGGAAGTAGTAATACTCCATGTGTTTGAATTCCACCCGCGCGGCACTGAACAGCTCTTCGCAGGTGCGCACATAGGGATCCATGGACCCACCCACATCAAACAACAGCAGTACTTTCACCGAATTGTGGCGCTCCGGCACCATCTTTATGTCCAACAGCCCACCATTATGGGCAGTGGAGCGGATCGTGTCGTCCAAATCCAGCTCGTCATCGGCGCCAGTACGAGCAAACTTGCGTAAGCGCCGCAAAGCCATCTTGATGTTGCGGGTGCCCAACTCGATGGTGTCATCCAGGTCCTTGAAATCGCGTCGATCCCAAACCTTTACCGCGCTTTTACCACCGCCTTCGCCGCCAATACGAATGCCCTCCGGATTGTGACCGCTATTACCGAAGGGTGAGGTGCCACCGGTGCCGATCCATTTGCTACCGCCGTGGTGCTCTTCATCCTGTTCTTCGAGGCGCTTCTTAAAGGTCTCGATCAGCTTTTCCAGGCCGCCGAGGCTTTCAATCGCGGCTTTTTCCTCCTCGGTCAACGTGTTCATAAACTCGTTGCGCAGCCATTCCTCGGGAATCAGCGCTTCGATGAAATCTTCGAGTTTCTCCAGCTCGGTAAAATGTGCTTTGAAGGCACGATCAAACTTATCGAAGTTTTTCTCGTCCTTCACCATACAGGCCCGGCTCAAGTAATAGAACTTCTCCATATCGGCGAACGCCAGCCGATGTTCCAGTGCCGTGATCAGGTCTGACAGTTCACCAAAGGTGACCGGCAGGCCCTGGCGGCGTAGCGTATCGAAGAAATTTAACAGCACGGTACTATTCTGGTCTTATCTGAACTCAGTCAGGCCCTAGTTTTGCTGGTTACGGGTTTCGCGGCGGTGCATAAATGCCAAGCGCTCCAGCAATTGCACATCCTGCTCGTTTTTCAACAGGGCGCCATAGAGTGGTGGAATCGCCTTGTGGTTGTCGCGATCTTTGAGAATGTCGTCCGGGATATCATCGGCCATCAACAGCTTCAACCAGTCGATCAGTTCCGACGTAGACGGTTTCTTTTTCAGACCTGGAATCGAACGTACTTCGAAAAACACGTCCAGCGCTTCTTTGACCAACGATTTCTGCGCGTCTGGATGATGTACCGCGAGGATTCTTTCCATCGTGGCGCGATCCGGGAAATTGATAAAGTGGAAAAAACAACGACGCAAAAACGCATCTGGCAGCTCTTTCTCATTATTACTGGTAATAATGATAATGGGGCGATGCTTGGCCTTGATGGTTTCACCGGTTTCGTAAACGAAGAATTCCATCTTGTCGATCTCAACCAGCAGGTCGTTCGGGAATTCAATATCAGCTTTGTCAATCTCATCGATTAGCAGCACCACCTGCTCGTCGGATTCGAAAGCTTCCCACAACTTGCCTTTCTCGATGTAGTTGGCAATGTTTTTCACATCGGCATCGCCCAACTGCGAATCACGCAGACGTGATACAGCATCGTATTCATACAAGCCTTGTTGGGCCTTGGTGGTTGATTTGATATGCCACTGGATCAATCGTTTCCCCAGGGAAGCCGCTACTTCTTCCGCCAGCATGGTTTTACCTGTGCCGGGCTCGCCCTTGATCAATAAGGGTCGCTGCAGCACAACCGAGGAGTTCACCGCCAGGCTTAAATCGTCGGTTGAGATATAGCTGTCGCTGCCATTAAATTGCATGTTTCACCTAAATGTGTCGTTACTCAATTTTTTAGTCCGCCGTATTATAGTAGAAAGCAAGTAAGGCTGGTTATCACAAATGACATTCCGACTATTATTAATGAAAATGGCAGGTAATAACGGCTGTTTAGGTGTTGAACAAAAACTACGCTCACGAGAATGGTAGATTCGCAGTCACAAACTTCACTCTTTGCGCCCGAGAAACAGGTGCTTGGTTTGCCCGATGCCGATATTGAGTACCAGCCCGGCTATCTGGTCGATGATCAAGCTTGGGCGTTATATGACACCTTGCTGGCAGAAACAGATTGGCAACAAGAGCGCATCACCTTGTATGGTAAAACCCATGATGTGCCCAGGCTGTCATGCTGGATGGGCGATGCTGGGCTGGATTACGGCTATTCCAATATGCGTATGCAAGTAGTGCCCTGGAACCAGGAACTCAGAGCGCTGCAACAGCAACTTCGATGTGACACCGGCCACCCTTTCAATAGTGTGCTGGTCAATCTGTATCGTGATGGGCAGGACTCTAATGGTTGGCACAGTGACGACGAGCCTGAACTGGGCACTAATCCGGTAATCGCCTCAGTCAGCCTTGGCGCTGCCCGGGATTTTCATCTGCGGCATAAAACACGTAAGGATTTACGTCAGTCGATATCGTTGGAACACGGCAGTTTGTTGTTGATGAGTGGCACCACGCAGCATTGCTGGCAGCACCATGTGCCGAAACGCGCGCAGGCTGCGCAGCGTATTAATTTAACCTTCCGATATGTCGACAATCGCTAGCTCGGCCAGTTAAAACGATAGCAGCTTGTGTGTCGATAAGGTTGGTCTGGGGTGGTCAGCGGTGAGATAAACCCTGTTTGATTGATGGCATCAGGCGCAAATTGGGTTTCCACGCAAAAACCCTGGTAGGGAACAAAGGGATCGCCTAAAAATTGGCCCGTGTAGAGCTGAAACCCTGGCTTGGTGCTGAATACATCGAGCTCGATACCCGATTCCGGCGACAGCGCTTTCAAGCAATGTTTCAAGGCTGCATCATTCTCGTCAACAATAAAATGATGGTCTGCATGGTGTGTCAGTGCAGCCGGTTCCTTGAGAGCGTTGATTGAGTAGCGGAAGGGTGTGCAGAGTTTGGTGCAGCTACCGTTTGGGATTTGCAGATCATCGACCTCGGCGAAGGTCTTTGCGTGCAAAACAAACCGATGATTGTGGATGGTTGCCGCCTCGGTATTCAGGTTCAGATACACATGGTTGGTCAGATTGAGGTAGCTAGCCTCGTCGGTCTGGGCTCGATAGTCGATGTTTAAGTTTCTATCTTCCACCGTATATCGAACGCGCACATTCAGATTTCCGGGCAACGGGTTGTCCGAGTTGGGCACATTCAGTTCAAAGGTTACGCTGTGCGGGCTCTGTTCTACACACTGCCATTGTTTGTCATCATATCCGTGCGCACCGCTGTGCAGGCTGTTTGGGCCCTGATTTATATCGAGTTGAACCTGCTGACCCTGAATCGATAGCTGACCATTAGCAACCCGGTTTGCGATGGGGCCAACAGTAGCGCCCATATAGAAACGATCGGTCAGGAAATCTTGTGGTTGCTCATAGCCGCAGGTCACCGATTGCAAGCCCTTTTGTAACGGGAGGCTGATATCGAGGACGCGGGCACCAAAATCCGCGAGGGTCACCTGCAAACCGCTGTCTCCCTTGATGACAAATGTTTGTAAGCGAGCGGTGTTAGCGGATGATGACGTGGACATATTTCGATGGTACGGCGTGGTACGATTGCAGCAATTTTAATTCAAGCAGAAATGTAAGTGGAACAATTACGCGAGTTACTGCAATCCACCACCAACCGACTGGTGGCGGCTAATATCCTGGTCTTTGTCATGATCGAGGCCCTGTTTGCCGGTGCGCGCTCTGGCTTCGAGCTATACTTTTTTCAGCATCCGGACTTCCAGGTTTGGCAGCTGTTCAGCTATATGTTCCTGCACGGGTCGTTTATGCACCTGGCGTTCAATATGATCGCGCTGTGGTCCTTTGGACGGGTGTTGGAGCGTGTCTGGGGAGGCCAGCGTTTTTTGATTTTTTACCTGGTGTGTGGCGTTGGTGCTGCCATCATTCACCTGTTGGTGGCTGAGTACCAGTTTCAGGGCTTAACCGAGCAAATTCTGGCGGCTGGGTTTAGCGAGTTGGATGTAGATAACGTAGTCACGCTCGGAAGAGACATTTCCGCCGGGTCAGCGCTGGTCAGCCGCGAAATGTTGAAGGAACTGTATGACATTTATAACTTGCCGGCAGTAGGCGCATCCGGCGCGGTTTACGGCATATTGGTGGCGTTCGCGTTGCTGTTCCCGGATTTCAAAATCATGCTGATTTTCCTGCCGGTGCCTATTGCCGCGAGAATCTTTGTGCCAATACTGCTGTTAATTGATTTGAGTGCGGGGGTTACCGGTGTGCGTATATTTGGTGTGGGCAGCAATATTGCGCATTTTGCTCATTTAGGTGGAGCACTATTCGGTTTCCTGATGGTGCAGTACTGGTTACGCCGCGCTCGCTAGTGATTGCTCTCAACGAAAGAGCAACAATACTCCCAAGACGATAATCAAAACCATCACGGCTTGGCGGAACCGTTGCTCGGAGAGGCGTCGCCTAACTTTGCCACCCAGCCAGACACCTGCCATGACCGGGACAATGCCCAGCGAATAGGTAAACAACGATGCCGTATCCAGCGCATTCATGTAGTACAAGGCACTGAGCATTATCAGGCTGCTCAGGCTGAAACTCATATTGATAGTTTGTACCAGCACATCCTTGCTTATATTCAGGGACAACAGGTAGGGCATGATTGGGAAAATTTGCGAACCGGTGGCACCGTTGACGGTTCCGGTAAAAAAACCAATCACCGGGTTAAGTCGAGGGATCAATCGTTCGTCAATGCGAAAATGTCGATTGAGCAAACCCCAGCAACCGTAAATCACCAACACGCCAGACAGAATGGTCAGTGACAGGCTATTGTCTGCCTGGCGAAGAATTTGCAATCCCACTAGCATGCCAGGTACCGCCATCAGCAGCATCCAGGCGAAGGTGCGTAAACTAACGCGAAAGTTTCCGGCTTCGATCATCACCATTACATTGGAAATCAACGACGGGATGACCACGATTGAAATAGCTGTTTTTAACTCGAGCACATTGGCCAAGATGGCCAGGCAAATGGTCGAGAACCCCAATCCCAGTGAGCCTTTGATAAACGCCGAACTGATCAGTGCGAACAGCACGAAATAGAAAATCGGATCTGTCATTTTGACCTTGTGCGGGAGTAGCGTCTGATTCTAACGGCTATCTGGCAAAATCGCAGCGACTTCGGCAACACCCCGATCAAGCATGATTTGCGCTGCAACCAGTGCACGTTGACCACTTTTGCATGCAAGCACGATGCGCTCAGTTCGCTCAGATAGCTCCAACCCCTTTCCCTCGAGAAGCTCGGGCAATGGAATGTGCAAATGCGTGGCAAATGCCTGTGGCTCAGCGTTAATCTCTTCGGGGTTGCGAACATCAACCACATAGTCGTTGTCAGTCAAAGCGGCTTGATTGATTAACCGGATCTGTTGCTCCCCAGGCTCCTTGGCAGAGGAAAAGTCCACGGTGTGCTGGCTGTAGTTCCACAGGTCACAGTACAACAGTTTTCCCTCCAGTTGATTATCAGCACCGATCAAGAGCTTGATTGCTTCTTGGGCTTGCAAACTGGCGATCACCGCAACTGATGGCCCGGTGACACCGACTACATCGCAACTCAGTGATTGCTTCGGCAAGCGCGGGAAAACTGCCCGCATGCTCGGTATGGGCTTATCTCTATCACCACCACAAAAAACACCAAGATAACCAAACGTGCGATTAACCGACGCGCTAAGTAATGGTAAGGCCCGTTCTAGGCAGGCATCGCTTAAAACGTAAGAAGTGGCGAAATTGTCCGCTGCGTCGATAACCAGGTCGACGTTGCTGATCAAATCTTCAACATTGTCGAGTGCCAGGCGTTGGCTGATTGCGGTCACCTGGATGTTGGAATTGCGGGCTTGCAAAGCAGCACAGGCCACTTCTGCCTTGGCTTTGCCGATATCCGCTTCGGTGAATAAGACTTGTCGGTGTAGATTGCTCAGTTCGACGGTATCGTGATCCACCAGGCGTATTTCACCGATCCCAGCACCGGCTAATTGCGCGCCGACCTGGCAGCCCAAACCACCTGCCCCGACAATCAAGACCGTTGATTTTGACAGCTGTTCCTGGCCCCGCGTGCCAATCTGCGCAACTGTTGTTTGCCGTGAATAACGGGAACACTCATTCATGGCTGTATTTTAGGCTAATCAGCGAACGATTATCCCAACTTTATTTAAGCCATTGCGTAACCGAATTTTTTCCTTGCGATTAAGAAAATCGCCGATTTCAACCGTCTCGTCCAGGTGTTTAAGATACAAATCCGGTGGACTTTGACGGTAGCCGCCTGGACGACTAAGTAATCTGGTGGCAGACTTTTGCCAATGCCAGGTTTGTTTTGGATAGTAGACGCCCTTTTGCAAAATAACGGATTCGGCCTCGATAGTGATAATCTCCTTGAAGTTCAGCTTCCAGCATACGTAATAGGTACCCGCAGCAACGGCGGCTATCTCCAGCCCGGCAAACGGCAGAATCATCCAGGCGCCAACCAGTGCAAAGCTGATTCCAATCAGCATATTAACGAACAACATAAACAAGAGGATTTTCTTGTTCGTTTGCCAACTCATGGATTTGTTGGGTTCCAGGATTAATACATGCTGAGTATCGTTTGACTGAATCTCGATCATAACTCTTTAGGATCAGGCCAGGCTTAAAATGCGCGTGGCAGGTTTTAGTGTACTAAAAACCATAAGAAAAAAGTGTTTAGGCCGAGGCAAGGCAGGGCGAAAACAGCAGAATTATCCCGGCCAATAGGCCGCTAAATTACAAACTGCCGATTCTGAAAAAGTTCTGCTATACTGATTTCGAACATTAGTCTGGAAACGCTATTAGCTTGGTGAAGCTTAATTACGGACGATAAGCCACACCACAGACTGATTCTTCAGGGTTAAAAATAAGAACAGGGGATAAATCGTTCTCACGCCGCCGCTGCGCCTCGTCAAGCTGGTGCAACGGGCCGTGAACTTCGCTTGTCTCCGCATACTAACAGTAAGTAACTGTATTTTGCTGCTGAACTTATTTGCCTTGCAGCCTTACATCAGGCTGCAGCTAAGGGTGGCAGAAAATGTGCATTTGTTGACACTACCTAACCTGTGTGTCGACAAACCTAACCAGTTGATTGGCATCTGCAACCATCAGCCTGCCACATCGACGTGAAAGCTGACAGTGTTAAACGACGATAGATTAGACACATTTTTTTCTCAGCACCGAGTGCCGTCGCACCGCGTGCCGCCGCACCGAGTGCCGTTAATTGCACACGAAACATCGGTGCCAGCTCTATTGAACGGTCATTCTGGCCATTCATACGAACTCAGCAATTGCGTTCGTAATTTTCCCAATCAAACCCCGACTCAATACACCATAGATCCGCATATTCGGAGACTACTATGATATTCAATACTGCATCCAATCCCCTTAAATCGAACCTGTTTGCGCTTGCCATGGCTGCCATTGTTAGCTTAGCTGCGTTTGGTAGCCCGCATGTCTATGCACAACAAATGTGTGACGACTGTTCTAATGAGGATCTAGATGTAAGTCGCGGAGAAACAGGTACGGATGACCTCAGGATTCAAACGCCAATACCGAATACCGTATTCCCACCGATAGGCCTGGTTACGATAAATGGAGCCACCGCCACCAGCACCAGTTCCTGTTCGGCCATGTCTTATGCGGCCTTCTCCTGCACGGAAGCTTGCGCCGGTGTGTATGCAAATCGTAATTTCGGACCCGATGATGCCGACACCTGCATATTCGTAAAACAGGATGATGGTGCTGGCGGTGAAACTCATTATGGAAAGTTAATTATCACCGACCGAGATTATGACGGGAATAATTCCTTTGTGGACGTCACATACGAGGCACTGGGCACCTGTGCAGCAACCTGTGGCCCAGCACCCACAGCTGGTTTTACGTTTAGTACCTATGACCAAATTGCCTTTTTTACCGACACATCAATGGATGCTACCAGTTACGAATGGGATTTTGATGGTAACGCTGGAACAGTGGAAAGTACGGCAGCTAATCCAAGTCATTTTTTCCCAGGCACTGTAGGCAACTCTGCCACGCAAAAGGCGATTAATACCAGTGGCGATGACACCGATACGCAAAGCATTCCATTGACGCAGGAAAGTTGTTCAGCAGGTCCAATTACTGCCAACGGCGGTAGCTTTGATTTTGACGGCGATATGGTGAATGACCTGACCACGTTTGTGAGTGGTTGCCAGACCCGAAGAGATTTGCGCGTGATCAATGGCGCGACACACGGCGTGCCTGCGATGAATTCAGACTACCGCAACGTGAATGGTGCCCAGGATGTACCAGACCCGAATGCGATCACCAATACCGGTGATTTTTGTGCGGTTGAAGGGCTGAATGGTTTGAACGACACGCGAATTATCCGTACTTCCAGCGACAAGATATACAAGTTCTGGACGCCGGAAAACGTTAATGGCAGCGGTACTACGCGACTGGTCTGTGAAGAGCTGACGATACCGCAGGTAGGCACCTTGATTATCGTGAAGAACACCGTGCCCGATGCAACTCAGGATTTTAGTTTTTCATCAACCGGCGGATTGTCTCCTGCGACTTTCGACCTGGATGATGATGCCGACGGTACGCTGTCTAATACACAAACTTTTAGCGATATTGCCACGGGCGCTTATACCGTCACGGAAGCGGCGGTGGCTGGATATAACACTACGGTCTCTTGCGTGGATCCGGATGGCGGCTCTTCCACCGCTGGTAGTACTGCAACCATCGATTTGGATTTGGGCGAAACCATTACCTGTACCTTCACCAACACAGCTGTAGGCACCATCAATATTATTAAAAACACCGTGCCCGATGCGGCGCAGGATTTTAGTTTTTCATCCACTGGTGGATTATCTCCGGCGACCTTTGACCTGGATGATGACGCGGACGGCTCGTTGTCCAATACGCAAAGTTTTACCGATGTAGGAGTAGGTAGCTACACTGTTACAGAGGCCTCCGTTCCCGGTTATCAAACTACTGTGGCTTGCGTGGATCCCGATGGTGGTTCCACGACAGCGGGTGCCACCGCAACAATCGATCTGGATGTGGGTGAAACCGTCACCTGTACCTATACCAATACCGCGGTTGGCACCTTGGTGGTAATCAAAGATACCGTCCCAGACGCAGCCCAGGATTTTGCCTTTACCAGCACCGGTGGATTAACGCCGGCTAACTTCAGTTTGGATGATGATGCGGATGCTACGCTATCCAACACGCAGACCTTCAACAATATCACTACCGGCTCTTATACCGTCAGCGAGACGGCTGTACCTGGCTATGTGACGTCGGTGGCTTGTGTGGATCCTGATGGTGGTTCCATGACCGCTGGTGCCACAGCTAACGTTGATATCGACACAGGTGAGACCGTTACCTGTACTTTCACCAATACCGCGGTGGGTAATATCGTCATTGTTAAGGACACGTCGCCCGATAATGAGCAGGACTTTGATTTTACTGCTACCGGTGGGTTAAGCCCGGCCAATTTCAGCCTGGATGATGATGCAGATGGCACCTTGTCTAACACCCAGACGTTCAACAATGTTCCGGTGGGCAGTTATACCGTAACCGAAACGTTAATCGAAGGGTGGGGCGAGTCCGTCAGTTGTGTGGACCCAACCACCAATACGACAGACAACGGTGTTAACACGGCCAACATCATGTTGGACATTGGCGAAACCGTTACCTGCACCTTTACCAATGAGGAGCAAGGCTTTCTGACCGTGGTGGTGGATGCTGTTCCGGATGGACCACAGGATTTCAGCTTTATGGGCACTGGCGGTCTTAGCCCCTATGCGTTCAGCCTGGATGATGATGCTGATGGTACTTTGCCGAATTCACAAACCTTCAGTTTGCCAGTAGGGAATTACACAGTTACGCAAACCGCAGTTCCCGGCTTTTTCACGGAAGTTGCGTGCAATGACCCGGATGAAAACAGTTCAGTGAATGGTCTGACTGCCGAAGTAACGGTGGATCTGAACACGGTTGTGTGTACCTTCACCAACACGGCAATACCAAAACCAGATTTTACTAAAGCATTCTTACCCGGAAAAATTGGGCCGGGCAACGTTTCCACGGCCCTATTTACCATCGACAATTCGGAAGTGGCTCTACCGGCAACAGATTTGTCCTTCAGTGATACCTTACCTGGAGGCGTGACCATCGCTGACCCGGCCAACGCATCGACAACGTGTACCCCGCAAGCAGGTGCGACTTTGAGCGCCCCGGATGGTGGTAGCACGATTAGTCTGAGTGATTACAGTGTGGCGGCCGCCAGTATCTGTACCGTTTCAGTGGATGTTACGGCCGGCTTGATTGACTCCTCTCTTACTACCTATACGAATCCAGCAGTCGACCTTATGTCCAGCGCTGGGACCAGTACCAGTGTCTCAGCTGATCTTGAAGTAGACCCGGATTATGTAGGTATTAACAAGAGTTTCGCACCGGATATGGTCGCAGTAGGGGGCAGGAGCACACTCACGTTCACCCTGGATAATTCAGAGGGCGGTGGAGCAGTAACCTTCCTGGAGTTGAGAGATAACTTCCCGGTTGGGATGGAAATAGCTAACCCTTCCAATATTGCGAAAACTTGCGTAGTACCCGATCAATTTATCACGGCGATACCGGGAACGAATACCATCGATGTTCTTCCTTTCGCTAGTGCCTTCCTTGGAGAGGGAGCCACCTGCACAATCACGGTGGATGTTATCGCGACCGCTGCGGGTGAATTGCACAATATCACCAACGAGGTAATATCTCGCACCTCGCCATCTATAGGTACGGTTTCGGTCGGCAAGGCCAGTGCCACACTGGAGGCGACAATTACCCCATTAGCAATACAAAAATCATTTCTTGATGATCCGACACCTCCCGGGGGTAGCGTCAACCTTGAGATCAAGATACACAATTTAGACAGAAATTATCAGGCTACGGGAGTTGGTTTCACCGACGACCTGGGCATGGCGTTAACTGGTTTGATGTTCGATAGCCTGTTGAGTAATGACTGCGGCGGTTCGGTAACCGGCGTTGGAACAAGTAATATTGGACTTACTGGAGGCACCATAGCTGCAGAAGGAAGCTGTACTATCTCAGCCAGCCTGTCAGTACCTCCTGCGGCTACCCCGGGGGTATACACCAATACCACCAGCGCCGTGAGTGGCAATATTAACGGATCACCAGTGGTCGGCAACATGGCTTCTGAAGATCTGTTTGTCTCGCCATTTCCGTTGTTGACCAAGGAATTCCTGGACGACCCGGCTAACCCCGGCGATACCGTGGTGCTTGAGTTTACAGCTACGAATACCAGTTCCACTTCGTCCGCGACTGATCTTGCGTTTACCGACGAGTTGGCAGAGATCATCAGCACCGCATCAGTGGAGCCACCAGCAGAGTGTTGTGGAACCGGATCCAGCTGTAGCTTTGTCGATCGCTTTGACCCAGGTAGTGGCAGTTCAGTTGTACCTGCCACCGTGGTGGTGTCGGGGGGCACACTAGAGCCGGCGGGGATGGCAGGCGACTCCTGCACTTTTTCGGTGACACTAAACATAAATACCGATGCACCATCTGGACAGTATCCCAACACCACCAGCCCGATTACGGCTATGGTGGATGGCGCTATGCGTTCTGGAACACCCGCCACTGATACGCTCACGGTGATCTCTGCGCCAACGTTAACCAAGGCCTTCACTGATGACCCAGTGGGGCCGGGTGGCACAGTTAACCTGGAGTTCACTCTGACCTATCCGGCAGACGCTTCAGGAGATGCGACGGCGATCACCTTTACCGACGATCTGACATTTTTAGGGGGATTGATCGCTTCGTCGCTGCCTCCGGTTGGCACCGTCTGCGACCCGGATGGTCCGGGAGGCAACCTTGGAACTGGTACGCTCAGTGCCAGCGCGGGCAACACCCTGCTGACGTTTATGGGTGGAACCCTGTCGCCAGGTGAGAGCTGTACCTTTAGTGCAGAACTAGATGTGCCTGCGGGTGCGGCACCGGGTAGTTACACCAATACCACCGGCGGGGTATCAGCAACGGTAGAAGGTTTGGCCGCAAGCTCGGCACCAGCATCCGATGATTTGGATATCACTGCCTTGTTGTTCAGCAAGGAGTTTGTCACCAACCCGGTGGTGCCGGGTGGAACTACCATACTGCGCTTCACGGTGGAAAATATCAGTCCGAATGCCGGTGATGAAGCCACTTTGATCCGGTTTACCGATTCCTTGCCGAGCGTATTGCCCGGGTTACCTGATCTGACGGCAACCCTCCCGCCAGCGGCGGACACCTGCGGTGGCACCATGCTGGATGCGGGCAGCTCGACCCTATCCTACTCAAATGGCACGCTGGGTATTGGGTCTACTTGTACGATTGATGTGGAAGTGACGGTACCTGCTGGTGCTGCGGATGGTGATTACAACAATGTCACTGGTTCGTTGCAGGCTACGGTAGATGGCAACAATGTGATTATCGATCCGGCTGTTGATACTCTGACAATTGATTCAAATCGCCTGCAGTTAACAAAATCGTTCTTGGATAATCCCGCCAGTGTTGGCGACCTTGTTACTCTGGAGTTTGTCTTGACCAATCTAGATGCTGGTAATGCTGCCTCTGCAATCGCGTTCACTGATGACCTGGAGACAGCGCTATCTGAACTGGTGTTCAACAGTGAGGTGTCCAATATGTGCGGCGGCACACTCAGTGGTCAAGGCTCAAGTATTGTTTCGCTTAGCGGTGCAACCTTGCCAGCGGGCGGCAGTTGTTCCATCCAGGTAGTGGTAGCGATTCCTGAGGGGGCAGCCACGGGCAGCTATACCAATACCACGAGCGAAGTGACTGGAATGATTGATGGCCTGGCGGTGACTGGCACGGCGGCAAACGCCCAACTGGAAATACTGCAGCTACTGGGTTTCAGCAAGTCCTTTGATGGGCCAACCACCGCTACTGGCACTGCCATCTTGACTTTTACCCTGACCAATCCGGACGGGGTTGACGTGAACAACCTTTCCTTCACGGATGATCTCGATGCGGTCATTCCAGGTCTCGTTGCCACAATGCTGCCAGCTGAACCTTGTGGCGTGGGTTCAAGTATTAGTGGGTCCTCGTTACTGGCATTTAGCGGCGGAAGTTTGGCGGCATCTGGCGGTATGTGTAGTTTTGATGTGGAAGTGCAAGTTCCGGTGACCGCAACTGCTGGGACTTTCCCGAATGTGACCAGCGATTTGACTGTCTCGGGTCTGAAGCGCGCCGATCCAGCATCTGCAGACTTAACGATTGAACCAGCGCCAACATTCGCGAAGATGTTTGCTCCGGACCCGATCGACACGTCCGGCGTGGTCGTAACACTCACCTTTACAATCGATAATAGTGCCAGTGCACTGGCTGCGAATGATCTCGATTTTAACGATGTAGTGCCAGCGGCGATCGTGGTGGCAACACCATCTAATGCTGCTTCGACTTGTACCGGCGGCACGCTCACGGCAGATCCGGGAACGTCAAGTATCAGTTATACTGGTGGTTCACTAGCAGCTGGCGCTACCTGCACAATCACCGTTGATACCGTTTCAATCACACCAGGATTACACGTGAACCTAACTGGGGATCTCACGTCCAGCAGCGGCAACAGTGGTACAGCTACCGACTCGCTGGAAGTAATATTCCAGGATGCTGATATGGACTTGGTGGCCGATCACGCGGACAACTGTCCGAATGTACCGAATGCCGATCAGGCTGATTTGGATCAGGATGGCGCAGGCGATGTTTGTGATAATGATGCTGATGGTGATGGTTTGCCGAATGATTATGAAGTAGCCAATGGACTAAATCCATTAAACTCGTTTGACCAATTGGGCGATCCAGACGGTGATGGATTTACCAACTTGGAAGAGTTCGAGTTTGGTAGCAATCCTAATGTTGCTGATACCGATGAGAATGCCAATGGAATTCCTGATTCGGTAGACCAAAGACGGGCTAGATCATTCATCGTGCCATCGATTATCCTTGAGCTTCTTCTAGGCGGGACTCATCCTTAATAATTAATGAACATAGAAAAGACCATGAAAACAATAAACCCAGAGCGTAGAAAGCTAATCGGTCTTCTTGGCATCGGTGGTGCGGCAGCAGTTGCCGCACCCGCTAAGTGGAGCAAACCGGTGATCGATGCAGTGTTACTGCCCGCTCATGCGCAAACCAGTTGCGTGACGGACACCACCGTTGGCGGACCATTGATTGGTAACGCCAGCGGGGCAATGAATTGCCAGGATGCCTGCGAGGCCGAAGCCACTAGCCAAGGAGCGCAGCTTTGTTCAGTGAGTGAAACCCTGAATGCGGCGAATGAAGTGCAGTGTGGGTGTGATTTAGATTTGCCGTAGAAGTTGGTGACACCCTTAGGTGTGCCGAACATCCTATACCGTTACGATCCACAGCGCTAAAATAGTGGCAAATTTCTAGGCAGCGATAGTTCATATCAAGCGAGGTTGTGCCCACTCAACGGTATTTTGCTAACTTCTGCAGAGTTCAGGCTATAGCTTATCCTATCACTACTAACTTCCTCGACGGCGCCTAGTTCGATAAGCTAACACAAATGTATTGAAATCAAGCCGAGAGCGTTTGTGTTGAAAACTAGTTTTTAAAAATGTCAAAATCTCTGAGATTTAAACAGCTCGGACCTATTGCCGTGGGTGGGGTAGGTGGTAGCGGCACCAGACTGGTGTCAAAGATACTGTGTGACTTGGGTATCTATATGGGAAGCTCACTGAATCATTCTCTGGATAATCTATGGTTTACGGCCTTGATGAAGAACCCAGAATGGTTCCAACAATTTCCCACAGATAGGCAAGTATATCGCTCATTAAGACTCTTCGAACAAGCAATGACCACGGGTCTTGCCACGACGGTCAGTGAAGACGATAAGAAGGTGATTGAGGGAATTTCAGATATCAATGAGAAACGAGATATCGCGGTTCCATCTCGTGCCCATTTCGACGAACTTTTGAATTCAAAAGCTCCCAACCATGATAAGTTTATTGGCTGGGGTTGGAAGGAACCCAATTCTCATGTGTTCCTTAAGCAGATGGTTAAGTATTTCGATCAGCTAAAGTATATCCATGTAATTCGGAATGGTTTGGACATGGCGTATAGCCCTAATCAACAACAGTTGAACAACTGGGGATCCTTTTTTGGTATTGATCAAAGACGCACCAACAGATCTTCAGCTTCCAAATCACTAGACTATTGGATAGCTGCGAATCAACGCGCTATTAAAGTTGGAGAAGCGTCGTTAAAAGATAGATTTCTACTATTAAATTACGACAAGTTGTGTACTTCGCCAGACATTGAGATACAGAAGCTCTTGCAATTCATGGGGATTACAGCCGGCGACAATCTTATGGAAATGTTGGTCAAATTAGTTGTGCCTGCTAAATCTATCGGACGACATTCTGTATTTGGTGATGAACAATTTAGCGCTCAACAAATTAGAAAGGTGCGTGACCTTTGCGAACTTGGTCCTTTAGATTTAAATAGAGAGTGATGAAGGCTTGAGCGGTATTTCGCTAACCTGGTTCAGACCGCTTACTTTCAATTGATGCTTAAAGGCGCCCAACATATCGCTGATATTGTTAAGTTGTCTAATAGATTGACACAATGGGTTTCCTGTCACCACTCACAAATAAAACTGAAGACTAGAGTGATGCGAGGATGCGATGAAGAAAAAGGACCCCGACAAACATCGCCAAGCCCTACTTTTGTTTTGCTGCGGACCCTTTTTCATCAGCTTGTTCAGCATGAAAGAGAAGATCATTTGAAAATTATTCTTAGCCGGGTCCAAGTAACGTTAAAATTTGGGAATTAGTTGTGTGCATTTATAATCTCTGATGTGACAATGCCCTTTTCTATCTGAAAACAGATTGCGCAGAATCTCGACTCAGGCAAGCAGCTCTCAGTAACCATATTCCGTATGAAATCGAAAAATCGCATACTAAATGCTTTGTTGGTGAGTTGCACGATATTACTATGCATATCAATAGGGCTTGGTGGGTATTTCTATTATAACTACAAGGAGGTCAATCAGTTACGCGCGAGCTTGCTTTCCAGAAACGAACTTCAGCAACGAATGTTCGAAATGCAATCATCCGAATTTGCTGTAATTCCTCACATGGTGAAGGACATTGGATTTGTTCTGAATCCAGCCATGGAGCGTACATCGCTCTGGGCTGCTGAAGGCGACGCTTATCAGATTAATTCCCTCGGTCTTAGAGGTGAGCAAGTTAGGCCCAAGCAGCAGGGAGTTAAAAGAGTTCTAATTGTAGGAGACTCAATTGTTTTCGGTTGGAAGTTAAAGGATAAAAACAGGCTGTCCACTCTGCTAAACCAACGAGTACAAAAAAACAGAACAGGCAAGGCGGATCTAGAATTCATAACGGTTGCTCTGCCTGGGTGGAATGTTAAGAGTGCGAAGGCGTTTCTTGAAAGCCACATACAACTTCTGGATCCAGATTTGATATTGTGGTGGTCAATACCAAATGACATGGAAGACGTAGGCGGCGTTGTTCCCCCTGGAATCATCGCTCGCTGGGCATCCCCGCACGATCAGGATGAATCTCCATTTGCTGGCATTTCGAACATATACAAAAGAAGTGGACCTTTTATGCCCTCGGTTTCAGAGCGACTGGATGAAAACCTTGGTCTGATTCAGGCGTTTATTGATAAAACTGCTGTGCCGGTATTGTTGATTGATGCGGCAATGATTGAAGGAACAAAATCGACCTCTCTTGTGTCTAATCAGATATACATCCCGAAAAAGTTCCAAGATGATAGTCGGTGGCGAATTTCGCCAAGTGATGGACACCCCTCAGTATGGGCAAACGTCATGGTTTCTGTCTGTATTCTCAACAGAATGTCTCGCATAGGATTTGCAACTCAAATCAGTTTCGACAAATCCGAAGAAGCCATTGCAAATGAGTGTCAGGCGCCATATTTGGATCAAGAAATAGCGAAATTTAGGCCTGTTAACAATGATGAGTTATTCGCTAATTTTCCATCTTACTACAGAGCGGAGGGTCAAGAGTCTAGTAAGGCAGTTCTCTATGGTCTGAGTTCGTCAGGGGAAATGTTGAGATCGGGTACGATATTTCTCAGGGATCCGGGTGGCTCTTCAGGAATAATATTGCAGATAGATTCAAGTCCGAATGTAAGTAGATTTCCCATGGAAGCAATATTCACAGTTCGCGACAATATGAAGGAAGAAACGGCAACTCATTTTAAATTTAGTAGTATGAAGTCCCAAGTTAAATTGCCAACCCCTGTCGGTGCAACAGGCACACGAGTATTTGAGATATCTTGGAGTTATAGAACGTCGAATTGCAGTGGTCCAGCACAGTGTTCGGTTGGAACATTGGTTTCAGCTGACTTTGAATAGCATTAAAATATGCAAACTTTTACGAAACTTTCCCTAGGGAGCAACTGCAGGAAGTCACTGGCAGAAAATACTGGAATATGATTTCTGACAAGCATAATTTTATCTTTATACATGTTGCCCGAACCGGTGGATCGGTTTTCGAACAGGAGTATCGAAAGCACTATGATCCCAAGAATGATCCTAGAGCAGAGAGACTGTCGCCGGATGAAAAACACCTAAATGCAGAGGCATATTCATCACGCTATCCTGCGAAATTTGAACGTTATCTCAAATTCGGATTCGTGAGAAACCCATACAGCGTCCTGGTTTCCAGTTATTTCAGAGACCAGTACGCGACAAGAATGACTTTTCCCGATTTCGTGCTCAATCATTCGACGCATACTCTCCTGGCTTACGATGATTATTTTCGAGTCAATGACGAATACATATTGGACTTTGCGCTTAGATATGAAAATTACGACAAAGATCTAACTCGGTTATGTGACTTAATTGGAATTAAATTGCGATATAGGAAGCACGTCGATAGCGTTTTAAAGACCAATTATCAGAATATGAATGAGCATAGAACAAAGCGAATAATTGAAGCAACCAGCCACGCAGTTCGCAAGTACACTGTCAGGACGGGTAAAAAATTGCCGTTTAATCAATCGCAGTTTTATGACGAGTCGGCACTCAAAAGCTTTTTAGCGCAATATTTTGGTGATTTGGAGAAATTTTATTTAGGTAGTCACCAACCGAGGGATGTGGAAGATTATTTAAAACGAGGAATGCCAAAAACAAAGATAATCAGAAAAACTGATTACACTTACTATTACGGTTGCGAAGAAAAACCAAAAATGATTTCTCATATCGAGAGACATTGTCCGTTTATTCTGGATAAGTTTGAGTATGTTCTAGGCCAGTAAGGTGTCTAGTGTAGATCATGAGCTGGCGCAACAATCTTAACTTGTAGAGGACCTCTTTAACGTTCGGCTTGATTTCGCCGGATACTAGGCTAGAGGAATGATATGAGGGATTTTTTGAGTCGCTGTTCGGTGAGTTTCTCAGCCACCAATCGCCAAACTCTGTTTGTAGTTACTCGCAATATACGCTGATGGTTAATTACTTGTCTCTAGGCAGCACATCACTTGATCATCGTGGTGACCTATTTTTGGTGATAGGTTAATCAACTATGTAACTGAGCGTATTTCACTGTTAATTGACCAACAATTTCGTATTTGAGTGAACAGGTATATCTACAGTAAATAGGGAGAAATCTAGATGTGTTTATAGGGTGTTTGGGAACAAATGGCACTCCTCAAACAGCCATAAAAAAACGCCTTGGCGCATTTGCACCAAGGCGTTTGACTACTTAATGGTCTACTTTACTCGACGTCCTTTTCTAATTTCTCTTCAAGCGCTGCCAATCTTGTATGCAGTTGCTCGATATAAATATGGGCTTTCTCAAGCTCTTCCAATACGCCACGCGCGTGATCGCTGACGTTCACGTAAGACTTTCCATCTCTTGTGGTAGTAGCCTTACCAACTGCCGGAAGGTGCTTGTTTTGCCACATGTAGTTGGCATGGTCTTCAATAGTTTCAAGTTCATACTCGGGCTCGAAGACATAATCAGGAAATTGGTCAACACTATTAACAATTAAGTTACCGAAAATCTCAACCGAACTGTCGGCCGCTGCTGGTGCTCCAACTAGCTGCATAACAGACTGGGCGTTAATATTGTCGATAAATTGGAAGTTACCAGTATTCTGAGTTCGAAATCTCCAGTTACCAGCGGAGTTGGCAATGTCAAACACAACATTTTGTGCTGAGGCATTGGTATTTTCCAGAATCATGCCAGTTGAATCTGCTGCAGTGTCACGAATATGCAGTTCCCTGGTCGGTGCGGTAATACCCAAACCAATGTCACCCGTGCCGCCCTCAATATTCAGGGCATCTGAGCCGGCATTTGGGAAAATTCTAAAAGGCAGATCAGAACCATTGGTCACGTCACGAACGAAAAAGTTGGTTTCATTACCCGCCAGGTCCCAAATTTGTGGAGTGAAGCCACTTGACCCGTCTTGCTCCAAACGAACAGTAGGTGTGTCGCCATCTACAACATGAACTTCAACCACCGGTGTGTTTGTACCAACACCCAAGCGACCGCCATCGTCTACATATAAGGAATGACTAGGTGCGCCGGCTTCTATGGTAAAAGGCGTTCTACCACCGTCAATATCGTCAATAGAGAACTTATTAGCGCCGCCATTGTTTGATTCGTTGAAGGTAATTTGCCAATCATTGCTTGGGAAACTGGCAGAAGCACTGGTGTCCTGCGCTTTAATTCGCAGATTGTTTTCCTTGAGCCGGATAGTGTCGAACCCAAAGGATTCTCCATTAACGCAGTCCAAGCCTATGCAGGCGCTGCCGTCTACTATCAGATCATCCAATATAACCTGATCGGCGTTTGCAGTATTAGCCACCAAGAGCGCGCCTGCCACTAGCAGTCCCGTGGTGCTGTTTTGTTTAATATTTTTCATCGGATCCCCCGTGTTTAATTAAACTTTGAGAACATTAAAACTTATTATTATTAAATTTTAAATACCATACATTGTTCGGTAGCAATTTAACAGCAAGTTATTGATATCGAACAATGAAATTCTTGTTTATAAACTTATCTCTAATCTATCTATCTTATAATCTGACTAATTAGGCGTGACGCAGGCAGAGAAAAAAATTAGCCTTCGCTGTCTCGCCGCGGTGATTCCTCAGAGTGCGTTGGTGGAATGGGTATTGCCACACCGTTTTGCACTGAGAATGAGCCGCTTTTGCGGTTGTTTTCTGCTTCCTCCTCAGTCGGCAGGCTCCCTTCACTACGCAGACGCTCAATCAAGGCTTGTTCTGCCTCAAAATCACCCGATTGCCGCACAGCTGCCATTTCCTCGCGCACGTATGGATCTATTTCCGGCGTTATCACAGATTCCCATTGGTAATGTCCATCTTCCAACTGTTCTTGCACCACGATGGCCTCGCCTGGAGCAAAGGTGCGTTGAATTTTTTGCCCGTTAGCGCCGACGATCGTAAGTTCAGCGGCGCTGTAATAAGTATCACTCGGCGCATCCCATTCCAGGTAACTGTCCTGGCTTTCACGAAAACTCACGCCTTCATCGCCCTGTTCGTCTTCGATATACGGATCATCAACGTCTTCTGAATCACTCACGCTGTCGGCTGAATCTGCCACCTCGTTGTGCGCGTTATCGCCAGAGAAAGGATTTTCCTCTGAGTTCATTTTTGTGCCGCTACCTTCTGGTTTTACCGACGTAGCAACAAAATCGTTAGCAGCCTTGGGACTTTCTACGTTTTGCGTGGTCACAGCTTCTTGTGTCTCTTCTTGCGAACAAGAAGACAACATAAAAATTGTACCCAACAGAACTAGCGTTCCCTTATTAAATAGCATTTTTACCCTTTAAAGTCCGTGACTCAACGTCAATGTCGGACAAGTGTACGCCAAAATTTGAGCTTTGTCATTATAAAAATCATGGCCTTAGCGAAATTTTAAAGAATTTTAACAATTGCAAGTGCAGCATCTTCGTCCCCAGTAGGCTGGGTCAACCAGAGACTCAAATACTGAGACGGAGGTTTTCTTTGATGACTTCAAAATTCGCGCACTAGTTAAGAGTTTGCTGGTCATGAGCAGGCCAAATGGTGTTCGGCCTTCAGGTCGCTAGTACTCCTTGCTGAGGAGATTTCGCCTGGTTGTTTTCGCGGTTAACAGCAATAATCGCAGGTGGCGGTTGCCCGTATTACTTAAAGTGCTAGTATTCCGGCTTATAAAAGCTTTGCCGAGTGACAGCTCTATTTTGTACAAATCCGATGCAAATCGTCTACATAAGTAATCGACCTGAAATCATGCTTGAGACCCTTAGGCATGTCGCAAATTTTATGCCGTTTGTAAATCGGGCGTTGGTTTGTGTACCGGTTGATTTAGCCAGCGCATTCGCGAAAAGTTCAACGGTGATACCGTTGCAAGTCGTGATTGAGAATGAAATTTTGGCGAAAGCGGAAATAGGCGAGCTCGCGAGTATGGACCATCAAAGCCGCAACTATTTACTGCGCAAAAACTTGATAGCGAGCAGTCACGTGGATGCGCATTTCATCATGTCTGACGATGATGCTCGGCCGCTGAAAGTGATCGAAAAGAGTCGTTTCTTGGTAGATGAACAATATCGCAGTTACTTTTTTCATGACATGCAGAAGTGGTCGAACAATCAAACGGAATTTGATGCAGGCCAGATCGCCACCGGTGCAGTCCTGCAGTGTCTGAATATTAGTACCCTGTCTTTTGCCAGCCATATGCCTCAGATCGTTGATCGAGCGTTGTTTCTTGAAGCCGCAGAATTCTTCAAAAACTATGCTACCCAATACCCGCTTTGTGAATGGGGCAGCTATTTCAATTATGCGCTTAGTCGATATCCGGACAGATTTTTGCCTCCACAGCCCTATGCGACCCTGTGCTGGCCAGAACATCCATTGGCCTGGCGACCCGAGGTCACACCAAAGGAGTATTTATTCGAAAACTATACGCCAGCGCTCTATACAAGAGCTGGGGTTTTTTCAGAAGAGTCTGCCAGCCCTTTTGATCCTGATCAGTCTGTCTTCACTAGCGTGAGAAAAATCGTTCGTTGGCGACGATACGAAATAAGCTTGCGACACCCTGAGCAGGAAAAAAATCTACGTCGATTTTTGAATCCAAGAACCTGGATTAATAAGTTGTTCCGGCATCAACAACGCTAGCACGCAAAAACCTAGCTTAACTCGCTTTGATATCATGAGGACTGTTTATTTTGATGTAGAAAATACTCTGAATGTGCCTTTTATCACGGGGATCCAACGTGTCGTCCGAAATTTTGCAAGTGTTGTACTCAATCCTTCATTTGACGATCCAGAATTGGATTTCGTACCGATAATCTACGACCACCATGCGGCAAATTGGAGACGACTATCAGCCAAGGAACAAAATGAGTTAGTTTCATCATCACCTCGCAAAGCTGATTTTCTCAGCCGGGTTAAGCGCAAGCTGAGCAGGCTGGTACTTCGAGTCAAACCCCTGGTAATCAACAAACTCGATGAAACAGCCATTTTTTTTGACATCGAGAGCTCTTGGCATTCAAGGTTGTCGCGTAACGAGCTGCTGCCCGATCTGCAAAAACAAGGAGTTCAGATTGCTAAATTGCATTACGACATCATTCCAATACTCTTTCCGAAAACGACCCACCCCAATACACTAAAGGTTTTCTCCGAACATTTGTTTAGCCACCTCCTCTATGCGGATGTTTTTTTCTGTATTAGTCATCAGACCAAGCAAGATTTGATCGACTTTTGTGAGGAGCATGCGTGGCGAATACCTGAATCAAGAGTTATTCGCTTGGGAACCAAGATCGACGCTTTGCAATGCGAACCCGATGATTCTGAAGGCCGATTCCATGAGCAAAAAAATCTCGGGCGCTATATTCTAACCGTTGGAACTTTGGAGCCGCGAAAGAACCATGTTCTGTTGTTAGACGCCTTCAATACTATATCGCAGAAGACCAACCTGAATTTAGTTTTAGTTGGAAAGATCGGTTGGCAGGCCGAAGATATTCTGGCGACGATTAGGTCGCATCCTTTATTCAACCAAAGAGTGTTCTATCTTGGTGAAGTTTCGGATACACGATTACAGGGTTTGTATGAGAACGCCTGGTTAAATGTCATTCCCTCCCAGTACGAAGGCTTTGGTTTGCCAGTAACTGAAGCCCTGGCACGCGGGGTGCCGACTGTGTGTTCCGATGCTGGCGCCTTAACCGAGGTTGGGGCTAATCATGCGAAGTTTTTTTCCGTGTCGTCAGCGGATGACCTGGCAGCTCAGGTGTTGGAGGTAGCTCAGAACAAGGCCTCATATCAGACATTGCTACGTGCGGCGGAAGTGTTCCAACCGATAAGTTGGGAGCAGACGGTAGCAGATATCGTTGATGGCCTGAAAGGATAAGAATTTTCTATGTTTGAAATAGCATGATCAAAGGGCAAGCCAGCGATAGTGTAGTAGATAAAATTTGCCCGGTTGATCTTTGTTTAAGTGCGCCTCGAGTCAAAGGAATCCTTAATGAAGAAGGTCTTGTTGCCCATGCATAAACCATTCTGGTAATGTGGAACTATAAAGAAGATGCACGCCTTGGACGATCAGAAAAATTGAAGAATTTGAAGGCTGCGACATTGGCCAATTCTGAGCCTAAGACCAGCGTTTACGATCGTAGATCAGGGTGCTATGATCCTCACGCCTAGCAGATATTCAAATTGTGCCAGGTGCACCGCTAGTACTATCAGAGTAGGATAACCTCAATTTGGTCTGGGGCAGCGGTACTCTAACGACTCCTGTTTCAATAATTTAGATCGAGTAGATCGTTGCATCGTAGCGATCGCGAGAATCTTCTATTAAGACATTCCAACTTGCCAAAGAAAAATAACACAACCTGTATTATTGGCATGCACCGATGTGGCACCTCTATGGTGGCCGGAATCCTGGCAAAATGTGGCTATGATTTTGGTTCTGCCAGTGAATTGTTGCCAGCAAATCAGAGTAATTCCCTTGGCTATTTTGAAAACGAAAAAATAGCCTATAGAGTCAATGATGCCATCTTCTCGCACTTTGGCGGTTCTTGGCATAACCCGCCAGAGCTACCGCCAGGCTGGCAAAGCAAACCGGAATTGGAACACTTGCGGAGTCGGGCAAAGGCTGTCGTCGACTCTTACGGAGGGCATCAAAATTGGGCCTGGAAAGATCCTCGGGCGAGCTTGCTGGTTCCATTTTGGGAACAGTTAGTGCCCGATATGACATACATTATTTGCGTCCGTAACCCAATCGATGTCGCTCGCTCACTGCAACAACGAGATGGGTTGTCGATGCAAGAAGCAACCGGTCTCTGGCATCAATATGTATCCTCGGCTCTGGCACAAACGTCCGACAGCCGCAGAATCATTGTCTTTTATGAGGATTTTTTTGAGGCTCCCAGAGCAGCCTTGACCAAGTTGCTGGAGTTTCTCGATGTGCCTCACCAACCAAAGGAAACTGAACTGGAAAAATCTATCTTCCAACGTCTCCGACATCATCAAACTACGCTGGAAGAACTTGAGCTGAATGCCGAAATCAGTTTGGAATGTAAGCAGTTGTATATTAGTTTGAGAAAACAATACTCGATGGGTTTCCAGCTTACGGATGGGAAAAAATCTACCGATGAATCGAGAGGACTAGGACTCGATCAGTCATTGGAATCTAACCTCATACCCGCCTCCACTGCAGCGTTGACCGATGCGTTGATTTCCAAGACGGTAATGGTTTTTCCTAAGTACCAGAACCCATTGGTGAGCATTGTTATTCCAACTTATAACAAGCTAGAGGTGTTGATTTCATGCTTGAGAACGGTGTTGCAATTTACCGATGTCCCATATCAACTCATTGTCGTCAATGATGCCTCCACCGATGGCACAGCTGAATGCTTGGAGCAGCTTGAGAATGTCACGGTAGTCCACAATGAACAAAATTTGGACTTCTTGCGTAGCGCTAATATTGGTGTCGACCATGCACAGGGGAAGTATATTCTGTTCCTAAATAATGATGTCAGTGTACGCGCCAATTGGCTGCAGCCCCTCATTGACACATTTACAAACGTTGACAAATGCGGTGCAGTTGGCACCAAATTGATCGGCATGGACGGTCGGCTGCAGGAAGCCGGAGCTGCGGTCTGGCAAGATGGCACGGTAAGCCTATATGGCGCTGGTGATAATCCATTTAAACCAGAGTATTCCTATCCACGAGAAACAGATTATTGCTCTGCAGCATGTTTATTAGTTAGAAGGGATTTGTTCGAGGAGCTTGGGAAGTTTGACGAACGGTTCATCCCTGCGTATTACGAAGACGTCGATTTCTGTCTGACCGTTTGGGCATCTGGTTATAAGGTTATTTATCAACCACAAGTTGCCGTGTTCCATCATCATATGGCCAGCCGCACAATACAAAAAGTGAAATCAATGTTGGAAACCAATAGAGCAGTGTTCGTCGAAAAATGGCAGTCTACGTTGCAAGCTCGTAGTGTTGAGAAGAATAGTTTCTATGCGCGAAACAGATATCTGGGTAAGCGTATCGCAGTGATTGGGGGAGAGCAATTTGGTCAACTGATAGGGCGCTCCGGGACTAATTGCTTTGCAGATTTACTGGCACTGGCCTCATCAGGCTACGCGTTGTCAGTATTGTGCAGTTCAGACTTGGAACTCGATGCTGAGCAAATAGACACATTTCAAGACCACGGAATCGAGGTTTTTTATGACAGTAGCTTTGATTCTTCCCGCTTGCTGGAAGAACGCAATGGGCAATATGATTACTTTGTTTGCGACGAAAATCAGCATCCACATATAGGCATGTTGATCGAAACCTTATATCCTGATGCCACGCTATTGGAAATTTCTGAATTAGGAAAACTAAGTGTAGCGGGGGAATGACTATGTCTGACGAACACAATGAAAATCAAGGTCATAAGTTGAGGAAAACTCGCAGTTCTCGATCCCGAACAAGCCTTTCTAAAAAGGAGTTGCTGTCCAGATATGAAAATTTGGAAGTTATTCTTGCGGACAAGGAAGTATTCATCGATAACCTCATTGATCGAGCGGGCAAGCTTGAATCTGATGTTCTGGAAAAAGATGAGTATGCAGAAAATCTGTCCAATACATTACAGCGGCATGAAGAGCATATTGGAAATCTCGATAAAGCGATTCAGCAACGAGATGATCACGTAGCGCGATTAGAGCAGGAGAATAGTCAAACAGTCGACTTGTTGCACAAAAATCAACGCGCCGAAGAACTGATTGTCGGTCTGAAATCAGAAGTACTGTCGTTGCAAGCTAATAGTGCCCAATTCGATGCCCAGCTGGAAAAACAAAACGCCATAATCGATGCGTTGCTGGGAAAACAAAATGCCAAAGTAGAATCGATGTTGGGCAAACAACAATCGGCTACCGGTCATTTAATGGCCCAGTCTGAGAGTGTGTCGCAGGATTTACGAAACTTAAAAGCCCAACTTGATCTGGTTGAGAAGAACAGAAAAAAGGATGAGTCAGAGTTCAAAACCAAATGGGGAGACGAAGTTGTCAGAAGGCATCGGGCATTGCAGCAGGAAATAAATCGATTGCAAATGAAGTTAGAGGCGGCAAACCGGCAACGTCAAACGGTGGGCGAACTGAAGAATGAGATAAATGAGTTAAACAATGAAATCGAACGCCGCGATAATTGGGGAAATAATGTGCAAGCACGTCTCGCTACGGTCGCCGCGGAGCTTTCCGCCATCAAGTCTTCAAGCTCATGGTTCATCACAAAACCTCTCCGACTGCTTGCAGAAAGCATAAAGTTTTTACTCGCCAAACTACTTTGGCTGATCCTGCTGCCTTATCGACTATTGGTAAAGCTCGGCTGGTGGCTGGCGCCGAAGACGTTTCATCGTATCTATCACTCGAACTTGGTCCGATCTTTGAGAAAGACTGAAAAAATGCCTCTCGTGGAAGCACCGCATAGTACGTTTGAGATAGCAGCAGCGACGCCTGCACCGGAGGTAAGTCCCCCGGTTAAACCCATTCCGATGGAACCAAGTATTAATCAAGGTCCCGCGCAGAAATCCACACAAGGAGCGTGGCGATTAGGGAAACGGTTGGACAAACCCGAAAGCAAATAATTTATGCGAATTGTTGTGGATTTACAGGCCTGTCAGGCCGAGGGGTACTATCAGCGTGGCATCGGTAACTACTCACTTGGGCTGGTTAAAGGCATGCAAGAGTTGTCTCCTGCGGGCAGCGTGTTTACATTGGGTTCTGGGGCGTTGCCTTATGAGCTGGATGATTCCGTTATCAGGGCAGATAGACATATTCGGTTAAATGCTGATCTTCCCTGGAGTGCCGCAGGAGATTTCGAGGGCGGGAGTCTTGATTCAATCGGTGCCATTCACTATGCGACTCAGTGCCAAGCACTGCAACCAGACGTCATTCACGTGTCGCACAATTTCCTGGATTGCAAAGACCGGGTGATGGTACCCGGAGCCACAAATGGAATTCCGGGTCAATTAGTAACCACCACCCTGTACGACCTGATACCCTTGAGGTTCGCGGATCACTACCTGCGGGCGGACATTAGTAAGCGACGTTATCATTATCAGCTAGAACGACTGCGGCGCTACGATCTTTTATTTGCCATTTCAGAATCGACCAGAGCTGATGCGATCGAGTTGCTGAACATCGAGCCCTGGCGTGTTGTCACTATACACGGAGGAGTGGAAGGCTTCTATGGCGTGCCCGATTCCAGGTCATCGATGCTTGAGCAACTGCATCAACGATTTCAGCTGAATGAAAAAATTTTACTCTATACCGGTGGCGATGATTTTCGCAAAAACATTGATGGACTGATCCAGGGATTCGCCAGCATCGACGCACAACTGCGTGATCGAACAGTTCTGGTTATTGCCGGAAAGCTCAGCGATGGCAGCAAACAGAACTATCGCAATCTGGTTAAATCGCTGAAGATTCCGGACCAGCATGTTTTATTTACTGGCTTTATCAGTGAAGCAGATTTGTCGGCGTTCTATGGCTGCTGTGATGCTTTTATCTTCCCATCTAAGTATGAGGGTCTGGGCTTGCCAGTTATTGAGGCAATGAAATGTGGTGCGCCGGTAATTGGCAGCGACAATTCAAGTATTAGGGAGTTGATTAAACGCGATGATGCGTTATTTGACGCCGATAACCATCAAGCTATGGCACGCGTGATTGAACGTGCACTTAGCGATGATCAGTTTGCCCAAGAGCTCCGTGAACATGCGTTGCGGGAAGGCAGAAACTATTCTTGGCAGAAGTCCGCAGGCATGGCTTTAGCGGCGATGGATGAGGCATTAAAACAGCAACGCCAGGCAGGTGTGAGTGCGGCTGTGTCGGGATGGCTACCGCGAAAACATCTCGCGCTCCTCACCCCATTGCCACCTTGTCAGTCCGGCATTGCCGAATATGCGACTGACTTTCTGCCCTATTTGAGTCGCCACTTTGATATCGATATTTATCTCGATGGCTATGCACCTAACAAGGCAGAAATTTCCGCAGTCTTTCGCATGTTTGATATCAGCGATTTTGAAGCGAATGCGGAAAACTACGATGCCATATTGTATGAAATAGGAAACTCAGATTTCCACTCATACATGCTCCCCTACCTGTATCGATACCCTGGGGTTGTGACGCTTCATGACGCCTATATGAGTGGGATACTGGCACACCATGAATTCAGCCTGAATCAGCGCAATTCTTATCAGCACGAACTTCTATATTCCCACGGGCCACGGGGGCGGCGATACATCGCACCGAATACTGATGACAGAGAGGCAATAGCAGAGGCAATCGATACTTTGCCAACTACCAAAAGGATACTGGATCGAGCCCTTGGTGTGATATCGCATTCCTCCTTTAATATCGATGTGGCCAATCAACACTTCCCCGAGGGGTGGTTAGCGCCTTACCGCATCGTCCCGCAGATTATGGCTTGCCGCAAACGAGACCCACGACGAACGGCTGAGTACCGTAATCAGTTAAAACTGCCGGAAGACGCTTTCGTGATCTGCACTTTTGGACATGTGGTGTGGACCAAATGCGGTGACCTATTGCTGCAGGCTTTTTGTGATTCAGAAATATTAAAAAAAGCCAATGCGCATTTAGTGTTTGTTGGCAAATTGGCAGAAGATGAGTTTGGTACGCGACTTAAAAACAGCATCAAGAAATTAGGTTCTAAGCGAAACATCCACATCACAGGGTTTGTCGATACTGCTCAGTACGAAGGGTACCTGCAATCTGCGGATGTGGCGGTGCAGCTACGACAAAGTAGCCGTGGGGGAACACCTAGATCGGTTTTGGATTGTCTTGCCAATGAGTTACCGGTAGTTATTAACGATTACGCTAGTTTCCAGGACTATCCAGACCAAGCGGTGCTTAAGGTTGCCGCTGAAGTTACCGTGGCGGAGGTCAGAGAAAAATTGGAACAGTTGTTTGAGAATCCTGAGATGCGATCAAACTTTGCTGACCAGGGGATGCACTATGTGCAGAGTCAGCACGACCCGGTCCAATGTGCAGCAGCTTATGCTGCATCCATCGATGAATTCACAAAACGCGCCGAGGCCAACAGCAAGCATTATTATCGGCGGGCGCTGGCTCCTCATATAGATCCATCGGAAATGGCGCAACTCAGCGACAGCCTTCCATTCAATACAGGTGAGAGGAAATTTCAGCGCAGGAAGCTCTTTGTTGATGTCAGTCATATTGCTCAGACGGATCATCAATCAGGCATTCAAAGAATCGTGCGTGATTTGGTTAGGGAGTTTTACTTTTTGCAGCAGCCGGGTATTGAACCGGTGGCAGTGGAGTTGGTCGACAAGCGCTTGGTGGTCGCAAAGAATTGGTTAGTGAGCCAAGATTTGTTGTCCAGCTGTGAGCAGGATCATCTCAGGGCCACGGAGGTTGAGTTTTCCGCAGGAGATGTTTTACTCATGCTGGATTCTTCCTGGGATCGATATTCCGATTTTTATTCGGTTTTTGAGCGAGCCAGAAACAAGCACGTTCCGATAGTTGGCGTAATCTATGATTTGTTGCCAATCCGCATCCCGGAGTGTTTCGTTGAAGGTGGGCCGAAATGGTTCGAGACCTGGCTGAAAAAAGCCATCGATCAGAGCGACGCGTTAATTTCCATTTCAGCGGCTACCGAAACCGATCTCGGTAACTATATTCAGAAAAGCCACATCGAAAACCCACCGCTTTTGGGTCATTGGCATCACGGCTGCGATTTCGCTCCTAATAGTGAAGAGGAGAGTACACAGAGGATCAAAGCAATCCGGGCACACAATCTGGAGCCCAACCGCTACCTGCTCATGGTGGGCACCATTGAACCAAGAAAACTGCATGACGTCGCAGTTGCGGCCATGCGTCGTCTGTGGGAGAAGGATGTCAATCTTAAACTCTGCATTGCTGGTAAGCAGGGTTGGTTGGTTGAAGAGTTTATGGATGATTTGCGAGACAATAGCGGCAAACAGGAAAATCTGATTTTTATCGAAGCCCCTACCGATCCGGAGCTTTCACGCTTATACGAGTCTGCCGCAGGATTGCTATTTTTGAGTAAAGGCGAAGGCTTTGGTTTGCCCCTCATAGAAGCCGCTAGTTACGGGATACCTATTCTCTGTTCAGACATACCTTCTTTTCGCGAAGTAGCCCAAGGTCATGCCACTTTCACCGCTGCTCGCAATGGTGAGGAGCTGGCTGACGACATTCACAGTTGGTTCGAACTCAAAACGACTGGAAAACTTCCCGATTCATCGAGCATGAAGGTAAACTCTTGCGAGGAAAGTGCTAGCGCAATCGTGCACACCCTATTTACTGAATTAAACCTTTGAAGGAAAACGCATGCGATATCGCGAAATCAACAACTGCCGAATCGGGAATAGTGATCATCTTATCTCAGTTTTGGATCTAGGCCACCAAGCGCTGACCGGCGTGTTTCCAAAATCGGTGGAAGAGGATGTGACGGTTGGACCGCTGGAATTGGTCTGGTGTCCGGACAGTGGTCTCCTGCAACTTAAACATTCATACGATCCTGATGAAATGTATGGTGATAATTATGGCTACCGATCTGGGTTGAATCAGTCGATGGTCGATCACTTGGAACGCAAGGTAGCCTACCTCGAAAAAATGGCCGCACTGGAATCTGGAGACTTGGTCATCGATATCGGAAGCAATGATGCCACCACCTTGAAAGCCTATCAGACCAAAGGAATTACTCGCATCGGCATTGATCCGGTAGGGGCCAAATTCAGGGAGTTTTATCCTGCCGATGTGTCTTTGATCGCAGATTTCTTTTCAGCTGACGTGCTCGCAAAATCTGCGCAAAGCAAGGCCAAGATTATCACCTCCATAGCGATGTTTTATGACCTGGAAAGCCCAATCAAGTTTGCTCAAGATATCGAGCAATCGCTAGCCGCTGATGGCATTTGGCATTTTGAACAAAGTTATATGCCCTCCATGCTGAGAACGAATTCCTACGACACGATTTGTCACGAACATTTGGAATATTATTCATTGGCAAGTGTGCAATATATTCTCCGGCAAGCGAATTTAAAAATAGTCGATGTGGCGATGAACGACATAAATGGTGGTAGTTTTGCTGTTACTGCTGCCAAAAAGGCGAACACCAGCGTGACCGCAAACAATGCCGTAATTAATTGGCTGTTAGAACAAGAATTGCGCATGGGCCTCGATACGGTAAAGCCGTTTAGAGACTTCGAAGAAAAGGTCTATCGGCATCGCAAGGATTTGCAAAATCTGGTGCGCTCGCTCACAGCAGACGGCAAAAAAGTGCTGGGTTACGGTGCTTCGACCAAAGGTAATGTGATGTTGCAGTTTTGCGGTTTTTCCGCTGCAGACATTCCCGCGATAGCGGAGGTCAACCCGGACAAGTTTGGCCGAATCACCCCTGGAACCCACATTCCGATTGTTTCCGAGCAGGAAGCCCATGCCATGCGACCGGACTATTATCTGGTGCTACCCTGGCATTTTAAAAATGGCATTCTACGGCGTGAACAGCAATTTCTACAGGAAGGCGGAAAGTTTATTTTTCCGTTTCCCGAAATTGAAATAGTTTGAGGCTCGGCAACGGTCATCGATCAATCGTTAGCGTAACTCGTGGTTGAGCAAAGCAGATCGGCTCTGATTACCGGGATTTGTGGTCAGGATGGCGCCTATTTGGCGCAACATCTGCTGGCGAATGGTTACGAAGTAATCGGAACACATCGTAGTGGAGAACCGGATATCTGGCGATTGGAGAAGTTAGCAATAGCTGCACACCCAAAGCTAACTCTCAAGCAGCTGTGCTTAAGCGACACTACCGGGTTAAACAGCTTTATCACTCAGCAAAGGGTAGACGAAATCTATAATTTGGCGGCCGTGAGCACGCTTAAACAGGCCGAGGAAAACCCGCTGTTGACCAGCCAGGTGAATGGATTGGCGCCCGTTGCAATGTTGGAAGCGATTAGGCGAAGTGGGCGAAAAATTCGTTTTTTTCAAGCCTCTTCGGCGGAAATTTATGGTCGCAACAGGGCGCAGCCGCAAACTGAGAATACTCCATTGGCCCCTGATAATGTTTATGCAGTCGCGAAAGCCTATGCACACCAAATGGTTGAATATTATCGGCGGCATCACCAAATTTTTGCTTGCAATGGCATTCTCTATAACCACGAGTCCCCCTTGCGTGGCAGCGAGTTCGTGACCAGGAAAATCTCCGACTCCATGCTCGGGATCGCGAATGGATCATTGTCTTGTCTGGAGATCGGAAATTTAGCCGCCCAGCGTGATTGGGGTTATGCAAAGGATTATGTGCAGGCAATGCACAAAATGCTCTCAGTCGACCAGCCTGACTCATATATTCTGAGCACGGGAAAACTGACGACCATCCGTGAGTTTGTCGAGTTAGCTGCGACTGGCGTGGGTATCCGTCTCGCCTGGGAAGGCGCCGGGATGGACGAAGTAGGAATCAATCAGGCCAACGGTAAAAAGATCGTTGTCATCAATCCTAAATATTACCGCAATGAAGATCATACGACTGCTACCGGTAACCCTTCGAAAGTTAAGGCACAACTGGCTTGGGCAGCCACTACGTCAGTTGCTGAGTTATGCAGATTTATGTTGGGCAGCACTACTTCGCAAACGCACTAGTACCAGAGTTTTCCAATAAAGGCCTGAACTCGAAGATCTTACAGCCAAGAACCACTTTCTAGTTGTGGCTAATTGTGGCTCAGTACATCCAGATTCTGATGTTGCATGACTTCCTCAATGTCGCCAAAGGCGATGAGTTTACCGTGCTCGAGGTAGATCGCCTTATTGCATAGGTGACGAGCCACATCTGGGTGGTGGGTGGCGAAGACAAGAATGGATGAGGCAAAAACCATTCTGGACAGACGTTCCCGAGCTTTGACAATAAAGTCCGCATCTCCCGCACCAATCCATTCATCGAGTAACAAAATTTCGCTATTAACGCTGGTGCATATTGAAAATGCCAAGCGCAGAGTCATTCCTTGAGAATAGAGTCTGACTGGTAAATACAAGTAAGAACCGAGTTCGCTGAACTCAGCGATTTCCTCTACTTTCTGCAGAATCTCTTTGCGCTCTAAGCCATGCAACATGCCGCACAGCAGAATATTGTCGTAGCCACTCTGGTTTACATCCATGCCGGCCATTAAATTCAATAATACTGATAGTTTTCCTTCTTTTTCGATGTGTCCCTTGGTCGGTTCATAAAAACCAGATAGTAGTTTGAGCAACGAGGTCTTACCTGCTCCATTATTGCCTAACAAGGCCACCCGATCGCCATCGACAAAAGTTAGGTTTAGATTATCCAGCGCCAATATCGAAGACTTAGTGGAACCGTCATTTTTAATTTTCCCTCCGACCTGCATGCCACGCGTGAGGGAACGGGTGAACGAACGACTCACCGTGTCGTAAATGGGGTACTCGAGGCTGACGTTGCTGAGTTTAATAAATGGCATGCGCTGGTTGATCCGATGTCAAAGCCAAAAAGCGATCCGTGATCGGTATCGCGCAAAGAGTGCAAATGCCAAAATCCAGCCAGACACTGCCATCGCTGCTGTGATCTGCCAATGCACGAGGCTGATGTTGCCCTGCAGCAGCGGTTCTCGAAATAACTCAATGAGATGGAAGAACGGGTTTAACTGGGCGATTTGATTTAATTGTTCATTGGCATTTGGCATCCAGATAATTGGCGTCACGAAAAATACCAATCTAAATATATTGTTAAATAACTCAGAAAAGTCCCGGTAGCGCGCAGCTAATATACTCATGATGAGACCAATCCATAGCGCATTCAGCATAATCATTAGCAGCGCTAGCGGCACGACGGCCCATTCAACTGCTACTGGTTGTCGAAAAAACAATGCCAAGATAACAAACACCAACATTTGATAACACAGCACGACCGTGTTTCGCCAAACTACTCGGAACAACAGTGTGAAGTAACTTAACTGAAACGATGTCAGATAATGTGCTGATCCAATAAATTCCTTGCTGCATTCCAGGATAATGTTCGAAACAAAATTCCAAACAATGAAACCCAAAAGCAGGTGGATCATGTAGACGCGGGTTTCAACTGACATCAGGCTCGCGTAAATAGGACCCAAGGCACCAACGAAAATGAGAATGCTTAGGCTGGCCCAAAACACCCCAAGTTTGGATCGGTTATAGCGGTTATTGACATCATTCCAGCCTAAAGCCAGCCATACCGAGCGACTGTTGATTCCGTTTAGAAGATCCACTAAAGCATTATTGAAATGCGTATTTCCAGCTGGCATGGTCAATAAATTATCCGATTTGATGCGGAGAATGGGCTAGGATGGTTTTCAGTTCTATCGTTTGCCAACAAACACTACGAGGCGACTTACTATTATCTTGAATATCAAGCTATTGGGCATTTCAACTATTTGAAATTGGCCTGAACCTTACCGCAAGCAAAGTTAAATTTCTATAGAATTCACTCATGTGCGAGTTACGATTGACTCAGCCCCGAGCAAAATACTAGACTGCGGTCTTTATCCAGGCTGCAAAGCTCAAAACCAACGCAAAGTATGTATCTTTACAAGAACGTATTGGATGCACAGGAACAGTAATAAATATTTAGGAAGTTATGGCTGAAGACAATGACGCGCGCGTAGCAGACGCGCAGGAAGTAGAACAAATCTCTTGGTACCACTCCATTGACTTGGGGAATGGCATTGTCACCAATGGGCGGAAGGACTTTTCAACCTGTTTGGCAGAGGCGGATGTTGTTTTCGACCATGATGTAAGCGGCAAATCAGTATTGGATATAGGCGCCTGGTCTGGGTTTTTCTCGTTTGAGGCAGATCGTCGTGGCGCTGCTGAAGTACTGAGTACGGATAGTTTCGCATGGGAACAATTGGGTGGACGACCTGGTTTTGACTATGCACGAAGTGTACTTGCTCCGGGGATAAAAGATCAGTTCATTGATATTATGGATCTCTCAAGCGAAAAAGTTGGTCAATTTGACGTCGTGTTGTTTCTTGGAGTGTTGTACCACATGCGACACCCCATGTTGGCATTGGAAATCGTCAGTGAAGTTTGCAAGGAGCACCTCGTGGTCGAGACACATATGGGATGTACCCATCTTGATTATCCAGCTGCGGAGTTTTACCCCACGGATGAACTGGGTTCTGATCCCAGTAACTGGTGGGGAATGAATGAACCAGCAATCATCGGCATGTTAAAGAGTAATGGCTTCGAAACAGTAGAGTATGTGCCTCACCCAATTGCAAATTGGGCTCCCACTCGTGGCTTTTTCCATGCTTTTAAATAACAACCTGCTATGCATTTTTTGTTGGTTTATTTCGCCTAAATCGGATTAGTACTATACTAATTCGCAGATTGATTATTGGGATAGGGTTACTTAATCTAGTGAAAACCGCGCTTATAACAGGAATTTCTGGCCAGGGAGGCGCCCATCTCGCCAAGAGTCTGTGTGGCGATGGCTATCATGTGGTTGGTACTACCAGAGATACCAAACAGGTGGACACGACCAACCTGCTAAATTTAGGGATTCTGGACGAAATTGCTTTGCGATCACTAGACCTCCAAGATGACAGTCTTGTGCTCGATCTAATTGACCAGCTCCGTCCGGATGAAATTTACCACCTAGCCGCTCCTTCATCGGTTGCAAGGTCATTCAAAGAACCCGCCGAGACCATTTATAGCATTGCCTTAACGACGGTTAATCTCTTGGAGGCTATCCGCAAGACGGATAAGACAATCCCTTGTTTTGTCGCTACCTCGACTGAAATGTTCGGTAACTGTGAGGTGCCGGCTAATAAGGATACGGCGCATGATCCTAAGAGCCCGTACGGCATTGGCAAAAGTTGTGCCCACTTCCAAGTGCGAAATTATCGTCAGGCTTACGGCTTATATGTCTGTAGTGGCATCCTGTCAAACTTTGAATCTCCTCTACGACCTCGCAATTATGTCACCTCCAAGATTGTTAGCACGGCGTGTCAAATCGCGCTGGGTGAAGCTGAGAACATTGAGCTGGGGAATCTCAGTGTGAGAAGAGATTGGGGTTCAGCGGCTGAGTTTATGAACGGTGCAAGGCTCACGTTGCAGCAAGAGAAGCCCGATGATTATGTAATTGCCACCGGAGTAACTCACAGCCTTCGGGATTTTTTGCAAATGGCCTTTTCTTCTCTCGGGTTAGATTATCGCGATCACTTGTTGGTGCGAGATTCCCTTCTACGGCCGCTGGATATAAAACAAACACTGTGCGATCCTCAGGAAACGGAGAGCAAATTGGCATGGAAGGCAAGCACGCCGCTTAAGCAAGTGGTTTTTGACATGGTTCACACCGAGCTAAGCGCGCAAGTAGGAGCCACCAGAGCAGCAGCGCTGATGATACCAAGAGAGTCAAACGTGGTGACACTGAATAAAAATAACACGGGGTAATCCCTGCAACATAATTAGGGTTTTATGAGCAAACATGATTTTGCCAAACTCAAGAATATTGAAAAAGGAAAGGATGGTTCTGAGTCGAGCAAAGTACTGCATATCTGTAAGGTGTACCTGCCGGTTAAGGGAGGGGTACAACGTGTCGTCCAGCGAATTACCGCTCGTTTAGCGGATTTTACGCATCAGGTAATCACTACCGGTGAAGATGGTGCTGTTGATCGGCAACAACTGGATCGTGCCGATGTGATCCGTTGCCGATCCTATGGTCAACTTGCTTCAATGCCCATCGCACCCTCACTTCCCGGTCAGGTGATAAAGATCGCCAGAAAACAGGATTTGATCGCATTGCACTACCCGTTCCCCTTGGCGGAACTCGCGCTCTGCTTTTTCTTCTCTAACACACCCATCGTCGTACACTGGCATTCCAATATCATTGCACAGAAAAAACTCAAGTGGTTGGTAGCTCCGTTGACGTTGGTGGTTCTGTGGCGCGCAAAGGCGATTGTAGCCACCTCAGGCAGGATGATTGAGAATTCTTTCTGGCTTAAACGGTTTCGCAATAAAGTGCGCACTATTCCCTATGGTATGGAGAGTGTGACGCCTTCCCAAACCTTACCACTTGCACCCAATGGTTATTTCGTCGTGATTGGCAGGCATGTTTCCTACAAAGGCATTGACGTAGCAATTAGATCTCTTGAGCACTCTGATCATCGTTTGATTATCGTTGGTGATGGCCCCTTGTTTGAGCGCCACAAGCTGCTGGCGGAAGATCTCGGACTCAAGGCCCGGGTCAAGTTCGAGCAACAGGCGAATGATGAAAAGGTTAATGAAATACTGCAGAGCGCAATCGCTTTGGTGGTCTCGTCTAATAGAGAAAACGAAGCCTTCGCCTTGGTTCAACTGGAAGCCATGCGCCTGGGCAAGGCCGTAATAAACACCAATCTGAATTCTTCCGTACCCTGGGTTGCCCGCCATGAGAAGGAGGCGTTAACTGTGCCACCCGATGATGCCAAGGCCTTGGCGCAGGCAATGCAGACATTGAAAGCTGATCCAGAGCTGGCAAGCAGTCTCGGTGAACAAGGACTGCTTCGATACCAGGAGAAGTTTACCGCTGAACATTTCGCACAGGCCACCAGTGAACTCTACCGCGCGCACGCGAAGTCCCTGGCACAGTGAGGCAGGCCCTCTATAACCTGGAAAACATTCGACCGCCGCTGACCGGGATAGGTCGATATGCAGTGGAAATAGTCCGCGGTGGCCTGGATGCGGGATACCCACTGTCGGCGATGATAGGCAACCAGCTGTTGCAGGGAGATTCTCTCAGAGAAAAACTCGATCTGTTATTGACCAAAACGAGCGGCAACGGTAGTGACTTTCGAAAACTGATCGGTCATGTTCCAAAAAGCCGTGACTATTACCGATGGGCAAACATCAAGCGTTTTGAGAAGTTGGCCAGAGCTGAACTCGACGCAGGGGCGGTGTACCATGATTTAAACTATGCTCCGCGAACCAATAGCAATGGCAGTGTCACCACTGTTTATGATGTTTCTCACTACCTTTATCCGCAGACACACCCGAGACACCGAGTTCGGTACCTGGAGCGGCTATTCTCAATTCTTCAACAAGGAAATCAACCCATCATCACCATCAGCAACAGTGTCAAAGCCGAGCTTGAGGAGCATTACCAGATTCCAGCCGAACGCATTGTTGTCACCCCTCTGGCAGCGGATCCTTCATTCCGGCCGCGGCCAGAGGCAGAATTCAGTCAGCTGCCTGAACTCAAGCGGCTAAAGTACAAGCACTATGTTTTGTGTGTCGGTACGCTGGAACCACGTAAGAATTTACACCGGGTACTCGACGCCTACCAGGCGTTGGACGACGACCTGCAGCAACAGTTCCCACTGGTTATTGCCGGCTCTAGCGGATGGAAGTCAGCACAACTTGAACGTCAGATTGCCAGCATGGAGCAACAGGGCAAGCTAATAAAATTCGGTTTTGTGAGTGATAGGCTACTGCCGAGTTTATACGCCGGTGCCAAAGCCTTTGTTTTCCCCTCTCTTTATGAAGGATTTGGCTTGCCGTTGCTCGAAGCAATGCAAAGTGGCTGCCCATGCATTACCTCAGGCTCAGGCGCGCTGGCAGAACTGTCTGCACACCACGCTTTGCAGGTAGACCCTATGCAAGCATCTGAGATCGAGACCGCGTTGAAAACCTTGCTTGAAAAAGACGGTACAGCGAGCGAATACGCCACGCTAGGACTACGGCGAGCCAGCGATTTCAGTTGGGAAAAAACCATCGAACAAACTCACGCTGTTTACCAAATGGTGTAGTTGGGTCGATACTGGCTTGGGGAACCTGCCAACAAAAATCAGATGAAACTTAAAAATTCCGGATTGATTTAGTGAAAGCACGCGGCTCGCTAATATCGGATACCGCGCGAACCAATCACGACTAAGTTACTGTTATAGCTGTAATATCAACGCAACATCTGTCCAATATAATTTGGTTTTCTGAGTGAATTTGTTATATGCTCAGAGGACTATGGTAGGAACTCGTGGGTGAAATGCCGGGTTGCGTAGGGTTGCGTGAGTAAAATTTACTGTAAGGAAACAATAGCTGGACGCCCACATAAACAAATAAACGGCGCATAAATGACGTCGGTTGGGTAGTGTCATAAAAGGCACAGGGGGGCATTAAATGGCTAATTTTTCAAAGCCAGCTAATCTGCAAAGTTGGCTGATCAAATCAATCTCGCACGTATTCTTGTTGGTGATGTTCTGCGCGTATAGCGCCGCAGCCTCCGCCGCACCAACCTTCAGCAAAGCTTTTAGTCCCAGTACCATCGGTATTGGGGGCACTTCACGGCTAACCTTTACTATTACCAACGACGCGACACCGGTCAGCTCCATGGCGTTCGTCGACAACTTGCCGGCAAGCGTGATCCTGGCAACGCCAGCTGATCCGAGTAATTCCTGCCAAGGTACGGTAACCGCCCCTAGTGGCGGCACGTCAATTAGCCTCATCGACGGTCGTTTGGCTGGCAATCAATCCTGTATGGTATCGGTCAACGTTACGAGCTCTACACCGGGCACCCACACAAATGTATCAGGGGACCTAACCTCATCCGATGGGAACAGCGGCAATGCAACCGCTGATTTAACCGTTGCAACAAACCGACCTGGATTTAGTAAGTCGTTTAGTCCTGCTGCGGTATCGCTCGGTGATCGCAGCAGCCTGGTCTTTGTCATTGATAACACTGCGAATGGCTCGGCTATTTTTAATGGCCAATTCTCCGACAGCCTGCCGGTGGGCATGGAGGTTGCGGATCCAAATAATGCATTTACGGATTGTACTGGTGGCATGATCTCGGCCAACCCTGGGAGCACTTCGGTAGTCTTTACACCAACTTTTAATATCGTTATGTTGGGCGGGGGAGCAAGCTGCTCGGTGTCGTTAGATGTGGTAACTACCGGTAGCGGAGTATTAGCAAATACCAGTAGCAACTTCACCAGTACGTCACTCGGGCCGATTAACGATAGCGGCTTTGGAGTCGCTGAGCTGGCCGTAGATGTCAGTACATTGCAACTGGTTAAGAATTTTCTTGATGACCCGGTAAGCCCTGGTGGCACAGTGGATTTGAACTTCACAATTACCAACCGTGATCGTCGTAACACTGCTACCAATATATCGTTTACCGATGATCTGGATGGCATTCTAAGTGGGCTGGTAGCAACCGGCTTGCCTGCGAATGATGTATGTGGAACCGGATCTACTGTCAGTGGCTCCGGCCTAATCACTCTCAGCGGTGGCACGGTTGCTGCTGGCGCCAGTTGTAGCTTTACGGTAACACTCCAAGTTCCAGGCAATGCTGCAGCCGGTGGTTATACCAACCTCACGAGTGCCGTCACAGGCGATGTGGGTGGCAGCCCAACTACGGGCAATATGGCCAGCGACACGTTGTTTGTTGATGTTGGTCCCAGTATCAGCAAAACCTTTCAGGAGAATCCAGTCGGAGCCGGTGATACCGTTACGATGGAATTCACTATTACCAACAATAGTGATACCCAGACCGCAACAGACATTACTTTTACCGATAATATTTCAAACTTTCTCAGTGGATCCACGGCGGTTGGTTTACCACAATCGGATGTTTGCGGAGTCGGTTCCACACTTAATCTCTTTTCGCCTAACACTGAAGAGTTTGCTGTTACCCTGATAGGCGGCAGCCTGGGCTCCAGCGAGTCGTGTACCTTTACGGTAGATGTCGTGGTGCCAGTGGGCACAGGCGGCGGTGTTTACACCAATACTACCGACCAGGTGAGTGCGACCATCGATGGCACCACACGCTTGGGGAATGAGGCGTCAGCCTCACTGACGGTTGCTGAAACTCCCGAACTGAGGAAAGAATTCACCGATGATCCAGCCGCGGCGGGTGGTACGGTCACGCTAGAGTTCACTTTGTTTAATCCAGAGACAGCGACCGATGCGGCCAGCTCTATCGCCTTTACCGATGATCTTGATGCCGTACTCAGCGGTTTGGTTGCCACTGGATTACCGCAATCGGATGTTTGTGGTGTGGGCTCTTCCATCAGTGGCACTTCAAACTTGAGTTTCACTGGCGGCAGTCTGGGAATTGGTGAGAGCTGTACCTTCAGCGTTACGCTAGACATACCTGCAGGAGCCACGCCAGGGAACTATAACAATCAAACCAGTGATGTTTCTGCAGTAGTTGGCGGGCTAAATGTAGTTGGATTAGGTGCAGCAGACACGCTGGTGGTTGCTGGTCTGGATATCAGCAAATCCTTCTCGCAAAGCCCGGTGATTCCGGGTGGTACGGTGACATTGGAATTCACGCTGACCAATACCAGTTCAACACTCGATGCCACGGGTATTTTCTTCCGTGACAATCTAAGTGGATTCATACCCGGTACGACCGTGAGTACGACTCTGCCTCAGGCAGACGTGTGCGGTACCGGTTCCAATCTCAGCATTCCATTTGGTGCAACCTTGCAGCTCGACGGTGGAAACCTGTTAGCAGGACAATCCTGTACCTTCTCTGTTGACATCGCGACAGGGGCTGGTGCTGAAGACGGTCGTTACACCAATACGACTGAATCACAGCTTGCCAACTTTGGTAGCGGCAATGTCCCGCTTAATCCTGCGATAGCCGAACTCGAACTCAGCTCTGTATTGCTGGAATTGCAAAAAGCATTTGAAGGTGATGCCATCTCGTTGGGGACTACCAGTTCAATCGAGTTTACCGTAACAAACCTGAGCGAATCAGAAACGGTCACCGATATCGCCTTCAGTGATGACCTTGATGCCAGCCTGGCGGGTATGACTGCGACTGGCCTGCCAGCAAGCGATGTTTGCGGAGTTGGCTCATCACTAGCGGGCAGCAGTGTGATCACGCTTACGGGTGGTTCATTGGCACCTGGAGGTTCCTGTACCTTCAGTGTCGATATCAGCCTGCCAGCTTCGGCGGAAGGTGTGAACAGCATCGACAATATCACCAGCGACGTATCCGGAATGGTTGATGGACTGGCCGTGAGCGGTTCGCCAGCGACAGATAGCGCCATTGTGGTGAGCGTGGATTTCAGCAAAATGTTTGCTAATCCAGGCATTGCGGGCGACATGGGTTCGTTGACATTCACCATACAAAATAATGGTGGGGATACCCTGGATCGATTGTTCTTTACCGATGACCTGGAAGCCGTCCTGAGTGGCCTCGTTGCAACTAACCTGCCTGCCAGTGATGTTTGTGGAACCGGCTCATTGTTAACGGGTACTTCAATCCTCACCTTGACTGGTGGCGTATTAGGATCGGGCGACTCCTGTCAGTTTACCGTCGATATCGCAATACCTGCGGGCGCAGAAACGGGTGATTATGACAATATCACCAGTCCATTAGGGAACAATCCGATTTTGGTGGCACCACCAGCTGAAGCTACCTTGTCAGTGTTGGTGCGCTCTGCCGAATTCACCAAGTCATTTGATGGGCCGGTGGATGCAGGTGCATCGACTAACCTTAACTTCGAGATACAGAATAATGGCAGTGCCGATTTAACCGATCTGTCATTTTCAGATGATCTTGATGCGGTTCTTGCTGGCCTGGTAGCCAGTGGTTTACCCGCTGCGGATGTTTGCGGCACGGGTTCCAGCCTCGGTGGTACCTCTACCATTACGTTGACTGGTGGTAACCTGACGGCCGGCACTTCCTGCCAGTTCTCAGTGCAAGTGGACGTGCCGGCGGACAGTGCAGCGGGTGATTATGAAAATACCACCAGTTCCCTTGCTGAAGGCGATGGCTCGGTCGCGGAACCTGCGACAGCAACGCTGACAGTAAATGAATCACTGGTTCGTGAAGCTAGCTTTGCAAAATCGTTTGACGCAGCAGTATTGGCCGGTGGCTCAACCAATCTGAATTTCACCATTCAGAACACCGGAACAGCGGATCTAACTGACCTGGCATTTACCGATGACCTCGACGGCGCGCTCTCCGGCTTGATAGCCAGTGGTACGCCCACCGCGAATGTCTGCGGTGTGGGTTCCAGCCTATCTGGATCCTCCGTGCTGTCACTCACTGGTGGTAACTTGCTAGCCGGTGCCAGCTGTAATTTCTCTGTGCAAGTGGACGTACCATCTGGTGCGGCAGCGGGTGATTATCAAAATGTCACCAGCGTGTTGACGGACGATGGTGATGCAGTAGCTGAGCCAGCCAGTGCCACCCTCACGGTCAATCGACCACCACGTGAGAAGGTGCTGATCTGTTTGAAACCAGGCTCTCGCTATCAGCGTGAGGTTTTGGTGCCGCGTCGCCTGGCCGACTTGTTGATCTATTTCCGGATTGCCATAGAAGGGCCTTGTCCTGAGCTCGACCGCAAGCGTGTGACCATGTGTTACTACTCAAAACGCCATGGCTACGTCACGATTAAGGTACGTCCTTATCAGGTACGTCGCTTGTTACGCCGTGGTGCGGAGTTAGGTGCTTGTGACGATAAAGGCTCGAAGGGTTCTAAAGGCTCTAAAGGGTCCAAAGGATCCAAAGGATCTAAAGGGTCAAGGGGTTCTAAAGGCTCTGATTAATCGAGCCGGAACAAAGATAAGCGCCGAGCCAGGCGCAATAACCTGACAGACTAAACGGTCCTCTTTCGCGAGGGCCGTTTTTTTTGGCCATTGCTATAATGAAGCGCGCAATGTTTTAGCCTTCAAACTCATAATAAATCTACATTAGGTCATCCTTATGCAACATCGTGTTCAATTTGAAAACCGCAATCAGCACAAGTTATCTGGAATACTGCACACGCCTGATACCACCCATACTGTGGCCTATGCTCTGTTTGCACACTGCTTTACTTGCACCAAGAGCATTCATGCTGCCGGCAATATTGTTGATACCTTGGCCAGCCGCGGCATAGCGACACTGCGCTTTGATTTCACCGGGCTTGGCGGCAGCAAAGGCGCATTTGAGGACAGTAATTTCTCTACCAACATCGACGACCTGCTGGATGCAGCAAACTTCCTGGCTGAGGAATACCAGGCACCTCAGTTATTGGTGGGCCATTCCTTAGGCGGCACCGCGATGTTGGCAGCCGCACAGCATATTGACTCAGCCAAGGCGGTCGCCAGCATTGGGTCGCCAGCCAACCCTGAGCATATCTTGCACTTGTTAACCGAGCACCTAAAGGAGTTAGAAGTCAGCGGTTCCGCTGATGTTGATCTAGCAGGTCGGAATTTCACTTTCAAGCAGGAGTTTGTCGACGATGCACGTGCGCATGAGATCGATTATCGCCGCCTGAATAAAGCCTTGATGGTGATGCACTCGCCCATTGATGACACGGTATCCATTGACGAAGCGGGCAAGATTTTTGCCAATGCCATGCATCCAAAGAGTTTTGTCAGCCTGGATAAAGCAGATCATTTACTTACCAATGCAGGCGACTCGAATTATGTGGGTGAGGTGTTGGCGAGTTGGGCGCAGCGCTATATAGAAGTAGCGCAGATGGCGGAAGACGAGCTGCCGGAAGGGGTATTGGTAAGCGCGAAAACACGCCAGGGGTTTCTCTGTACCGTGCAGGCCGGCACCCATAAATTGCTGGCGGATGAACCAAAAAGTTTTGGCGGCAGTGACCTCGGTCCTTCACCCTATGATTATCTCGCCAGCGCGCTTGGTACCTGTACCGCGATGACGTTAAATATGTACGCTCGGCACAAGAAAATGCCACTGCAGAATGTTGATGTACTGGTTAAACATCGTCGTATTCATGCGGAAGATTGTGTCGATTGCGAAAAACAGTCTGGCCAGGTGGATGTGCTAAGTCGCGATATTTCGGTCGAGGGCGATATAACCGAAGAGCAGCGTCAGCGACTATTGCAAATTGCCGATCGTTGCCCGGTTCACAAAACCCTGGAGAATGAGATCAGGATAGAATCGCAGCTGGTTTAGCAGCCTTAGACAATTAACCTGCGGGTGCGATAACTTTTGGCGTGACTAGCTTTTCCACCACCGCCCAATCGTAAAATCGTTCTATCCAGGAATCAGAGGGTAAATTCAATTTCCTCATACCAAAGCCATGACCGCCCTGTGAGTACATGTGCAAGCCCACCACTTTGCCCTTCGCCAGCCACTCGGAATACAGCTTGATGCTGGCGGGTGCCAGGTTTAATGAATCATCGGAGGCGCACACCACTAACATCGGAGGTGCATCGTCGGGTACCTCCTTGGTACCGAATACATCGGTCCAGGCATAAACCGGCACAATAAAGTCCGGTCGATTGTCGGCCGTGTAGTTATACGTGACTCCCATGGTTACCGTGCCGCCGGCGGAAAAACCCATAAAGCCAATCTTGTCAGTTGCGATGCCCCAACGGCTGGCGTTGGTACGAACATAGTCGACGGCCGCCAGGCCATCGCTAATCGATAAAGGCAGCACCGGAGTGAGGCGTTCTTCGAGCCGGTATTTCTCGGGCTCTTGCATGGCGAGCGACGCTTCCTGGACTCCGTCTTCACCAGTCGGCACTAATCTGTATTTAAGGACGAATGAAGTGATGCCCCTGGCAGCCAGCCATTTTGCGACGTCATAGCCTTCACTATTAATGCTATGCGCGAACAGCGCGCCGCCCGGTGCGATAATGACTGCCGTGCCGGTATTGGCCTCTTGTTCTGGTCTAAAAACCGTAAGCGTAGGCTCAGAGACATTGGTGACGACCTCGGTTGCCCAGATGTCCGAGTAATATTGCCTTTCTGCATTCGGCCAGGTTACCTCGGGGTTAGCAGTAAATTTCAACGGTACAACTTCCTGGGCGTGTGCTGCAAAGATTGCGGCAAGGTAAATCACAAGTATAAGTATTAACTTCATAACTGGGTGTGGGCTGCTTGCTTGGGGCTATTCCGGAATCGTTGCAGAGGAGTATACGTCGAGATCGGTTTTATTTCCGTCAATCTGAATTGGTTGGGGTGAAGGCAAGCGTGGCTGGCTTTGTTATACTTTTGTCCAGCTAGGGAACAATGGTGAGCGGCAACATGAGCAAATTCAAATTGACGTACTTCGATATCCACGCTGGGCGCGGGGAGCCGATTCGAATGGCCGCGGCGCTGGGCGGTATCGATTATGAGGATGATCGGATTTCATTTGAAGAGTTCGCCATCATGCGTGCGGTCACCCCCCTGAATGCGGTGCCGACGCTGGAAGTGGATGGCATTGTGTATACCCAATCCATCGCCATGTATCGATGGGTGGGCAAACAGGCAGGTCTGTATCCCATGGATGATTGGGAGGCCTTTAAATGTGATGAGATTCTCAGCGCCGTTGACGATGCGTCGATCGCCACCGGCAAGACCTTTGGCCTGGAAGGAGAAGCCTTAAAAAGCGCTCGTGAGGCGTTGGTTACCGGGCCGTTCACGCGCACCCTGAGATTATTGGGTTCACGGCTGCGAGCGTCTGGCGGTGAATATTTTGCTGATAACCGCCTCACAATTGCAGACCTGAAGGCATTCGTCTGGTTGCGCTCGGTTGGCTCTGGAATACTGGATCACGTTCCTCCCGACTTGATTAAGAATGTGTCGCCCGAACTTGTGGCTTACGCAAAGAATGTCGCTTCCAATCCGGGCGTGGCAGACTATCTGAGCAAACTGGATCGTTAATCGATATTTCGGCGCTCGTGGCCACGCTTTACTGACAATTGACTATCAACAAGCAGACGGGCAGTATGGAGCGATAACGGTAGCGGATAGCTGTATCTCTGTGCAATTGACTGTAAGAGGAGTGAGATAGATGGAAAGAATAAAAGAGGGGAACACCCGACAACGCAAGGCAGCCAGTCTTTTCATATTGACCTGTGTTCTCATTCAAGGTACTTCCGCGGAGGAACTTGAGGAGATCACTGTACAAGCACAAAAACGGGATCAATTGGCGGCACAGGTGCCGATCAGTATGTCGGTGTTGGATAGTGACTACCTGGCGCGCAGTAATTTTGCCACGCTGGAATCGCTCAGTGCGAATCAGCCAGGCCTGGATTTATCCAGAAACTCCTCATCCAGCAAAATCTTTATGCGCGGCGTGGGGTCGCAAGGCAATGCTGGCCTGGAACAATCGGTGTCGATTTATGTGGATGAGGTTTATCACGGCCGCTCTCGCTCAATTAAGTCTGCGCTGGTGGATATCGAGCAAATCGACATTCTAAAAGGGCCGCAGGGTACCTTTTTTGGTCTTAACTCAAGCGCGGGGGCCATCGCCATCCGTACACGCGGTGCCGAGTTGAATGCGCAGCAAGGTTTTGCTCAGGCTGTGGTCGGAACAGATGGCGAACTCAGTGGCACCCTGGCTTACAACTTGCCTTTAAGCGATACCTTCGCCACCCGACTGGTGGCCAACCTTTCGTCTGCCGATGGTTTTTGGACCATGGTGGATCCAAACAGTGGTGAGAAAACCGGTGAGGGTGGCGGACACGATTCCAGTTTGCTACGGGTATCGTCACTCTGGCAACCATCAGAGACATTTTCCGCAAGTTTTAAAATAGAAGCGCAAGACATAGAGCGCGACAACCCCTACGCCTGGCAACCTCGTGGTTGTGATGACCTCTATGGCATGGGCTTGAGCACCCAGGCAGACCTGGATTCCTTCTGGGCGCAAACCGGCTCGCGGCAAAACAGCCCGTTAGCGATTCCGTTCAGTTGTCAAAACGAATTTGCAGATTCCGTGTTTGATGATCGCTCGCCCGCCAGCCCGTTTAACAGTTCCCAATACGATACCCTAGAAGGAAATCTGCGTCTGGAATGGGATCTAGGTGATTACGACGTGATTGCAACCACAGGCTACTATCAAAACGACTTTATGTTTCAAGGCAATGACTTGACGCATGGCGGCCCGGCGCACCGCATCTTTTGGGTGGAGGACAATAGCGACCAGGTATCTCAAGAGGTACGTTTGAGTAATTACACCAGCGAATCCTTCGGGTGGATGATCGGCGCGTATTTCCACAACAACGAGGTGGACTACCAAACCGGCGATGCCGATGGCAGAAACCAGCGCAATCTGCAATTTATCCGCACCCAGGCCGAACAAGAAGAAGATACGTTCTCAGCTTATGCGGCCATTGATTGGGCATTGACGGATCAATGGACAGCGTCCGCAGGTCTGCGTTGGTCACGTACTGAGAAAACCTTCAGCGCCGTTGATGAACAGATTCGCAACAATACGCTGGCCATGTCTGATCGGCAGGCTTTTGGCCGACAGGTATTAGCAGACCAGGTCGCTGATCCAGCGGCATATGCCAGTTTTGGTCGCCGAACTCGCGGCGCATTTGACGACGAATCACGCAGCTATAACGAATTGATGCCGAGTGTTGGCTTGCAGTTCCAGCCTGCAGAAAACACCTTGTATTACTACAATTGGCGCCGCGGTTACAAAGCAGGGGGATTCAACTTCCGCCTTAATGGCCTGGACGACAGCACGCTCACCTATGATTCAGAAGAGGTCTCAGCCCACGAGTTGGGTGTAAAAACCAGCGTGCTGGACGAGAAGCTGCAGTTAAACGTGGCGGTGTTTGTATCGGACTATAAGGGCCTGCAACAGAACTCGAACCGTGGCGACGATGGCGTCATATCAGCCGCGGTGATTCGTAATGCGGCTGCGGCCAGCAGTGATGGCTTGGAGCTGGAGGCCATTTGGCAGATTAACGAACGTTGGCAACTTGATGTTTCCGGCGTTTGGTTGGACGCGAAGTTTGATGACTACCAGGGAGCTGATTGCAGCCGCTTCCAATCGGTGGTGTCACGCACGGATGTGGCCAGCCAGTTTGGCGCCACACGTAATGGCATGCGTTGTTCGCAAGACCTTAGCGGCAAACGTTTGACCAGCGCCCCGGAACTCACCAGCCGGATAGCACTGAGTCATAACACCAAGGTGGGTAATGATTATGGATTACGTACCACCGTGGAGTGGTTTTATTCGGATGAGTTTTTTACCTCACCCCACGCCGACGAGACCAGGAAGCAGGATGCTTTTAGTAAATACAACGTGGTAGTCGATTTGTTCCCCGGGGATCAAGGCTGGTTACTCAGCCTGGTAGGCAGCAACCTGGGTGATGAACTCACCGCGCGCCAACTTGGCCAGGATGGTGACGCAGCAGTATCAGGCCTGGTCGACGACCCGCGCAGGGTATCACTCCGCTACCAACTTAATTTCTGATAGTTGAGCTATTCGAAGCCCAGTAGATCAGGCTATCGGGCTCTTTAATTTTAACTAAACCGGGACTATTCCCCGTCTGCCGTGGGTGGCGGCACCAGCACAATGTTAAACATCTGCTTAAGAATTTCGCCACTAGCCGGAGTTGCCGGCGAGGTTTTCTTTGGCAATGCACCTGGTGGTTGCGCGCTGACGCTGCTGCCTGCGGTTAGCAAGTAGTGAGCGTCTGCAACTCCGGATACTCCCGTTGTGGTCGCGGTGCTAACCAACGCGTAGGCATCGGCCGCATCGGTACTGCGATCGGTTTTAACCAGGAAGACATACTGCTGCTGCGCGGCGCGACTGGTGCTGCCGGTATTGATTGGACCAACTAATGCACTGTTTTTGTCACCCACAACCGGCCCGTTAAAACCGCCGCCGGTCTGGCCTAACTGCATGGAGCCGCGGCCACCCACGTCTGTCACCAGGATGTTTCCGCCAAAATTTGGCACGCTCTTGTTTTCGGAATCACCGGTAAATGGTTGTAAACGCCATTGCGCGGCACCACCCAGATCCGAGGTGGTCAGGTTGTAGTACTTATTGTCGCCTTTGTACGCACTGCCGATAGAAATGTATTTGTTGGTGTCATTAGTCAGCTGCAGGTACACCGGCACGGACTGCGCGATGGCAGTAGCGGGTATGCTGCCCTCATCCTCGGTATCTGCCTTGGCCCCGTTTACGCCATCGAGCAGCACAAAACTGAATGAGTAGCCGTTTTGCTGAGCGATCCCATGACAACCCTGACAACCACCCATATTGTTTTGGCCACCGCTATAAACGACATTGTCCGCGCCACGATCAAAGTTGAGCCCACCGTTATCCATATTTGGGCCGACCAAGCGGGCCGCCTGAAGATCACAATAGTCACTATTACTGGCATCGGGTGCGCACCATTTATTCGGTTGCAGGCGCGATTGTGCCGGTGGCAGCCCCAAAAAGTGCTGCAGACCCTGGTTGGTTTCAATTAAGGTGTTGGCCAGAAAATGAGGTTGGCCCAAAGCCGACAAGGTTTTGTAGCGACACAGTGCCAACTGTTTCTCCTCGTAATCGGAGTCACCTTCGGTAAAAGCGCAATCATTCGGCGCAAACTGGGTGCCCACCAAACGATAATTGGCCCAAATCGAGTTAGCCGAGCTGAGCTTTTTCAAGGCCGCGGCATTAACCTGGCAAGTTTGCTCCGCGCTTAGCCCGCAGGTGGTTTGAGCAGATTTATCCCCGGCGGTAGGAATCATGCGCGACACCGTAATGGCGTTGTCCAGGGTCGGGTAAGGATCGCCTGCCGTGGGTGGGCCGAACAGTGGGTTGGTCAACAGATTCACGTAGGTGTACTTTTGCGGATAGGCATAGCTCGAGTCCAGCACGCTGCGGTGTTCCATGGTAGCAAACACAAACGCCCCAGCGGGATTGGCTATGCCGCTTGTTTTCACCCGCTGTATGGCATGCAGACCAACCAAACCAAAGGTATCAACCGCGATACAAAGCTTGCCGGTTTCCTTGGGTGGGGTCTCATAGTAGAGCGCGGTGGTGGTGTGATAACGAATCGGGTTGGTGGCCAACTCGGTGTCTGTCAGCTGAATCCAGGCCGCTTTCATATGCACGGCGCCAGTCCGGCACGGCACATAGGCATTTGAGACCCCTGACTCAGCTTCGCCCTTGGTTGCGTCACAACTGCCATCACCATAACCGAATACGGCGTTCTGATTACTGGTGTTTCCGCTGGAAGCAGCGGATCGCCACGGCAGGCGAATATTATTCAGCATGGCATTGGTGGCCGAGACTTCATCGTCAATAAGATTCGCATTGGCTGTTGGCAGGGCCATATCCGAAGGTGGGTTAACCACATAATCAAAGAAGTCGTAGTTCACCTTGACCTCGTAATAAATCGGTCGGCCGGTGGACGCATCGCCAGCCCATACGCGCGGCCCGACCACGCTCTCATTATTGATGTCGCAAGGAGCGCCACCATGGCCCATGCACAGCACATCGGTGGATTCCAGAGCTTGAGATTGAACCTCTGCAGTTTCATCCAGTTGGTTATGAAACTTATTGGCTGCAAATGGCCCACTGGATGCCGTTCCAGCCTTGGCTAGGTCTTCAGCGGAGCAATAGCCTTCGTATTTGCTCCAGATATTGTCTGGTGTCTTAAAGCGCTTAACCTCCTCACCATTTTCAATGTCATTCCAGTTGCGGCTGTAGTCATCCTGGAACAGCTCGCGTTTTTCTTTAAACGCTTCCCAAACCACTTCGTTGCCTGCGTCCTTGTAAGTGGAGTTACCGAGGAAGGATTGATCTGCCAACGGCAGGCCGCGTTTGCCTAGCGCGGTGTTAGATGGCCAGTTAAGCGCCGCAAAGGAGTTCCAGGCAAAAATGTCCCATATGCAGGCTTTATTGTCTGCACCAGCGCTAGCGCTCGGCGGCACCGGCAAGGCCGGATTATCAAGCTTTAAGTAAGTTGAGATATTGACTGCACAATCACTCTTTTCTGCATAGCCGGGCCCGACTATTTTGCTCCAATCCAGACTCTGTGCCTTGGTATCAGAGGCCTTCTCATCATTGGAATGGGTGATGGTTGAAATTGAGAACAAGCACAGCAACAGCAGATGCATACGCAGGATGCGACTATTCATGGGAACCTCCTCGTTATTTCCATGGCGCCTGGCCATAGCGCCTCGCAATAAATCCAGGCGAGACTTTGTTAACTGATCTGCGGGGTCGAACCATGCGCGTTGTCTCTACTCAACGCACACGTGCCAACCCTGGCAGCGACTAACATCAGCGGATGGGAATTATCCTAACCGTGTTTAAAAATAGTACCTTGGCGGAAAATTTGCAAACAAATGTCAAGAAAAATCACCCTCAGTACAGCCTCGGAAACGTAACCTTTGTTTACAAATTGACGCATAAAACCAGAGTATTCTAATGGCTGGAAAATGGACTTCTGAATTTGGTTAAACGGGAATGGTTGGGGGCTGCTAAGACAGTAAGGCAAATGGTATGAAAGTAAGATTAAAGGATATTGCTGTAGATGATCTGGATCGCCAGTCAGCAATTCTGCTAAACAATTTCATCAAGACGGCAAAAATGCAGGAAGGGGTAGACATCGACCTGGATGATGAGCACCTAGTGCATCGAGTCTTCAATATGGGTAAGAATACCGAGAACACCAGTTTACGGATGGTGTTTTTGAGTTTTCGACGGACTTTGCGGCGGTGTATGAAGGAACGCAGCAAACAAGATAGTGAAAGGATGCTACTTAACTAACAGCGGTTGAAGCAACATTAAGGATCAGCACTTCTTCTTAGGGATGTAAGTTCTTCATTAAACACGCATTACTTTTTCTTTACCCAGTAAAAATTAAATCAATTGCAGCTATTTAGTGATGCAGTGAGACTTGCACTGTTCTCAGTTTCTGTGGTCACATTGATGGCTGTGAGACTGCTGTGTTGTTTTAACTTATATATAAGAAAAAGGCACGAAATCGCGCGTGACCTTTGCGTGTAAAACCGGGAGGCGATCATTCAATCACATGCGCAAACCCTGATTATCGGTGGTGGCATAATGGGCGTGGGTCTGTTGTATCACCTGGCCGAAGAAGGATGTAAAGATCTCTTGCTAATCGAGAAGGGTGAGTTAACCTCCGGTTCCACCTGGCACGCTGCAGGGCAATGCCCCAGCCTGGTGGGCAACTACAACCTCGCTAAAATACAGGCCTACGGCAACGAGTTGTATCCACGCCTGGAAGACCTCACCGGGCAATACGTGAGCTGGCACGCCTCCGGCGGTATTCGCCTGGCGCGCGAGAAAGAGGACCTTGAATGGATGCGCTACCTCAAGGGTATCTCGCAAAGTGTCGGCTTTAATATGGAGATCATCAGCCCCAGCGAAATCAAATCCATCGTCCCCTGGTTAGAAGTAGATGATGTCATCGCCGGCGCCTATACCACCGATGATGGTCATGCTGACCCATCGGGATTAACCAACGCCATGGCGCGTGGCGCGACCAATATGGGCGCCAAGATTCAAACCCATAACCGGGTGATTGATATCAAAAAATTGGCCACCGGCGAGTGGCTGGTAGATACCGAGAAAGGCCCGATTACTGCTGAGGTGGTGGTAAACGCGGCCGGGTGCTTTGCTCGCCGGGTGTCGCAAATGATTGGCAGCGATATGCCGCTGGTGAATATGGAGCACCACTATATAGTCACTGGCAACGTGCCCGAGTTTGAAGCGCGGGATGAAGAGATGCCGGTGATCCGCGATCCGCGCGCATCCTCATATATCCGGCAAGAACAAAAGTCCGGCCTGATCGGAATTTACGAAGGCGCGCAAATGACCGAAGCGTGGGCACCTAAGGGTTATCCTGAATGGTCATCCGATAGCGAGCTGTTCACCGAAGACCTGGATCGGCTGATGCCGTGGCTGGGATACGCTATGGAGCGCCTGCCAATCATCAGTGATGCTGGCATCAAACGAATCGTTAACGGCGCAATCCCGCATCCGCCCGATGGCCCGCCTTATTTAGGCCCGGTTGCCGGGGTGAAAAATTTCTGGCTCTGTTGCGGTTCTTCCTTTGGTATTGCCCAGGGGGCAGGTTGTGGTAAATGCCTGGCGCAATGGATGGTGCACGGCGATTCCGAGATTAATATGACAGGCTTCGATCCACGCCGATTTGGCGTCTACGCCGATGAGAACTATGCGCGGGATAAAGGTTTCCAGGATTTCCGCATGACCTACGCCACCCCGTTGCCGGGTGAAGAACTACCCGCCGCCCGCCCGCAACGCGTTAGCCCGTTGTATGAAACCCTGAAATCCAAAGGCGGTGTGTTCACCGAAACCTTTGGTTGGGAGCGACCAAAATGGTATTCGCTGGATGGTCGCGAAGAAGAATACGACTATCGCCGCAACAATGTGTTTGAGGTGGTGCGTGAAGAGTGCAAGGCGGTGCGGGAACGAGTGGGCATTCTCGATCTGAGTGGCTTCGCTAAATACGATGTCTCGGGCGCTGATGCAGAAAAGTTTTTAAACAGACTGTGCGCAAACCGCATGCCGAGCAAAGATGGCGGTATTGTGCTCGCGCATATCTTGTCTGAGAACGGCCGTATCCTGGGCGAAGTGACGATTACTCGTTTTGCTGCCGATCGTTTTTATCTTCTGTCTGCTGCTGGTGCAGAACTGCGCGACCTCGACCACCTGGTGCAGGGCTGCCTGGACGGCGAGGATGTATCGATCACCAACGTCACTGATGATCGTGGCGTATTGGTGTTAGCTGGACCAAAAGCACGCGACGTACTCGCCGAGTTAACTGATGCAGATTTAAGCAATGATTCATTCCGCTGGCTCACCGGACAGGAGATCAACGTGGCGGGTAAACCGGTGCGCGCATTGCGTGTGAATTACGTTGGCGAGCTCGGCTGGGAGCTGCACCCCAATATGGCTGACCTACCAGCAATTTATGACGCTATCTGGCAGGCGGGCACACGGCATGGCATTGCCGATTTTGGTTTGTATGCGGTGAACAGTCTGCGGCTGGAGAAAGGCTATCGCGGTTGGGGTGCAGAGCTCACCAACGAGGTCACCATGATCGATGCCGATATGGAACGCTTTATCAAACTGGATAAAGACGACTTCACCGGCAAGGCCGCCACGTTGGCGCAGGATGATGCTGAACGCACACTGCAGCTAATTTATTTTGAGGTGGATGCCAGCGATTCAGATGTGCGCGGTAATGAACCAATCTTTGCTGGCGACAAAGTTGTGGGGCTGACGACCTCGGGCGGCTACGGTCATCACTGCAAGAAATCGCTGGGCTTTGGTTATGTTACGCCTGACTTGGCCGCGCCCGGTAATACCTTGCAGGTGGGTTTGTTAGAAGAAATGCATCAACTCTCTATTCTCAAAGACCCGGTGCACGATCCAGCCAACCAACGACTGCGGGCATAAGCCATGGCCGAACTACCGAAACAAGCGAATGTCGTCATCATCGGTGGCGGGGTAATCGGTTGCTCTATCGCCTATCACCTGGCTAAACAGGGCTGGAGTGATGTGGTGTTGGTGGAGCGTCAGCAACTGACCAGTGGCACCACCTGGCATGCCGCCGGTTTGGTTGGGCAACTGCGTACCTCGATTAATATGACCAAGCTGGCCAAGTACACCAGCGAACTTTACCGAGGACTGGAAGCCGAGACCGGTCAGGCCACTGGCTACCGCCAATGTGGCTCGATCTCGCTGGCTACCAACGAAGAACGTTTTGAAGAGCTCAAGCGCAGTGCCTCGATGGCCAAGGTGTTTGATCTGGAAGTCAACGTGATAGACGTCGACGAGATTGAACAACGCTACCCCATCGTGAACCGCGAGGGGATTTTGGGCGGCATTTATATTCCATCCGATGGTTATGCCAACGCAGTGGATATCAGCCAGGCGCTGGCCAAGGGTGCGCGAAATAATGGCGCGCAAATATTCCAGAATACAAAGGTGACCGCCATCAATCACGATGGCAACAAGGTGACGGGGGTATCCACAGAGAAAGGCGATATCGAGGCCAAGTACGTGGTGATCTGCGGTGGCATGTGGACCCGCGATTTAGCTGCTACCGTTGGTGTGAATGTGCCTTTGCATGCCTGCGAGCACTATTACATGCTATTTGAATCGGTAGCAGGGTTGGACCCAAGCCTGCCGGTGCTACGTGATTACGATGCCTGCACCTATTATAAGTACGATGCCGGAAAATTATTGGTGGGTGCGTTTGAGCCCACGGCCAAACCCTGGGGCATGGACGGTATTGCCGAAGACTTCTGTTTTGACGAGATAGCGGGCGATTTCGATCACTTCGAGCCGGTGCTGCACGATGCCATGAAACGCATCCCGGCCTTACAGGAAGCGGGTATTCAAAAATTCTTCTGTGGCCCTGAAAGCTTCACGCCGGATGTTCGTTATCACTTGGGTGAAGTGCCAGAACTGCAAAATTGTTACGTGTCTGCCGGGCTGAATTCCATCGGCCTGCAATCCGCTGGTGGTATTGGCAAGGTGATGGCGGAATGGATTCGCGATGGTCATCCACCGGTCGACCTGTGGGAAGTGGACGTGCGCCGTAATATGCGCTTCCAGGGTAATCGCAAATACCTGCGTGAGCGAGTCAGCGAAAGCCTGGGTTTGTTATACGCCACGCACTGGCCATTCAGGCAATACGAAACCGCGCGGGGTGTGCGCAAATCAGCCATTCATGATCGGCTTGTTGCTGAAGGTGCTTGCCATGGCGAGGCCTTTGGCTGGGAGCGACCAAACTGGTATGCGCCAGAAGGCGTAGAGCCAGTATACGAATACAGCTATGGCCGACAGAACTGGTTTGAGCATTCGGCCGCTGAGCATCGCGCGGTGCGCGAAGGCGTGGCGCTGTTTGATCAGTCTTCCTTCGCAAAGTTTCGCCTGGAAGGGCGGGATGCCATGGCCGTATTGAACCGTGTATGCGCCAACGATGTTGATCAAAAGCCAGGCCGACTGATTTACACTCAGTGGTTGAACGAACGCGGCGGTATCGAGGCGGATCTTACGGTCACGCGATTAAGCGAGACCGCTTTTTTGATCGTGAGTGCGGCCGAAACCGAAACTCGTGACTTTGCCTGGTTAAAATCACATATCCCGGATGAGGCTCACTGCGTGCTGACCAAGGTCAGCTCGGGCATGGGGGTGATTTCCATCATGGGGCCGAAAGCGCGTGACCTACTTCAATCGCTCACGCCTGCGGATATGTCACATGAAATGTTTCCCTTCGCCACCAGTCAGGAAATCGAGCTGGGCTTTGCCATTGTGCGGGCTTCACGCATCACTTTTGTGGGCGAGTTGGGCTGGGAGTTGTATATACCCACCGAGTTTATGGCTGGGGTGTATGATGAAATTGTTAAGGCCGGCGAAGAGTTCGGCCTGGTGCATGCTGGCTACCATGCCTTGAATTCGCTCCGCATGGAGAAAGGCTATCGGCACTGGAGCCACGATATTACTGATGAAGACACACCGCTCGAAGCAGGCCTGGGCTTTACCGTCAAGTTTGACAAGCCGGGCGGGTTTATCGGGCGCGAAGCTTTGCTCAAACAAAAAGAGCAGGGCTTACCCAAGCGACTGCTGCAATTTAAATTGTTGGAAGAGAAACCTCTGCTGTATCACAACGAACCCATTTGGCGTAATGATGAAATAGTCGGTCACATCACTTCAGGGGCCTACGGGCACAGCCTGGGAGGCTGCATCGGGCTTGGTTACGTGGACACCAGTGGGGGTATAGCACCTGATGAGGTGTTGGAAGGGAGCTACGAGATTGAAGTGGCCGGCGAGCGCATCCCGGCTGAGGCCTCATTGCGGCCTATGTATGACCCGGACAATAAAAAGATCCGCTGCTAATTGCCGGCGGATCTTTTTATTTTTAGTTTGGGTTAGATGGGTAACTAGGCAGCAGCCTCGCGCCGCTCAGAAATGAGCTTGGTCGCGGTCTCCACTGCATTACCAGCATCGCGGCAATAGGCGTCGGCCCCCACCGCCATAGCGAACTCTTCATTCAAGGGCGCGCCGCCTACAAGAACAATGTAGTCATCGCGAATGCCCATTTCCTGCAAGGCTTCGATCACCACGCCCATATACGGCATGGTGGTGGTGAGCAGGGCAGACATCCCCAGAATATCCGGGGTGTGTTCTTCCAGGGCTTCTAGATACTCTTCTTTAGTATTGTTAATACCGATATCGATCACCTCGAAACCAGCACCTTCCATCATCATGCCTACCAGGTTTTTACCGATGTCATGAATATCACCCTTGACCGTGCCAATCACCATTTTACCAATCGGTTTGGCATCGGTTTCGGCCAGTAAAGGGCGCAATACCGCCATGCCCGCTTTCATGGCGGTGGCGGATTTCAGGACCTCTGGCACAAACAAAATGCCATCGCGAAAATCGATGCCGACAATGGTCATGCCGTCGACCAATGCTTCGTTCAGCACCTTGTCGGCCGACCAGCCGCGTTCCAATAGGATATTGGTGCCTTCGACTATTTCATCGCCCAGACCATCGTAAAGATCGTCGTGCATTTGTGGAATCAGCTCCTCGTCAGGGAGCGCCGCCAAGTCAATATCTTCGTATTCTTCGGTCATGTCAGCCTCGCCCGATTGCTCCAAGGGATAAGTGAATGGGGAACTTCTCACGGATAGCCCGATCTATGTCATCGGAAATATGGTTGGGGAAATAGCTGGCGAGAATTTCATCGCGCTTTGCTATGGCCTTCTCCAGCAACACTGGTTTGCCTGCTTCTTCCCAGTCGTTAGGGCTGCTGCGATCACCAAACTCGGGGTAGATGTATTCGCTTTGCATTACAGCCAGCGTTTCATCCGATCCGAGATAGTGGCCAAGGCCGCCTTCGCACACTGCTTTGAGGTTCTCAAAGGCAAGCGTGCGTTCATTCACTTCAATACCCCGAGTAATGCGTGCGGTGGCACCCAACACGTCGTTATCGAGTAATAGGCTTTCCGGGCTGGCACCCAGCAAGCTGGCGTACATGCCTGCAGACTCATAAACGATATTGGCACCGGAAAGTGCCGCGGGCAGAACCGTGTAGGCACGCTCTGCGCCGCCCTGATAATCTGGAAACTTGGAATCGGTCATGCCGCAGGCGGTACCAAAAGGTAAATCAAAATGCAGACCCATCTGCGCGCAGGCTGAAGAGATCAACCCTTGCTCAGGTGACCCACCACTCATCGCGCCCGTACGCAGGTCGGATACAAACGGCCAGGCACCCAGGATGGCAGGAGCACCCGCTTCGATGGCATTCACGTAAGTCAGCCCACCCAAAATCTCGGCCCAGGCCTGGGATACGCCACCTGCCAAGCATGCTGGCGTGGTGGCACCAGCTTGACCGGCGGATAGTAGCAATACCGGCATCCCACCTTCAACCGCGTAGCGCAGGCAGTCAAGCGCATCCTCAGCAAACTTCATGGGCGGCACCACGAAGCAGTTCGACATACTTACGAAGGGACGCGCACGCCAGGCTTCTTCGCTGCCGGCAATCATGTGCAACATCTCGAGCGAAGATTCCAGGTGGGTGTAATGAGTCCACGCTGAGCCGACATGTTTGGTGGTGCCCATCACTGAGCAATACAGCGTGTTGAGGTCCATCTCGTGATTGTCTTCAATATCGCGGATCACGCACATGCGCTGGAACATGTGAATATGTTCGCAGGTATCGGTGATCCTCGCCATGTTGTATAAATCCATCGACTCAGAATCGCGGTAGCTGTTGGCCTCCGCATCGGCCACCATTACCGCCGCGCCGGCAGTGGAGAAATGCACTTTGGAACCACTTAAGTGCAGATCATGCTTTGGATCCTGGCCGTGTAGAGTCAGATCGCGTTGGCACTTTGCTAATGTGTCTTCGATTACTTTGCGAGGAAACCGCAAGCGACCGTCATCACCCATTATGGCGCCCACAGAGGTGCAGGCTTCAATGCAATGCGGCGTGGCATCATTAAAGCCAACTTCTTCCAGGATGCGATAGATATTTGCTTCGATCTGCGCAATGCCGTCGTCGCTTAAAGGTTTATAGGCACCGCCCAGCTCGCCTGGGTGAACAGGCTTGATATCCTTCTCTAAGGGAGCACTGCGGAGCGCTTTTCGCGCTTGTCGACCACCCATTCTTCTGGCCATATTTCACTCCTCACTTGTCGTGTGTTTGACTTAGCTCCACCGCCTTCCATGCCAGTGATTAAGCGCCATCTGGGAGATATTCTCAACTCTCAAAGACTGCGCTTCAATTGAAAACTATTGTACAATGGATTAGTAATAGTAATGCGTAATAGTGACCACAATGCAACGCCTACTGCCCCCTTTAACCAGTTTGAAAACGTTCGAAGCGGCCGCCCGACACTTAAGTTTTACTAATGCAGCAACTGAGCTGTGTGTGACTCAGGCGGCCATCAGCCATCAGATCAAAGCGATTGAAGAATACCTGGGTGCGGCATTGTTTATTCGCCACCCTCGGAGGCTGGAACTAACTGCCACCGGAGAGAAACTTTTGCCGGTTGTGCGCGAATCATTGGATGCGATTAGCCGCACGGTAGCCGACATCCGCAACGAACGAGAATTCTCACCGCTGTGCATCGCCGTGGCGCCTTCGTTTGCAGTGCATTGGCTGATGCCGCGGCTGGAAGAATTGTTTGAAAAACACCCAGGCATCGAGCTATCACTCAAACACTGGAACGGGATGGTGGATTTCACCAAAGAGTCTTTCGACATCGCTATCAGTTATGGCCCAAACCAGTGGCGCGGCTTGCAGTCGCAGGCAGTGCTCAATATAGATTTTTTCCCGGTGTGCGCGCCGGAGCTGTTACAAGGCAAACACAAGTTGGAGACTGTGGACGACCTGCAGCACTTCAACTTGCTGCACGATGCTGATCATCAAACCTGGGCTAAATGGCTGCAACTGGCGGGCGCGAATCAAGTAGACCCGAATCGAGGCACCATCGTGGACGATACCAATGTGCTTATTAAGGCTGCACGCGATGGCCTGGGAGTGGCGATGTGCTCAATGCCGTTCGTGAAGGAGTTGCTGGCAACCGGAAAATTGGTGCAGCCCTTCGAATTGTCGTTGTCATCCGACAAGGCATACTACGCTGTTTGCCCCAAGGAGCATCTGTCCAGGAAAGAGGTAAGTACATTTTGGTCGTGGTTGACAGAGCAATCGCGTCGACAGGAAGAATCTCTCTAGCAAAGAATGATAGGAGCTTGTGACCGGGGGGCGATACCTGAAGAACAATACAGTCGCCGATAGGAAATCGGATAATACCAATTCGTATCCTCAGCCAGGAAATCGACCCGCCCACGAGCCTGGGCATTGCAAAAACGAATCCTGAGTTCCGGACTGTTAAATTGGTCGGGTTGCGGGTCTACCCGATCAAACTTCATAGTCAACAGTCTCATCCTCACGTGCAATGAGTGCCCAGGAAGCTCCAAGCACGATACGCCCACTACAATGTATCCAGGAGGAGCGCGCGTTTATATTTAAAATCAGCCTGAATTCTCGCTCGGTTCTATCATCCTGATTTTAAGTCCGTGACTGCCGTGAGATGTAGATAAACGGCAATGCGATGAAATATTTGTTCCTAATCTCTTGTCGATTCACGAAAGTATGAAGGGTGACATCATTTGAGTGAGAGAATTCCACAATCGCCGGCACTATCTTACTAATTGACAATTCTCCGGCCTAAGGCGACTAGCTATCGGGCCGAGATAATACAGTGCTTGGGGAGCAGGATATGAACGAGGATAATTTTTGGAGTTCATGGATGGGGCCGTGGGTCGGCGCGATTACCGTGTTAATCGCCATCTTGCTGTTATGGGCTGCCCATAAGTTTGGTGAAGCCTACAAAAATCAAATCACCTCCTTGGATAGCGCGACAATAGAATCGCTAAACCGCATCAATGCTATGAAAAAGTGCATTGAAACCTCCACGACTGCAGTGAAAGCCTATGTGGCGATCGATGATATTGCCTACTCCCGCGAGGACCTGGTGCTAAGGCGAGAGATAGAGGACCAACTACTCGCAGTAATTCAGACTGATGCATCTAGCGACCGTGCAGACACCAAAAAACAAGATGCCTATGTAAGAGAGTTGCAAGGGATCGAACAAAAACTGCAGAAATTGAAAAGTGCAATGGATTTGGCCGACAGCCCCACGAACTCTGATAACAAAGGCGGTTCGAGCGAGATAGCCGAATTTTTTCCACGGCAGACGATCAAACAGCGATTAAAAACGGGAATTGAAACCTGTATTAGAGCAGCAAATCCAGAACCGCAGGAGAAGAAATCATGAAACCAGTATCAAGCATGATTAAAAAAACTTTGATGTTCGCAACGGCGGTTGTGCTCTCGGCGTGTGCTGGTAAAGATATAATTCACCAGCCCGACCAGGCAGAAAGAACAGGTGTACCTTACAGGCTGCCAAAAACGTTTATTGACATAGAGCTAGGGCACAAAACACTTGGCTCGCAGTCACATATCGTTCTCAAGAGCTCGACCAGGCATGTGCCGGACCATTCGGAGCTCTATCTACTTGATCCGACATCAGAAAGTTGGTTAACAACTACCGACCATCATTTTGTGGTGGATCAAGGATTGATCAAAAGCGTTAATACCACGGACATTGCTGAAGGCGGCGCTGTATTAGAAAACGTGACAACCAGCTTAATCAATCTGGGTAAGAGCGCCACCTTCGTTGCACAGAGTGCCAAGTCCAAGGCTTTTAACACCGTACAGAGCTTTCCTACCCCAGAAGAGTTACTTCAGATTAGCCAGATGCTTACGCTCTCGGGTACCAGTATAACGATTGATCCTAATGCCGTGCCTACAGTTCGGGTACCAGTCCCCGCTACTAATGGAATCTTGTACTTAACTTTTAATGAATCGTATTCACCGCCAGCTTCGGTTCCATACACTCCTTTGCCAGCCTGGCCTGTCGTCAATAACCTTGATACCTCGAAGATTGAAACCCAATGTGATGCCGCAGGCGAAATTAATGCGAGTCGTGAGTTGGCTCTTTTTCCAAGTGCGATAATCGCGCTTGATCACTCCCATTTAGGCGGTCGACCGCCCGTGAGCAGTTCATCTGCGCCTGCGGGTAAGCTTGCGAGCTCGAACAATACAGTTTACGGCTTGTTTACAAAAGCATTGCGCGAATTTGACCTAACGCTGCACCTCTATGTGGATTTGTGGAAACTGAGGGAGTACAGAATTGAGAGAATGGTTCAAGACTTCGAACGTAAGGTACAGGATTTACATGAGGCCTTGGACAGTAAGGATAATAGTAATATCGAGCGTCGCGGATCCCAGGCATGTCGATCAAATCAGGCGGAGCATGCCCAACTAAATCAACAAGTGGCCGCATTGACTAATATGGCACTGTTGGGCGGCGATAGGCTCAATAAGGAGTTTATTGACGCCAGGCTAAAAATATTGAGAGCAGATTTAGCTCGCTTGGATAATGACGTAAATTCGTGTGAAAACCGAAAACAAAATGTCTGGAAAAACATCGCATCTATCAGGGACCAGTGCAGGAGAGTAGCAGCGCAATCGAGAAATATTCTGCAAACAATCGAATGGCGTCCGCAACAGGATTATCTGATGGCGCGAAATGATCAGATTTTGCAGGTAGCTGGCGACGAGGTCGTTTCGGTGCCATTGACGCGCGCCACCATGGGTAAGACCACTAACGATCTAAAATTTGTCAGCGGGTTTCTAACCGATTTTCACCAGGTTAAACCATCCGAAGGTAAGGTGTTGACGGAATCCATTGTGAATTCCACCACCAGCCTGTATGACGCTCTTGTGGCCATTGCACAGATACCAGCAGAGGCGCTGGGACTAAAACTAGATGAAATCAATGCGCAGCAATCATTGACCGACGGGCAAATAATCCTTAACAACAAACGGGATCTCTTGCAGGGAAAAAGGCATGAAATTCAGAGCATTTTACTGGATGCGCATCTTGAGGCGGTACGAGCAGATCCAGCCGCGCACCTGGAGTTGCTGAACAATATTGGGCTAGATATCGTTCAGTCTGGTGCTGACAGCGAAGAAGCAGCAGATGCCGGCGGCGATAGCGAAGCTACGGAAACGTCGACAGAAGATACCCCTACTGAGGGAGAGTAGCTTGTGAACCCAAAAATTAAGATCACCGCAGGCCCAATGTTGTGCAAAAGAGCCGAACCAAGCGTGCATTTTGGAGGTCCGCCGAACGGGCTTGTTCGCAAGGAGCGACCTGTACGACCGGGCAACAGTATAAGTATAGCCGGTGGCGAGGCCGGGACCGCTACCGTGATGGTAAAGCAACTAGGTGCAAATGATGGAGCAACCTATTTACTCAGTTGTGAGCACGTACTGAAACCAAATAACCAAGAGGCGGCATCGATTCTGCAGCCAGCCTTGCAGGATGCAACCGGCACTGGGAATTTGAATCGAATTGGTAACAAAGTCACGGTTGCTGGTTTGAGCGAATTCAAGAGCAATCAGATTGATGCCGCAATTGTTCAACTAAATAGTGGTATTAAGGGGCAAAACCTCACATCGGAAGGCAACTGGCCAATATTTTCAGTTGACCGAAATTATGATGATGGCATGCCGGTGACTATGGTTGGGCGCAGTTCTGGTCAAGTAGAGGGCATGATTGTCAATGCCTCAGTAGATCAGGAAATGGACTACAGCGAACTCGGATGGCTGAAGCCAATATACTTTTCTGGCATCGCTCAGTGCGACTATCCATGTCAGCCAGGTGACAGTGGAGCCCCAGTCTTGAATTCAGCGACGGGTAGTTTGGTTGGTATTCATATGGCAGGCGGGTCCGATGAGGTTGGTAACTCCTTTGGATTTTTTTGCCCGGCGTGGCAGGTGTTTGACCAGTTGCATCTACAACTAATATAGCTCAGGAGAACTTTATTATGGAATTAGAAACTATTTCTGCGGCGCTGAACCAAAATGCTGGCGCCTATGTTGAGTTCTTGATCAAGAGCCTGGCTGGTATTGCCTTGGTAGGCACGCTGTCAATGGCATTAGTTCAAGCCTTCAAGGGCATCCCCTTTCTTCCTTTTAGAGAAAAGTTCTTTCAACAACGAACGGAAAAATTTCTGAGAGATCTTTCCAAGGATAATAGTTGGCACGAGATTGAAGAAGTTATATACCGTTATGGAGCCGGATCTAAAAAAGCCTTTTATAAACAGTCTTTGGAAGAAATCGCCCAAGGCATGGTGGCAGCAAAAAACATAGCTCTAGCTCGACCCTCTAAAGCAGAGCTAACCAACTTTTTAAGGTTTTTTGAAGATGTTGGTCGGCCCAAATATAACTCGGAGGAGTGCAGCTTAGTGACTGCGCTACTGGAACTAATCGCTATTTCAGAGCCAAGCCATGAACAAAAAGAGAACATCAAGTCAATAAACTCCTACTTGAGTTTAATGATTGGCGGTTATATAGACGGTTTTAAAGTGACTGTTAATCAGCGATGGACATTTTGGCAGCAGTTTGCAGCTATTGTCTTAAGTGTTTGTTTTGTTCTTATGTGGGTTCCCATTGAAGAGCCCTTATTTCAGTTAATCTACGGTATTCTAGGCGGCATGCTTGCACCATTTGTGCATGATTTAATCAAAAAACTGAAACCGCTCATCTGATTGATCATTAGCAAATATTTCGATAACAATAGTAGAATGGCACCTGTTGTCATTCTTAAGGAGCTTGAAAGACTAAATTCCATTCAAGACAAACGCTCCCCAGAAACCACGTTAAAAAAGATCAATTATCGACAACGCCCAGATAAGTCTGTTGAGGCACTATCAGGTTTGTAAATTATTACAGTAAAATTCCGTGCATATGACTGCACGTAATACCAGAGAATCCAACCGCTCACGTTGGCACTTTCATCCAGATGTAGACAGTCGCATGGCGCCCTATTACGATTGGCCGCCCAATTTGCGCGCTACCACAAAAAGATTGATTAGAGGCTGGAGTGTGTTCGATGTGCGTATTTATGTGCTCCTGCTAGCTATTGCCTCTTGGTTGGTTCTTGGCTTCCCTGAAACTGAAACCAGCGAATTCTCGATAGGCTGGATCACGCAAATCTGGATGCGCTGGTTTATCACCATCAGTCTGGTAGCAGGTGGGCTGCACCTGTATTTCTATACATTCAGAAATCAGGGTGATATCGAGCGATACGAGCTCAAGGATTTAGCACACGATTCAGGCAAGTTCCATTTCAGAAACCAGGTTTGGGACAATATGTTTTGGGTGTTAACTGGCACCGTTGGGTTTCTCACCTTTTATGAGGTCATCATCATATGGGCTTATGCAAATGGAGTTGCCCCGCAGATATCATTTAGTGAAAACCCTATATTGTTTGTTGCCCTTATACTGATTACTCCAGGCTGGACAGCCTTCCATTTTTACTGGCAGCACCGCGCGTTTCATATTCCGGCCTTGTATCGCCTGGGACATGATTGGCACCATAAAAACGTTACCGTGGGGCCGTGGTCCGGCGCTGCGGTGCATCCGGTAGAAAACCTGGTTTGGTTCAGCGCTGTTTTAATTCTACTTATCGTCCCATCACACCCAATCCATGCACTCTTTTTAATGCACTTGCAGGTGATTACCGCCATCACCACGCATGTGGGTTATGACAGTTTAAAGCTGAGAAAACAACATCAATTTCAGCTGGGCGACTTTTTCCATCAGCTGCACCACCGGTACTACGATTGTAACTACGGCACCTCTTCTGGGCCCTGGGACAGGTGGTTTGGCACCTATCATGATGGAACAGAGGAAGGGAATCGACGCATACAAAAGCATCGCGAACGAATCAGAGGCAAGCACCAACACTCAGAATGAGTGATCGGCGATGGTGTACTATAAAGCCATGAGAGGTCGCCGTTTATCACTACTCGTTTTGATGCTGAGTTTGCTCTGCGCTCCTGCTGCGCAGGCGGGGCTACTATCGGCACTCACCAAGGCGGTTAAAAAAGTAGAGGCGCCAGATGGAAGCCTGGCCGCAATCCCCGATATCAAATGGCAGGCTCTTGGTGTAAACGCCATCGATGGAGTGCCACCAACGGTAGTGCGCGGCAAATTGAACGCAGACAATCAGTGGGTGTTGCAGGACAGTGCGGGTAAAGTGGTCGATGATATCGCGTCAGTGAGCAACCCCGCTATCGTGATAGACCAGGCGTATCTGCCGACACGACTCTCTGAGTTGAACCGCCTGCCAACGGATGCGCCCATATTGCTGCGCTCGGATGAAGCGCTGTTTCGCTTGGAGAACAACAACGGTTGGGTATTGAAGTCTGGCCAGGCTGGCATTCGAGTGACCACGGCTCCCGATACAAAAACTGCACTGCATCATTTCTCTAGACCCTGGTCTAATGGCCCGGTTCGCATTGTTGGCCTGAAAGATCAGGCTGCAACATCAATGAGCCTAAGGCGCGGCGTTGATGTGAAAACCATCATGGAAATGCCATCGCAACTGCGTGGACAGACCCTGGCGCTGGCAGGGCCAATAAAAAACAATCGGATCTCAGTGGCGGGCAAGCAAGTTTCAATCTCCGATCTACGCCGGATCGCCGACGAAAATGACATCAGCCTGGTGATTATGGAAAGCCAGCGCAAAGTGTCACCCAAAGCGCTCCTGAAACGGCTGGATGACAACATGGTGGATGGCGTGCCACAAAACACCGGGCAGTTTCTCGCTCGCCTGAATCAACCAGGCGCGGAATCGAGTTTCACCATCAGCCCAACCTCAAAGAATCAGGTTGTGATTCGCCGCCAAGCGCAGGCCAGCAATGACGCGGCAACAGAGGCGAGCCAACAAACCTCCACCAAGATGGAAACAGTTATTGGCGTGCATACCGCCATACGCATAATGCTATATCGACCCGGTGAGGAGCGCCAACAAGAACTTGAAGACCTGGTATTTGGGTGGCTACCAAGCTGGGTGTTAGGTTACATGGTGGTGTCCCTTGTGGCTGGAGCGGTGTTTGCTGGTACTACATCAGGTGTGTTTTATAAATATTGGCCAACTAGTGGCACTCAGAATCGCTGGTTGCGAGGTACTGAGATCGGGTTCAGCGTGGTGGTATTTTTCATATTCCTTTTGTTTCTAGGCTTGCCAGTGGCGATTGCTAAGGTTATTTGGATGATATTGAAGGGAATATGGTGGGTGTTGGCTGGAGTAGTGGTTATAGTTATGGGATTGGGTGCGATGATTTCGAAGTTGTTTCGTCGGGGTGACGCTGCTGATGAGCGAGTGCATTGAGGTGTGCTTTTTTACCGCGGTCTAGGCGTAATATTTAAAGTTGGTCTGCATGCTTTGTAAAACAAGAATAATCTGTGTATCTTAAACGCAAGTTATCAGAGGGTAGACTAAACGACAAGCGTCAAGGGGATGACACCACCCACGGACATACTAGAGACTGCTAGCAGGCTTGAAATTGAGAGCAAGCTTGTGGAGGCAGGGTGGGTAATACAAGATAAAAGAACCATTAACCGTATCGAACGTCGGCAAAGCTCGCTTACAGTAGTCGTACGCGATATGGACACCTCCACTGGCTGCCTAGACTATGCCGCGTCTGATCAAGGAAAGGCCTGATAGGAAAGTAAATTGTTTACTCCTGGGTTAAGAATCAAACGATCTGTCATCCATGATAAGTACGGAGGGAGTCGACGAAGTGGGATCAGCCCATCGGCAAAATTCCCCTACATCTTTATTTTTACAGGTGCATCAGGCTCGACATATGGATACGAAGATCAATGGCTGACTAAGGATGTATTCCAATATACTGGCGAGGGCCAAAATGGAGACATGGAGTTCGTCCGAGGGAATCTCGCTATTCGAAATCACATTAAAGGCCAAAAGCAGGTTTTTTTGTTTGAATCAGCGGATAAAGGCCATGTGCATTTTGTAGCTGAAGTAACGGTCTTTGATGTAGACTATTTTGAGGGTGTTGATGTAAATGGCCGGAGCCGGCGAGGCATCAAGTTTTTCTTCTCAAGGGCGGATCAGCGAGTAAGCCATGTTGATCCCGCAATGGATTATTTCACCGCAGAGATCAAAGACCCAAGAAAGCCTACACAAACTGAAAGAAGTGGATTAGTAACATCGCGCGTAGGTCAAGGCGCCTATCGAAAAAGCCTAATCTACCGTTGGGGAAATAGATGTGCGGTCACCAGGTATGAAAATCAAAAGGTGTTGATAGCATCTCATATTGTGCCGTGGAAAGAAGCGTCAGATACAGAGCGCCTCGATGTGAATAATGGTCTACTACTCTCACCAACTTACGATGCTCTGTTTGATAAAAATTTGATTAGTTTCGGTGATGAAGGTGAGATTCTACTTTCACAAGAAATTCGTTTGTCTTCACACCACAGAATTGGAGTAACAGGGCAGGAGCAGATAGTGGGGCTATCCGCTTCCAAATTAAAATATTTATCAAGGCACTGAAAATTAGGCGGATTTTAGAAAGTGAGCCGAGATTATAATATATTTACCTGAACGACCTTAAAGGGATATGTCTAACATCCAATATCACGGAGATGGCAGAACAACTCAGTCCTGTATTGATGCCGTTCAGCGAATACTTCAGTTTGGCGGTTATATTAGTCTCGCACGGCTTCTAACTTGTAAAAACCGTCATGCTTTTTTTCTAACAATCGACGAATATCAAAATATTATTATTCAAGCTGGGTTTGCTTCTGGTTATGGCGGAGAAGCCCCAAAGGGCTTAGCAAGAGTTATACAGCTAATTAGGTTTCACGGAGTGAAGTTAGAAGAGATAGATGTACCTCAAAAAGTTTTTAGGCGTATAGACTGCTGCAAGCTAAGAGATAAGGACCTAAAACAGATCGAGGAAACTCCATTTAAGCGCCCGGTATCTTTATACGATTACGTGTTGGAAGTTGGAGAACTAGCAGATACGGACCTCATGAGTTACTACAAATGTGCAATCCCTTAGTCAACATTAGATACAAGGCTTTACGATTTGGCTTTGCAGCTAGATAGAGGTGATTCCAGTGTGGTACTTACCGCTTTCAATAGACTTGAGACAATTTTGAAGGAAAGAACCGGCGGCGACGCTAAATCGCTTCGGTCTGCGGCAAGCGTCTTATTCTCAAGCGGTGGAGTAAATGGGCGAATTTCAACAACGGAGAAGTTGGTTACCTCTATATTTACCTTGTATAGAAATCCTCGGGCTCATGAAGAGCTTGGGCCGAATAGAGAGACTGATATCCGTTGTTTTGTGTTGATAAACGAACTGTTTCTACTAGAAAGAGATCAGGAGTGATTGCTATTTCCTTCAAGCATTGAACAATGCTTGAAGGCATATTCATATGAATCATCATGCACAGAAACGTGTGACGCCTTCAGCGAGAGACACAGAGATAGGGTACTTGCACGTTTGGGGCATATCCTTTTCTCCGAAGGAGTACGATTAGAGCGACTAGTTTGCAGTTTTGCATTTACATGAAAATGATGTAAATATTGGTTGTGGTTAACGAGCTAGTGCGAAAGAGCTTGATAATATAACGCAGCTACAATCAAGCAGGGATTTTCCAGATGGAGAGATATTCTAGTGGATTTGAATACAGGTCAAGTGATTTTCTTGGGAGCCTCGAGCTGAGTTCAATTTTGTGAATATCAGAATTTAAAGAGGAGGGTATGGATCGAAAAATATCAACCGTCAGTGATGCGCTAAAAATAGTAAATGAACTGCATAATCAACGACCGGCTCCTTCGGGTGTTCTTTACCGGGGTGTGGGTAGTTACAAATATAATTTAGAGCCTTCACTGTCGCGGTATCTCGCGCCCTCAAAACCGCTTCGGAACATGCGAGGCGACTCGTTCAAGGAAGAGAGAATAAAATGGAAGGAGGTGTTCTCTAAAACTGAAAAAGGTCTTATTGAGGATTTTAAAAAATTGGCATGGCAGATGTTGTCCTATAAACCAAAGAATGACTGGGAATGGATAGCAGTTGCTCAACATCATGGTGTGCCAACTAGACTCTTGGACTGGACAACCAATTTGTTGATAGGACTTTGGTTTGCCACAGATAGTTCGGGGGTGCATGCAAATATTGATGGTGGGTTATGGGTCTATACGCCTTTTGGGAGTCGTGATGGAGATACAGAGGACATCGGTGATACTGAGTGGCTTCTTGATCAAATGACCTCCGATCCAACGCATGAGCAATATATTGGGCCAACAGAGGTGAATCGCACACGCATCTACGTTCCAAATAATCTCGATCCACGAATACAAATGCAATCTGGTGTATTCACGGCACACCAACTAATGCCGAACGATGGTTTTTTCGACCTGGTACCGCTAAACAAAAATGGCAGAGAACGCTTAAAGGTAAGCCGTATTCGAGTACCCAAGCGGGCTAAGGCCCAGATAAGGACCCAACTCGCGCGTGATTTTGGCTTGGACTTAACGAAGGTTTTCCCAGACGTTGATGGCGTTGCGCTCTCACTTAAGGCGGCTTGGGAGCCTACGGTCAAGAAAATTAAGAAAAAATAAGACAATCAAATTTTATGCATGCATGACGGCCTCTCCAATTTGGAGATCAACCTCAGGAAGACGCATTAACTCATGAGTATTTACAATCGGGGAGTCAGGTATGGCTAGTGTAGATAAAGAAAAAAGCTTCCAAGAAATAGAAGTTTCAACTTTTGACGAGCTGAGAGATCTTTTAGAAAACAAAATCCCAGAAATAGAGGACTTCGTCTTCCGTGGTCAAACAGATAAGAATTGGGATCTCAGTTCTACCCTCGATAGATTAATAAGACACGCGAGGGAAACCGGCGCCAAAACCGCATCAATGGAATCATTTGTGCACAGCCACCTGGAAAGTTTCAAATTAGAGATTCGGGGTCGACGTGGTGATAACCCAAGTCAGTTAGAAGAAAATGAATTGTGGGCGTTAGGGCAGCACTATGGCCTCGCTACCCCACTACTTGATTGGTCATTATCACCCTATATTTCTGCTTTTTTTGCTTTGAGTAGTATCACTGCGGACGATGAAGGTGGAAGAGCCCTATGGTGCCTTAATCGTAAAAAAGTAAATCAAATAAATTCTGGATTATCAGATACGCACCGATTGGAGCTTATTGTTCCGGATTCAGATGACAATAAGCGATTACTGGGCCAGTCAGGGTTGTTCTCAAAAGGCCCGGTATTAGTGTCCGTGAATGAATGGGTTGATGATAAGACAGGTCCGTCGGCTTCACTAACTTTGATAAAAATTGTATTTCCAAACCACCCGGAATTTCGTAAAGCAGCTCTTAAGAAACTGAATCTTATGAATATAAATCACTCAACGTTGTTTCCTGATTTAGAAGGCGCCAGCCTCCATTGCAATATTGTCGCGGAAGATTATGGCGTATAAGAAAAAACATGCCAACGTTCGGTTTGTCCGAAAACCTTAATGTTGAGGTATAAATTTGAGTAGGACTAACTGAGGATCATCTTCTCAACTACTGGGTGTGCCCGATTTGTTCCAAAACCAGATACACAAATTTGGTGAAATTCACCTTTGTGTAACACGATGATTAAAATTGGGGAAAATGGTGGCCAGGGACAGAATCGAACTGCCGACACGGGGATTTTCAGTAAAAGTGGTGATGCATTTATTTGAATGCAGTTTTATGTCTAATTTTGTGCGCTGAAATATAATCAAGGGTTTATAACAGGTTTGGGAATGCATACGGGTGTATCTATATGCACTAAAAAAGCTACCCATACGCTACCCAGATAATCCGTTTGATGAGAGCCGGTCGGAATAGAGTTAAGTTTGTTGCAGAAAGAGTAAATAAGTTTTGCTGTCCTCCCGACAGAGTAGATGCTCTACTTTGGGATGCAGACGAGAAATCCTTATGTATCAGAGCTCGTAAGGGAGGATCTAGAGCTTACTATTTCCAGAGCCGATATAACGGCAAGGTTGTGAAGATTAAGATAGGTAACCTATCTGATAAAGCAGTTACCATTAATTTCGCCAGGAAAAAGGCAAGAAAATATCAATCACAAATCGATGAAGGCTTTGATCCGAGACAGGTGATAGCTCGGCGTGTCAAGGAAGCGAAAGTCGCGAGGGAAAAATCGAACTTGGCAGCAGTGAAGTTTGGAACTTTGTGGGATGAGTACGTTGATGCAAATAAAGTTCATTGGAGCGATTCTTATGCGCACGATCATGAAAAGGCTATGCGTGCGGGAGGGCGAAAGCGAAAGCGTTCATCTAGGTTGACTGTCCCTGGTGTTCTTTTTTCACTCAGAAACATCAAGATATCCGATCTCGATTCTGAACTTGTGATTGAATGGGCTCGTACTGAGGTCGTCCATAGGCCAACTGTCACAGCTAATGGCTATCGAATTTTCAGAGCTGCTCTCAATTGGGCAGCTGGCACACGTAAGTATAAATCTACGGTCAGGCCGGATGAAATTTTCAAGAACCGCGAATTAAGAAGACTAATTCATAAGCCTAAGCCACGCAGAGATGTGTTGCTCCAGCAACACTTACCTACATGGTTTAGATCGGTACGAGAAAGTTGTGACCCGATAGTAGCTTGTTATCTGCAGGGCCTGTTGATAACTGGCGCGCGCCGAGAAGAAATGGCACAACTAAAGTGGGATGATGTCGACCTAGAATGGGACTCATTGGAAATCAGAGATAAAGTCGACGGGTCTCGGCAAATTCCGCTTACACCTTATTTTAAATTTTTATTGAGTGAGTTACCTCGCTACAATGAGTGGGTATTTTATAGCCATTCGTCGCGCAGCGGGCGCATTGTCGACCCGTATCGAGCCCACAAGAGAGCATTAGACGATACGAATCTTCCTCACATCACGCTACATGGATTACGAAGAAGTTTTGGGACTCTTAGTGAATGGGTTGAGTGCCCTGTTGGGGTCGTGGCCCAGATACAAGGACACAAACCAAGCGCCATTGCGGAGAAACATTACCGTGTAAGGCCGCTCGACCTGTTGTCAGTTTGGCATCGAAAAATTGAAGAGAAAATCCTTGAGTTTGCGAAGATTGATTTTCCCTCTACCTGATGCCTGTTGTAACTTTCCAGCAACAATGTAACCAGGTTCTTGCTGAAATCCGCAAGGAGGCTTCTGCCAGGCGACTATGTAATTCGAAAAGCAAATCTACTAGATATGGTCGCCCATGGTGGAGTTTTTTGATCGAGTTAGACCTCTTGGGGGGGACTACAGGCCAAGATCAGACTACTAGAAAAAGAACCTATGACTTTATTAGACATGAATGTCAGTTCAACTGCGACAAGGCCTATGCCAAGCTATTGCACTTATGCCGGCAAGAGTTTAAGAATTCACCATTAGCTTACCTCACAAATCAACCCAATCACTTAGAGATAGGGTCTGACCTTCTTCGAGAAATTTGCTTGATTGTTGAAAAATTTACACCAGCACGAACCAGAGAGAAGTTCGTTGGTGTGAATGAAGATGTTTTTGTATTCAAGGCCCTTAATGATGGGGCGATAGTCGAGGAGCGTCTCAAGTTGAACTTCCAGACCAAGTCTCCAAGCTCTTTGCAGCGGATCGACAATAGTTTCTGTTTACTCTGTCACCGGCCGAAATCTGAAGAACGACGCTATTGTAATTTCCATTCGGGAAAAAATGGGCGTACAACAAGGGATGCTCAAGCAAGATCTGATTACAGACGGCGCATTCGAATGATAGATCGAGTGTATCTCAATAGTGTTCTGGGAGAGAAAGGTGCGGCAGGATCCGTTACAGCATCGACGGATGAAAACCTCGTGGTGAAAGTTGCAAATGTAAAGCGAATCATGGCTCTATCGGGGCATCAGAGGTTGGTGCTTACTGAGATTTCAAGAATAAAGCTACCGGCCGATGTTCGGATAGATGATATGAATTGGCCGGATAAGCTATTGCCAATATTCAATACTCTTTACTTGATTCTGAGAAAATACCATTTTGGAAAACATGCAATATTGAGTCCAAGAATTCTGGATTTAAAATCAGGTTGGCAGCTTCCAAAATTGCTCTTGAAGGAATTGGATCTTTTCAAAGAAGACTTTGAAACTGATCCTATTGTTCATTTTACTCCCAGTCTAGCGTTTCAAATAATACTTCGATTCTCGTACTTTCAATTTCTCAGAAAGCTAGAGAAAAAGGAATAAATGTCACTAAATTGTTTTGCGATTCAGAAGGCCTTTCTCAGAATCCTTCCTATAAAAATACATTTAATTGAATCTAGCAAAATGCCTATGAACACTAATAATCCTCAGAATCACACATGCACAACCGAACAACTCGCCAGTTATATGCTTGTTAAACCTGGAACTATCCGAGCACGATATTGTTCTGATGGCCATTACTATGGGTCGGTTCCAACCAAGCTTCCAAATGGCCGGCTGGCTTGGCCAATACCGCAACACGTACTAAAGGGGAATAAGGAACACCAAAAATAGCACAATCTACTGAATCCGTGGAGCCGCCTAAGCCGAAGTGTAGTCACACTTTGATGTTGATCCCAATTTTTGCTCTAAGCAAGAATCCAGATTTCGAAGTGTTCTCTTGGAACGATCTCGATTCGAAAGTAGAAGTTACACCTAGTAGTTCTGGCAGAGCTACCATTTGGGACAAAGACATTCTCCTATTTTGTATGTCGAAGATCGTCAATGATTTGAATGATGGGGTTGTTCCTAGTCGAGTACTCTCTGTAAAAGGATCTGAGATTCTCCGATTCTGTAGTCGTGGAAGTGGTGGTCAAGATTATAAAAACCTCAGTGATGCACTGGATAGGTTGAGGGGCACATCAATAAAAACAGACATCAAGTCCCGAGACGTAGAATTTTCTGACGATTTTACGCTTCTCTCACGCGTGTCAAAGATGAAGATTGTTGGTAATGAAAAATCGACAAGAATACGAATAGAGCTTTCTGAGTGGATTTTCACGCAAATGCTCGACCAGCACTATGTACTGACTTATGACCCCGGTTATTTCAAAATGACTAGCGCTATACACCGTCGGCTCTACGAAATCTTTAGAAAGCACTGCGGTGAGCAACCAAAATTTCTAATTAGGCTTCGTAAGCTCTTTTTTAAAATTGGTAGTAAGGGATCACTGAATGATTTCAAAAAGGTATTGCGAAAATCAGCAGACTACTATGACGAAATAAAAGGATTTCATTCTGGAATGGTGGGTCCTTATGAATACCGGTACCATGAAAGCAGGGAGATTATCGAGGTGAGGTTTCGTAGATGTCTAAGAGGTGAATAACCTGTGGAAATGCTAGAAATCTGACGGTATATCAACCCCGATATATTCGGTGTATCAACCCTGAACAACGGTATTTCGTCCCAAATGAGCGGTATATCAATCTCAAATTTCGGTATATCAACCCTACTTGCATTGATATCTGATTGATTTTATTGCGTTTACGAAATGTATAACTGTTTAACCTAATAAATTAATAAAATTGTTATTAACTCATGTGGATAGTGTGGATAAGTCACTGGAACTGGAGATTTATAAGTGGTGGCTAATGGTCACCCTCAAGGTTAGAACTCTTAAGATCAGGTGGTGGCTGGAGCTCACTCAGAAGGCCTCATAATCGAATTGGAATCGTTATATTCATGGAGAATATGAATTTTGCCTCTAAATTAGAATCGATGAACTTGGTATAATTTGATTTACAAACTAGGATATTTGGAAATCGTCTTGGCTAATACTAGAAACATTTTGGCAATGATCCGTAGTCGAGCCATTGGTGACGATGAGCAATTCTTCTCAATTGCTCTTCAGGTTGCTGCATCCGAGGCCAGGATGGGGCATCGAAGGATAGCTGAAGATATTCGTACTGCTGTTGCTGAAGCTAGATCAACACGTCCTCAAAAAGCCTCTGTACCCGTCTCTTTTGCGAAACCGCGGGGGAATCTTGATGGTTTGTTGGAACTTCGCGAAGCAAGATTTAGATTACAAGATGTAATTCTTTCAGAAGGACTAAAGAAGAAAATAGACGATCTCGTAAAACAACAAACCAGGCGAGACTGGTTAAGAGAGCACGGAAAAACACCAAACAAATCTGCCCTTTTAGTCGGACCACCTGGGTCAGGTAAAACTATGTCGGCGGAAGCCATCGCTAATAGACTGAAGCTCCCATTTTTTGTAATTAGATTAGAGTCTCTCATTACAAAGTTTATGGGAGAAACGGCGGCGCAGCTGCGGTTGGTCTTTGACGAAGTGGAATCTAAGAGAGGCGTTTACTTGTTCGATGAATTCGATGCTTTGGGAAGTAGACGCGACTCCAACAACGATGTTGCTGAGATGCGAAGAGTTCTCAATTCATTTCTTCAGTTTATGGAAACATCAAATACTACAGATAGCCTTGTTATTGCAGCGACAAACTTCCCCAACTTACTCGACAACGCATTGTTACGGCGATTTGATTTAGTCTTAAAGTTTAGTTACCCGAGTGATGAGCAGATCCGACAAATAATTAAGGACAATTTGCGCCCACTTAAGTATCCAAGGCTTGGTTGGAAGCAAATAATTAAAGACGCCAAGGATTTGAGCCAGTCAGAAATTGCACGTGCAGCGGAAGATGCAGTGAAGATGGCAATTTTAGATGAAAGGGATACACTTAAGACAAATGATATCACTAACAGGCTGATAGAAAGAAAAGAGATGAAAGATGCTTTTACTGGAGTTTGAAAATAGGGAATTATTATGGCGGAGTTTGAACTGCCTCACCTCAATATAAGTAACAGAGTAGTTCCGAGAGCTTATCAGGCCCCGCGCCAGAATTTTGGGGGAAACGAGACAGTAAGAATTCCTGCAGAACATGGAAGTCTATTGCGTTCTCAGCTTGAAAGAGCGTTTGCAGAAAGTGATCAACTACGGCCGACCCAAGTAGATTTACCAGAGCAGCAGGGAAGTTTTTTAGAAGTTCAAGTTGCCAGAGGGAAACGAGGCGAGGATCTGGAAAGGAAAAAGATAGGGATACACCCTGGTGCCAGTAAACTTGATGAAAACGATATCTGTCACATTGTCCTTTATGTTCCCACAGAATCTCGAGAGGCGTTTTATTCGATTCTCGATGATTATCGTACTCACACTCCGACCGAAGATCACCCAAATCCTCCGAGAAAAGGTCTTGTAGAATCTATCGATGAGATTAGGAGGGCTCAACTGGAATCATTTTGGACTGATGATCCGGAAGCTTTACCCACCGATGCAGATCTAGAAATCTGGTGGGAGCTTTGGTGTTTTCCAAGCGCTGTAGATGAAGTAATTACGTTAGCTAGACAGCTTGGTGCCTTTGTCTCAGATTCGGAGTCATGGATGAGATTTCCAGAGTCCACCGTGGTGCAGGTGCTAGCAAAACGCCCTACTATAGAGTTGCTGCTATATGCTCCCTTTGGGCTTCTCGAATTAAGAAGAGCTAGTATTTCCCCATCTCTTTTTATGGATGGTAGTGGTCAAGATCAACGCGATTGGTCAGTTTCGTTAGCAGAACGAACTATCTGGCCCGATTCTACGGTACCAGCTGTTTGTCTTCTAGACACCGGCGTAAATAGAGGACACGTACTTATTGAGCCGGCATTGAGTGCTGGTGATCAACTTACTATTAAGCAAGAGTGGAATGTTGAAGATGATCACGGCCATGGCACTCAGATGGCGGGTTTAGCACTACACGGAGACCTGACGACAAAACTATCGGATGAATATACACACCAGATGATTCATCGACTGGAGTCAGTCAAACTCCTCCCTCCGAATGGGTTTGAAGCGACAGATCCTCGTAGTTATGGTTGGGTTACTCAGGCTGCAGTTTCTCTAGGTGAGATAAATGAGGTTAGTCGCCAGCGAGTATTTTGTTGCGCAATAACGAACGAGGATGTCTCTGGATCAAGGCCGAGCAGTTGGAGTGCAGCAATTGATCAATGTGCTGCCGGTGTGATGCCAGCTGACGAAGATAATGCCCCGCGTAGACTTTTTATTCTTTCTTGCGGCAACATAGCTCCCGAGGTTGATCCAAGAATCCTAAGAGATCAGAGTGAGTATCCTGTAGAGGATCCCTCTCAAGCCTGGAACGCCTTGACTGTAGGAGGGTTCACTAATAAATCGCACATTGATGAGGAAGGATATGAAGCTTGGAGACCATATGCGCAATCTGGGGATGTGAGCCCTTACTCAAGAACTTCTCAATTATGGCCTGCTGGGAAATCTCCATTTAAACCAGATATTGTAATGGAGGCGGGAAACCGAGGCATTTCTCCAACGGAGACTGAACTACTGGGGTTTGATTCCTTGAGTCTGCTGACTACTAACAGAGATGTTGATCGGCAACCGTTAACGACATTTTGGGCGACAAGCGCTGCAACCGCTTTGGCTTCGCGTTTGGCTGCCAGAATCCTCGCAGATAATCCCGACTATTGGCCAGAAACAGTAAGAGCGCTAATAGTGCATAGCGCTCAATGGACTCCAACAATGTTGGATCAGCTTAATGAATCGCATATAAAAAAGGATCGTCATGCTTTGCTTCGCAGATTTGGTTATGGTGTTCCCTCATATGAGCGTGCGCACGCCTCTTCTCAGAATAACCTAGCTCTTGTGGCACAGAATGAAATTCAACCGTACAAAAACGATGGTGGTAGAAAATTTGGAGACTGTCATATTTATGACCTCCCGTGGCCGAGGGATATACTAGAACAACTTGGAGATTCTGAGGTCACTCTCAAAGTTACACTGTCTTATTTCATTGAACCAAATCCCGGGTACAGTGGTTCTGTAAATCCTCAGAGATATCAGTCCTATGGACTAAGATTTGATTTAAAGAGGGGAAACGAGACCAGGGAAGATTTTATTGAGCGAGTCAACGCCCTCGAACGCGATGACCCATTGGCCGCTCATCAACAAGGCGTTGCTGATGACGGTTGGACATTCGGTCAGAGGAGTGTTGCTGCAGGCTCGCTGCACTGTGATGAGTGGTCCGGAACTGCGGTGAAACTAGCCAACCGTGATCTATTGTGTATTAAGCCCGTTGGGGGATGGTGGAGGGATCGAGCCTCATTGGATATTTGTCAGAAGATGGCGCGTTACGCTTTAGTGTTAACGATATCCACACCCAGAGAAGACATAAACCTTTACACAGAAATTTCAAACATTGTAGATGCAATGATTGAACTTCCGGTATCTATAGAGACCTAGAATCCTTTTTTTTGCCAAATCCAGATATTCCTTTGTATCCAATGACTCTAGCGGTGCGCTGCATTTTTTGACGAACTTTTCTATCTCTCAGTAACTGCTTTGGGTCTTTACGGATGGCCCCAGAGTTACTGATAACAATTTTGCCGGAGCATATGAGTTTGTCGGCACCATTTGTTACAAGAGTTTCCTTCTCCACAGACCTCTCAGAATCAAAACTCTTAGCGCAATAAAAATAGTTGCGTATGCGTTTGGTTAGTTTTGCGCAAGAGACGAACATAAGAGTCATTAGAGATCGATCCTGATCATCCTCAGTATTCCACAGTTCATGTATTACGAGTAGTCATCTTCGTCTTTACATAAATTGTTAGGCCTGAATCAATCTATCAGCACGCGCGAGATTCGGATCAAGATTTTGGGATCGTTTGATAAATCGCCCTAGCAGACTGCGCTAACAGCATGCTAGGACTTCTCCAACAAACCTGGAATGAGGTTATATGAAGCGTCGATATTATTATGAAAATTATGTTAAGAGTGAAGCTGGAGTTGTTGTCAAACTGCCGAATATCGCTGACTTCGATGATCGAGCTGGCTACGTTCAGGCCTTTCGAACGGCCACTAAGGAGGTGAAACCAATGGATTTCAATGCCATCGAGGGACTTATGCTTCAACGGGCATCACGTATCAAACCATTAACCAAAATGACGAATCGGCTCATAAAAGCACAGCAACGGAGCAGGATTATTAGAATTATGGTGCTAGTAGCGATCTTCTTTGGATTGACCGCATGTGGCGGTGGTGGTAGTTCAAGTGGAGGAGGGCAACAAGAGTCCCTATCTGTTAATGGGAACACTGCTGAGAACGCAAGGGCTGATCAATGTCTGACATTCGAAAATACACCAGCGGGTGATCGCCGTTATACAAATATTTGTTCGTTTACAATTCGTACCGCCTCGTTTAACTCCGATGGTAGTGTGGGCCGAGGAATAGCCCAACCAGGGACAACATTCTTAGTAACACAAGGACAAGCAATTCCCGTGGCCTGCGAAGAACCTTTCAATCCTCAGCAGAGTTCAAGCGGCGTCATATGCAGAATTTAGTTGATATCTAGCGTACAAGGGCTGGTCGCCAGATTGTCGCACCGAATTCGATTCCAACAGAGCACAGTGTCACCTGTGATTGAATTCTTGCACTGCCATGTCTGTATCCGATCCACGTTACTGCTAGATGTGAAAGCAGGCTGATCATTGTCCCCAGAGTTGCACAAATTTGGATCCGAAAGTGAAAAAGGCGTAACGGAAGATGGATTGCCAACAAATCTTTCTTGGCCGTGATTGGATCCACATGAAGGGGGCGTGCTGTCACCATCACCCGAACAGTTTTTGGTGCCGATAGATCCGCGCCGATTGCCGTTGCTAGCTAAACCTTCACATCGGGTTTGAGTAAATGACACCCCTGAACAGACAGTGCTAGGATCTGGAGCCCATGGTTCTACACATGTTGTTGAACAATTTCTGGTTCCTGGTCTCTCTTCAGTAGTCCCGCAGTTGTCACGCCAAGTTACTGTGTCTGTTGTACATACCGAGGCTGGGTTTAAGTCTGGTACCATCCCGGTTGACAATACTTGGTAGTTAACTACTCGACTTAGGTTTTTCCCTAGACATTCATCGCAAAGAGGAAAATTCGAACCCTTTGTGTCAAAAGAACAACCACAAGTTTGTAAGATCGTGTGATTACCACAAGAGGTCTGTCTGGGTTCACTATCTGCGCAGTCTACTGCCGTGACTGCGTAGTCTGTATCGAGGCAAAAATGGACCTTGTCGCTCGATTTGGGATTGTTCAGTAAGGAGTTTTTAGCTTTCGCCTTAAGGAAATCAACAAAGTCGTCTCTGCCTGCAAGTTTTTTTGTGAAAACAGGAATCTGGGCATTGCTATCAAGATTGTTTGCAGTAACTACAACAGGGTGATACTCCACTGAGCCTTCGCGCGTATCAACCAAACGGCGGTGTTCAATTTTAGCTGACGCCGAGGTAGGTTCTCCATGTGCGGCTACAATCTCAGGTGAGCTTAATCTAGCTATGTAGTCATCATGGGGAAAGTCTCCAACGTTGTTGGCAATCAGATCAGTTCGATTCTCAATGCAGGTCTCTATGTTTCCAGTACCAGTGGCATCTCTTACCGCGCCACAGAGATTAGTTTGTTGGAACTGGATACCTGAACAAACAGTATTTTCAGCCGGGGCAAACAAACCGGCCTCACAGCATTTGGTTCCAGTTGCCTGTCTAGTACCTCTGCATTGGTTAGTTTGAGTAAAAGATTCTCCAGAACAAACAGTCCCTGGATCGGGCAACCATTGATCTATACAGCAATTTTTTGTGCCAGTTTTTTGTCGCGTGTACCCGCAGTTAGATGTCTGAGTAAACGTCTCTCCAGCGCAGATCGTGTTGGGTGCTGGGTTCCATGTCCAACCTTCATTCTTACTGTAGACATCGCGGCATCTCGTCGTGTTTAGTAGCGTTCCGCATTGCGTAACTTTATGGTTCTTACACACTTTGACTGTATTGAGGTTCTCGTTGGTCCAAGTAACAGCACCACACATCAACGGATGATCCTTTTGGCCTAACAGTTGTCCGCGGTATTTGCCGCAATTGTCATATCTGGGAATGGAGGTGCCAACACAGTAACGGGTGGCAATGCTTGGTAGCCAACCATGATTCGGGCCACATAAATTGGCCTCTGCAATTGGAGTGAGAACGGAAAAAATTAGGATCAGAGTGATGATCTTCATTGTGCAGCTATCGTTTTTAAATTTGACAAATAGTCTGTAACACAATGCTCTAATCTGAAGAATCAGTGAAAACTAAATTGTTGATGGGACAATTTAATCTGTACGTCTTTTGAAGCTCTCACATATGAATACGGCGTCAATGATTTGGTGCATTTCCAGGCAATATGCCTGAACTGTCGACTTTCCGGTCGTCGAGAGTGGACTGGAGAGTCCGCATCTCAAACGAGCTTTGCTGCAATCGACGCATAGAAACTTCGTTTCGTCGGATAGCATGGACAGTATTTGTCTGTACTGACTTGCGTTGATCCCAGAATCGGAGGAGGTCAATTGATCTAGCGTAGCATCGAAGTGAGTTTGTAAGATTCTGAATTCGGAGCGTAAGCTGTCGAGTGATTCGCCCAATGATTCCAATACGTGATCTTCCATTTAAAGCCTCTGTTGATGTGGTTAGTGGTTTATGTATCTTGATGGGTGATGCAGGCTCGCTATTCACTGAGCAGGCATATCGCTTCTCATTGAGAATTTTTTTTCGTTCAAATGCGACTTTCAGTTGTGCTGCTGCAGTCTTCTCCCTATCAATCCTTTGGCTTGCAAATATCAAAGATTGTTTAGCTATCTCGCTCTCCGTTAGCTGGCCATTCCAAGATTCCAAGTAAACGGCCCCCGTCAACCTAATGTTACGTTTGCTGGTATTCGTTCTTATGCTAATCGAGGACTTTGTTGTTCGGGCTACATTTATGCCTAGCCGCTCTAGCTCTTTAACAATATCGTCACGGGTTTCAATTTCTCCAGCAGCTATGCAAGCCTCTACGTGTGCATGTAGCTTTTGCCTAAGTCTCTCTACATCTTGGGGTAAATCGTCGCGCCGGCGCAGCCTCCGTGCGTTGGCTGGATCATTTGGATCGCTAAAGTCATACTTTGCGTTCACCCAGTTTTTAAAAGCTGAAATACGTGAGTGATCAATTTTTTTTAGGTAAGGCGTAAGAGATTTACCCGTACGGTTCTCTACATTCGCTACAACGAAGTTAAGTTCCAAATGCGACTTGTCGCGGTGCTCAATCCAGACAATGTTGTATTGATCGGATTCCATCCCAGGGAACAACGTCTTCTCAAAAGCGTCGATGATCTGATCTTTCAAGTTGACATCAATATCGGACTCGGTAAAGCTGAGCAAGCCGCTGGTGTACTTATTTTTGAAATGAAGGGAGTCAATGAGTTCAACCATTGCTTCATGGTCGCCCCGCATCAAAGTCGCGCCGGCGCGATCGCGTTGTCGGCCTAGTAGATAGTCAATCGGCCCAGAGCCGCGACCACAACCTCTTTTGTGGAACTTAACCATCATGATGGGAAGACGTCACACGCAGCGCCGACAATTCTGTCGAGATATTGTGAAGGCTTAATAAGATCCGTGTTCGATCGGCGTCCGACAATTCAGAGCGCCAGTTAACACGTCGCGCTATTTGATTGAGGTTGTTGCCGATAGCTGCAAGCTGGCGCAGCAATGCTGGATCCGATCGCGGCAGCCGAGGGTTGGGAAACGCGCCCTCGAGCGCGAGCGCCCGTAACCAGGGTGCCAGTTGGCGCTGTGGGCAATTAGCCCGGGCGGTCGCGATTTCGTCATCGGTCCAGCGAATTCGACTGATTTTTGTGCGTTTCTCGCTCATAAAAACGGGTGCGAATTTTGGGGGGTTAAGGGGGCGCGGCGCCCCCTTGCCAGCGCCGAGAGGGTACTCTCGGCTATGCTGGCTTGATATAGATCGCAGAGCGATCAAGTGCAGTATTTGGGTTTAGCCTAGAAATGTGAACACTGAAAACCACAAAAAATGTCTCACTAGATTGCTTTTTAGTCGTTCTAAAGTGTTTGGAAATGATATGTAATCGTTTGCTAGAAAGCGTACAACAATGCGAAATTGAAATTATTTGTCTTCGATATAAATCTAAATATGGTTATGAATACGAATTTGTCTGACGGAACATACATATGGATCGGCAAGTCGGTGCAGGTGATGCAAATATGCGATGAATGCCTAAAAACGGTTCTTCTGTTGGCTTTTCCAGGTGTTCGTTTCCAAGATCATGTGATCTATAGTGAGAACCAAAAAAGACTAGATAAAGCTACATTGGGGAAATTGATTCGGATTCTTAAACAACGAGTTTTACTAACTGATGAATTTTCGGAAACTCTAGAAAACTATCTGGATAATCGAAATTCACTAATCCACAAATGGGATCGAATCCAAGAATTTGAGAATGATGAAGACGCACGCAGGTTTGTACAGTTTTTCTGTTTACAAGCGGTCGATTTAACTAAATTATTTTTAGAGATTATCATCGCTTGGGTAGCCCAAACAGCGGGTCAGCCAAAGATGAAAGAAGATCAGAAGATGCTCACAGAGCTTTTGGAATCCGGAGAAGAAAACTTCATGGAATTCATGGAAGATTTCATATTGGAGATAAGGTGATGGTAGCCAGTAAGAGCTCATTTTTAGTTGATCCAGAATCTCTAATAGAATTCAATTGAATACTGGATCAACTAAAAATGAGCTCTTACTGGTTCACTTCAACGCGTTTCTCACTATTGCCGGAAGCGGTGATAGTAAGATGATAGGAATTAATGGGATAGTACCAACAACGGTCATTAGTGCCACTCCCATTCCAACAAGTGCACTTACACACCCAATGGTGACAATCCAACGTAAAACACTCGAGCCCTGAATTTTTTTCAGACGGCTCTTTTTTCGTGATCTTGCCTCACGAATTGGCAAGGCAAGTAAGATCATAGCGCTCAAGCTAAACGTTACTGAGGTGATCTTTAATATGTTTTCTGTCTTACTTTCTTTCAAGAAAAATCCAGGAATCTCAGAATTTGTTGACCAGTCAACAATTGGGTCACCACCTAGGATAAGTGTTGTAACTGTGAGTGACATGAGCAGTAGCGGGAACGCAACGTGGTTTATTTCGGCTACTAAATCCAACTCTGAGTTTCGTTTGTTCTTCATATTAATGTTCTCCAAGTATCAGAATCATTATACGGCGGAGAGGCCTGTAGAACTGACTCTCAATATGCATGACCGCTCCTTGCATCTAAATCATCATAAACACATATTGTCTGAATGCTACCCATTTGCTACCCAGTAGAATTTGGAGCAAGTACGGGCTTCAGGAAAGATAAAATAAATTATCCTAAAATATTGATAGTATTGGATAAAATGGTGGCCAGGGACAGAATCGAACTGCCGACACGGGGATTTTCAGTCCCCTGCTCTACCGACTGAGCTACCTGGCCATTTGTCTGAACAGACTTTGGAGGGTGTTCCTTTCGGATCGCGCATTACAATGCAATGCGCGTTTTGAGTCAAGTGTTTTTTAGCGTTACACGCACGGATTGCGCGCGGCTTAGTACTCCTGATTCATCGGGTCGTTAGGGTCGATTTCCGGCACGTAGTCTGCAGGTGGTTCGCTGCCTTCACCGAACAGGAATTTTTCCATCTCTTCTACGATCATTTCCTTGGCTTTTGGGTCCATTGGGTTGAGACGATATTCGTTGATTAACATGGTCTGGTGGTTTATCCACATGTCCCAGGCTTGCCGCGAGATGTTCTCAAATATGCGTTTGCCAAGTTCGCCGGGCCAGGTTTGAAACGCCAGGCCTTCGGCTTCGATATCCAGTTTTTGGCAATGTACTGTACGTGACATGGTGTTCTCCAAATCGGGTTGTTGCTGGGTGCTCACATTGATTCCAGCAGCTTCTTAATAGGTGCAGCCAAGCCGATCTGTTGCTGCGAATGTGGTTTATACCACACTTGATTTGATGCTTCAGTGACCTTTTGGGCCTGCTTGATAATCTGCGCGCGCACAGGCGTTATATCAAGATGAAAATGACTGAATGTGTGTTTGAAGGTTGGCAGTGTTTCCCCGGTACCCAAGTTCAGCCCATCTATGGTTAGCTCCGCTTTTAGCTCATCACTTTGCGGTGGACACCATAGGCCGCCCCAGATTCCGGTGGGTGGTTTTTGTGTGAGTAGGAATTCGCCTTGCTCATTCTCAACTAATAAAACGTAAGTCTGGCGGGTGGGCTTGCTGGTTTTGGGTTTGCCGTGCGGCAGCTCATCAACGCGATCAGTTTTATACGCCTGGCATAGATTTTGCAGCGGGCAAGCTTCGCAGTCAGGTTTTGAGCGTGTGCAAAGGGTTGCACCAAAATCCATGATTGCCTGGGTGTAATGGTCTACCTCTTCGCTGGGTGTGTTCGCATCCGCCAATTCCCAGAGTTGTTTTTCCACCGCTTTCTTGCCATACCAACCCTCCACTGTATAAAAACGTGCCAGCACGCGTTTCACATTGCCATCCAGTATCGGGTGGCGTTGCTGTTGGGAGAAACTAAGTATGGCGCCGGCGGTTGATCTGCCGATTCCGGGAAGGGCGATTACCTCTTCGATATCAGTAGGGAATTCTCCGTCGTATTCTTTATGCACAATCACCGCGGTTTTATGCAGGTTTCTGGCGCGGGCGTAATAACCGAGCCCAGTCCAGAGATGCAGTACTTCATCGATAGGCGCCTCAGCTAAATCACCCACTGTGGGAAAGGCCTCCATAAACCGTTGGTAATACGGTATTACCGTGCTCACTTGAGTTTGTTGCAACATGATCTCAGATATCCAAATACGATAGGCATCTCTCGTGCCTTGCCAAGGTAGGTCAGTGCGGCCGTGCTCGCGCTGCCAGTTGAGGATGTCCTGGGTGATGGTTTGCAAGTTACTCATCTTCTCAGCCTTTCAACTCCGCAGCCAATCTGTCTGCGGTTCTCAGCGCCAGCGCCTGGATTGTTAAAGAGGGTGAGTCGCCGGCCCCTTGCGTGGCTAATATACTGGCGTCGGTAATCCAACAATTACTTTTGCCATGCACCTTTCCATAGGCATCAACCACCGAGTGGGCAGGGTTGTTGCCCATCCTGCAGGTGCCCCCGACATGTGTGGCGGCCGAACGTGTGAGCGTGGTCGGGCCGTTGCGCACGCGTTTGTTTGGTGTGGCTTCGGCCCATTTGCGCAGCTTGTTTCGCATCTGTTGCATGGTGTGGTGATCGCGCTGGCTGTACTCGCAATGTATATTTACCTTGGGTACCCCGGCTGCGTCTTCTTTATTGCTCAGGAACAAGCGATTGTCATGCTGCGGCTCCTGCTCGGCCAATCCAAACAAAAACAGGTCGCGACCAAAGCTGGCGCGTACCTGTTCTTTATGCGCATGGCCTATTCCCGGTGTGCGCAGCGCTAATTGAACTGGGTCATTGCCGGGGTTTAAATAGCCAGCCGCCCCCAAGACGAAACCGCTTGTTTGATTGTCCATTGGGTAGTTATAGTCCCACACACGCGAATCCAGAGGTGGGCCTCGGTAGGTCTTGATATCGGCCTCTAATTCAAGCTGAACTCGGGTGAGCAGCGTCTCCATAAAATAACGGCCGACCTGATCGTTGGTATTGGCGTACGCAGTATCACTCCCTGCCTCGTGGGTGGTGAGCATTAACCGTGGTGTTTCCACCGCGCCGGTGGCCAATACATAAGCATTGGCACTGAGTTGTTGCATGCCATTGGGTGTGGCAACTTTCACAGCAGCAATTTCATTCTGCTCATCCAACGTGAGTGCTAACGCGCGTGATTCGGTCAGAATGCTTAGGTTGCCAGTTTTCTCTGCGCGGGGGATGATTGCTTGGTCGATGCTCGATTTAGCCCCGAATACGCAACCATAATCACAGCCGCCGCTATGCTGGCAGGGCACACGCCCGTCCACGCTTTGGCTTGGTAGAGCCAGAGGGTTTGGCAACAGGCTCATGCCAACCTTTATTGCCGATTCTGCCAATATCCGACTGCGCGGTGATAGCGCATGCGCGGGTGTGGGATACTCCCCTCGCTTAGCTTTAAACGGGTTATTCGCATCCCCGGCCACTCCTAGCAGTTCTTCTGCGCGTTGGTAGAAGGGGGCTAAATCCTGATAGGTGATGGGCCAGTCAAGGCCCCAGCCAAACTGGCTTTTGGTGTTAAATGCATGTTCTGCAAAGCGGTGGGCTTCGCCTTGATAATGCAGCGTGCTGCCACCGAGGCCATGCACCCGAAAATACACATTAGCAGACCGGCGATGTTGTTTGCCATCCAGTGTATATTCCGTTGCATAGTTGGTGTTGATGGTTTCCTCGGGGCGACGGGCTGTCCGCAAGGGGTCCTTACGCAAACCCCAATCACCATAATTCTGAATGTAGTGCTGTTTCGGGTTGAATCGTTTGCCACGCTCTACCAGGCCCACTTTAAAGCCTTGTTCACACAGAGCGAGGGCTGCCATTCCGCCTCCAGCGCCCGAGCCTATTATCAGAACATCGAAATCCATCAGGATTTGGTTCCAGCTGAAGAAGCCGCATACGCGGGGTAATGAGCGGGAAGGGTATAACCCAGGCCAGCCTGACCTTCGGCACTACTGTAATACCATTGAAACAGTGTTCGCCTAAACTTTCGAAAATCACTTTGGTTTTGAACCTGACTGCGGTCAATACTCAGTTCTATCAACAATGCTTCACGCTCAGCGACATCAAGTTGGCAAAAGGACTTGCGATATTTACTTAAAGACTTATTTTTAACCGCTGGTATCAGGCGATTAATCAACTCCGCTGTTTTAGGTTTGGTTTTGATTTCCTGCTTAAGTTTGTTATCCAAGCCCAAATCCAGTGCGCCCGGCGATTCATCGGCAGGTATGCAGGTATCGACGATGCAGCTAAGCAATTCGTCTTGCCCTGTGGTGCCCTCAACTTGAGATCGATTACGACCAGCCACCAGGCCGGCCGCTACTGTCGTTCCGGCCAATAAGAATGTGCGTCGTGACGTAAGTCTGGGCATGCCTGGGGGATGATAGAACTGGATTGAATTTGTTAAAGGGCGGCGTTTAGCCTAAACTAATCTCACTATATGAACTAAACCCGCGAGCAAGGTGAGCGGAATATTCGGGTATTAGTGTACAAGACATTGGTATATGGGAGACCAGCGTTTAGTGGGTATCAATAATAACACCGCCTCTATAGCAGGGGCAGGAACAGGGTGAGCAAAATGAATAATAGCAACAACGTAAATTTAAGTCGTCGTAAGGCCCTTCTAGGCACGGCCACTGGTGCCGCAGCGGTAGCGGCCTGGCATAAGCCACTGGTAAACGCCGTGGTACTACCCGCGCATGCACAGATGACCACGATGAATAATTTGCAGTTTTTTGGTACCAACGTGGGGGCCTCGCCAACTACCAAGAATGGTTCGTCTCCACTGGACCTAATAATTACCCCAGCGGTAGCTGGAATGATGGTAGAGCAAACCTACACCATTGAGGTCATTCAAACGGATACCGAAGGGCAGACCTTTGAGATCGGTGTGTTCGAAGAAATGGACCGTGACGGTTTTGGTGGCGTTGACATCGCGCAGGTGGTCTACCGCGGCCCGGTAAGTGTGGGTGAAACCAAGATTTTGCCGGTTACCGAAAACCCGTGTGGGATTATGCTCAAAGACTTTAATGTCGAAATAGCGCAAGTAAATATTATGGAAGGCGGCATGAGCAACATTGTGCTTAATTTTCCAAACCGACTTGAGATGGTGACCGTACCCGAGGACAACCAGCCTTTTCCAACTGCTGGATGCATCCTGGTTCCACTTGCTGACAGTTACTATGACCCAATGGCATCCAGTGATGGGGGCTTGGGTATGCAAACACGGTCGTCAACGCTTGATTTTATAATCGGCTCTGCACACGCGCAGGAAGGCCCCGCAACTTTTGGATTGTTGGCGGAACGTACTGGCCCTAATGCCACCACTTACACCGTATCGCATTTAAATCGCAGTGGCGATGTTCTCCGTTCAGCTATCCTAGACATTGATGGCACCACTGAGAATTTATTAGTCATTGCCAATGCTTGCGAGGAAGGTGAGTTTGAAGCCATACCGGCAGCTATTGTCGCGGTAGATCAGAGCGAAATGGAAATCCGGGTGGATTTTCAAGGTGAACGTGGCACTCAGTTCTTCACGATTCCGGCTGCCAGCGGTTCACTGATGGCCATTTGTATACGAGACGACTAAGTTACAACACAACCATCATCAGAGAAAGCTGGCTCCGGCCAGCTTTTTTATTGCTGAGTATGATCTAATTCTTAATATGGCTGGGTATCTCACTCAATTGCAACTGTTGACGCGCCTGACGGCATCGCCTCAGACCCTGGACGCGCTTAATGCATCCCTCGCCGAGGTGGACGACTGGGCGGCATTTTTGCGCCAGGCTGAACTCTATGGCGTGTCCAATCAGCTACTTAGACAGGTTCGCAGTAATGAATTAGCTATCCCGCAAGAAGCAGTGCTTAGCCTGAAGGCCCTGGCCCTGCGTCACCGCTCGGCAGCGGATGCGCGATATCAAGTCATTGAAAAATTGTCGCTGGTGTTGCAGCAGCGCAATATCCCAGTGGTAGCCCTAAAGGGTCTTGCTCTGGCACCAATGATTTACTCCGCTGACGAGCTGCGACCCATGCGCGATATGGATGTGTTGGTGCCTCGTGAGAGAGAGGCTGAGGTGGCAACCATTGTGCGTGAGCTGGGCTTCGAATTGCCAGAAACTCAACCTACCAGGTACATGCGTGATACGCATCAACTCCCCAACGCCACCAAACAGGTCAATGGTTTTACTATCAGCCTCGAAGTTCATCATGACGCCTTGTCGCGTGATGCACCGGGATCATTCTTTTACGAAGAAGTAGCGCCAGAGTTGCAAGCCTTTCGCTGGCGTGAACTTGAACTGCTCACCCTTGGTCACGAACACATGTTGCACCAACTCTGCCGTCACCTGGAGGCCCTGCACCCGGGTGGCGTGCTCAAGTTGATCAATGTGATGGACGTGGTGCTGTACAGTGAGCAGTACATCGAGCAAATCGATTGGCAACGCGTCAAGGCGAATTACTCGCATGTACTTAACACTCTGAAATGCCTGCATCAAATTATGCCTTTATCAGGCCCACTGCAGGCTCGCGTTGGGGGTGTCTCGACTACACAGAATGCTAACGTGGGGGAGATTATGCTCCCACTCACCATCATTTTTCATAAGCAAAATTCGCTGAAAAAGAAGCTCAACTTATTGTTTGCACCATCAGACTGGTGGCTGCATTTGTATTACAATGTGAACCCAACAAAATCACTTTTACTGGTTAAACTGGTAAAACACCCGGTTACAATAATAAGCTGGCTGGCTAAACGGCTTTATTCCAGACTACTCGGCGGCTGAGCCCGCCCCGACCCCCAATCATGAATAGTTCTATTTATAAACAAGTAGAGGAATGTCTGCTCGAAGATATGGACGGCGAACTTCTGCTTTATAACCCGGCAACGGCAGTAACCCTGCATTTGAATGGGCCGTCGGCGATTATCTGGAAACTGCTTGACGGGCAGCGGTCGGTGGCTGACATCATCGATGTGGTGAAAGAAGCTTACCCGGAGCAATCTGAACAAATCGATGACGATGTTTCGGACGTCGTGAAGGACCTCCACGAACGACAAGTATTGGAACTGGTTGAATAATCAACGGTTAATCCCATGATGACACGCTGGCTAATTGATCGCGCGAACACGACAATCACGGTTCGTGCAAAATCCGATGCAGCCCAACAAGTGGTGGAAGTTGCGCTGCGTGGCATGCGCGGAATTCGTGTGGGCAGTGCCCAGGGCATCAAGCTAACGGTTGATGGCAATGAAGAAGAATGGCGGCTGCGGGATCATGCCACCAATGTGCGGCGTAAACTCAGCAACACGGGCGATTTGATTTACCATTTAACCGATCGCATTGTGTTTCATATTGCCGATAGCGTAAGCGTTAAACATTGTCTGCATGCTGCCTCGGTATGCCTGGGTGAGAACGCGCTGATGATTCCCGCGAACAGCGGCGCAGGTAAAAGCAGCTTCACTACCTGGCTAGTGGCAAATGGATTTGACTACATTAGTGACGAGTTAATCCTGATAGATGACGAACAGAAGGTCGATGGCCTGGCCCGGCCAATCCAGATTAAGGCGAATGGCATCGAAGCGATCCAGCACCTGCTAAAAAGCCCGGATGAGATTTACCTGGGCAAGCTGGCCAACGCCATCCCGGTGAGCAGCCTTGGTGGTGCGGCCAGCGAATTGTCTGAGCACAATTTGAAGTTGATTATTTTCCCGCAATACAAAAAAGGCACCGAGTTCAGCTTTAACAAGCTTTCCAGTGCCGAGGCCGGTATGCGATTGATGGCCAACCATGTGAATGCGCGAAATCTGGAAGGGCATGGATTCCAGGCAATGATGAAAACCATCCGTGAAACCCAGTGTTACGCCCTAGAATACGGCGGCTTTAATAAATTGCCCCTCGATTTCGCAGAAACACTCAGCGCGCTACTGAGCGATTAATCTCAAGCCATGACCGGCAACACCGAACAAAAACATCTGCGTAGTATTCGCAGTTTCGTCAAGCGCGAGGGCAAGATGACTACGGGTCAGCAAAATGCCATCGAGCAACTGTGGCCGAGTTTTGGTGTGGATCTTGCCGGTGAATTACTCGATATGTCGGTGCTGTTCGGCCGCGACGCCTACACCATCATGGAAATCGGTTTTGGCAATGGCTTATCTTTGGCGGAGATGGCCGAGGCGGCCCCGGAACAGAATTTTTTCGGCATTGAAGTGCACGGCCCCGGTGCCGGCAGTTTGTTGGTCCAGGTCAAGCAGCGCGACTTGAGTAATGTGCGCGTGTCGATGGAAGATGCGGTCGAGGTGTTGGCGCAGCAGATTCCAGCGCAGTCATTGGATCGTGTGCAAATATTTTTCCCGGATCCCTGGCACAAAAAACGCCATCACAAGCGGCGCCTGATTCAGCCAGAATTTATCGAAAACCTGGTCAGCAAGCTAAAGGATAACGGCGTGGTGCACATCGCGACGGATTGGGAAAACTACGCTGAACATATTCTCGAAGTGCTTGCTGCCTGCGCATCGCTAGAGAACACCGCGGAGTCCTATGCCGACAAACCCGATTATCGGCCGCACACCAAGTATGAAGAACGGGGTCGGCGCTTGGGCCATGGCGTGTGGGATCTGGTGTTCCGCAAACGCGCCGATTAGTAGGGCGTTTCGTCGTCAGTTACGGTTTCAATCCGCAGCAACGACTGCCCATCAGATTCAATCAGGAAATTAATCGGTCGACAGCAGACATAACAGTCCTCAACCGTCTGATGATTGCGCTGGCTAAGATCCACAAAGCTGGTAAAGACTTCACCACAATAGGGGCAAGATACTTGTTGTTCGTGCAGCATGGTTTGATAATACCGAATAAAGATCACTAAAAGCGACTATGCAAAACCAGCCCGAATGGTGGGACCCCTATTCCTGCCAACCTTACAAAATGCGCGATGAGGACAAGCCGCGCAGTGGTCTGGGCAATATCCTTGAATACGCCAAGGTCACGGGTGCCAACCTGCTTGGTTTACCGGCTATCTGCTATCAATACCTGGCCCTTGATAAAAAACCGGCTGGCATAGAAGCAAACCAGTTTGTTGGGCTCAGCGTTATGCCAGATGCCGAGTATCAGCACGGCATCCAGGAAATGGTCACCGAGCTAGGGATGAAGCAACTGTTAATACGCATTCCCAGTTGGGATGTTGCTGCCCTGGATGACTATGTGCGGTTTATGGAGCTGTTTCCGGATCAGGAGTTCGTGATCAATATTTTGCAAAGTCGTGACAGCGTGCGGAACCTGCCTGAGTGGCAGCAACAGGTTCGCGAGATTATTGTCGCCTGCGAAGATAAGACCAACACCTTCTGGATCGGCAACGCCATTAACCGCACTAAGTGGGGCTGCGCCCATACCGGCGATTATCTGAACTTGCAGGAGTCAGTAGAGGCGTTGCGATCTGAGTTTACGGATTTAAAGCTGCTGGGCTCATCAATCATTGATTTTGAGCCGCTACTCTCCTGGCGCACATTGTGGAACTGGCGCGAGTATCGTCTGGATGCCAATGCGGCCTTGCTGTATGTGAATCGGCGCCACTCGCCTTATGGAACGCAATACGGCATTTTCGACCTGGAAAACAAGCTGCGCCTGGCTAAGGCCATGACCCGCTTGTCCAATCGCTGCGATGACAGTTTGTGGATTACAGAGACAAATTGGCCTTTATTAGATACCAAGCCATACACCCCGAATTCGGGCAACCCCACGCGCACGGTGGATGAAGCCACCCAGGCCAAGTACTTGAAGCTGTACTACCAGATTGCCTGGCAGACAGGTTGGGTAGAACGGGTTTATTGGTGGCAGCTAATCAATCCGGGCTATGGACTGGTCGATCATCGCCAGGGTGATCTGCGCAAAATGCCGTCGTACTATGCGCTGAAAGAAATTATTGCAGGCGAGCTGTCTGATAAGCCGCAGAGTTAGAGAACGGGAAGATCTCAGGCGGTCAATGTGGTGACTCCGCCTTCACCGCCCAGTAGCAGCACATCGGCACCACGTTGCGCGAACAGTCCATTGGTCACTACGCCCACAATTTGATTGATCTGTGCCTCTAGTTCCACCGGGTTGGTGATCTTTAAATTGCGTACATCAATAATTTGATTGCCGTTATCGGTGACCACGCCAGCGCGGTATTCCGGCTGCCCGCCCAGTTTGAAGATCTGCCGACTCACGTAGGAGCGTGCCATGGGGATGACTTCTATGGGGAGCGGGAATTCGCCCAGCACATCCACCAGTTTGGAATCATCGGCAATACAAACAAACTTATCGCTGGCCGCGGCGACGATTTTTTCGCGCGTCAGCGCTGCACCACCGCCCTTGATCAGGTGCAGGTGTTTGGTGGACTCATCTGCGCCATCGATGTAAATGGGCAAGTCGCCCACCTGGTCCAGCTCAAACACGCGAATGCCATGTCCGCGTAAGCGCTCGGCACTGGCTTCAGAACTGGCCACGGTACCTTCGATCTTGCCTTTCATTTTTGCCAGTTCATCGATAAACAGGTTGGCGGTTGAGCCCGTGCCAACGCCTACTACCCAATCCCATTCGATGTATTCAATTGCGGCTTCGGCGACCAATTGTTTGGCTTGCTCTGGTGACATTGATCTATCCTCGATGGCTTATCGTTGTTTGGTTTAAACGCGCCGGTAGCTCACGTAATCGAACTTCGGTTCGTGTTGATGGTTTTCGGTGCGGTTGATTTCTTTAAACTCGCTTCCCGAAAAATTGGGGAAGAAGGTGTCGGCCACGGGCGCATCAAAAACTTCAGTCATTTCCAGGCTGGTGGCATAAGCCAGGAACAGCTTGTAGATTTGCCCACCACCTATGATGAAGGCCTTGCCGGATTCTTCCGCTTCCGCCAATGACAAAGCCTGGTCTAGCGAGCCAGCTACAACTACGCCATCAGCTTGCCAATCCTGGTTTTCAGTCAGGACGATATTCAGTCGCCCCGGCAATGGCCGACCAATGGAATCATAGGTTTTTCGGCCCATGATGATGGGCGAACCCATGGTGAGTTCCTTGAAGCGCGGCAGGTCGCCTGGCAGGTGCCATAGCAGTTCGTTGTTTCGGCCAAGTTCTCCGTTCTCGCCGACTGCTGCTACCAGGATGATTTCCATGCTACACGGCCACCGGTGCGCGGATAGCGGCTTCCGGTGTATAGTTCAACAGCTCAAAATCCTCGAACTTGAACTCAAAGAGGTCCTGCACCTCAGGGTTAATCTTCAGTGTTGGTAGCGCGGTAGGGCTGCGGCCCAGCTGTTCGTTCACCTGTTCAACGTGATTGTTGTAAATATGTACATCACCAAAGGTGTGCACAAACTCGCCTGGCTCAAGGTCACACACTTGCGCCACCATCAAGGTAAGCATGGCGTAGCTGGCGATATTAAACGGCACGCCCAGGAACAGATCCGCACTACGTTGATAGAGCTGGCAACTCAGCTTGTTGTCATGCGAAACATAAAACTGAAACAGCGTATGGCAGGGAGGCAGCCCGGCCTTGGCCATTTCTTCTATTTCAGCCGGGTTCCAGGCTGAGACAATTAGGCGCCTAGAGCTGGGGTTGTGCTTGATCTCATTCACTACCCAGCTCAATTGATCGATGCCAGAGAAATCTCGCCATTGCTTGCCGTACACTGGGCCAAGTTCGCCCCAGCGTTTGGCGAAGTCCGCGTCTTTCTGGATATTGTCGATGAACTCTTCCAGCTTGTATTGCCATTCGCAGGAATGTTTTTTCAGTTCAGCATCCAACCCTTGTTCCTGCAGATAGCGCTGAAACGGCCACTCGTTCCAGATGCCCACGCCGTTGTCCACCAGGTATTTGATGTTGGTGTCGCCACGAATAAACCATAAAAGTTCATGGATGATGCCGCGCAAAAACACTTTCTTGGTAGTGAGCAGCGGGAAGCCCTCTGCCAGGTCGACCCGAAGTTGGCGGCCGAAAACGCTACGCGTACCCGTGCCCGTGCGATCTTCCTTGCCAACGCCGCTATCCCTGACGTCTCTTAGTAGGTCAAGATAGGCTTTCATACAGAGCGACTCGCTTAAGCTTTCTCGCGCGCGATTGCGCGATAACCAATGTCGGTTCGGTAATACAACTCTTCCCAGCAAATCTTATCCACCGCCTCATAGGCTGCTTGCTGCGCATCGGTTACAGAGTCGCCTAACGCCGTAACACAGAGCACACGGCCTCCCGCGGTCACAATGTCATCACCGTCCTGTTTAGTGCCTGCGTGAAAGGTTTTGCAGTGGTCATTATCGCAACTATCCAATCCGGCAATGCGATGACCCTTGGCATAGGATTCTGGATAGCCACCAGCAGCTAAAACCACACCCAGAGCAGCTCGGTCATCCCACTCAGCATCGACCTGGTCCAGCCGTTGCTCAACTGCGGCCAGGCACAGGCCGGCGAGGTCTGATTTCAGCCGCATCATAATGGGCTGGGTTTCCGGGTCGCCGAAGCGGCAATTGTATTCCAGTACTTTCGGCGTACCATCGGCGCCGATCATAATGCCCGCATACAGAAAGCCGGTGTAGGGGTAGCCGTCCTGTTTCATGCCAGCGACGGTTGGGATAATTACTTCCTGCATAATGCGGTCATGCATCTCAGGCGTCACCACCGGTGCGGGGGAATAGGCACCCATGCCACCCGTATTCGGGCCGAGATCGCCATTGTCACGCGCTTTGTGATCCTGTGAAGTGGCCAGCGGCAGAATGTTCTCACCGTCGACCATGCAAATAAAACTGGCTTCTTCACCTGCCAGAAATTCTTCCACCACCACGCGTGCCCCGGCATCGCCAAACTTGTTATCGATCAGCATGTCTTTGGCCGCGTCCTGCGCTTCCGCAACGGTGTTGGCGACAATCACACCTTTGCCAGCGGCCAAGCCGTCGGCTTTTACCACGATGGGTGCGCCTTGATCTGCAATGTAATCACAGGCGGCATCGGAGTCGGTGAATACCTGGTAGGCACCAGTAGGGATATTGTGATTGGCGAGAAAATCCTTGGTAAACGCTTTGGAGCCTTCCAGTTGTGCAGCGCCCTGGGTGGGACCAAAGCACTTGCGACCTGCTTGAGTGAAAGCATCTACCACACCAATCACCAAGGGCGCTTCCGGGCCGACTATAGTGAGTTCGATATCTTCGCTTTCGGCGAAGGCAAGTAAGCCGCTGATATCTTCAACGCCAATGTCTATATTGCTGATTTTGGCTTCATTAGCCGTGCCGGCATTGCCCGGCGCAACAAAGACGTGAGAAATACTATCGGCTTGCGCCACTTTCCAGGCAAGCGCGTGTTCGCGGCCGCCACTACCGATGATCAATACGTTCATTGAGTGAGGAGAATTGGGTTACAGGATTTCGGTTATCAATAGACAAACGATTTTACATGGCCCAAAATCAAATGTCTTGGGCCATGTAACATCCGGCAATTACCCTCCGCGTTTTTTTCGATGGTGATTCATTCACCGTCGATGCGCGCTAGTCGTTTTTCTCTTTTTCTGCTTCTTCAAGTTCGCGCGCAGCTTTTTCCATTCCTTTGAGGAATTCGCCGAATTTTTCGCCGGCTTCTTCAGCCGTCATATCGTCGACATCTTCAAGCATGTTTTCCATATTGACGGCTGCACCCCCGGCCGCCTGTTCCCATTTTTTCGCCTTTTTCTCCCACTTTCGTGCCGTGTTCTCCGCGCTCAGGCTAAACAACAGCAACAGGCCAAGTATGACCCCAAATACAATTTTAGAGGTTTGTGCAGGCAGCTTGTGCACTTCAACACTGGCGGTGGTTATAAGAAAGAATGCCCAGATTGACTGAATAATAGTGCCGACATAGGGAATAAGTGAGAGAAGGGTAACAATCGGTAGAATCGCTGTGCAATAGGCCGCGCAGCGATAAGCGACTTCGTAATCCTTTTCCGAGCCCATCAACTTCCATATTACGAACAGAATTGCTGCCCCAATAAAACTAAAGATCACCATAGCTATCGGCATAATAATAATTGCGGCAAACCCTGCGGCTCCTGCCATAATGGCATTACCACCGAAACCGATAACACTGAAAACAGCACCCAATATTCCGGTAACTGCAGCCATCACGGCAACAAAAATTACTGGATTGGTGTAGCCGCCCTCGGTAGGCATTTCCCGGTAAAATCCCGCCGGGTCGGTTATCACTTTTTTAGCGTCATCTATGACAGTGGCTAGGTTAAAAGTGTTGTCTGACATAGTAAAATCTCCCCTGAAGTTAAACGTCACCAATCAGTATAGCCACGGATGCGTTTATCTGGCTATTATTTCCTGAAAAAAATTGAATGATCGCAGAAATCCTTATTCGACTAACCAGCCCTAATAAACAAGGCTTGGTGTATTCTACGCCTACCGATCGACCTCTACCTGTTTGCAAATCTTAGCAGTGCTACACGTCATTCTCCATAATCCAAAGATTCCGCCTAATACCGGAAACATTATTCGCCTGACTGCGAATACTGGCTTTCAGCTCCACCTGGTTGAGCCCTTGGGATTCAATTTCGAGGAGAAACAATTGCGCCGAGCGGGTCTGGATTATCACGATCTGACGACAGTTCAACGTCATAAAAGCTACACGGCGTTTCTTGATGCGGTGCAACCGGAGCGTGTGTTTGCTATCACCACCAAGGGCAAGGTGACTTATACCGACATCAAGTTTCGCGCAGGTGATGCACTTCTGTTTGGTTCTGAGACAGATGGTTTGCCGCCAGCGGTGATGGAGTCGGTTGACCCCAAGCAACGAATTCGCATACCGATGCAGGCAGACAATCGCAGTCTCAACCTGTCGAACTCGGTGTCGATCGTGGTGTACGAAGCCTGGCGGCAGCTTGGCTTTGCTGGGGGCGAATAGGGCTTACACAAATACCAGCACGGTGGTAGTCCACAACACGGCGGCAATCAAGGCGGCAATCGAAGCAGGGACTAACTGCGTTTTTACATGATCCACCAGGTCGCAGCCAGTGGTCATGGAACTGATCACCGTGGTGTCCGAGATCGGTGAACATTGATCGCCGTACACGCTGCCGTTCAAGACAGTAGCAAAACAAACAGCCATAAACAGCTCGGGGTTAGCCACGCCTTGAGATTGTGCCACCGCCCAGGCCAGCGGCATGGACAACGGGAAGGCAATTGCGTAAGTGCCCCAGCTGGTGCCCGTAGAGAAGGCGGTGACC
>JBCCFY010000011.1:0-127556 GCA_039110515.1 Pseudomonadota bacterium
CTCCGCCGCCTCGGGCGCGGCGGCACCGGCGGGGTCTATCTGGCCGACCAGGTCGGCCCCATGGGCTTCACCAAGCGCGTCGCGCTGAAGGTCGTGCGGTCCGAGGACGACGAGGTCGGCGCGCGCTCGCTGGTCAACGAGGCACGCATCGGAGGCCGGCTGTCGCACCCGAACGTCGTGGAGACGCACGGCTTCGGCGAGGCGGAGGGGCGGCTCTACCTGATCCTGGAGTACGTCCCCGGGGACACGCTGTACGCGGTGCTGAAGGAGCTTCGCCTGCGGTCGGGGAGGGGCACGGGGCTGCCGCCGACGGTGGTGTGCGACATCTTCCTCCAGGTGCTGGCCGGCCTCGACTACGCCCACCGGGCGGTCGGACCCGACGGCGAGAGCCTGGACGTCGTCCACCGGGACCTGAAGCCGGGGAACCTGATGGTGCGGCCGGACGGGCGGGTGAAGATCCTCGACTTCGGCGTGGTGCACGCGGCCACCAACCTCTACCGGACCACTCACGCGGGCGACACGAAGGGGACGCCGCCCTACATGTCCCCCGAGCAGACGGCCTCGGAGCCCCTCGACGGCCGCAGCGACCTGTTCGCCGTGGGCTCGATGCTGTACGAGTGCTTGGTCGGGACGCCGCTCTTCGTGGGCGAGACCGCGCTCGTGGTGATGTCGCGGGTGCAGCGCTGGGAGCCGGACCATCGCCTGGAGCGCCCGGAGATCCCTCGGCCGCTGCGTCCCGTCCTGATGCGGCTGCTGGCGCCGACGGCAGCGGGCCGCTACCCGACGGCCGAGCTCGCGCGGCAGGCCCTGCTGGCCGCTCGGGCCGACCTCGCTGCCGGCCCCTCCCTCGCCGAATGGCTGGATGCGCGCCGGGCGAAGCAGCAGCTCGCAGCGGAGCCGACGCGTGTGCACGACCGCGCCCTCCCGATGCCCGCCGCCGTGGTCCGAACCGCCGTCGCGGCGGACTTCGAGGCCGTCGCCCAGGCGGTGAGCGATCCGCGGCGCACGGCGGTGTTCCCGGCGCCGCGCGGGCGCTTCGTGCTGGCCACCGCCCTGGGTCTGGTCGTCGCCGCGCTGGGGGTCTTCGCGCTGCCTGGCGGCGTGGTCGGGCCCGCCACCACCGGGGCGGTGGAGCTGCACAGCGTCCCCGCCGCGACGGTCACCCTCGACGGCGTGGACCTCGGGCGCTCCCCGATCCGGGCGGCGGGGCTGGCGACGGGGGACTACCGAGCCGTGTTCGCGTGCGTGGACTGCGCGGAGCCCACGCGCAAGGAGGTCCCGATCCGGGTCCACCCGGACGAAACCACGCGGTTGGTCGTTCGCCTCGACGAACCCTGACGGCCACGAACCCGGGGCGCTCCGGTCCTCTTGGGGTAGGTTCCCCGGCCGGAGACTCCCCATGCTCGACTTCCGCCGCGTCGCCGCGGTCTGCCTGTTCCTCCTCGTCGCGGCCCCCGCCTCCGCCGCCACGCTCGACGTGGGCCCCGCGGGGACGCCCTTCACCTCGACGCTGACGCGGGGCTTCTGGTTCACGGCGCCGAGCGACGTCGTGATCACCTCGCTCAACGTCCCCGGTACGGGCGACCAGAACATCCAGGTGATGCGCTTCACGTCGGGCGCGCCAACGGGCAGCACCACCACCGCGCACACGACGCTCTACTCTACGGTGAACAACAGCTCGACCGGCCCCATCCCCGTGGACATCGCGGTCTCCGCGGGAGACGTCATCGGGATCCTCGGGAGTCGCGGGCCGAACGGCGGGACCGTCACGAACGCGTACGGCACCAACGGCACGTACAGCACCACCATCGACGGTCAGCCCGTGACGCTGACCCGCCTCTACTACCAGTCCAGCACGCTGCCCGCGGGCGCGGTCGCGAGCTCCACGTCGCTGCCTTTGAGCCGTGTGGAGGTGACCTACGAGCCGGGGCAGGTCCTCGGGGTGGGCAGCCAGACCGGCACGTTCTCGACGAACTACCGGGGGTACTGGTTCACCGCGCCGACGGCGATGACGATCACGGGGCTGCGCGTCCCCACGACCGCGGGAGCCGGGAATCAGAACATCCAGGTCATGCGGCTGAACGCTGCGCCCCCGCTCTATTCCGCGTCCACCACGGCACATACGACCCTCTACGCGACGACCAACGACGCGACCGCGGGTTGGATCTCGACCTCCATCGCGGTGGCCTCCGGCGACATCATCGGCATCCTCGGGGCGAGGGGCACCAACGGGACCAACGGGATCGGCATCTCGTACGGACCCAACCCGACCAACACGACCATCGACGGCACCGCCGTCGCGCTCCAGCGCCTGCTCTACCAATCGAACAGCCTGCCCGCGGGCGCGGTCTCCCAAGAGAGCGGCGGCAGCATCGGGCGCATCGAGATGCTCTACAGCGCGGGCGTGGCGAACCAGGCCCCGACGGCCGTGCTGACCCCGGTGTCCGGCACGGAGGGGGCGGCCTTGATCGCGGACGGCGAAAAAGAGTGCTTGCTGAGAAACCAGATGCCGTTTGAAACTTGTACCTTTGCGCCCAGCACCATGACATCAGAGTCGGTATTTGCACGGATATAATCTACCGTTGGTTGAATCATGGCCAATCGATTCCTTTCCCACCAATAGGTAGCCAGCACAATGGTGTCGGCTTCGGCCAATAACGGGCTGCTTATCAATCGCTGATGTTCTTTTTGGCAAACTTCTTTGGCCCCACCAAAAAACACGTCGTATTGTTTTTCGGTAAGAGAAAATACGCCCTTGCAGTTATTGCCAACCTTCAGCGCGCTTAGGTCGAGTTTATCGAGTTGATCGCCGGCAGCCAGCACATTGATAAAGTCCGCTGCCATACTGTCGCCAATGACCAGGAGTTTTTTATTGCCGTTATCGGCGAAAGCCCGAGCATCGTAGGTCGAGATTGCTTTCCAGAAGAATTCGGTGTAATCACCGTGTTTATATTTTAGCTGAGCGACTACATCGCTCGGGAAGCGCCATAGCCACCCCTGAGAGGTGCTCGCATGCGCACTAACCCCGACAGCAATCAGGGCGCTGGCAAGGGCGCCAAGCAGGAATGGTTTATTGGCGGCACGACCTGCAACCTTGGGTAAGGGTTTACGATACGGCGTTTCTATAAACCGGTACATCAGGTAAGCAACGATCACAGAGCTCACGCCCAGGACGATATAGTCAACTACTCCCAATTCGACGTAGCGCCAGTATTTGTAGAACACAATCATCGGCCAGTGAATCAGGTACAACGAATAACTGATCAAACCCACCCCAACCATCAGACGATTACTCACCAGAAACGTCAGTCGGTGTGAGGGTCCGCTGTAAATCATCAGTGATGCGCCTACGCAAGGCAGTAGCGCTGCTGTGGACGGAAATTCGATGGCATCGGTGTAGGCAACCACCGAGTAAATGACCATGGCCAGTCCCAATAAGAACAGGCCTTCATTGATCCAGCCCGATTTGGTTTGATCAGGGGTCTTCGTCCAAACGAGGATTGCGCCCAGGGCGAACTCAAATACTCGAAATGGCAGCCAGTAAAAAGCGGTGGAATGAACATCAAATGCGGATTGGTTGTCTTTTTGCCCAAACCAGCTGGCTATGGTTGCTTGTTCAGCAAAAACCCACACATTCAGTAGCAGACTGGCCAGGCCCATTAGCACGATAAATATGGGAACGGCATGTTTTCTGCCCATCGCACAAAGCGACACCAATACCAGCGGCCAGATAAAATAGAACTGTTCCTCAACCGAAAGTGACCAGGTGTGTAGCAGTGGTTTCAAACTGCTGTCTGAATCAAAATAACCCGCGGTATTCCAGAAATAAATGTTGCTCAGGCTCAGGATAGCCGCGATCAATGACTCAGCCATTTCCACCAGGTGGGCCGGGGAGAAGAGTTTAGCGCCCACAACCAGGCTGAATAACAATACTGCGAACAGGGCAGGGAACAGGCGGCGCACCCGGCGCAGGTAAAAGTTGCGATAGCTGAAATCGCCGGTGGCACTGTATTCCTTGTAAATCAGCCGCGTAATCAGGTAGCCGCTGATGACGAAGAACACATCCACCCCAACAAATCCCCCGGAGAGGAATTGTTCATTCAGGTGGTACAGCAAGACGCTTATCACCGCTATGGCGCGGAGGCCGTCAATATCGGGGCGATAGCTTTGCGTACTCATTGAAATGGAAACGGGTGTTTTTTGTATAGCGGTAGATTGTTTGTGCCAGCCCTGGGCCTGACTTAAAACGGGTCCAGTTAATCGTTTATCAGTGCTGATACAGATTGCGGCGAATTTTATCAGAGTTCGATTCGTCGCAGGTCAGGATTTAGTGGCTCAATGTTATACTTTTGCCATCCATTAAAACCCTGGCAACCATGTTTTCAGATACCCACTACCTGCTTTTTGCCGACCTGATACTGCTTGTTCATGTACTGTTTGTGATGTTTGTGGTATTTGGTCTGTTGTTGATCTTTGTCGGCGGTTTATGTGGCTGGGCTTGGGTTCGCAATCCCTGGTTTCGCATTGTACATTTACTGGGGATTTCCGTGGTGGTCCTGCAATCCTGGTTCGGGATGATTTGCCCTTTGACTATCTGGGAGATGGATCTCAGGGCCAAAGCTGGTGACGCTGTGTACCAGGGTAGTTTTATCTCGCACTGGTTGAATGAATTACTCTATTACGATGCACCGGCCTGGGTGTTTATCGTGGCTTACACGCTGTTTGGGACCCTGGTGGTATTGAGTTGGTTCCTGGTCAGGCCCAGAAAATTTTCCCGCGGCATGAGAGAATAGCTCGTATGAATCACGACACCATCTACCTGGAAGAGGCCAGCCCAACAGACGCAGGCATGATCGCCACAATGTCGCGCGATTATATTGAGAGCGGGTTAGGGTGGTCGTGGAATGAAAAACGTGTGCTGGCTTCAATCAAGCGGCCTAATACACAGGTGTTAAAGGCCTTTAAAGGAAGCGAATTCGCCGGATTCGGTATCATGACCTTTGGCAAACTTAAGGCGAATTTAAATTTGCTGGCGGTCCATCCACCTTTTAGAAGGTATGGCATTGGCGCAGAAATAGTTACTGCACTTGAGGATCAGGCAGTCACCCTTGGGCAGGAAAACTTTTATGTGCAGGTAAGGGAGAGTAATCAGGCTGCGCGTGAGTTCTATCGTCAATTTGGCTACGAAATGATCGACCGTAACCCACGATATTACAAAAATCGCGAGGCCGCAGTGATCCTGTACAAATACCGTCCGGAAGGAAAGTCATGAGTGGTGAGCAAGACCTGAAAAAACTCCTGGCCAGTATAGAACCCCAATTGCTGGAAGCCGACTATGTGTTTTGCAGTTTTCCAAATTCTAAATACGGTGATCACGCGGAGCTACAGCCCATTGCTTCCTGCCTGGAAGAAGAGGGCTTGAGCCTGGTGATCCCCAAACAACAGGCGGATGAGAACGATATTGTCTATGAATCCGTATTCCGGGGCATTAGTTTAAAGGTGCACTCCAGTCTGGATGCGGTGGGCTTAACTGCTGCAATTTCCGCAAGCCTGACCCAGCGCAATATCAGCGCCAATGTGATTGCGGGGTATTTTCACGATCATATCTTCGTACAGCGTGAATTTGCAGAGTCAGCAATGGACGCATTGAGCGAGTTATCAGGCTAAACGCTCTATGTTGGCACCAAATTGAATCAGGAGAGTAGTATGAGCAATGAGAAGAGCGAAGCAGCCTTTGGGCAGTGCCTTTGCGGGGCAATCAAATACCGTGTCCAAAAAATTCAGCCACGCATGGGGCATTGTCATTGCAATATGTGTCGCAAATTTCACGGCGCCGCATTCGCAACGTATGGGGTGGTTAAGGTCAAAGATTTCACCTGGTTAAGCGGTAGCGAGCATTTAAGGACCTATGTCGGTGACAATGGAACACATAGACAGTTCTGTGATGTCTGCGGCTCCAGTTTGATCTTCAAGTCGGCCAATGACCGCGGTGAAAATATCGAGTTTGCGCTGGGCACTCTGGATACGGAAATCACTCAAAAACCGGACGCGCACATATTCCGAAATTATGCGGCCAGCTGGTATCAACTCAGTGATGATCTGCCTCAGTTTGGAGAATATCGGAGTAGTACTGACGACGGCTAATCCAGACTCTGCAGACAGCATTGGTGTTATACCCAAGGCAGTTTTTCAAACGGATTTTATCGGTAATCTTCCATACTTAATCCAGTATAGGTGCAAAATTTGCTTTATTATCAGCTTAAGGAAGTGATCCGAGGTCGCTGAAAAATAAAAGGAATTATAATAGGTTAAGTGCGTATTTATTTTTTTTAACCGCAGGGTGTTGAAAATTCAAAGTTAGGTGATATAGTTATATATAACACTAGATCACATACGAGAATTTTGAACTTCATGTACCGAGCAATCCACACAATCCCAGGCTGGTCAGAGTCGTACCTACGATTCATCACCACCGTGCTGGTTACCCGTTAATCCCGTTTCTGGTAAACCAGCATGTCTGATAACTGGAGCGACGATCAACCCATCTACAAGCAGCTGCGTGAGCGCGTGGCTGGTTTGATTATGGATGGATCGCTCAGCGAAGGGGAGCCCATCCCGTCTGTTCGCAGTGTGGCCGCAGAATCGAAAATCAATCACCTTACCGTAGCCAAGGCCTACCAGGAATTGGTCGATGAAGGGGTGCTGGAGATGAAACGAGGTCGCGGCATGTTCGTGGTGCCCGGTGCCCGTGAGGCCCTGCGTGAGCTGGAACGCAACAAGTTTGTTTCTGAGGAATTACCCATGCTGCTGGCGCGCATTGCAAACCTGGGTATTTCAGTCGAGGAACTCATCAAGCTCATCCAGTCTGAAGAAGATTAGAGGAAAGATTATGAACGCCATTGTCAAAGCCAAGAACCTGAGCAAGCGATACGGTGAGTTTCGCGCGCTGGACAACGTATCCCTGGATATCAAGAGTGGTCGCATTGTTGGGCTTATCGGGCCAAACGGCGCAGGTAAAACTACTGCCTTGCGTTGTTTGCTTGGCCTGTCTACCTACGACGGTTTCCTCAATGTACTTAACCAGAACCCTAAGTTGGATCGCATGCGCTTGCTGCATGACGTGGCTTATATCGCTGACACCGCGGTGTTGCCGCAGTGGATCAAGGTTGAGCAAATCCTGGAGTATATGCAAGGCACGCACCCGAAGTTCAATCGGGAAAAGGCCCAGGGCTTTCTTGATCAAACCGATATTCGTGCCACGCACAAGGTTAAGGAATTATCCAAGGGCATGGTGACGCAACTGCACTTGGCCGTTTCCATCTCCATTGATGCCAAGTTGCTGGTGCTGGACGAACCCACGCTGGGCCTCGATATCCTCTATCGCAAGCGTTTCTACGAGCAATTGCTCAATGACTATTTTGATGAAGAGCGCACAATCCTGATCACCACTCACCAGGTTGAAGAGATCGAGCAGTTACTCACTGACCTGATTTTTATCAAGCAGGGCAGGATTATCCTGGATAAGGAAATGGACGCCATGCGCGAGACCTACCTGGAAGTCGAAGTTCGTGCTGAGAACTTCGATCAGGCGCGTGCGCTACGCCCAATCAGTGAGCGCACCGTCCTCGGCGGCGCGGTCATGATGTTTGAAAACCGTCTACCCGAACAATTGTCCGAGTTGGGCAAGGTGAGGGTGCCCAGCGTCGCTGACTTATTCGTCGCAAAGATGAGTTAGGCGAATCACAGAACAACATAGATACAGAATTTATCAATCACGGCACAAACCTATGAACAGTCTAATTGTTGGCTTGAAGCGAGAATACTGGGAATACCGAAAGATCGTCATCGGTGTTCCAATTCTATTGTGTGTGTTCGTTTTCCTAGGCAGTACCATATCAACCTTGATCGAGAAGGGGATGGATCATTCTGACCACCGGCATGAACAAACAGTGGCAGAGGTGGTGGAAGGCGCCGTACCAGATGTGCCGAAGAGCCCGAGTGATGCCGCCAGCGACGAAGAATCAGACAGCGAAACCAAACAACCCAAGCTCAGCGCAGCAGAGGAGAGGGTGCGCGCGCCCTATAAATTCACCGCGATCTTTATGGGATTCGCATGGTTGATTTCTCTCTACTACCTGCTTGGTTGTTTGCACACCGATCGCAAGGACAAAAGCATTCTGTACTGGAAATCCATGCCGGTATCAGAAACGCGCAATGTGCTGACCAAAATGCTATTCGGTGGTGTTTGTATTACTGCTATTGCACTAATCGCGGCCTGGGCCATGTATTTCGTGCTGACCGTGTTTGGGCTCGGTGTGCTGAACAGCAGTGATGGCGGTGAAACCTGGGAATACGCAGAGCGAACTTTCAGTGTCAGCAAACTGATTATCTGGCCCCTCACAAGCCTGGTGCTGGGCGCAATCTGGGCGGCTCCATTGTTTGCCTACCTGTTAATGGTGTCGGCCGCAGCCAAGCGTAGCCCTTTCATGCTGCTGGTTTTGCCGCTGATGGTGTTGCTGATGCTGGAATCGATGATTTTTGGCAGTCAAAACCTGGTGGGTTCATTAATGCGCCATATGCCGTTCGTAATCCTCGAATCCTTGTCGGATAGCGTGACTTACGCCGACTTCTTGCACAACTATTTTGTTCAGCACGGCGCCAGCCTGGTCTCCGGCCTGGTGTTTGCTGGGCTGTTTGTGGCCGCAGCAGTTTGGTTTCGCAATAACCGTTTCGAAGTTTGAGCCCGCGCGCTTGATCAAATTCAGGACACTAAACATGTTAAATCAACTCTTTCCCAAAGTTATTGATAACCACTTTCATGGTCACTACCTGGCCCTATGGCTATTTGCCCTGATCACCCTAAGTAAAGTTTGCCTGGGCCTGATCACGGTGTTCTATGCAGAGGGAAGTGCGCAGCCGGCTGCTCAAGTATTGCTGGCTTCGGACAGCAGCCCTGCCGACACAGCCATGCAGTCGGTTTTTGCGCATTTGGGCCTCGCTCAACTGTCCCTGGGACTGCTATTCGCCGTGGTTTTGCTGCGTTATCGCTCCATGATTCCATTGATGTACTCATTATTATTGGTTGAATACTTATTGGAGGACGGGGTGGCCGGCATGCAACCTTTATTAGTAACCATTACCCCCGCGGCCGCTGATATCGCGCTGATATTAACGTTAATGGGTATTACCGGGTTCGTGCTGTCATTGCGGGATGAAAGCGGTCTGATCGCCAACCACTGAACTACTACCTTTTGTATTGATTCACCATGAGTTCTCTAACCCTAATCTTTCATATTATCGTTGGCAGTATTGCGCTGGGTGCTGGAACAGCGGCCATGATCTATCGTAAAGGCTCGCCACGCCATCGTTTGGCGGGGAAGTATTTCGTCATCAGCATGCTGTTGATGACCAGTAGTGGCGCTTTATTAGCCTATCTGAAGCCGGCGACGATTTCCGTGTTGGCAGGCGTGCTGACGTTCTACATGGTCGCCAGTTCCTGGATGACCGTGCGTCGTAGAGCAGGCACAGTCGGGGGCTTTGAGCCGCTGGCCCTCGGCGTCGTCTTGTTGAACGGAGTGGCCTGTTTTTACTTTGGATATGCTGCAGCGAGCAGTGAAACTGGGTTCATCGAGGGCATTAAGATTCCTGCTGGTGTCTACTACTACTTTGGCGTTGTTTGTATCTTGGCTGCGGCTGGGGATATCAATCTATTGTTGCGCAAAGGAATCCATGGCGCGTTCCGCATCGCTCGTCATGTGTGGCGCATGTGTTTTGCCTTTTATATAGCAGCATCGTCGCTGTTAATGGGCAACCCTCAGGTTTTCCCTGAGGCTGTCCGTGGCACCCTGGTGCTGTCTGGGCCAGTCATCTTGCTGGTGATGGTCTCGCTCTACTGGTTGATTCGCGTTTTGTTCACCGGGATGTTTAAAAAGCCGCAACTGGCCAGCTAGTTTTGCCCCTATTGGGTGATCAGCAAGGGGGCATTCTGTCTCCTGTCTTTGGCTGCTATAGTCTGGCTTTTGCCAGCAGGTAGCAGCAATGAAATCTTCTCTTGGAAATATCGCCGTTTATTGCGGTTCCAGCTCCGGGGCCAGTCCTGCCTATCGTGACTCGGCCACCAAGCTCGGCCAGGCCATGTTGGCAAGAAACATTGGCCTGGTGTACGGGGGTGCCAGCATCGGCGTGATGGGACAGATCGCCGACACCGTGCTGCAGGGAGGCGGGCAGGTGACGGGCGTTATTCCAGAGGCGTTGGCCGGTCTTGAAATAGCGCACTCCGATATCTCGGAGCTGATCGTGGTTCGTTCGATGCATGAACGTAAGGCTTTAATGGCTGAGCGTGCAGATGGATTTATCGCGCTGCCAGGTGGCCTGGGAACCATGGAAGAATTGTTCGAAGTACTGACCTGGGCGCAATTGGGCATGCACAACAAGCCTTGCGCGATGCTAAACGTGAATGGCTATTACGACAGCCTGGTTGGATTGCTCGATACCATGGTGGAACAGGGGTTTGTAAAGCCGTTGCATCGAGAGTTATTGCTTGTCGAAAACGAGGTCTCACCCTTGTTGGATCGCATGCAACAGTACAGGCCGCCGAAGGTGGATAAGATAATCAGTAAGGCAGAAACCTGAATTGGTTTGATCCTGATGACGAAAAACCTGAAAAAGTGAGTAAAATACTCCTTTGTGCAAGCTTTTTGCCCCTGATTCAAGACAGACATCCAGTAAGTAAGCACACATCAGGGTAGTTGGCTGCGCTATAATTAAGAGTTAATAGACAAAATGTCCCATTACTGCGGATGTTGAAGTGATTCCTCGCCGAAAGGCGGTCTTGTTAAGGTTTGGAGAATGAAATGCCTTTAAATAGCAACGAACGTGTCGCGGTTGTCGCGGGTTTACGTACCCCTTTTACCCGCATTGCCACAGACTACAGTACGGTCCCAACTCGAGTATTAAGTTCACACCTGGTGGCCGAGTTGGTACAACGCAGCGACTTGGATCCCAAGCAGCTGGATATGCTCGTATTTGGCCAGGTAGTGCAAGCGCCGGATGCTCCCAATGTGGCTCGTGAGATCGTGGCGGGGGCGGATTTGCCCGTAGAGGTGGATGCGTTCACAGTGTCACGCGCCTGCGCCAGTAGCTATCAATCAACCATTGATGTGTACCAGAACATCCTGACTGGCAATATCCAATCCGGTATTGCGGGTGGTGCTGACGTAATGTCGCAACCACCAATCAGCTTCAACAAGAAGATGACCGAAGCCATGGTGCGATCCACCTACTCAAAAGGCAGCAAACTGAAAGCCTTCAAAGGTATCAAGCTGAAGGATCTGATCCCGGTACAGCCAGCCATTAAAGACCCATCCGGTGAATACACCATGGGCGAAGCGGCAGAGAAAATGGCCAAGGAAAATGGCATTGCGCGCGCTGACCAGGACGCCCTGGCACATCGCAGCCACAGTAATGCCGCCAAAGCCTGGGAGAACGGCTGGTTCGATGAGCAGGTGATGAATGTGGTGTTGGGACCAGACTATACGCCGGTGTCCAATGACAATAATGTCCGCGGTGATTCCCAGCTTGAGAAGTACGCCAAGTTAAAACCGGTGTTTGATCGTAAAAACGGTTCGGTTACCGCCGCCAACAGCTCGCCCCTGACTGACGGTGCCAGTGCAGTACTGCTGATGAGTGAATCGGCTGCCAAAGCGGCCGGTCATCAACCGTTAGGCTATATCAAGAGTTTTTCCTTTGTTGGCATTGACCCGAACTGGCAGATGTTGATGGGGCCATCGTTTGCCACGCCGATTGCGCTTGATCGTGCTGGTTTGTGCCTGGCGGATATTGATTTGATCGATATGCACGAGGCCTTCGCCGCCCAGGTACTGTCTAATACGCAGGCATTCGAATCTAAGACCTTTGCCGAGACACACCTTAATCGCAGTGAGGCTATTGGCACCATTGATTGGGACAAATTCAATATCAGCGGCAGCTCAATATCACTCGGGCACCCATTCGCGGCCACTGGAACCCGTCAATTAACCCAGATGCTTTATGACTTGAGGCGAACGGGTGGGCAACATGGATTAATCACCGCCTGTGCAGCGGGTGGTTTAGGCGCCGCGATGGTGCTGGAAGCAGCTTAGTTCTGACGATTTGAGAACGACTAAGAAGAATGCGTGAAAAGACGACAACAGGTATGACATGAGTATATTCAGACTAGAAAAAAATGACGGCGTGGCGATCATCACTATGAATGATCCAGAGCTGCCGCAAAACGTATTAAACATGAGAATTCAAGATGAATTCGAGGCCGTCATTGGCAACATCGTGGCAGACAAGGAACTGACCGCGCTTATTTTTACCTCAGACAAGAAAGATTGCTTCCTGGCGGGTGCTGATATCAGCATGCTGCAGGAAATCGACAGCTCCGAGAAAGCCTTTGACATGTGTATGTTGCTGCACACCATGATGCAGCGACTGGTCGACCTGCCAATCACCACGGTGGCCGCCATAGATGGGGCTTGTTTGGGTGGCGGTCTTGAGATGGCGTTGGCGTTTGACTATCGCATTGCAACTACCCGCAAGAGCACCAAGATCGGTGTACCGGAAGTACAGCTGGGTGTCCTACCAGGTGGTGGGGGTACTCAGCGAATTCCGCGCCTGATTGACTTGCCTACAGCGCTGGATTTGATCCTGACCGGTAAGCAACTAAACGCGGTACGTGCCAAAAAGGCCGGCTTGATAGATAAAGCGGTGCTGCCTGAGACACTGATGTCGGTGGCCATGGAGTACGCAGCCAAGAAAAAACCAAAGCGCAAAAAGAGCTTAAAAGAGAAGTTGATGGGCTCCGCCCCGATGCGTGCTTTTATCTTTTCACAGGCGCGCAAGAAAACCCTGAAGGCGACCAAGGGGCATTATCCATCACCCCTGAAGATCCTTGAGGTTATGCAACGCGGCCTCTCCACCAGTCTCAAGAAAGGCCTGGAAATTGAGGCGCGTGGATTTTCAGAACTGGTGGTAACACCTGAGTCCAAGCAATTGATTAATATATTCTTTGCGGTCACGGACCTGTCCAAGGACAGTGGGGTGGATAGCGATGAAACGGCCCGTGAGGTTGACAAAGTTGGCGTGCTTGGTGCCGGCCTGATGGGCGCAGGTATTGCCTATGTCACCGCCAACCAGGCCAAGAAAATGGTGCGCCTGAAGGATATCAGTGTGGATGGTCTGGCCAAGGGCATGGCTTATGTGGGAAAAATTCTCGACAAGCGCGTTGCTCGCCGTCGCATGAAAGTAAATCAGCGTGATCGCATTATGGCCAAGGTCACTGGCTCTACCTCTTATGCCGGTTTCAAGAGTGCAGACGTGGTCATAGAGGCTGTGTTTGAAAGCCTGGATTTGAAACAACAGATGGTCGCAGATATCGAGGCGCTGAATTCAGATAAAGAAACGGTGTTCGCCACCAATACTTCGGCCATCCCGATTGATGATGTGGCAGCGAAAGCTGCGCACCCCGAGCGTGTTGTTGGCATGCACTATTTTTCACCGGTCGAAAAAATGCCGTTGTTAGAAGTGGTGAACGGCAGCAAAACAGCAGATTGGGCCACCACCACAGCCGTTGCGCTCGGCAAGAAGCAAGGTAAAACTGTCATTGTGGTCAATGATGGCCCAGGTTTTTACACCACCCGGATTCTCGTGCCCTACAACATGGAAGCCATGCGCATGGTTTTGGAAGGGGTGTCAATCGAAGATATCGATCATGCTCTTGAAGAGTTTGGCTTTCCGGTTGGACCGATCAAGCTGATGGACGAGGTGGGTATCGATGTGGGGGCGCATATCGTTGAAACCCTGCATGACGCTTTCGGTGAGCGCGTGCCGATGATAGACGGCATGGAAACCCTGATCGAGGATGATCGCAAGGGCAAAAAGAACGGTCGCGGATTTTATGACTATTCCGGCAAGTCTAAAGGTAAGCAGGTGGATGACAGCATTTACAAACTGGTTGGTGTTAACAACCCCGGTCACCGGGAGTTGAGTGCTGCGGCGATATCCGAACGTATTGTGCTCACCATGTTGAATGAAGCGGCCTACTGCCTGGGCGAGAAAATTCTCCGCAGCGCAAGGGATGGCGATATTGGTGCCATTTTCGGACTCGGCTTTCCACCATTTCTCGGCGGGCCATTCCGCTACATGGACACGCTCGGCGCTGCCACCGTCGTAGAAAAGCTTAACGCGCTGAAAGACGAGCATGGCGCCCGGTTTACCCCAGCCCCGATGTTGTTGGAGTTGGCCAGTAATGGCGGGAGTTTTCATGACTGACACCGGTCTGTTTTCTCCGCTTGAACTGCCCAACCGCCAGGTAATCAGCAATCGTCTGTGTAAAGCAGCCATGGAGGAAAACCTCAGTGATGAGGGGCAAATTCCTGGCCAGCACTTGTTCAACCTGTACCGTCAATGGGCCGCAGGCGGCGTTGGCTTAATCCTGACCGGCAATGTGATGGTTGCACCGGATGCGCTAACCGGTCCAGGTGGCGTTGTGCTGGAAGACGATAGCAACCTGGAGCACTTCAAGACCTGGGCTAAGGCAGGCCGAGGCCTGGATGGCGCCGGTGCTGATGGCGATGATTCAGACATTCAATTGTGGATGCAGATTAATCACCCGGGCCGTCAGGTCTATGCAGCCATGGGTGAACAAGCCTATTCGCCATCAGACATTCAACTGGACCTGGGCGATCTATCCAAATTATTCGCCAAACCACGTGCCCTAAGCCAGGCCGAAATAGAAAAAATGATCGAACGCTTTGCCAATACTGCGGTCCTGGCCGAACAGGCTGGCTTTACTGGCGTGCAAGTGCATGCGGCGCACGGCTACCTGATCAGCCAGTTCCTGTCACCGCGAACCAATCGGCGTGAAGATCAATGGGGAGGCAGCCTGGAAAATCGGTCGCGTATTCTGCGCGAAATCGTAAAGGCAATTCGGCAGCGTGTGAGCCCGGAATTTTGCGTGGCGGTGAAATTAAATTCAGCGGATTTTCAGAAAGGCGGCTTTGACCAGGAAGACGCCAAGCAGGTGGTGCAGCAACTGAATGAATTGTCGGTAGACCTGGTCGAACTCTCAGGTGGCAGCTATGAAAGCCCGGCCATGCAGGGTGGTTCAGCGCAAACCGAAGAACAGCAAAACACGAGCACTCAGCGTCGTGAAGCGTTTTTTGTCGAATTTGCCCGCGATATCGCCACCGTTGCGAAGATGCCAATAATGGTGACCGGCGGTATTTTGCGCCGGCAGGTAGCAGAAGATGCATTGCAAAAAGACGCCGCTGGCTTTGGCGTAGAAATGCTCGGTATTGCTCGTGGCATGGCCTTCAAGCCTGATCTGCCTAATGTCTGGAAGCAGGGCGAGTACGAGGTGAGTCTGCCGCAAATCGAATGGAAGAAGAAAATGCTTGCGGCACTGGCTGTGATGTCGGTGACCAAAGCGCAGTTGCATCGTATGGCAGCCGGTAAAAAACCGAAGAACGGAATTAATCCACTGTTTGCGTTGATTCGTGATCGCATTCGCACCAAGCTGCGTACAAAGCGCTATCGACGCTGGCGCGAACAAACTGCATCGCGTTAGACTGGGTCTATCATGGACATCATTCTCTACGCAGTTCCGGGCTTCTTTTTGCTGATCGCGATCGAGTTGATCGCCGAGAAAGTCCGTGGCACCAACTACTACCGCGTTAATGACGCGGTCACCAGCTTGACCACTGGCGTGCTCAGCGAGCTGATGAAAGTGGTGTTGCTGCTGATTCCATTCACGATCTACGTGGTGGTACATGAGAATTTTGCCCTGTTTACCTTGCCCGATACTGCCCTGGTCTGGGTTATTGCGTTTGTCCTTTATGACTTAAGCTATTACTGGAAACATCGCTTCGGCCATGAGATGAACCTTATGTGGGCAGCCCATGTTGTGCACCACTCCAGTGAAGAGTACAACCTCAGCACCGCGCTGCGACAAACCAGCGGTGGCACCATCGGCTTTCTGTTCTATCTGCCGATGGCTTTGCTGGGCTTTGAACCCTTGATGGTGGCAACAGTCGGCGCGCTCAACCTGATTTACCAATATTGGGTTCATACCCAACACATTGGCAAACTCGGTTGGTATGAAAACTTTTTTGTCACGCCTTCTAACCACCGCGTGCATCATGCCCAGAACGGTGTATATATCGACCGCAATTATGGCGGTGTGTTCATCTTGTGGGATCGTTGGTTTGGTTCTTTCCAGGAAGAGTTGGAGGAAGACCCACCGATTTTTGGGATTCGCGGCGCGGTTAAAAGCTGGAACCCGATTTGGGTTAACCTGCAGGTGTATAACCAGTTACTACAGGACTGCATCCACACCAATAATTGGTGGCACAAGCTCACTATCTGGTTTCGTCGCACCGGCTGGCGGCCGCCCGATGTAATCGAGCGTTACCCCCTGGTAAAAACTGATTTGGATAATTTCCACAAGTTTGATCCGGTGTTGACGCGATCAGGCAAGGTCGCAGCGACCATCGGCTATGTGTTGAACTCTGGCGTTGCGCTGACCATGTTGTTAAACCTGCAACAGTTGGTGGTGGGTCAACAATTAGCAGTGATAGCCTATTTATTGCTGAGCACATATTCGGTAGGTGCGCTGATGGAAGGCAAGGCCTCAGCGGTATTGTTTGAATGTGTCAAAAACCTGGTCTTCATTGTTGCCATCTGGTGGCTCACGCCTTTAAATGCATTCACTATCAGTGCCATGACTTTGTCAGCGCTCAGTGTTGTAGTGCTAAGCGTCCGCTCCAATAGATCAGAACCCGCCAAGACTACGGTTAAGCCCTGATTAGGGTGCATGGGGCACTGGTTCAATAGGGAGTAGTTAAGCAGTCCATTTCAAATAATCTCTGTGGTAGCATGCGCCCCCATGACGACGCATCAGAAAGTTTCCGACTACGACTATCAATTGCCTGAACGATTGATCGCTCAATTTCCACCTTCTGAACGGACGGACAGCCGACTGTTGATATTGTCAGCCGGGGGCGAGATTCAAGATGCCATTTTCAGCGATATTGTTGATCGTCTGGAACCCGGCGACCTGATGGTGCTCAACGACACCAAGGTTATCCCGGCGAGAGTCTTTGGGCGCAAGGCGAGCGGTGGCAAATTCGAGTTGCTACTCGAAAGAATAGTCAGTGACGTCGAGATCCTGGCCCAGATTCGTGCCAGCAGAGCGCCCAAGATCGGGCAGACCCTGATTGTGGAGGGTGGTGAGGATGCTGAGATCACGGTTATCGACCGAGAAGACAGTTTTTTTCGCCTGGAGATACGCACGGATGAGGATCTCGTTGATTGGTTTGCCCAAGTGGGTCACATGCCGTTGCCTCCCTATATTGATCGAGAGGATCAAATAGAAGATCAGGATCGCTACCAAACGGTCTTTGCCGAAGCACACGGTGCAGTCGCTGCGCCTACCGCAGGACTGCATTACGATGACGAGTTGCTCCGTCGAATCCGCGCCAAGGGAGTTCAGTTAGAAACCATTACCCTGCACGTTGGAGCGGGAACTTATCAACCTGTTCGCGCTGAAACCCTTACGGAACACAACATGCACTCTGAGGTGATTCATGTGACCGAGCAGGTTTGCCGAGCCATTGAAGACTGCAAGAAGCGCAATGGTCGGGTGCTTGCGGTGGGAACGACCGTCGTCCGCTCATTGGAAACTGCAGCAGCGCAAGCGAAGCAAAGGTTGATCGAACCGTTTTCAGGGGAAACGGATATCTTCATTTACCCGGGCTACGAGTTCAAGGTTGTCGACCTGTTGCAGACCAATTTTCATTTGCCGCAATCAACACTCATGATGTTGGTCTCTGCCTTCTCCGGCCGTGAACAAATCATGAGTGCTTATCAACACGCGATTGAGCAGCAATATCGGTTTTTTAGCTATGGGGATGCGATGTTATTAGAACTTAACCGTGTCTCGTAGTTGATAGTCCTAAACCTGGTGGTGTTGTTTAACCAACACTTTTATGCTGGTCGGAACATGGTAGTAAAAACGGGACGTTCACAGAGAGTTTTAGGGGGCTCACCGCGTTTTCGGTTCATAAGTTGCTGGAACTGTTAGTGGCGGGTTGCTGGCACTGCTGTTCAGCAATGCGGGGGAGACTGATTGATGTATCGGTCTTATTGAAGTTGTGAGAAACTTTTTGTGGCGTTGGACTTAATGTTTGCCCGCTCATGCTGAAAACCAGGCGGATACTTTTGTTGGAAAAGACTTACGCTTTTAAATTGGGCACTGCTGGTTTAAACTCGGTGCCTAGGGTTAGGTCATTACAGGCCGCTTTTCCACACTAAACTAGCCGCGACTATGGAGATTTTGGTTCTCTCACTGGAATATCTACATTGAAGAGAATCAGTTAAAAGGACGTGAGAGATGTAGCTAATCTTGATACGCGCGTGTTGGTCGAAACTCCGGAAGGAATCGACCTTAGCGCAGAAATTGTGGGTCTTACTCCGCGTGCTCTCGCCTTCACCATCGATTTTTTTATTCGGCTGCTGATATTGTTGTTGCTGTCGATTCCCCTGGCCATGCTGGGCAACCTCGGTTGGGGTGTTTACCTGATCGTTTGGTTCGCGCTGGAGTGGTGGTATCCGGTTCTGTTCGAATACTTTATGCAGGGACAGACGATCGGCAAGAAACAAATGGGAATTCGTACCGTTAGCAGCAAATTGACTACGTTAAATTTCAGCGCGGCGATGACCCGCAATCTGCTACGGGCTGCCGATTTTTTACCTGTTTTTTATGCTATCGGAGCAATCTCGATCTGGGTGTCAAAAAACAAACAGCGACTCGGTGACCTGGCGGCGGACACCCTGGTTGTCTATGTTGATTCACCCAGAGCCAAAGATACATCGGCCGTCAAGTTCAAACCGATCACGCCGGTTTTCGAGCTGAGCTCGGAGCAGCGCAGAGCCTTCATTAATTTCGCCCTGAATCGGGGCAATCTGTCCCATGACCGACAAACGGAATTGGCCCAGGTTCTGCTCAGTGTATTACCAGGAGAGGCAGCCGAGTCGCCACGTGACTATGTGGGTGGTGTCGGCGCTTGGTTGCTGGGGTTGCGCGAGGAGTCAAAATGAAGCAGAGCGAGTTCGAAATAATCCGCGAACCTTTCTGGCAGCAGATGCGTGATTACCTGTGGTCGCGGGACAGGACTCAACCAAACGACCTAGATAAAGATTTCCCTGCACTATACAGGCAACTGGCTCACGACCTGGCGATTGCCAAGAGTCGACAATACTCGTTTAGTTTGATCGAGTCCCTTAACAACCTGGTAAAAGCCGGGTACCAGGAACTGTATGGCAGGAAGCTGCGGCGGCAGCGTCTGATGATTGATTTCGTTGTCTACGGATTCCCTGCTGCGCTACGCGCCAATGCCATCTACCTTTGGGTAGCGTTCGCCGTTTTTGCCATTCCATTCCTGGTGCTGACAGTCGGCTGCTACCTCAATCCCGAGTTGATTTACTCTGTCATGTCACCGGCAGAAGTACGTGAATTGGAAGCCATGTACGACAATAAGCCTGAGAAGACTGGTCGTATACGCCAGTCAGATTCGGATGTCTTGATGTTTGGCTATTACATCATGAACAATATTGGCATAGCCTTTCGTTGCTTTGCTACGGGGATATTCTTCGGCATCGGCAGCCTGTTCACGCTTTTTTTCAACGGACTCGTTATTGGAGCAGTTCAGGGTCATTTGGTGGCAGTCGGCTATGGAGAAACATTTTTCCCATTTGTAATCGGGCATGGTTCCTTCGAACTGACCGCAATCGTATTTTCTGGTGCAGCAGGACTCAAACTTGGATTCGCATTGCTAGCACCAGTTCATCGCACGCGCAGCAAGGCTCTGGCACACGCCGCCAGAGACGCAATAAAAATTATTTATGGTGTCTTTATTATGTTGATGATCGCTGCATTCATTGAAGCATTCTGGTCATCAACCAAAGTGTTTCCAAATGAGGTGCGATACATAGTCGGCAGCGTGCTTTGGGTGTTGGTTATTTATTATTGTTTCTATTTTGCCCGCGATCGGGTCGCGGAATATGGTGCGCGCGATGCGGCTCAGTGATCTGACCATCGAACCGCGAATCCGTGCGCCATGGGCAGCAATTGATCTGGGCGAGTCCCTGATCAAGCACTTTTGGCTGCGTGCGTTCGCACTTTATCTGACCATCGCATTGCCGATTTTCCTAATTCTGCGCACCGTGCTTGGTGCGGACTCTATCTTGGCGATACTGGTTTTGTGGTGGTTAAAGCCAATGTTCGAGAGACCTTTGTTACATTTCTTGTCAATGGAACTGTTTGGCCAGTCTTGCGGTTATTTTTCCACGCTGGCAAAAATCAGACAGTGGCTCTTCACTCGTGCTTTGCATGGCTTTAGTATCGCACGACTGACACCGACCCGCGGCATGATGGCGCCGGTGCTACTATTGGAAAATGCAGATTTAAGGACTTATCGCCAACGTGCCAAGGTGTTGGGAATCGGCTACTCAAACACCGCCAGTTGGCATAATGTGGTCATGTTCCACTTCGAAGCCTTCTTCTACCTGGCCGGATTGGCACTGCTCAGTCTCTTTGCTCCGGATCTATTCGCATCCCAGGTCTACGAAGATTTCACTGCCAATCGGAGTAACGTGTATATCGATGCTTTTACCCTCTTGGCCATGGCTGCGGTGGCTCCTTTCTATGTTGCCTCCAGTTTTATGATGTATATCTCCAAGCGAATTGAATTGGAGGGATGGGATATAGAGTTGTGCTTTCGTGACTGGGTGGCAAGTACCGAACGCCACGTTCAAGCCACCGGGTTGGAAAGGACTGATGCGTAAACTCCTGCAAAATTTGTTACTGGTGGGTCTCCTTGCAAGTTTGTTGCAGGGTAGTGTATTTGCGCAAGAGGAAGATGCGACTGAGGTCGTTGAAAACTATTGGATCAAGAGTGGACAATCGCTGCAGCGCACAGAGGAAACTCGCTCTAGTTATGCCGATATTGAGGCCATCCTGGCGAGTGAAGATTTTGCGCACAAAGTGGTCAAATCCGGTTGGAGGCTAAAGTCGTCCGAAGATACTGAGACGCTAAAACCCATCCCTGATTGGCTGATTTGGCTGGTAGAGTTGCTGAGTATTGAGGACGATTCGTTGATAACTTCAGCTAAGGTGTTTGAGTTCATACTCTGGTGCCTGGCGATTTGCGCCGTTATTTACCTATTGTTTAAGTACAGAGCCGTGATCACCAGGGCGGTGAGACCAAGAGTCAGGATTTCAGGTTCAGAGTTGCCCACCAATCTTTTCGGAATCGAAATCAGCAAGGAACAATTACCACAAGATATCGTTGGCACTGCACAAGTCATGTGGAGTGATGGCAATAGTCGCAATGCACTGGCCATGTTGTTACGCGGCAGCATCGTCAGTCTAGTCAACACCTTGGATCTGAATCTTCGCGACAGTGACACCGAGCGGGAATGCTGCGAGAAAATTGAGTCTTCAGCTGAACCACGCATCAGCGGCTTCATGTGGCGACTGGTGGCGGTTTGGCAACGCCTCGCATACGCGCATGAACCGCCTGAACAAGCCGTATTTCAGGAATTGTGTCAGAAATACCGGCAGGTGTTCGAATGAAGCGCTTGATGATCCCATTGTTCCTGCTAGCGTTGATCGGGCTCGTCTATTACTCGTACAATCGCTGGTTTGAAGAGTACGAATACACCGTGCATACCGGGGCCAGCCAGGCAGCGTTGCGAAACCCATATTTGGCTGCGCAGCGCTTTTTACAACACGAAAACACCAGGCTGGAGGTTGTCACGGGCGCGCCCGATTTTGCAAACATCCCCGACAACGCCAATGTATTCTTGTCAGAGGTAGACAACATCATTATTACCGAGTCCCATGTGAATGCCGCACTAGACTGGCTAAATCGTGGTGGCACTATACTCGCCGGGGTAGGTGTAGAACCGCAGGGTTATGCCTCTCTGGTAGCGCGGCTGGGTGTTGAGGTAGACACCTATTATGAAGGATTTGACGATGAGTTCGCGAATGAAAACTTAGTAGATGAAGAAGGCGCGCCACTGGATGCGGCGGATAGAATGCGTGAGATTAACCGACGCATCAAGGAACAGAATGAGGCTGATGCAGAGCGGGCGGATGATACCGCAGAAGAAGCGGATGGAATTCCTACCAGCGAGGATCACCAGCATGAGTACTTTTTGATGCAATTACAGGAAGTTGATGAAGGCGCGCAGGTTGCGGTTGTTGATAACATCAAGCTTTATCATGAGAGCTGGTGGGAAGATGCTGAAGACAGTCACCCGTACACGCCAACGGGTTGGTCGCAGGACGAGCACGGTGTGCGGTTAGTGCAATTTGATGTAGGTGAGGGGAGAATTACCTTATTTTCGAGCGCAAATTATTGGACTAATGATCGAATTGGAATCGCCGACCACGCCTTCCTATTGCGCTATTTTATCCACGACGGGCAGCCTATCTATTTCTACGCAGATTTCGTCTCCAGCAGTTTGTTGCAGCTAATGCGCAAATACATGCCGGAGCTAATCTTAATTACATTGCTGTTGACCATGTTGTGGCTATGGAACAGGGCTGTCAGGGTAACCGCCATTCGAGGCGAATCGGAATCCCGTACAGCTCCCTTCGAACAACACCTGATTGCTGCCTCTCAATATTTGGAAAATCGAGAGGACTATCAAAGTTTGCTGGCACCACTTTATCAGGATATCGAGACACAGATGCGCAAACGAAACTTAAGATTCAAGCGCTTGAGTGAGAGCCAGCAAGTCAATGAGCTGTACGAACACACACAGGTAAGCAAGGATGTAATCCAGCAGTTTTTGCTAACTAAAAAGAACCCTATTACCGCCGAGCAGTTTGAGTTTGCCTTAAGGGCAGGACGATCAATCAGAAATCAACTATGAATAACACCATGGACAACGAACAGAACGACAAAACCGATATACCTGCTAACGCAGCACAACCCTTGCAGCAGCTCATTCAACAGATCAATGCGGTCATGATCGGCCAACAAACAGTTGTTAAACAAGTAGTCTTGACCCTGTTGTGCGACGGTCACGTGTTGCTTGAAGGAGTCCCAGGCCTGGGCAAGACCTTGTTGGTCAGGGTCTTGGGCAAGAGCTTTGCTGGTGCGTTCAAGCGAATACAGTTTACTCCGGACTTGATGCCTTCAGATGTCACAGGTCATGTTGTTTTTGATTTGCAGAACCAGGCCTTTCATATGAAGGCCGGGCCGGTGTTTACCAACTTGCTGCTGGCCGATGAGATCAATCGCGCTCCAGCCAAGACTCAGGCCGCTCTGCTCGAAGTGATGCAGGAAAAACAAGTTACAACCGATGGTGAATCGAAGCCCGTACCACTGCCGTTTATGGTGTTAGCGACCCAAAATCCGCTTGAGCAAGAAGGCACCTATCCCTTGCCCGAAGCGGAGCTCGACCGCTTCCTGATCAAGGTTGTAATCGACTTTCCATCCACTGAAGATGAACGTAAACTAACACGCCTGGTGACGGAGCAAGGCGATGGCGAAAATGCGATTCTGGATGATGTATCCGCATTGATGAATCCGGAGGATTTGATTAACTTCCAACAGCAGGTATCACAGGTATCCATTGATGAGCAGGTATTGGAATACGCTGTGCGCATTGTTCGAGCGACGCGGGATTATCAATCGATATATCGGGGTGCTGGATCCAGGGCCTGTATTGCGCTGGTCAAGATTGCCAAGGCAAATGCGTTTCTCGATGGCCGCGACTTTGTCCTGCCAGACGATGTTAAAGAGTTGGCAATTCCTGTTTTGCAACACCGCATTGCCCTGTCTCCGGATGCCGAAATCGAGGGCTGGACCGCAGCCCAGATACTCGAGCAGTTAATCACCGATACTGAGGCGCCGCGAAAATGACTTCTGCATGGCAAATGCCATTGCGCCCCAGCGGTGCCTTACTCCGCGTAATGTCAGGCCTCGCGGTCCTTGCAGTGCTGATAGCCCTGTGCCGAATATTCTTACCGAATGAGAATGTCGCTGACCTGGTCGCAGTTGTTTGGTTATCCGGCATTCTGCTATTAACCGCGATTTCTATTTACGATGCTTTCAATCGCCCAACGGACAGTTCGTTTACCCTGTCACGAAGTCTGCCTAAATCGTTTCCACTGAACCGCCCTCAGCGATTAACCACCAGAATTGAAAACCATTCAGAGCATGCGTTGAATATAAGCCTCAGCGATTCTCCGCCTGACTTTTTTGAATGCAGTGATTTTCCGCTGCGCCAGGAGCTACAGCCTGAACAGGCTGGATTGTTTGAATACACGGTGGTGCCTAAACAACGTGGCGAAGCGATATTCAAGCGTAGCTATGTACTATTGCGATCCAGGATCGGGCTCTGGGATTTTATTTATCGGCCAAACGTCGTTGATAGATCAAAAGTGTTTCCCGACTTCAGCTCCGTCAGCAGTTCCTTCGCGCTCGGGATTGAACAGGCGATGCGCAGTATTGGTGCCCATCTGTCGGTAAGACGTGGCGATGGTCTGGAGTTTCATCAATTGCGCGAGTTCCGCGAGGGAGACACGCTGAAACAGGTAGACTGGAAAGCAACCGCAAGACATGGTTCTCCGATAGCGCGCGAGTATCAAGAAGAAAAAGACCAAAACATTGTCTTTCTGCTCGATTGCAGTCGACGCATGCGCGCCTCAGACAAAGATCTTTCATACTTCGACCACTGCCTCAACGCCTTGTTGATTACCAGTTATGTCGCGTTAGATAAAGGCGATGCGGTTGGGGTCATGACCTTTTCCGGAAAACCCAGTTGGATGTCGCCGGTGAAAGGCAAGGTAAGTATCAATGCTCTGCTTGGACACCTCTACGACCTGGAGACGTCGACCCAAACGTCCGATTTTTTGCAAGCTACTGAGCAGCTACTGTCGCGCCATCGAAAAAGATCCTTGATCGTACTAATGACCAATTTGCGAGAAGAGAGCATTGATGACCTGGTCGCCGCGACAGAAATGTTGAGGAAGCATCATTTGGTTATGGTCGCAGTGATCCGTGAGAAAATGATCGAACACGCGCAGCAATTGGAACCGCGACGTTTTGATGACTGGATGCTCTACACCGGCATAAAACAGTTTGAAACTGCACGGGCCAAGACCATTGCAAAAGTCAGGGCGCTGGGGGTCACAGTAGTGGATGCACCATCGGAAAGTTTACAAACCCAGTTGGTGCAGCAATACCTGAAATTGAAAAGTAGCGGTCAGCTTTAGCAACGATTGCCCGCTAGAAGCACAATAAACATACAATCAACAAAATAGGAATTTTCTATGTCAGACAACATTTATGAAGCACCCAAGGCCGACCTGGTCAGCACGGACACCGCAACCGATGAATTCTTCACGCTCTCTTTAAGGAAACTCTGGATCATGAATATAGTGACGATCGGTATTTATTCGGTGGTCTGGTTTTGGGCGCATTGGAGACAGGTCAAGGTTTCTGAGAAAAGCGATCTCTGGCCTGTCCCACGAGCGATATTCGCCATTATCTTTGTATATCCATTGTTTATGCGAATCGAAGCGAGCCTGGGAATCAAAGAGCAGGCCACCTCGTTCAAGGCAGGACAATTCGCGCTACTCTATATATTAGCGGCGCTGCTAGGATACGGGGTGAATTTCATCGATGAGACAGACCCAACGATGCTCCTGCTCGGCACTTTGACATGGATTCCTTCATTGCTATTAGGGACTTTCTGCATGAGTCGGGCCCAGGTCGAGGCCAATAATTTGTCGGTCGATCTGGAACAGAATATCAACAACAGTTTCACGATTTGGAACTATCTCTGGCTTTTACTGGGTGGTCTAATGTGGCTTCTGACTTTAATTGGTTTGTTCGCCACCATCACCGGCTTGGAATAGATTACGCTAATTGGGCTCGGCTCACGTGGCGATACACCTGTCCATGGGGCAGGTAGAAAATACCCGGTCAGTTAGACCTGATATTAAAAATGTATTCCATTACAAAATTTCCAGTTGTAGGGGGAGGGCTTAGTTTGATCGGTGCCGATGATCCATCAGTTTTACGCTTTAAAGCATCATTGATGCCATCGGTATCCTGATCAGCCAGATAAACGGCGTATTGGCCATCTGCGCGGCTGAGCCTAGTGAAAAACTGACACAATACAGGACCAAGTAATTGGCACAAACCTGATGTTAATCCAGTCCTGATGATTCACCAGCGTAAGAGTTAGGCGCGGTGGGAGTGCTCATACGTCCCTGTATCATAATGCTTCTCTCTTTTACTACTTTTGTTTTTCATGCATTGGCACTAGCCGGTAGTTGGTAAAGCTGACCGTACGGACTATGTGCCACTTTTAAAGAGAGATCACTTTGCTGAATCCCCAATTTCCAACTCACGCAGAGTTCGGTTCAATAATATGCTCGCCAACACATAGGCACAACAATTCCCGATCGCGATTCCGAAGAACAGACCGGTCAACCCAAACCATTGCCCGCCAAACCAGGCGAAGGGTAGATAGAACAGGACCAGTCGTAAAATATTGATATACAGAGCTAGTCTCGGCTTGCCTAGTACGTTCATCGCGACATTGATCAGGACTACCACACCCGCCAGGCCATAGCTTAGTGGCACAATCCAAAGAAACATGGAAATTGTATCAATCACTGCAGGTTCGTCAGAAAACAGGCCGGCAATCAGCTTGGCACTGAGCGCGAGTACTACATAGATTCCCAACTGTAAAAACACCACGAAGCGAAAGGCCAATTTTATCGCGGCATGGACGCGGTCCTTACGTTCTGCGCCGAGGTTTTGCCCAATAAACATCGGCAGGGTGGATGAGAGCGCGTAGACGATCATCAAGCTCACTGCTTCCAGACGTGTCCCCACTCCGTAACCTGCAACCGCATCGGTGCCAAAACGCGCAACCAGTGCAGTGAGGACTGCCGCCGTTATGGGAACAATTGCGTTCGCCAATACCGCCGGTATGGCGATTTCCAGTAACTGGCCGAGATTGGTTTTCAGGTCTTCCCAACGTGGCAAAATCCACAGCAGGAACTTCTCCTTGATGCCAAGCTCATAGAACCCCATCACGCAGGAAACGATTACCGCGATCACCGTGGCCAGCGCGGCGCCGTACATACCCATCTCGGGAAACGGGCCCAGGCCAAAAATCAGCAACGGATCCAGAATCACATTGACGAGGGTCATGGTCAGAGCAATGCGCGCGGACGTGGCCGTGTCACCAAGCGAGCGAAAAGTGCTGGCACTGACCATGGTATACATGGTCAGGGGTGCGGCAAGCATCCACACTCCCATGTACTGCAGGATGTAGACCATGGTGGCCTGGTCTGCACCGATGGCTTGAAAAATGTTCTCAAGTTGCCAAACCAGGATAATCACGGCAATGATGGCGACCACGCCAGTCAAATAGAATCCATCAGTGATCAAGCGCGCGGCAGAAGACATTTTGTCAGCGCCAATCAGCTTGGAATTCAATGAGGAAATTGCCATGCCAAGGCCAAGCCCAAAACTGGTGACAATAGAGGTGATCGGAATGATAAAGCCAATCGCTGCCAGCTGTTCGGTACCCAGGTAACTAATGAAATAACTGTCGACAAGGCCCAGACCCATGATCGCGACAATCGCGTAGAGCATTGGTATGGTCAGCCGCACTAACTGTTGGCCAATGGGTTGCGAAATTATGTCGCGTCGGCGTTGCGAGGCTTTGGCGCCTGAGTTAGCGGTGCTGATGGGGCTGGCCTTTGAGTTTGTTGTTAGGGGTATCTCTAGACCACGTGGTCGTGTGAAATAGCCGTAGTAATGAAGGGGTGTTCTCGACGATGCTCGTCAATCATTTTATGAATCTAATAGAGGACGCTTGAAAATCAGATTTCGTTACGACGCGGCGACACTTTCTAACACGGCGCGTGCGTTATTCAAGGGAATGCCTGCATTGGTTGCCGCATTGATCGCTTCGTCAGGTGTGATCTCGCCAGCCCCGATTTGTCCCAGCGCCCAGATAAATGAAGACCGCATGCCACTCCGGCAGTGGGCCAATACCGGCTCGTTGGTGTTGTCGAGCACAGCCTTGAAGTCTTCTACCAGGGTTGGCGGTAATGGTTTACCGTTTTCCATGGGCAGGTAGTGATAACTGATTTCCGCATCTGCGGCCAGCTGTTCTGCTTGTTGGTGGTCTAACTGGCCGGGTTCTTCACCGTCCGGGCGATTGTTGATTATCGTTTTAATGCCAGCGGCCGCAGCCTTGGCAAAGTCCTCTGGTCCCAGTTGGCCGGCAACGTAGATCTGCTCAAATAGTCTTTTCATGGAGTAATAGTCCGAGCCGAGTTCCGGCCAATGCGATGATTTTATTACTATGGTGGCTTAAGCGCTTAGTTTAAACCGTTTTACTTGCTGTTTGAATAATTCCAGTGAGCCCGGGGTACGACCATAGCGTAAGCTGACATAAGCATCGGTGATCCCGCGAATGTCTTCCGCGTGCTGAGGGAATTGGGCGATTGCTCGTTTTGCGAATTCATTCGGCGTGTCCGCCGGGGCTTTGGCTAACTTTTGTTTCTTGAACTTGTTTACAAACTCCAGGTAGAGCCGTTGTGCTTCTCCAACTTTAATGGCCTTGGGGATCAGCTGCCAAAAATAGAACAACATCAATATCAGGGTGCCTGCGATGACGATACCAACCAGAGTATACAGGCTGTTACGATGCTCAAACCCTAACGAGGAGAGTAATTCGCGTTGGGAATCAAAGTCATAATTCACTACCCATTTGTTCCACTGGTAGCCAACATTTCGCCAGGTGTCTCGGACCTGCCGATACAACTTTTCCACACCTGTTGGATTAAGAAAGGAGGACAAGGCTCGACCAGTGGCGCTGCCACTCAGAGGCTCACCATCCCAGAATGACAATAGCGCTTCCATTCCTAAGTCTATGCGGTCTGGCGTTATCGCAGCGGTGGGGTCAACTCTTTCCCACTGCCCGTCTATCCAGACTTCACTCCAGGCATGTGCGTCAGAATATCGCACCTCGATGTAATTGCCGATCTCATTCTTCTCGCCGCCCTGGTAACCCACCACAACTCTGGATGGAATTCCCAGCCAGCGCATCAAAATCGTGTAACTGCTGGCATAGTGCTCGCAATAGCCAACCTTGCTCTCAAACAGGAATTCGTCGAGGGCACTGACACCCAGGGAGGGTGGTAGCAGGGAATAGCGGTATTCACTTTGCTGAAAATGTTGAAATACGCGTGCAGCAAGTTCTGTTTCGGTACTGGTTTCGCGTCGCCATTGATTCAGCAGGGCCTGCACACGTGCGGTTGGCACGCTGGCGGTCTGTAGCAGCTGGGCCCGGTTCTCCGGTGCCAGCGTTTTAATTGTGGGACTGGCGCTGGAGACCGCTTCATAGGTGAAGGTGCCTTCATTCGGTTGTGGGGTGTACACCGAATGGTCATGCAACTGCACGCCAACTGACTGCCTCAGGGCGTAGTCGAGGAACGGTACGTAGAAGTCGCTGCTATCCTCATGGATAATCTGGTAGCTGTAGGTTTGCAGCGAAGCATAGTTTTCGTCGTTAATCGGGGCAGGGCGCTCCCTGGCATCACGCAGTTGCTCAGCGCTTGGCGTGGAGGTTTCCCAATGGAAGTTACGCTCTATGCCCATGACCTTGGCACGCCAATACAGTTGGCTATTGGGTGGTGTTTCGCCATCAAACTCAACCCGGAAAGCCAGCGCGTTATCGAACGCGCGATTCGCCATATCGCCTGCTACCAGCGAATTGCTGAGGCGATTGTCCATGCTTAAATCATCCTGCGACGGTATAAAGCCAAAATTTCCCTGAATGCGTGGGAAGAAGAAAAACAACAGGATTGCCAGAGGTAAGGCCTTCAGCATGATTAAGCCGCCAGAACGAAGGGTCTGCCAGCTGCCCGAGTGGGTTGGATTGGAAATTCTAAGTAACAGGGAAGTGATGGCGACGGTGTACGCCACTACCATCAAGATACTGGGCAATGAAGAATTGAACAGAAAACTCGACGACGCGACAAAAAATAACAGCAGACACACCACGTAGTAATCACGCAATGTGTGCGATTCCATGAACTTCAGACACACTAGTAGAACCAAAAAGCTGATGCCAGCCTTTTGCCCATTCCAGCCACCGTACAGAATCAGCACCATGACAAAACTGAAAATGGTCAGCAGCAGAACCAGCAACCGGGGCGGATTGGGCGCGCGTCGAAAAACCGCAACGGTTTTTATTAACCAGATAATGGCCGCATAGACGGCAATAATGGGGCTGGCAATGTAAAAGTGCGCGACCACCGCCACCAGTAATATCGCCGACATTTGCAACAGGGTGGCGCGGTCGGGCGCATGCACCGGCGGCGGCGTGGGCAGAGGTGGCAGACTGAACTTAAACTTGCTGAGCCATTTCATGCGCTTTGCACCGCTGCTTATTCCGACCATAATGCGAGTACTGACAGGCACTCATGAAAATGCGCCATGCCGGAATTAAACTGCACCGTGTGGTTGGGCATTTCCAACTGGTAACGGAGGTTGTCCTGGTCCGCGCCAATTACCCAGTAACAGAGCTGGCTGAGTTTGTCTTCCACATCCATGTTGGGGGGTAATGCAAACCAACTTAAGTTTACTGTGCTACTGCTCTGATTCTCATGTTGAATGGTTACCAACTTTTGGGTCTTGGCGAGCGATGGCCAGTGCACGTCGCGGATGCGATCACCGGCCTGGTAGGGCTTCATGCCACTGTAGTCTTCCGCGCCAGCGCGAACGGTTGCTCGAGCCTGCCGTTCGCTATGGTTGCTACCGCTCTCCGGGAACGCGGTCAGGTTAAGCGGTTGAGGATAAACCAGGCAACGCTGTGCCGGTTGAAACCGTTTTGTCCAACAAAAGAAAATACCGATAGGAAACCGGGACGTCAGAATCACTGGCGAACAATTTAAGTAACCGCGTTTCACCGTTGGTAGCTTCAGTTCGACCTGACGGTCGCCGCTATTAGGCAGGTCAATAAGCTGATGAAAGCCATCGCAAACCAACCACACTGCCGAACGATGGGTGTTGCTGTGATTGACTACTCGAACCGTGAACGCAGCCGTTTCGCCAAGAAATACCGGTTTCGATGGCTGGCTGTCCAGGCCCAAGCCAATGACGTTGTTGTGGGTATAGAGCATTGCCACCATGCCGATCGATGACAGGATAAACAGCATCATGAACGCGGCCTGGTTGTTGTACTTAACCGCGATGGCAAACAGGGCGATCAGGATCAGGCCAAAGTACCAGCCTACTCGAGTAGGCAGGATATACAACTCGCGGCGACCTATGACAAAATCAGACATTCTCAGAGAAGACAGCAGTAGGAGTAAATCAAAGCATCGTAGGCAGCAGCATGGGGCGGCTTACAGCACTTCGGTGTTCTCGATGATCTCTTTGAGGGCCGCAGCTGAGCTCGAACCATCATTGCAGTGCAGACGATGAGCCGCGGTATAGGCGGCCAGTGATTTAATGTCTTCGGGCAGCACAGCATCGCGTTTTTCAATTAGCGCCAGGGCTTTGGCCGCCTGCAGCCACTGTAAACCAGCGCGTGGTGACAATCCGTTGACAAATACGCCACTGCTGCGAGTCTTGGCCAGCAGTGTTTGCAGGTAATCAATCAAAGCATCGCTGACGAATATTTCGTCTACCTGCGCAATCATGCGACCCAGTTCCTCCGCACCAATCACCGTTTCATGGGATTGGCGGTTGCTGGTGCCATTTTGTCTAAGCAAACGCTTTTCAAATTCGTCATTGGGGTATCCCAATGACAGTCTCATCAAGAAACGATCCAGTTGTGATTCTGGAAGCGGAAAAGTGCCGCTTTGTTCTAAGGGGTTCTGCGTGGCGATCACGAAAAACGGATTAGGCAAATCTACCTGTCGACCCTCCACCGATACCTGCTGCTCTTCCATCGCTTGTAACAGGGCACTTTGTGTTTTTGGTGTAGCGCGATTGATTTCGTCTGCAAGAAGTGTCGAGGTAAATATCGGCCCTTTCTTGAAGTGGAATTTGCGGCTATCCATATCAAAAATGGTCATGCCAATAATATCCGTTGGCAACAGGTCACTGGTGAACTGAACGCGTTTAAACGGCAATCCAAACAGGTCCGCCAGGGCGTGAGCCAGTGTGGTTTTGCCGACGCCAGGAATGTCTTCGATCAACAGGTGTCCGCGCGCCAGCAGGCAAATAACCGCTAGCTTGGTAGCCTCGGGATTGCCCAGAATGATGGTGTTCAGGCGCTCGAGCAGCGCATCGAGTTTTTCAGTATGCATTTTATTGTTTTTGTCATCTGCTGGTTTTAAGGCCGAGCTCGTGCTGCTGATCTTACGGTCATTGGGTGCTTTGTTTATGTCGGGATTGGAGTGCATGGTAAACAGCCAGTTTTGGGTAGGGATTATTTTTCAGGTGCCGGTTTCTACACTGTCTGAGCGCGAGCGGGATAACCAGCGTAACAGAGGGATGTAATGATGGTTTTCATTTAACAGCGTATCGATCAGTTCATCATTATCGCGCAGGCGTTGCGGTAGCAACAAACTCTTTCTTCGGCCACACACCAGTAGTTCATCGCCATGCATGAGTTCCATATCGGAGCGTGGCAACAGGTGGCTAACGCCACTGCGCTGTAAGAGCAGCGGAATGCAGCGTGCCTCCGAAATACGATGGTTATCACAAACCTGCCCAACCGTGAGCTGCTTGCCAGAACTGAGGTGGCGGCAGAAGGCAGGAGCGTTGAATGGATCCAGGATGAGGCGCCAGGTCACCGGGTCGCGCCGCCCGGGGAGTGATTCTATATCGCGGATCAGTTGTTCGGTGTCTTCGCCGCTCAGACCACTGGAGTACTTGATGAAATTCGAAACCAGTGGGCGCGAGATACTGGTGAGTACAGCGTTCGCCACCAATTGGCTGCGACGCATAATATAGTCACAGTTGGCTTGCTCAAAGAGCACCTGGTTGGATTCACTGCTGACCCGCCCGATAGTGTAGATGTCGCTGTTGATCTGCTGTGCTGTGATCAGGATTGACAAATTGTTGGCATCATCATCGGTTGCCGCGATGATCACGGTCGCATCCATAATGCCTGCCTCGTGCAATGTTTTCGCCTCTGTGCCCCGACCTACAATGGTGTCTTCAGGTGCGCGTGAGGCGATAGGGTCCGGATCAACTACAACGATTTCAATGCCGTCTTTGGCCAGGTGGCTTTGTATAGTTTTACCCAGGCGGCCAAACCCGCAGATAATCCAGCGCCCCAGGGGCAGGGCGCGATCTGCAATATGCTCGGCACTCTGCTGGTTGATAAACCAGGTTTGTACCCGATGCAAAGAGGGGTTGTGCACCATCAGGTTTAAGCGCTCGGAGAAGACCAGGAACGGGTTGATAATAATGTCGGTGCCAAACGATGCCATATTTTCAGCTTCGTCTTCAAATTCCGAGCGACAAATTGCCGGCACCTTGTCATTCAAAAGTTTGCTCGCTACGGCTACTTGTAAGTTGGTGTGATCGTTCTCGGTGACTGCGATAATGCCAGAGCAGTGGGGATGGTATAAGCCAGCCTTGGCGAGGTTATCCGGAACCGTGCTATCGCCAGTCAGGACGATGGGAGCAAAATTCAGGTTGTCGAGCTCCAGCGTATTTGTTTGCTCGGCCTGGTAGTCGATTATCACGGTTTGAATGCCGAGTTCCGAGAGGCCGTGATTAATCAACATACCGGTTTCGCCATAGCCGCAGATGATGTAGAAGGGCTGATCAATCCGGGATATGTTGTGGGAAAAAGTGCGCTCAGCGATTGCCTGCTGAAAAGTTGGGTCCTGCAAGAGCCGTAACATATTGCCGATGGCGTACAGCCACGCAAAAACAGAAACATAAATACACACCAGCACCCAGGCCCGCTGGCTGTCCGTGAACGCATAAGGGATCTCCCCGAAGCCAATCGTGGTACCCATGAAGCTGACGAAATAAAAGGCATGGAAAAAACTCATGCGCCAGGGTTCGCCATTTGGGTCCACGCCGGGTATCAGCGTCATGCCAAACGTGGCAATCGCATAGACCACCACCAGGGTGATCAGCGGAATTCGCAGTCGGCGCAATACCAGGAAGAAGACGTCAGACATGGGCTATGGTCAGGATCGGTCGCGTGCTGCCTGGTTTATTTTCTTACCTGGCTGGTTTCGATAATCAACAACACCACGGATATCAGGTTGGCGATCAGTGCGCCCCCGGCCAATGAGGTAATGCTGGCCATCGCCGCGCCGTCGATCAGGCCCGTACCCGTATTGTTGGCCAGCGCCCAGAAAATCACCGCGGCAATCAATTGCAGGTCTGCGACCAGGCTCGAGGCCAGTACGGTTGAGCCAAACTGCGTCCGATCACCAAATTTCATCAGTGTGCAGATAATGCTGACAATTAAGGCGGCAAACAGCTCGTAAGGGTGGTGATGCTCCGGGTTCGAGAATTCGCCGATGAAGAATCCGAAATTCAGCGACAGGGCGAGAATGATAAAGAATGCGAACAGCACTTTCTCAAAATTCATTGAGGTGATCTCCTGACAAATTACAAACCAGTTGGCAGCCTGGCAACAAGGCGAGCCACGTAACAGATAGCCGGTTTGCAGAGGTTGTTTTCATTGAAAATTATTGGCACGAATTATGACTTGTTTTGCAAGGTCCAGCTTAGCATATTGCTCAATTCTAATGATTGCCAAATATTCGCCAAAACGAACCGTGGGAACGCCCAATGACGGCAACAATCGGTTGCCCGGCCTAGGCAAAGTTGTATAATAGCGCCCCGCATGCTGGCAGAAAAAAATCGCCTATTTGTAAAGTTAGAAAAAGAGTAAAATAGGGCGAAAAGCCGTCCTGCCTGAGTGCTGCTGTTAATGATGAGGATTGTTTTATTGATCGATGTTCGACGTTGAGCCGGAGGTCGACCAGATAATGCTGTAAGTAGAGGTAATCATTGTTTTTTAAATATAAAAAAGGGCTCGATCTTCCTCTGAAGGGACAGCCAGACGAGCGCATCGATGTTTTTGACAAGGTGCAAACTGTTGCAGTACTCGGCGGTGACTATGTAGGCCTGAAACCAACCATGTTGGTCAAGGTTGATGATGCGGTCAAAATTGGCACCCCCTTGTTCGAAGATAAAAAAAATCCGGGTGTCGTCGTTACCTCGCCAGCAAGTGGAATTGTCTCTGCGATCAATCGGGGTGCAAAACGCGCATTGATTTCAGTGGAAATTAAAGTCACGGGCGATGAAGCGGAACAGTTTGAGTCCGTTGCTGAGACTGACCTAATAAATCTCAGCGAGGAAAAAGCCCGCGCACTGCTACAAAAAGCTGGCCAGTGGACATCATTTCGAACGCGCCCCTACGGCAAAGTGCCAACGGTTGACTCCACACCCAATTCTATTTTCGTCAACGCCATGGATACCAATCCTCTGGCAGTTGACCCGCAATTCATTATTGGAGAACATGCCAGCGAATTTGCCAACGGCGTCATGGTGCTGAGCAAGTTCGGGGTACCTGTCTACGTATGCCAGGAAAAAAGCGCAAAGCTGCCAGACCTGTCTGCCTCCGGAGCGACGCTGGCCAGTTTCAGCGGGCCGCACCCAGCTGGGTTAAGTAGTACTCATGTGCACAGTATTGACCCGGTTAACGCTAATAAAACAGTCTGGACCGTTGGTTACCAGGATGTGATTGCGATGGGCAAGTTATTTGTTGATGGTAGGTTGTCAACCCAGCGCTACGTGGCACTAGGTGGTCCGCTGGTGAATTCTCCGCGCGTTTTTGCTACCTGTCAGGGAGTTAACGTATCGGAATTGATAGAGGGCAGAACCATCGATGGCAGAACTCGCGTTGTCAGTGGCTCCGTGTTTAACGGCCATACTGCGGCCGGTCACACTGACTTTCTTGGTCGTTATGACAACCAGGTGACAGTGATCGAGGAGAATGACGACCGCGAATTCATGGGTTGGATCACACCCGGCTTGAAACGCTATTCAAAACTCAATGTTTTCCTATCGAGCTTGATCCGTCCCAAGGCTTACGATATCACCTCTTCGCAAAACGGCAGCCCGCGTGCCATTGTGCCGATCGGTGTGTACGAGAAAGTTATGCCGTTGGACATCCTGCCAACACCATTGATCCGTTCAATCCTGGTGAAAGATACCGATGCAGCACAGGAACTAGGCTGTTTGGAGTTGGTTGAGGAGGATATGTCGCTCTGTACCTTTGTTGATCCGGGTAAACATGATTTTGGGCCGGTACTCCGCACCACGCTCACACAAATAGAGAGGGAAGGATAATGTCTTTCTTACGTCGCACGCTCGACAAAATTCACCCTTATGTGACCGAGGATGGTAAGTATCCTCAGTTCTATGCGCTGTACGAAGCGGTAGACACGATTTTTTACTCGCCCGCTGATGTCAACCAGGGGCGTACTCACGTTCGTGACGGCGTCGATCTGAAGCGGGTGATGATATACGTCTGGCTGGCTGCCATGCCTTGCGTGGCGGTGGGCTGTTATAACGTCGGCCTGCAAGCCAACACCGTGATGGCCAATATGGGTATCACTGAGGTCGCCGGATGGCGCGGCGATATGTTGACCCTGTTTAATATCGGGGTTGATCCAACCAGCGTCTGGGATAATTTCTGGCATGGTTTCTGGTACTGGTTCCCGATATACGCCACGGTATTTGTGGTTGGTGGTTTTTGGGAAGTACTGTTTGCGTCAGTGCGTGGGCACGAGATCAACGAAGGCTTCTTCGTAACCTCGATCCTGTTCAGCCTGATCGTGCCAGCAACCTTGCCGCTTTGGCAGGCTGCGCTTGGCATCACCTTCGGTATCGTCATCGGTAAAGAGGTATTCGGTGGTACCGGTAAAAACTTTTTAAACCCGGCCCTGACGGGACGGGCATTTCTTTATTTCGCCTACCCGGCGCAGATTTCTGGAGACGCTGTATGGGTGGCCGTGGACGGGTTTACCCAGGCGACGGCACTCAGCGTAGCGGCCTCAGGTGGTATGGATGCGCTCAATAACGCAGGCTTCACCATTCAACAGGCATTCAGTGGTTCAATCGCCGGTTCGATAGGCGAAACGTCGTTGATCGCCATCGGCATCGGTGCCTTGTTCCTGTTGGCCACGAAGATTGCCTCCTGGCGCATTATGCTGGGCGTGGTGGTTGGTGTTTTGGTCACTACCTGGTTATTCAACTGGATAGATAGTGATACCAATCCAATGTTTGGCGTAACGCCTGCCTGGCACTTTGTGATGGGTGGTTTGGCCTTCGGTATGGTGTATATGGCCACCGATCCGGTGAGTGCCTCCATGACTGATATGGGCCGCTTCTGGTATGGCTTCCTGATTGGTTTGATGACCATCCTGATCCGAGTTGTGAACCCGGCTTTTCCGGAAGGCATTATGCTGGCGATATTGTTCGCCAATTTGTTTGCGCCACTCATCGACTGGGCCGTGGTGCAGTCTAATATCCGCAGGAGGGCACGTCGTTATGCCTAGTTCAGTACGCAATGATATGCAGAGACAGGGCGGTTTTCTAAACCTGCCCAACGACAATATGTTCAAGACCATCGCTGTGGCACTGGTTTTGTGCCTGGTTTGCTCAATTATTGTTTCAACTGCCGCCACCTTGCTTAAGCCGCGGCAAGTTGCCAACAAACTACTGGATAAGAAACAAAATATCCTGCTGGTTTCTGGCATCGAGGGAGAAGGTCAGTCCGTTGATGAGCTGTTTTCCCAGATCGAAACCCGCGTAGTCGATTTGCAGACCGGTGAATACACCGATGAAGTCGACGCGGAAAAATACGACCAGCGCAAAGCAAGTAAAGAAGCGGCCTACCGGGTTGAACTTGATGACGATCAGGATATCGCCTCAATCGGAGCGCGGGCAAAATTTGCCAGCGTGTACTTGGTTAAGAATGGCGAGGAACTCGATAAGATCATCCTGCCGGTACATGGTTATGGCTTATGGTCGACCATGTATGGTTTCCTGGCGTTAGAAGGGGATGCTACCACCGTCAGCGGAATAACCTTTTACGAGCATGGCGAAACGCCAGGCCTGGGTGGCGAGATTGAAAACGTCAAATGGCTGGCGAGCTGGCAGGGCAAGCAGCTATTCAATGCGGCTGGAGACCCGAGTCTTAGCGTCATCAAAGGGCTGGTAAATCCTGATTCATCGGACGCGGCCTACCAGATCGATGGATTGGCTGGCGCCACCTTGACCAGTAACGGGGTAACCAACCTGATTCAATACTGGGTCGGTGACAATGCATTCGGGCCGTTCCTGGATAAGATTAAGGCCGGGCAAGCAGGCAATTCTGCGGCAACTCAAAACTCTTCTATCAGTAATTCACAGGGTTAGATCATGGCAAGCGAAGCAAAAAAAGCACTCTTGGAACCGCTTCTGGCGAACAATCCGATCGCACTGCAGATTCTGGGCATCTGTTCCGCCCTTGCAGTCACCTCACAGCTCTCCGTAGCGTTGATAATGTGTCTGGCGCTGACCAGTGTTTGCGCCTTTTCAAGCCTATCGATCAGTTTGATTCGAAATCATATTCCGTCGAGCATTCGTATCATCGTTCAAATGACCATTATCGCCTCACTGGTGATCGTGGTGGACCAGATTCTCAAGGCTTATTCCTATGAAACCAGCAAGAAGTTGGCGGTATTTGTAGGCTTGATTATTACCAACTGCATTGTGATGGGGCGCGCCGAAGCCTATGCAATGAAAAACCCACCCTGGCAGTCATTCCTGGACGGTATCGGTAACGGCCTGGGCTACAGCCTGATTTTGATCATCGTGGCAGTGATTCGAGAGTTATTTGGCTCTGGCTCACTGCTTGGTTATCAAATTCTTACGCCGGTCACCGAAGGTGGCTGGTATCTGCCTAATGGCCTGATGTTGCTGGCTCCAAGTGCATTCATCATCATTGGCTTAACGATCTGGGCGATCCGTGCAGCGTATCCCGACCAGGTCGAAGAACCGGATTTTGAGATGCAGGATGCGCACCAGCATACGGCCCATAATATTACCGCGCGGGGAGTTCAGTAATGGATTTAGTCAGCCTGGCGGTAAAGGCAATATTTATCGAAAATTTGGCGCTCTCCTTTTTCCTGGGGATGTGCACATTTTTAGCAGTATCAAAAAAAATCGAGACAGCATTGGGATTGGGATTTGCGGTATTCGTGGTGCTCGCGATTACCGTGCCGGTCAACAACCTGTTGTATCAATATTTGTTGCGTGAAGGCGCACTCGCCTGGGCTGGTATGCCAGAGACTGACCTGCGATTTCTTGGTCTGATCAGCTACATCGGCGTGATCGCCGCCTTGGTGCAAATCCTGGAAATGTTCCTGGATCGCTTTGTGCCGGCGCTATATAACGCACTCGGAATTTTCCTGCCTTTGATTACAGTCAACTGCGCCATTCTTGGTGCCAGCCTGTTCATGGTAGAGCGTGATTACACCCTGGCTGAGAGTGTTGTATATGGCGCAGGCAGCGGGATTGGCTGGGCTCTGGCCATCGTGCTACTGGCCGGTATTCGTGAAAAGATGAAGTACAGCGATGTGCCAGATGGGCTACAGGGCCTGGGCATTACGTTCATCACCGTTGGTTTGATGGCGCTGGGGTTCCTGGCGTTTTCAGGCGTGCAACTGTAGGGCCAGGCGTCCTGCATAAATAACAATCTTATCTATAAATAGCCAAGGTTATATATGTTAGAAATTGGTTTAGGCGTCGGCTTCTTTACCCTGATTGTGCTCATGCTGGTGGCAATCATTTTACTGGCCAAGAGCAAGCTGGTCGCCAGCGGTAATGTGAACATTCTCATTAATGGCGAGAAGAACATCGAGGTACCAGTCGGCGGTAAATTGCTCGGTGCCTTGGCAGATCACAAAATGTTCGTGTCTTCGGCCTGTGGTGGTGGTGGTACCTGTGCACAGTGCCGCGTGAAGATTCACGACGGCGGCGGTTCGATTCTTCCCACTGAAGAAACCCATATCACCAAGCGCGAAGCCAAAGAAGGCGATCGACTGTCTTGCCAGGTAACGGTAAAACAGGACATGAAAATCGAAGTGCCGGAGGAAGTGTTCGGCGTCAAGCAATGGCGTTGCAAAGTGCGTTCCAATGACAATGTAGCAACCTTTATTAAAGAACTGGTACTGGAATTGCCGGAAGGCGAAAACGTTGATTTCCGTGCCGGTGGTTATATCCAGATTGAGTGTCCACCGCACAATTTGAAGTACACCGAATTCGATGTGCAAGACGAGTACAAGCCGGACTGGGATCACTTCAATATCTGGCAATATGAATCCGTGGTTGAAGAAACCGTCGTACGTGCCTACTCAATGGCAAACTACCCGGAAGAGAAGGGCATCATCATGCTGAACGTGCGAATTGCTTCGCCTCCACCTCGCTCCGAAGGCCTGCCACCCGGGCAGATGTCGTCTTTCATTTTCAATTTGAAAGCGGGCGACGAAGTAACCATTTCCGGACCATTTGGTGAGTTCTTTGCCAAAGACACCGATGCTGAGATGGTGTTTATCGGTGGTGGGGCTGGTATGGCGCCCATGCGCTCGCACATTTTTGATCAACTTGAACGTCTGAACAGCAAGCGTAAAACCACCTTCTGGTATGGCGCGCGCAGCTTGCGTGAAATGTTTTACGTGGAGGACTTTGATCGCCTGCAGGAAGGTCACGACAATTTCGAGTGGCATGTCGCCTTGTCGGATCCTCAGGATGAAGATAATTGGACCGGTGATACTGGCTTCATTCATAACGTGTTGTATGAAAACTACCTGAAGGACCATCCAGCACCAGAAGACTGTGAATTCTACATGTGTGGCCCGCCAATGATGAACCAGGCGGTAATCAACATGTTGCACGAGCTTGGTGTTGAAGATGAAAATATCCTGCTGGACGATTTCGGTGGATAAAACCTAATGAAAGCTCGATTCTGGCTCAACAAAGTTCCAGAACAAACTAGAAACAGCGAGCATGGCTCGCTGTTTTTGTATCTGGCACTCCCACTGTTGTTGCTGCTGTCTGCTTGCGCAGAACAGGGTGGTCGACAGGCTGTGGTGCTGAGTGGCCCGACCATGGGCACAGATTATCGTATCACCGTGGTCAGCGAAGCCTCACTGGATGTAGCGCAGTTAGAAACAGACATTGTTGGGCAGTTGGATGCGGTGAATGCGAGCATGTCAAACTGGTTGAGTGATTCAGAGGTCAGCCAAATTAACCTGTTACCCGCCAACCAGGCGTTTCAGGTATCCAACAGCTTAGCGGAGGTTCTGGATGAAGCCCTGCAAATCTCGAAGTACACCTCGGGTGCTTTTGATATCACTACCGCGCCAGCGGTCCGTCTATGGGGGTTTGGTAGCGAGGGTGTGGTGAATAAGGCCCCCACGGGCGAACAACTCGAATCCTTACGACAGAGTGTGGGCTACTACAAGCTGCGTTTGAACGGCAACACATTGATAAAAAGCCATCCTGGGACTGAGGTCAACTTGTCTGCCATCGCCAAAGGCTATGCCGTAGATCAAATTGCTCAGCTTTTGGAATCTCAAGGAGTAACCGATTTCCTGGTGAATGTGGGCGGCGAACTGCGCGCCAGCGGCCGCAATGTTAATCAACAGGTCTGGAAGGTCGCAATTGAAAAACCCCAGGTATTGGGTGGTGTGCAAGAAGTGATCGAACTGCGTGATCTGGCGATTGCGACCTCTGGCGACTATCGGAACTACTTGCTGATAGACGGCAAAAAATACTCCCATACCATCGACCCGATGACCTTGCGACCAGTGCTGCACCGGATTGCCTTGGTGAGCGTGCTAAGTGAGCAAACCAGCACCGCAGACGCACTGGCCACGGCTCTGATGGCGATGGGTGAGGACGCCGCTATTCGCTTTGCTGATCAGCATGAAATCGCCGCATATTTCGTTCTCAGGTCAGCTGCTGGCGATGGATTTGAAGTATCAAAATCTGAAAAATTTAAGCAGTTAACCGAATAAATTCTTGTACTTTCGAGCCAGTGTTACTAAAGTACCGACATATCAGGGTTGCCCACGAAACACAGCGGAAATTTGACGTTCCGTGTACACACTGCCCTTAGTATTATCACAATGAGCACATTTATCATCAGCTTCGCAATTTTCTCACTGGTCATGGTCGCCATGGCCGTTGGCGTCATTGTGAACAACCGCGCGATTAAAGGCAGTTGCGGAGGACTGAACGATATTGATGGCCTGGAAGGCGCGTGCGATATATGTGAAGTAAAGGAACAATGCAAGCGCCGCAAACGAATGCAACGAAAGGCGCTGACCGGCCAGGCACACGGTAACCAACCTCAGGCCTAAGGCCAGCAAATCCAAACGCCATCCTTAATCGGCAAACTCTGTTACCCCTCGAAGCATATGAACAGTAAAACCGTCGATTTGGCCAAGCAAGATGTTGTCATCGAAAATGGCACCATTCGTGAGCACCAAGGCAAAATCTGTATTTATATCGACGGCTACTGGATTCGTTATTACGCGCCGCCGCCTAATACCATGGCGGAAAAACGTGAACTGATTTATTCGCTGCGTCGCCGTGTGTTCCATCACACTGAGGAAGGCATTAATTCACCCGGCTGGCGCATGGAGATTGCCCGCAAGTACTACGACAATGAGACTGATCCAGGCCGCAAGCGCGTAAAGGCCGCGATGTTGGCAGGGTCATTGTTTAATCGCGCGACTGATATTTTTACCAACGTCGTCGACCTGGAAGAGAAGGGCATTCATGTTGATGACACCAATCAGCTGATGCGCCAGTGTGAAGCCTGTTTTATGGAGGCACTGGAACTTGGTAAGCAGGTTAAGCATTTTAGTGGCGAAGAGGGTGTGGATGAGCTTTGGGGTGAACCCTTCAAGGCCTTTTCTATGCCGATCGACAAATTTTTTGAGAGTCGTTATATCAAGTTGGCACAGACTTTTGCAGCGATCGACTGTTTGATTGATCGCATGAAAGATGTGTTCGGCAAGGTCGAGGGTTTTGAGGCGGTGCTGCCCTTATTGGAAGATCTCAGGGAAGTATCCAAAACCGAAATCGAAACCATGCGTCGTGATGAGGCTATCTATGAAGTCTGGCCCGCCTATGTAACGGCCAAGGAAAACATCGTCGCTTTCAAGCCCTGTGGCTTAACTCACGGGCAAGATAGACTGCGCTACTGGGAAGATGGCTTGCGCTTGTTGCATATGGGCAAGGATGTGATCAGTTATCTAAGCGGTGTACGCGTACCGATGCCAGTCACTACGGCCAATTACATGGCAAACTGTGATCTGTACGAAAAAACCGGTTCACTCGATAGCGAGTTCTCCATTCCAGCGGATTGCTTTGCTGACACCTGAGTAGCTCTGGCCCGACAAATCTAATATGCTAGTGCCGAGGATTGTGCACTAATGCAATTCCATTCAATATTTAACTTTCTAAACTTATTAATATGTCCCTCGTCTCATCACGGGGTACAACAGCATGCCGGTGAGCAGCGGACTTTTTACCGATATCCAATAGCGCAATGAAACTCAGACAATTTCAATACGTGGTTGAAGTCATCAAAAATGGCATGAACGTGACCGCTGCAGCGGACAAATTGTTTACCTCGCAGCCGGGTGTTAGTAGCCAGATTAAGAGACTGGAAGAAGAGTTAGGCGTTGTAATTTTTGAGCGCAGTGGCAAGCATATCAACGGCCTAACCTCGGAAGGGGTGTTGCTGGCTGAGCGGTTTGAGCAGATTCTAAATGAAGTCGATAATGTCAAACGCATCGCCGATGATTTCAGCCACCCAGATTCCGGGATATTGTCGATTGCCACCACACACACGCAGGCGCGCTATGTGTTACCCACGGTGATCAACGAATTTCGCAAGCGCTACCCCAATGTGCAGTTACAAATCCACCAGGGTACGCCAGAGCAGATTGCCAGTATGACTGATACCGGTCAGGCCGACATCGGCATCGCTACCGAAGCCCTGGAGCTGTTTGATAACCTGGTGCTCTTGCCTTGTTACCGCTGGAACCGCTGCATTATGGTGCCCAAAGGCCACCCGCTTGTGAACGAGGCGGAACTCACGCTTGAGGCCATTGCCCAGCATCCAATCATTACCTATGTATTTGGGGTGGCAGATCGCTCTGTGATCAATCGTGCGTTTAAAAATAACAATCTTGATCTGAATGTAGTCCTGACCGCAGCGGATGCCGAGGTGATCAAGGCCTACGTACGCAACGGGTTAGGAATCGGAATTTGTGCCACCATGGCCTACGATCGACGCCAGGATGGCGATCTGGCCGTGATAGACGCGGGTAACCTGTTTGATTCCAGTGTCACCAGCTTGGCGATTCGCAAAAATGCGGTACTGCGTGAATATGTGTATGAGTTTATCCAGATATTCGCCTCACATTTGAGTAAGGAAGTAGTTGATCAAGCGCTGGGTGCGCACAACGATACCTCATTGCAGGATCAGCTGTACAAGGAGTTTGTAAGAGAAGCGCAGATGCGCTAACCCGGCAGACTAGACTCACATCCATTAACTTGCACACCTATTATGACTATTTACGAACTGGTTGATATAGCTCTAAAAATTAGCAATCGAATTGATCTCCAATGGGGTTTGTTCATTTCTGTGCATGCCGCATTCCTTGGCGCCATTGTTTATATTGATCGCCCCTTGAGCCGCCTTGAAAAGCTGGTGGCCCTGATAATGTACTTTGGTTTCGCGGCAATTAATTACAATCAAATGGATGTGCAGATTCAGTTATTGGGCGCTGTCTACCAGGACATCGTGTTAGCGATTCAGCAAGGCGGGAGTGACGTACTGAATATAGCGCAACGGTTTTCAGTGGAAGCCGACATGGGGCGGGAGACGATCTCAAGGCGCGTAGTGGTGGCTGCTCACCTGTTGATGTCGATCATCGTGTTGTTGTCGGTAATTTTCGACAGCAAACTTCCCAAGCGCAAGGAATAGTGCGAAAACGCCGATAACGAGCCTGGAAAACAGACTCGATATCGGCGTATAAATCGCAAGCATCGGGTTTAGATCAGGTCTAATTGCTTTCCCAATCGGCCAGCCAGTCGGCTGAATACAGTGCGAGCATTGTGTTTATTGTTGAATTGCTTGTTTTCAATCCAATTATTTCCAGCGGTGATTTCATCTATCGCCAGCAAAACCGTTTCACCTTGATAGTCCACTTTGAATGAGACAGTCATCTCGCCAGAGCCTTGGGTGAAATAACGCTCCTGGAAACCACGGCTTTCGAAGTTATCACGCGGCGCGATTGGATCCAGATGTACCAGGCTGGCATAGATGTTCAAAGAATTCTCAGTCGGTCGATCAACAATATTAAAGTTGCCCTTTAAAGCGAGTTTCTTGCTCACGGTTTTAATATAGAGCGCTTGCAAGCCTTGGATCTCTTGTTGATCGAGTTCCCAGTCTTTCGCAATGGTTCTTGTGCTCGAAGGTTTGTCGATACTCAGATCGGCGGTGTTCAGCTCGGCGATATAGATATGGTTAACTTCAGTCAGGGCATCAAGATCGCCAATCAACACTTCATCGAAGCTGGCTTTTTCAACGATTTGCAGCCCTTGTTGTACAGCTTGTGCCTTGGTAGAAGGATCGAACTCAGCTGCTTGGGCAATGCTGCCGTTGAAGAAAGTGATCGCGGTTAAAATTGTCATTACAGTGTGTTTCATTTTAGTCTCCTGTGACCCGGGGTTGTTTAAGTTGTCCGGGCACAGTTACACTTTAGTGGCGATCATCATTTCCGGGTAATCACCCGGCGACGACCACTGATCACTTAATGCCAAACTAATATATTTGTTTAAAAAAATGAGTTCAGCCCCGCATGACACCACCACTCATGGCGCTATTGCGCAGACTATGATTCGTACCCTTGCGAGTTGTGATCTCAGCAGTGAACAGCTGTTTCAAGAGGCGGGATTGGATTCAGCGGCATTTTCTTCACCCGATGAGAGGGTACTGGGAGCGGCCATGCAACGAGTCTGGCGCGCAGCGGTAACGCAGACCGGGGATGACGCATTCGGGATTCGGTTTGCCCAGCAGTTTCATCCTGGGTCTATCCATGGCCTTGGCTTTGCCTGGGCCGCGAGTGATACATTGGCCGATGCCTTTGATCGACTGGTCCGGTATTTTCGTGTGCTGTGCACCTTTGGTGAAGTGATAGTGGACGAGCAGGATCAACAGGTCCGGCTTTGGCTTAATATGCCAGTGCCAGCGGGTACCGCGGCAGACGCTTCTCTCGATGGTGCCATGGCCATGTTTATCCAGCTGTGTCGATATACCAAGGGTCACGATTTTAATCCTGCACGGGTGGAGCTGCAGCGGCCTGAGCCTGAGAACCAGGCGGCATTTAACGATTTTTTCCGCGCCGAGGTTCGTTATGGCAGCGCTGAAAATGTTCTGTTCTTCAATAAGGAGGATCTCGCGCAACCATTACCCATGGCCAATCCTGAGTTGGCGCGCGCCAATGATTCCGTCGTGATCAGCTACCTGCAGCGTTTTGACAAAAATAATATTCTAAGCCAGTTGCGGGCCGCGATCATCGAGTCTCTGCCATCGGGTACGCCGTCCCAGGGGCAGTTTGCGGAGATGTTGCACATGAGTATTCGATCATTCCAGCGTCGGTTAGCCAAGGAGAACATAAAGTTTTCTGAGTTTGTCGAGCAAATCAGGGAAGATCTGGCCCGACAATACTTACGCACTGGAGAAAAGAGTATCAGCGAGGTTTCCTACCTGTTGGGATATTCGGAACCTGGGAATTTCTCTCGCTCGTTCAAGCGCTGGACCGGAGAGACGCCCCAGCAGTACCAGGGCAATCTCTCCTGAGGCTTTTTCGCAGCGTTCATTAAGTGCTGGTGAGGTAGCCTCGTTCGCCAAGGCAGCTTCCCAGGGCAGTGTTATAGCCGATATGCTGGGATTCAGCAGCATGCCGGGTGGCCAATGGATCGAATTTCGATTCCGTAATTGCCGCTTGATGGCAATCAAGTTTATCTTGTTCCAGTTTCGCAGCGCTTTGGCCCTGCATTGGGGTAATCTGCAGCGTAGTGTCGGCTATATCCTTCGGCGCATCACCTGGGGCCTCTACAACCTCGTACTTCGATGTTTCGGCAACATAGACATAATAAGTGTGGTTTGCGAAGAAATAACGCCGTGGGCCTACATAGAAACTACGAAAGCCGTAGGGCAATATCGCTACTCGAGCACCGATTGGACCAGAAACGACGACGAATTCGCTGCCTTTCTTAACCAGGTAGACACCATCATCATAGTAGTACACGGTCGCCCCCACAGTCATGGGTACGTAGCGTGGTGGCAGGCTAAGCAAGCGCATGCCTACGCGAAGTTTCACGTATCGCTCTAAACGCTCGTCGCGTCGATGATCGATGCGATCCTCGCGGCGGTGCTGACGATGTTTGTAGCTCTGGGGACGGTGTCGGACATGGTCCCTGGTGATCCCGTGAGAGTGTCTGATTTCAGCTGCGCGAGCAGCCTTCTCAAAGCGGGCGGCATGTGAATCTGCGCTGAGAAATACAGTGACAAGCAGACCGATCAATAGGGCATAAGTTTTCATTGTTTACTCCAAAGTTTGGTGACCCGTGGGTCGTTCTAAAGGAGTACGCAGAATATGGTCGATCAAAGAATTGGGTTAATCAGCTGCTGCCAGCTCGTTATCACCTGATGCCAGCTTTTCAAGTTCCCGGCTGCTACAAGGTTCCTTATCTGTCTGAATATCCCTCTGCATTCGGCCGAACCTGACTTCAGGCGGGGCTATCCCTGTGATTTCTAAGCGTTTTAATTGGACGTCTGTGGGACAAGTTACAAATATTACGGTGTATTACCAAAACGTAACAAGTTGTTCACTTGAGGGTAATAGGGCCGCCCTTACTATCCATCCTGTCTGATATTTAATTTAGCATTTGTATTGTAAGTAATGTTTGCTCGGTCTGACTAAAAGTCAGAAAAATACCCAGACAGCTTTTTAATTTTTGGAGAACTTAATGTTTAAAGCAATTTCTAAATCCATTACCCCGGTGCTCAAGTGGGGCACGGTGATCGCCACAACGGCGATCGTGGTTATCTCAATCCAGGGCTACGCAGACGATCACAACAGACCGGCAGAGATTATCCCGGCTGCGCAGATCACGCCACTCGACATGGAACAGCAAAGCTGGTCCCCGTCGCATGGTTTTGCCGACTTGATTGAACGGGTCAGCCCGGCAGTGGTGCATGTGGCCATTAGCGGCGTGCCACGCTCTCGCCAGCGCTCACCTGAGTTTAACTTTCCGCCGGGTTCTCCATTCGAGGACTTTTTCGAACAATTTCGCAATCGCCAGCAACCTGAACGTGAGCAACGCAGTCGCCCATTAGGGATTGGATCTGGCTTTATCATTAGTGCAGACGGCTATGTCGTTACTAATAACCATGTGATCAAGGATGCCGATGAAATCGTCGTTACCATGACAGACGGTACCGAGTACATCGCTGAACTGAAAGGATCTGATAATAAGACTGACTTGGCCTTATTGAAGTTGGAAGATGCTGAAAACTTGCCCTATGTACCCTTTGGTAACGATGAACAGTCGCGCGTTGGTGACTGGGTGGTTGCCATCGGTAATCCCTTTGGTCTTGGTGGTTCAGCCAGTACCGGCATTATCTCTGCACGTGGCCGTGATATTCGCTCTGGTCCGTATGACGATTACATCCAGGTTGACGCAGCCATCAATCGTGGTAACTCTGGTGGACCTTTGTTTAACTTGCGCGGCGAAGTGATTGGTATTAATACCGCGATCTACTCGCCAAATGGTGGCAGCGTTGGAATTGGTTTTTCTATTCCTTCCAGCCTGGCTGAAAACGTGATCAGCCAGCTGCGCGAAACTGGTGAAGTTGAACGAGCCTGGATCGGTGTAGAAATTCAAGCGCTGAGTACCGACCTGGCAGAGGGATTTGGACGCGACGACGATCATGGTGCCTTGGTTTCCAATGTGACGCCTAATCAACCCGCTGACAAGGCTGGAATCCGCGCTGGTGACATTATTCTTTCCTACAACGGTGAGGCCATCAAAGAAATGCGTGATCTGCCAAGAGTGGTGGCACAATCGTCGGTTGGTGAGAAATACCCGGTCGAAGTGTGGCGCAACGGCGGCAAGAAAACCCTGACAATTAGAACTGAACGTTACCCGGATGATGATGCCCTTGCAGCTCTGGGCAGAGGATTTACTCCGGAGGAGGCAGAGCCTGAGAGCGATGCTGTACTGGGTGCGCAGCTAAGCAGCATTACCGATGAGCTACGCGATCGCTACGACATTGATGAGGACCTGGAAGGTGCGGTGGTTGTGTCAGTAGATCGAGAAGGCCTGGCGGCCAGCAACGGAATTCGCACTGGCGACGTCATTACCAGTGTGAATAACAGAAGTGTGGACTCGCCGACTGAGGTGGTGGACGAAATATCCGCTGCTCAAGCCGCAGAGCGCAGCACGATTGTTGTGTTGTTACAGCGCAATGGCAACAGCCGCTTTATTCCTTTCAACTTGGAAGACGAGTAAACCGGCGGGCAGGAAAACAGCGTAACCAACTGGTTCTAAGGGCTGTTTTCCCTGCCTGTGCGCAGTTTCACAATTAGAGTAAAATGAACGGAAAATTAGCATGTCAAAGAAAAATATGATTCGAGTACTGGTTGTTGAAGACGACAAAGAAACCGCTGCTTATATTGTTAAGGGTTTAACCGAGTGCGGTCACATCGCGGATCATGCTGCGGACGGTCGTGAGGGCTTATTGATGGCCGACTCCACCGAGTTCCAGGTAATCGTTGCTGATCGCATGTTGCCTAAGGTGGACGGAGTTACGATGACGCGAACTCTTCGAGGTAGCGGCAATCGTACACCTATCCTGATGTTAAGCGCCCTGGGCGATGTAGACGATCGCGTGGTGGGATTGAAGGCAGGCGCTGACGATTATCTCGTGAAACCCTTCGCATTCTCCGAATTGCAGGCGCGCATAGAAGCACTGGTTCGCCGTGCCGAACCAGAATCCCCGGACACGGTTTTACGCGTAGCAGACCTGGAGATGGACTTGCTTAAGCGCGAAGTGCGTCGCAATGATGAAAAAATTGATCTGCAACCACGCGAGTTCCGCCTGTTGGAATACCTGATGCGGCACAGTGGACAGGTGGTAACCCGTACCATGTTGTTGGAAAAGGTTTGGGACTATCATTTTGACCCGCAAACCAACGTGATTGATGTGCACATCAGCCGATTGCGTGGAAAAATCGACAAGGAATTTGATGTATCATTACTCCATACCGTTCGTGGTGCAGGGTATATGTTGAGTGAACCAGATTAGTCCATTTAAAAGTTCAGCGTTTCGTATAACGCTGGTCTATGTAGTTCTCTTTGGCTTATCGGTTTCGATTATTCTAGGCTTCGTCTACTGGTCTACGGTGGTCTATATGACCAACCAGACCGATGACGACATCAACGCCGAAATCAAGGCGCTTTCCACTATCTACGCGCGCCGGGGCTATCCCGGGTTGCTTGATGTATTACTGGAACGGGTCAACGAGCAGCGCCCGGGTGATTCAACCCTCTATTTGCTCACCAACGATGATTTCGAAGTATTGGTGGGCAACATCAATCGCTGGCCATCACTGGCACAGGACAACGACGGCTGGCTCGATTTCAGACTGGATGATACGCGTGATTCTACCTCCGGCGAGTTTCGCGCTCGTGCACGAACCTTCGAGGTAGAAGGGCGGTTTAACTTACTGGTTGGGCAAGGCATGAAAGACCTTGCCACCCTGAATGCCCTGGTGGGTCGAGCCCTGGTTTGGGGTTTGATTCTGACTGTGGTGCTCGGTCTGGTTGGCGGCTTGATGATGCGGCAAACACTGCGCAGCCGGCTAGGATCCATCAATCAAATAAGTCGCAAGATCATGATGGGTGATTTAAGGCGCCGGATTGCAACGCGCGGTACCGGAGATGAATTCGACGAACTCGCCGTAAACCTCAACAGCATGTTGGATCGTATTGAGCATGGCATGGAGGGCGTGCGGCGTGTGTCTGACAATATCGCACACGACCTGAAAACGCCGCTCGCGCGAATGAAGAACAGGGTTGAAGAGCTGAAATTCAAGGTCTCAGGAAATATCGAAGAAGAAGCCGCAGTAGATCAAATCATCATGGAGGCAGATGGGTTACTGTCAACGTTCAATGCCTTGCTGCGAATCGCGCGCATTGAATACAGCGAGCAACGCAAGGGCTTCAAACCTGTTGATGTGAATTCTATCCTCTACGATTTGCTCGAACTTTACGAGCCGCTGGTGGAAGAAAAAGGTCAGACCCTGGATGTGGAGATCAGTAAACCCATGGTGTTGGAAGCTGACCGCGACATGTTATTCCAGGCCTTTGCTAACTTGCTGGACAATGCAATCAAGTACACGCCAGAAGCGGGAAAAATCAGCATTCGTGCGTTCAAGGAATCCCGCAAGTGGCATATCGAAATTGCTGATAATGGCCCGGGGATCCCGGAATCCGAATTTGAGAACGTCACGCAGCGCTTCTATCGACTCGACCAGAGTCGCAGTACACCGGGCAGCGGCTTAGGCCTGGCACTGGTATTTGCGGTACTTAAACTGCATGACCTGGAACTGAGTTTTGCTGACAATAGTCCTGGGTTGTCCGTGCGCGTTACGCTTGATGCACCTAGGCAGCGTCGCCGCGATCGCGCCGCACACGATGAACAAACCGTTGTTCTTGATGATGCGGCCGTGGTATCCGGTTAATCAGCCCTAAATCATTCGGTAGGCGACAGAACCACCCGGTAACGCTGGGCAGTATTTGAGGCGGCGGCTGCATCGTCACGAAAGCGAATCAAGCGTTTGTGCACAGCCTTTCCTACCCACTGATCCCATACCCAGATACCTTGTTCATCCTGTTCAATGAAGATCGCTGCGTGATACCCGGTAACACTGGGATAACGGTCGCCTTCAAAAGTAGCAATGATGGTGCCTGCCGGCGGGTTGATTTTGTTGACCAGTTCGCCAGGTCGCCAGTGCCGAGTCAGCGGGGCGCTGCTGCATAAGCGGATCAGGGAAACACAGTGCCCATCGCCAACAACGCGACCCCGGTAACGGGATGCATTTTGACAAATATGGGCAGTAAGCTCGCTTATGTCTGGCTCGGCCGTGCCACTTGGTCGAGGGCTCGGTGGTAGCGAAGAAGCCTGGCCAGGATCACCACAAAGCTGTGGATTTGCTCGGCAATTCAAGTCATCTGGCGTGGTCTGACACGCTTGCAAAACAAGGAGTATCAGCAGCAAGAAAATGGGAGTTTTGGGCTTCGTGAAGAGGGGATTATTCACGCTTAAATCACGGCTCAAGTCCTAACATTCGGCTATTATAGTCCCAGGGGGAAAATGCATGAGTAATAATACACGTGTTTTAATAATTGAAGATCACAAGGAAATCGCCGAGATGCTCTATGAGTATTTTGAGCGTCGTGAGTACGAATTGGATTACGCGAGCGATGGCAGAATGGGTTTTAATCTTGCCAGCCAGAACGAATACGACATTATATTGCTGGACTTAATGCTGCCCGAAATGGACGGCCTGGAGGTTTGTCGTAAGCTGCGTGAAGAGGCGAAGATATACACGCCCATCCTGATGTTGACCGCACGTGACACATTAGAGGACAAGGTAGCAGGGCTGGAGATTGGAGCGGACGATTACCTGGTCAAGCCGTTCGAGATTCTTGAGTTGGAAGCCAGGGTCAAAGCCTTGATGCGACGTAAAGGCCAAATAAGCCAGCAGGAAGTATTGCAGGTAGGCGACCTGGAATTGGATACCGGCACGCTTGCGGTGACGCGTTCAGAGCAGTCAATTTACCTCTCACCAATTGGCTTGAAGATTCTCACCATCCTGATGAAAGAATCACCCAAAGTGGTCAGCCGTAATCAGCTGGAGCATGAGATCTGGGGCGATATATTGCCCGACAGCGATACCCTACGTAGCCATATGTATAACCTGCGCAAGCAAATCGACAAGCCATTTGATCACCCGTTGCTGCAAACGATTCAGTCTCGTGGTTATCGAATTGGTGACGCACCGTAGCGAGATCAGCACATTTTGTGTTTTGGGGTGATACACAACAATGAATAAACCAGTCGAACTAGGGCAAGGGGGAATTCGTCATCGGCTAAGCCGCAAGATGACGCTGCAAGCTTGCCTGATCGCTCTCGTGGCAGTGTTGGGCATTGGGTTTTCCAGCGTAGTAATCGAACAGTTCCTGGTGCGTGAAGCGCTTAACCGGGAATCCATGCACTTCTGGGACCGCTACCAACAGAACCCCAACATAGAGGCGCCGAATACCGCCAATCTGAAGGGCTATCTCACCAGCATAGACTCAGAAGCCGGCATGCCAGAGGAACTGAAGGGCTATGGCTTGGGTTACCACAAGATGCACGGCCAAACCGCTCATTCTCTACTGTACACCACCCAGGAAAACGGCAAACGCCTGCACCTGTTATTCGATGGCGGCAGTGTTACCCGACTGGCGGTGTTCTTTGGTGTATTTCCACTCACCATTGTGCTGGTGCTGATTTATGTTACCGCGTGGTGGGTATATCGCGAATCCAATTATCTCCTTAGCCCGATAATTTGGCTGGCCAATAAATTTGATCGCTTTGATCCTGCGCACCCCGAAAGCCGAGTTGAAGACCTGGCCAATATTCCCGGTGATATGGATTGGGAAGTTGAAAAGCTGGCAAAATCCTTTTCATCGTATTCCAAACGCATCAAGCTGTTTGTAGAACGCGAGCGCGCGTTTACCCGCGATGCCAGCCATGAATTTCGTACACCGCTCACGGTTATCAAGATGGCTTGCGATTTACTATTGGCTGAATCTGATTTAAACGATTACTCACGCAAGTATGCCAATCGCATTCGTGGCGCGGCACGTGATATGGAAGAGCTGATCGACGCCTTTTTAATCCTGGCGCGAGAAACCGATAAGGAGTTTGAGGACGAGCATGTGGTAGTGTCAGAGATGGTTGAGCGCGAGGTAAAAGCGGCTAATATATATACCGAAGGCAAGGATGTGGAAATTTTAGTTAAGGAAGAACACCCGCTCGAATTGTTTACTGCGCGCAAGGTACTCTCGATCGTGTTAGGCAACCTGATCCGCAATGCGGTGTTGTACACCAATGAAGGAACCGTACAGGTTTCGATCAAGGAAAACGCGGTGGAAATTGCCGACACCGGCATTGGAATGTGCGAAGAACAAATAAAGCGAATCTTTCAGCCATATTATCGAGCGGACCACAATAACAAGACAGAGCGTAAAGGATACGGAGTGGGGCTGACGATTGTGAAGCGTCTCTCGAATCGCTTCGATTGGACAGTGGATGTTAAAAGCGAAGTCAACGTGGGCACCACCTTTAAACTGAGTTTCAACGACTGAAACCCATTCCTGCAGTTTGCCGCATAATTTGCTGGTAATAGCCCAGTCTCCCAAGCATAATCCCTGTTAAGAATTGGTCAGCAATATCGCTGGCTGACGCTGATCCGAGCCCTCAAGGGCGATGAACACAGCAAGCAACGTACGACTCTATCGACCAGCACACACGCTTTGTTTACTACTGCGATGAACGATCGAGAATACGCCATCCGCCCCAATAAAACGCAGCTGAAAAGGGAAATTCGCGCGCTCAATGACCTGGGCAAGGAACTGGTCAACATGCCAGATTCCGCAATTAAAAAAGTCCCTCTCTCAGACGATATGCGCCGTGCCATCGCTGATGCCAAGAGGTTTTCGCGTGGTGCATTGCAACGCCAGCTGAGGCGCATCGCCAACCTGATGCAGCACGAAGATGTGGATGCCATCAAATTGGAGATTCAGCGCCAAAAACAACCCAGCAGACAACAAACCGCAGCGTTGCATCAACTTGAAGAGTGGCGGGATCGACTCATCGCGGGTGATGAAAACTTACTCACCGAACTCATCGATAAATATAACGATATCGATCGTCAACATATTCGGCAATTGGTTCGTAATGCCAGCCAAGAGTTGCAGCGCAACAAACCACCCAAGTCATCACGCAGTTTGTTTAAGTACTTGGCCGAAATTAAAAAGCAAAACCCTGATCCAGAACCTCCGAGCGAAGAAGAATAGTTCTAGATTAATGACGCATGTAGATCTGACCAGTGCCCAGCAGTTAGCGTTATCATTGAATCAGAGCCACCTTTTACTTTAACCAGCAACCTTTTAATCGACCAGCGAATAGCACGCCACCATGTTCCAGACTCTCAAAACTTTGCCCGCAGACCCAATTCTTGGCCTCAACCAGATGTTTCAGGCTGACACCAACCCGGACAAAATAAATCTGGGCGTTGGTGTCTACCAGGATGCCTCTGGGCTTACGCCGATTTTTACTGCCGTGAAACGAGCGGAGCAGCAATTGATCGACGCGCAGAAATCAAAAACCTATATCGCACAGGCTGGCGATGCCAGTTTTTTGGATGGTATGACCACACTCCTGTTGGGTAATGAATTGCGAGCAGAAGTGGGCGACCGGGTTAGCACAGTGATGACGCCAGGTGGTTGCGGTGCGCTGCGTATGGGGGCAGAAATGCTGGTGGAAGCCAATGGCGGCGGCAGGCTCTGGGTTAGTGACCCAACCTGGGCCAACCATTTCCCGCTGTTGCAAAGCGCTGGTTTGACACTGGAGAAATACGCCTATTATGACCACGATATTCATGGAGTGAACTTCCCGGCCATGCTGGATTCGCTGCAACAAACACCCGAAGGTGATTCGGTGTTGCTGCATGGCTGTTGTCATAACCCAACTGGCGCGGATATCACAGCAGAGCAATGGGACCAGGTGATCGATGTGCTTGAAGAACGCAAGCTGTTGCCATTTATTGACGTTGCCTACCAGGGGTTTGGAGATGGGCTAGATGAAGACGTCTACGGACTCAGACAAGCTATAAAACGATTGCCGGAAGTGTTGATTGCCAGCTCTTGCTCGAAAAACTTTGGCTTGTATCGAGAACGCGCTGGTGCTGCAGTGGTGGTGAGTGAAACCCCCGAAGTGTCAAACGCTGCCAAATCGCACATTATGACGGCAGCACGACGTTGCTACAGCATGTCGCCATACCATGGCGGCGGTATCGCAGGGCTGGTGATGAGTGATCCAGGGTTGCGAGAAGTGTGGCAGACAGAACTAGAAGAAGTGCGTAATCGCATGAATGGTCTACGCCAAAAACTGGCCGATGGCCTAAATGAAGCACAATCAAAAATAGACTTTAGCTTTGTGGGCCAAAGCAAGGGCATGTTTTGCTACTTAGGGATTCCGCTTGAAGATGTCCTGGCGCTCCGCTCGGAATACGGAATTTATTTTCTCGATAGCACCCGTATCAATATTGCCGGTCTTTCAGAGGAAAATTTACCCACGGTAATAAAACGCGTGGCGGAAGTGGTTAGCCGTTAGAATAGGTAAGAACAATAACAATATCAAAAATAATCAGTATCGGGGGAGGTAACCCAAATGGCAGCAAGAGGTGAGTTTAGTTCCAGAACCGCATTTATCCTGGCGGCAGCAGGTTCCGCAATTGGCTTGGGTAATATCTGGGGATTCCCGATACAGGTTGCGTCAAACGGTGGTGGGGCATTCGTATTCACCTATATCATCATGACCTTCTTATTGGCTTACCCGGTTCTAATGGCAGAACTGGTAATCGGCCGCTATGCAAAAACTGATACGGTCTCCTCAGTGTTGGCCATCAGTTCGGAAAAAACCAGGCCATTGGCATTTCTCACCGGTTATTGGGGCATGCTGGCTGCCAGCCTTATCCTGAGTTTTTATGCGATTGTGGCCGGATGGATGCTGGCGTTTTTCCTCGGATCAGCCTTCCAGTTAATCGGCATGGATGAAGTAAAACAATGGCTTACACAATTTTCTTTACCTAGAAACTTATTGTTTTGCGTTGCCTTTTTTCTGCTGACCATAAGCATCGTGTCCAGGGGTGTAACTGCGGGGATCGAACGCTGGTCAACCCGGTTGATGCCAGCACTTTTGGTGCTAATGGTTGTCCTGATTGGATACATTGCGACACAGCCTGGAGCATCTGAAGGTTGGCGCGTATACCTACAACCCGATTTTTCAAGGGTGCTCAATCCTGACTTGGTGATTGACGCACTTGGGCAGGCGTTTTTCTCACTCTCACTGGGTGTCGGCACCATGATGATTTATGGCTCCTATATCAGCAAGTCCGAGAATTTGCCAAGGTTGGGTGCTAGCGTCGCCGCCCTGGATATCGGAGTGGCGGTGTTGGCTGGTCTATTAGTGATCCCTGCCATGTATGTGGCATTGCATAATGGAGTAACAATCTTTGATGAGGCTGGAAACCTGATCGCCAGCGATAACCTGATCTTTACCGTGCTCCCAGCGTTGTTTGAAACTATGGGCGCCGCGGGCGTTGTAGTTTCTTTGTTGTTCTTCTCTCTGATGACCATAGCAGCGGTGACCTCCTCAATTTCCATGCTAGAAGTGCCAGTAGCCTATGCATCCGAGCATCAAGGCTTGCCGCGTGCCAAAGCAGCCTGGATTGCCGGTTCCATTGTGTTAGCAATCAGTCTCACCATTGTCTTCAATTTCGGCACACTGTTCGGCTTGGTAGTAGGGTTTACCACCAAGTTCAGTGAACCGCTTATCGGCTTGCTGTTCTGTATTTTCGTTGGCTGGATTTGGCGACGAAACCAAATATTGGAAGAAATCAAAAAAGGCGCACCCGACGCCGAAAGCGGCCTTTTCTGGAAAATCTGGCCAAACTACGTGCGTTTCGTCTGCCCGCTAATGATTCTTGCCATTTTCTGGCATAGTTACTCATAAGGAGAAAACGCTACATTTCGTAGGTAAATGCGGGCATTATCGCCGCCTTTACCTACTGTATGATGCGCGTTATCATTCTGCGTAAAATTAATGGTTAACTAAATCAAAGGGTTACGTGGAAAATAGAAATTGATAATGAGCGCTGCTAAGATTGATAACGCGCACGCTCGCTTTCACCCCAAGGAGAAATATGGGAATCCGTCTTTTTACAGATAAAACAATATCTTACAGAAACTATCTAGAAAATATTTCCAAGAGATATCGAGCCGGCTCACTAATAAGCTGTTAGGTGTATTCGTGGGGCATTACGATTCTACAATCAGGGAGTCTGAACAACGTATTAACGCTCTTCATTCCCGAATACATACAACTTTCAAGAATCGCGATATAAATGACCATAAATATCGCGAGTGGCAATCTGCATGCAAAGAGTTTAATGAAAGCTACAACTCTTTAGCATTTCCTGGCGGGTTTGAGGGAGCTTTTGAACGGATTTTGAGTGGAGATCAGCAAGCTATTGAAGCTGGACTCTGTTTCATAGAATTACGTCCCTACTTTTTTAGATCAGGTTTTATTTATAAAGATCTTTTGAGGAAGCTCGCAAGGGCCCCACTGAAGGTTGATGATTTAGCTAGGTATAGCGCAGTAAAAGAGGCATATCTTGAGTACCGTAATAATAGAAACACCTAACAAGGCAAAACACTGCCGCTTCGCTCGGACGCGCAAGTCTGCGCGCCCGTGTTCACGGCGTTAGGTGTACTTTGTTTAAGTCCAAGGTAACGATTAGCGAATGGAATGAGGCTCCACAAATGGACACTGGAGCTCCAATGCCAGCAATAGAAGTTACCGAAGGAGGTTTGAGGGCCGCATACTTAGTATCAAACTCAAAATCTGGAACGGAACATGCAGTCATTTATTTTGATGGCGTTCTCCAGCATACTTTTGGTTATCCAAACGATGAAGCATTAGGTGGGCATCCGCTCTATAAGTTTGGATTAAATTTTTACGCGATAAACCTAGTCCATAATTCGCCAGTTCTTGATAATTTAGGCTCACTGAATGCTAAGACATTCCCAGGTTCTGAAAAGCACTTTCTATCTTTCAATCATTGGATAGTTTCTTTCCATGATGAAACGCTGGAAGTAATTGGAAGGTCGATTGAATTTATAGGTACTTGTGAGGTAGACGACAGCAAAGAGGCGCTAAGAAGATATGGCACCTAACAAGAAAGGGTATTTCGCCCTACGGGCTGGACGCGCACGCCCATACCTTGGGTGTTAGGTATATGAGGAGTCTCTACATACTTATTGCAACATTCTTTTTTATGGTTTCTTCGGTTGCAGCCGCCGAACCATCTTGCCAATACTTTGGCCCCACTGAGAAAGAGCAAATAGAAGGGCAGATCAGCACTGCACTCGACATTTTATCGGCCGAAGCTACATCAGAAAGTGTAATAGTCGGTTCTTCGAGCAGAACAAGGTTTAGCGTTAAGAAAATTTTGAAAGCACAATCGGGTAGAACAATACGGCCGGAAATAGTGCTTGATACTAGGTACCCAGAGACGATCAAGTATGAGAAAGGAGAGTCCTATCTCTTGTATACGACCTTCAGTCCAGGAAGCCATATTTTCTATACAAACATTTGTATGGGTACTAAAAATATTCGAAATGTATCGAAACTAGAGTGGGAACTAAACAGAGAAATACCTAACAGGATTAAAAACGAAGATGCCAGCGAGGCTGGCACGGACGCGCAAAAAACCGCGCGCCCGTTTTAAGGGCGTTATATTTGCTCGGTAGTCGACACACATGGTACCTAGAATCGTTCTCATAGCTTTACTTTGTTTTGTGTTTATGAATACAGCAAATGCTTTGCCTGTATTTAGTGAGTTAGAAGCTCATGAGTCTATTCGAGTTGAAGTTAGATCTATTGGCTGCTTTCACCACTCACAGACAGTCTACGAATTTGATGAAACATCGGTTGTAATCTCAGAGGTCATTTCAGACGAACAAAGAGAACTTGGCCGAATTAAACTATCGCCAATCGATATTGCAAATCTCGATAAACTCATGGAGTTTTATAGCGGTGAGCGTCCGCAGGGATGTACAACGACTAATTCTCTCACTATTCAAGAGATATCCAATGGAAAAGTGACAAGTACTCAAACAATAGTTGATAGTTCGTGCTCGTTAGACCATACAAAGGATTTAACTTTTCATGTTTTAAAAAGAAGGCTCAACGACTCATTGAAATAATGAAATATAACAAGGCAAAACACTGCCGCTTCGCTCGGACGCACAATTCTGCGCGTCCGTGTTCACGGCGTTATGTTTATTTCAATCGAAGTTGCCTGTCAAAGCCAGAGCGGGTAAGCACACCATGAAATTGACAAGTATTTTTTTAGTGTTTGTGTTATCGGCTTCCGCGAAATCAGAATGTTACAACCCGAAAACTAACCCCCTTATATTTTCTCCAAAAGACATTTCTTTGAATTTTACTGACACTCCCGTTTCAGATGTCGTAGAGTATATTAACCATAGGTGTCTCGAGTTCATGGATCCAATAGAAGTTGAAAAACCGGATGCACTCATTAGCCTTTATTTCGAAATTATTCGATGCGAAAACGCGGCGGCAGTCATTTATGATTACGACTCACACTAAACACGAACATAACAAGGCGGGCAAAGCAATGGACGTCGCTTCACTCCGCCCATTCCCACGGCGTTATGTATACGTGCGGGGAGCTTTTCAGGTCGTTCTAATATCACTTCTTTCAGTAGGTGGAGCTATGGCTTATAACCTCCATATAGAGCGGGATGGGTTTTGGAACGAGTCTACCCCCATAAAAATAAGTCTAGAAGAGTGGCTTGGGGTTTGCCGTTCTGACCCCAGCATGAAAGAGCTAGGATCTGGTATTGAAGGTGTCAATCCGAAGACAGGAGAAAAGATAAAAGTGACAGCCGAAGGTACTTGTGTTTGGACTCCAGACGAGTCTCGCGAAGAATATTATTTTTACTATAATTCTGGTCGAATCACGTTTGGAACTGAAGACAACCAATTTAGAAAAGCGAAGGAAATAGCAATTTCGCTTTCAGCTTCGATATATGGAGATGAAGGCGAAGAATATTGAATGAAACATAACAAGCCCCAAAACTATCGCCTTCGGCTCGGACACGTTTTCAACGCGCCCGTTTGAGAGGCGTTAGGTGTACTAATGGATCCAAAGCAACTGGAAAATGCCATCAAGCATCTTGGTGTTAAGCGCTTGATAGAGTTTAATGGTGAACGTATTAAATTAGCCTGTCTGCTGCGATCGGAAGACAGAAGGCCATTTCGTGCTGAATGGTGGAAGGGTAAGGAATCCTACCTCATAGCTGTGGACGACAATGCTAATTTTTACCTCCGGCACTGTGGTGGCTATGTTTTCCGTACAAACCCAACGGGCGCGATAGAAGAGACTTTGGCTAAAAGCGAAACGGAGTTTCTAAGTATGATTGACTGGGAGGATCAATGAACTGTAAGACACCTAACAAGTTCTAAAACGGCATTGCCTCGGACGCGCATTCTGCGCGCCCGTTTGAAAGGCGTTAGGTGTGCTCCAAATTAAACTATGAAGGAGCCAACAAATTCCGAAATTCGAATTGACACCGGACGGTCTCAAGCTGGAACCTTTGTTCGAGTAACACATTTGCCTAGCGGAATTACACGCGTCCTTGATCCGATTGGTGATAGCAATCCTTATGATGTAACGATGGAACTTAAATCTGAACTAATGGAGTTCCTGGAGAGCGCATCGCCTCGTTTTAGTGTTTGGCGTCTGGACGATAATGGAAATGAGTTCTTAATTCGAAATTTCTGGAATAATGAGGATGCAGAATCCTATAGAGACGAAATGACTGCACGTGGTCACAAACAAACATATTGGGTTACTGAAAATGACACCTAACAAGTTCCAAAACGGCGTTGCCTCGGACGCGCATACTGCGCACCCGTTTGAAAGGCGTTATGTGTACAGGGGAGTTAATGTATGGATGAGTTAAAGGTTCTTGAAGGTATCATTGAGAGTTTGAGTGAGAAGTCTGCGCCTCTATGCACTAAATTGTGGTTTAAGGTACTTACTTGGTTATTTTTAGTTGTAGCGTCCTATTTTATGTATGGCTTTGTAAGAGAAGGTGGATCTCTATTAATAGTAATATTAGGTTCATTGTTTATTGGCGCATTTGTCGCGAAAAATGCACTAGATGAACAAGGATTTAAAGCTTGGTCGTTTATGAAAGAACACATAGACAAAGAGTCGGTAAAAAAACGAATATATGAAATCAACACATAACAAGAACAAACACAAAGCGCTTTCAGTGCTGCGGACGCCGCATACGACGCGGCGCCCGTGTTATTTGCGTTATGTTTACTCAATGAGACTATTTTTCCTTCTATTTGTTTCACTCGCTGGTTTTAACATCGCTATGGCTAAGGATTATAAACAAGGACAGATTTGGAAATATGACACTCGAAGTATCGAACCCGACTCTCGGCTAGTCATTGTTCAGGTTGATGAAATAGACGGTGAGGAGATAGTACATATTAGCGTCAATGGCTTACGGCTCAAGAACCCCCATTCTGATACTGGCTATGGTGAAGAGGTGTCACACATGCCAATCAGTCCAGCAGCTCTTTCAGAGAGCGTAATAGAACTGGTTGGTTTCACTGATGAACTGCCTGATTACAAAGAGGGCTATGGTATTTGGAGAGAAGCATATGACTCCGGCAAGGCCGGAGTATTTTCAATTACAGTGAAAGAGTCAGTCAATTTTATGGAAGGTGCGGTAAATCAATGACACATAACTACACGCCTTCGGCTCGGACGCGCGAAATCGCGCGCCCGTTTGTGAGGCGTTATGTGTAATCAAATTTATGGAAGCTATCGCTAAATTCAAGGCAGAATTGTCCAAACAAGGCCACCCGGCAAGTATTGTTTGGATAGAGGAAAAGCAAATGCATCTAACTAAAAAAGGCCTGATGATCTATTCTGGTAAAGGATTTGTTAGCGAATCACACGTTGGATTTATCTATGACAAACTTAAATATGAACTGGAGTGCGGGGCGACCTTCATGTTGGTTGCTATGGGTAAGAATCAGAGTTATTGCACATTATTACTAGACTCTTCCGGTTCAAAAACTGAACTTACATCTGGACCAAATACATACCTCTGGGTCGAAAAGCCATATGTAAGTGTGTTCACGTTCATTGAAGGCCAATTAAAATGGGTCATAGCAAAGTTAAATCCGAGAATCTTAAGCAGTCTTGATTATGCGTTCACTATTAAGCAAACATACACATAACAAGTTCCAAAACGGCGCTGCCTCTGACGCGCATACTGCGCGCCCGTTTACAAGGCGTTATATGCAATGACCAGCTCGAAGATAATCGACAAAGTTAAGAACGATATCGCTGAGCATGGTTGGCATGTCTTGTCTGTGTCATGTAGTGATTCACCCAATTTTTCATACACAGTCGGTTTTGAACAAACTTTGGGGCATCCGGAAATAATAATGTCAGGTCTTAAAATAGACCTCATGCATCAACTTCTAAACGATATCGGCGGTTTGATTAAAGAAGGAGAATCATTCACAAATGGAGATCTGTCTAACGAAGTAATTCGTGGTTTCCCGGTAAAGTTTGTTGCTTTAAATGAAAATAGTACAGAAGAATATCTTAGGGTTGCGAAGGCTCATTATGAGAATGGGAGTATTAGGGCCTTGCAATGCATTTGGCCCGATAGCAATGGCGTATTTCAGTCTGCTTCTAACAACGCTCAAGAGTTATTTGGATAAATGCATATATCAAGAATCAAAAGTACGCCTAACGGCGAAACGCTCATGTCGTCGCGCCCCTTTGTTGGGCGTCATATGTACCCCAATGACTAAGTATCTATTTTCATGTCTAATCTTAGTGTTTCCTGTATCAACTTTCTCACAAGGAAATTATATTTATGTTGATGCTAAAGATCTTACTAAATATGGCGTAAAGCTTAATGCTGAAAAAGAAGAGCACTTTGGACGTTGGTGTCTAGATTTTGTATACCCTAAAGTGATGAAAGATAAGAGCGAGTTTGAGTTTCATCATTCGACTTATCTGCTTAAACGTGATTATTCAACTCCGAGTAAACAGTTAGCGCCGGCCCAATATTTTGAACTTCTTTCCAAGCCTAGAGAAGGTTTTCCTGAAGAAAGGAAAACAGAGTTTTGTATTGCTAGTGAATTTTTGATTGGTGCAGAAGTTCAGTTATTTTATGTATTAAAAAATGGTGTTTTTCATTCTCCTCCTGAAATAATCTGGATACAAAATATAGATAAAGTCTTAAATGAAAAATAAGACATATAACAAGTCTTAAAACCGCTGCCTTCGGCTCGGACGCGTTTACAACGCGCCCGTTTGAGAAGCGTTAACTTTCCAGAGAAACCTATGAAATTATTCTTTATCACTATCCTATTGATATTTAGTTCTGGATTATCAGCAAAACAAATATCTCTTCCTAATTCAGGCGTCAGTTTTATTGCACCTGACGAATTTGCACCTCTATCCAAAGAGATAATGGAAATAAAATGGCCTAGTAGCAGAGCACCCGCTTGGGCTATCGGAAACAGTTCAGGTTCGACTACTATCGCTTATGATATTAAGCCTAACGATATTTCTGGAGCACCTCTTTCGGAGGTTATGGATTCTTCTGAGCAGTTATTTGATCGAATGATTCCAGGAATCGAATGGAAAGAAAGGCGCATACTAAATCTAGCAGATCAGGAATGGATTTTTTTCGAAATGACGAGTAACGCTCTAGATACAGATATTTATAACATTATGCTAGTGAGTAGCTATGGCAAAGAAATGATCGTATTCAATTTCAATTCGACAAAGGAAGATTTTCCAAAGTATGAAAAGCAACTAAGAAAAAGCATTGAATCAATTAAAGTATCAAAAGAAAGTTAACAAGTTCAAAAGCGAAAATGCCAGCAAAGCCGGCCCGGAAGCGCTAAAAGATGCGCGTCCGTTTTAAAGGCGTTAGTTGACATGAGCAGAGTTCGCTTTTTGGTATTTACTTTTCTCTTTTGTTTAATGAAAAGTGGGTACGCGTGCACTATCCCAGAAGGGTATGCCGATATTGGTAATTGGGATCCTATAGAATTTGCAAAGAATGCAATTAAAGATGGAAGGGTTTCATTGTACGGAGTCAATGGATTTTCTTTTGAAGTGCCAGGCATACCGGGAAGTTCTTTTTGTTGGTACGAAGCCGGTTTAGCTAAAGCAATTCCTGGCACAACTGATGCTATTTGCATAGAAGAAGACGAAAGTATGGATGAAAGTAAACATGGTCAATTTCAAAACAGCGCAAGATCGTTTGCCACTACATTCAATAAGTATGTTTTTGAAAATGTATTCGAAATTCAAAATCATAAGTGTGCCAGCTAACAAGGCAATGAACTTCGCTACGCTTTTTCGAAACTTCGCCTCACCGACATACATCGGGCGATCATCTCGACATTATCTGTATTTTTCTAGATGATCAGATTATCTCTTTTTTGCACGCTGTTTGTTTTGGCTAGTTGCATTTCTTCTTCAAAATTTCAAACGCATGGGATAACCGGCGAAAACAATCTATTCGTTTTTATCGGGAAAAAGATCTCATTTCGAAAGGCAACAAAAGAAGAATACATCCGAAATCGTTTTAGAGATTATATGTATATAGCCACTTATGAAGTGATAAAACCGATTCACGGCAGTTTTGAAAGAGACATCATTACCTTCATGGTGTTTGATCATCATGGGCAGCCTTGGATGTCAGACTTCGAGCATGCAATTATTCCAGTATCAGAATATATTGAGGGAATAGTGCATTCCAAATACCTTTTTTATGACGTATACCCTACATCTGATGGAGGCTGGGCCACTTGCGGCACTTCGACAAAACAAGTTGAAGAGCTTCAAGATCTAGGCCTAGTTGAAGATATCGATTTCTCGCCAGAACTTGAAGTCCCTTACCCAAACTATGAAGGGTTTGTAGCGGAAGAAGAGTTTCCTATCATGTTTTATGAACTTAAGAAAGGTTTTGCTTCTTGTCATAGAGGCGTAACGTTTCAAAATCTGTTTGATTTTATGAAAGAGAATGTATTAACCGCCAGGGGCTACTTTGAGGAAAACACATAACAAGAAACCAAACGGCACTGCATGCCTCGGACGTGCACTTCGCACACGCCCGTTGGCTAGGCGTTATGCTTCAAGAAGAAAGCCACATGAGTAAAACAATCAATCTAAGGCCAGCCGCCATAAGAGATGCGGATATGCTCTTCGAGTGGCGTAATGATCCAGAAACAAGAGCAGCCAGCCACAACACAGCTGAAGTCCAGAAAAACGATCACATTTCATGGTTAACACGGACGCTTAGCAATCCCGATCGAGAGCTATATGTCGCTGATGAAAATGGCGATCCTGTTGGCACTGTCCGGGCCGATTATTCGGATGGTGCATGGGAGCTGTCCTGGTCGGTATCTCCCCTAGCAAGAGGGCGAGGAGTGGCTAAACGGATGGTTGCCGCTTTGGCGAGCCAAATCTCAGAACCAATCCGAGCAGAAGTAAAAACTGGAAATTTCGCTTCAGTCCGAATCGCCGAGCATGCAGGCATGGAATTCGAGCAAGAAACCGATGGCGTGCTTCATTACAAGCGAGCAGCATTAGATGAACAAAAGGCATAACAAGACGCTGCACCAGACGGCAAATCCGCATCGCTCCATCGCCCCCGGTGAGTTTGATCGTTATATTGAAACATGAAAATTTTCATTACGTTACTGGTGTTCTTGGTGCTCTGTCCTGAAGTCGATGCGCATCGGATCACAGATCGTGGATTTCTCACTCGAAACAGCATTATCTACAACTTAGCTGGTCCACCTCCATTTGAAAATGTAAGGATAGAATTTCACACGGAAAATTTTGGTACTTCCTTAAAAATTAGCGAAATACTTATAATTTTGGACAATTTTGAGCATAAGATTTCTGGCGAATCTCTTGGTATTGATTATTACCCTCGTTTAGATGGTTTGTTCTTTAGCTATAGCAAGACAGACGTAGAAAACAATGATCTCAGCAGTTTTAAGGTTCGAATACCTCACGACCGAGAAGAATTTGTTGACTGCGGTGAAAAGGGACGCATTAAATTTTTAAAGGAGATTTGGATATTGGTGAAGGCGTATGACCCGCCTGAAGTTATCGAGGGTAAGACACCAGTAGAATATTGCGAAAATGAGGATAGAAAAAAATACCCCATGGAGAATCTATTTGAATAGACTAGATAACCAGGTCTGCCAATGGCCCGGATGCACACTTCGCGCGCGCCCATGCGGGCAGCGTCATATTCACAAGGTTGATGCATGAAGTTTATGGCATTGCTGCTTATTATTTTACATTCTGTCACTCAGAAAAGTGCGGCAATGTCCTGCAATCTAGAGGGCTTAATTGAAACATCCCATGGATTCCAGGGGGTGTCAGACCCAGTAGTGATTCGTTTTTCATTTCCTAATAAATATAAAAAGTATGAGTTTTCCAACGCGGCTCTTCAAAGAAATGGGCTCAATGCAACTAAGTAAGGCGTTAACAATAGTTTTGTTCATGTTGTGCCCGATACTGAGATACGAGACGGTAGACGTTTAGGAGAGATTCAAATGGAGGCTGAAGAGTTACCTTACTGGGTCACTAACGGTGAAGTATGTATTTCCTTTAGATCAAGCCTCAACAAGGCACTGGGTGGAATGCGGTTCAATGGTGACCAGTACTGGTTTGGAACATAACAAGACTAACAAAGAAGACGCCAGAAAAGCTGGACCAGATGGGTCTTAGGCGAGCCCGATTTAAGGGCGTAATAAAGATTGACCTGGGATCATGCTAAACCGATTTTTCAAGAAGCAATCGCCTCGTATTTTCCTTGGTACACTCGCGGTTGTCCCTCGTTCAGATTTTAAAAGTAGAGCTGAACAATGGACAATCTTCTCCAATCATCAACAGGACTTAGATGAAGGGATGCGTCAAAACCTAAAAGAAATTTTTACCTTTCCGTCCGCTGAGGCCGTTTCGGATCCTAAGTCGTCAGATTTAGTTATCGATGTAATGATTCCAGACTTTCAGGGTGGTGAATTTGCACTTGATGAACTGGTTTCGCTGCCGCTGGCCTTTATGTGGCGGCCTCGTGTAAAAATCGCTTCGCGTCTTTACTATCTCAAGTCTCAAAAGACCAAGAAGAAATTTATGGTGACCCAAAAAATGGGTTTTGGCGAGTATTTGGGCAGAGCTTTCTCATGGCGGGGGTTTTTCCGTTTTAAGCCACTATTTGATATGGAAGATTTAGATCACCTCACAAATTTGGCGTGCCACGAACTGCTTATCAAGGTGCAAAAGGTATTATGATCTGCAATATCGACCAAAAACGAGCTTGCGGCATGGCACCCGGCGTCGCTCGCTTAGCAGCGGTGTGATGCGCTAAAAATATAATGAACAACATACATATTATCGAAGGGAATATCACAATCGCTCAAGTAGACGCTATTGTAAATGCTGCAAATCCTATGATGCTAGGAGGGGGTGGGGTCGATGGTGCAATCCACAAAGCGGCGGGACCTGAGCTTCTTTTGGAATGTAGAAAAGTGAAGGCCATCGATAAAATCAGATGTCCATTTGGTGAGGCGAGAATTACCGGTGCAGGACAGCTTAGAAGTAAGTATGTTATTCATACTGCCGGTCCAATCTATAGAACAGATCCTAATCCAAGCAAAACACTGGAATCCTGCTACATAAATACACTTAAGCTGGCAATTGAAAACGATGTTCAGTCTATCGCATTCCCTGCTATTTCATGCGGTGCTTACGGTTACCCTTTGGAAGAAGCGGCATCTATTGCAAAACGCATATGCTCGAAAATAGCCTATGACAGCATGCAAATTTACTTCTATATTTTCGGCGAGTCTGATTACGAAGTTTGGACGCGCGTATTCGATGAGTCGTAGGACTATATTTTTCGGCTTCAAAAATTAATGGATTCATGGGCCTGCCAATTAAACAACATTGGAAGATGATTTATCTTAGCTCTATAAAGCTCTCTTGTGCGAACCAGCCAAGTTTTCAATGTCTACTAGAGAGATTGGATCAGCTTTTCTTAGTGGGTCAGGATTAAGATGAACGGCAGTAATCTTTTATTCGTATGCAGTAGAAATCAGTGGCGCAGCCCAACTGCTGAAAAGGTTTATTCTCGAAAAGGGTTTAGTACTCGTTCTGCAGGTACTAGCCCCAACGCTCAAAGAACTGTTTCTGCCAGGGATATTCAATGGGCAACTCACATTTTTGTTATGGAGAAAAAACATAAACAGAGAATAAATGCGAAATTTAACCGATTGGTTGAATACAAAAAGATTGTAGTATTGGATATTCCCGATGAGTATCAATTCATGGACAATGAGCTGGTTGCAATAATTGAAAGTAGCATTGACCATCATCTTTAAAGTGATACCTCTTAGCGAGCATAGCGCCATGTAGTTTGCGAGCGGATTCCTCGAAGTGTGCGTTTCTACTCCGTTTTTTGGAACGCCGTTAGAATTAATACTGGTATGGTAGATCGAACTAAAAATTTGGAACTTGTCACCTCTGAAACCTGGGCGGCTATGACTCCTCAGGAAAGGGCTGACTTTTGTGAGAGACATGGCATTGATTTTGAGGAGAGTGCCGCAGACAAGGAATTAGAGAATTTGCTTGAGCGTGCTAAAAAAGAATTGGCAGAGGCCGCAGAAAATATGTTAGACCCAGATGATGGTCCGAGGCGAGCCTGATAAATTGATAAGACTAACCGTCACCCTTAGGTTTGGTGGCCTAAGAAGTGCTCGTGAATATGATGGTTGCAACAGAGGAGGATTAGGTGCCAATTTCACAAAATGCCGTCTTTACGGGCCCGTGTGAGAGCAATGACGACTTCGATCATCCTGCTGGATATTCTCTTGCCGATTCGTTGCGCCTATTTCTCAGGGAAGATGATTGGAATGGAGACAGCCCTGATAATTGGCGAGATGTGGGTTGGTCATTGAATCTGAGCAAAGATGGTGCTGAGTTAGAAATAGTTATTTCAGAAATAGAGCACCAAAAATGGATAATGCAAATTTATCCATCAAAAGTGCCGAAGCTAAGTTTATTTTCCAAGATACTGGGCAAAAAACAGGTTGAGCTTCCTTCGGCCACGCCGTCAGATTGTTTTAACGCCTCGTTGCAAGTTAGTAAGTTTTTGCAAAATTCGAACTATAGCGATACGGTGTGGTGTTGGGATGGTTTCGCTTATCAAGAGAATGCGACTACTGCCCCTGGAAAACCAAATGAGAGATAACAAGGTGAAATATTGCGATTGCTCTCGTTCATGCTATATACGCTAAAGCTCTTCTCGGTTCACTTTTTCATGAAAAGCAATAAACAACGCAGGGCCGAAATCAAAGCAGCGAGGCTACGGAGAGCAGGAAAGCGATATTCTAAATTGAATACTTTGGAGCATCTGGTTCCCAAATACGGGATTCCAGTTGATGAAAGCAGATTGGTTGCGGTGGGAACAATGGCATGTCTACAGCTACCGCTCTATTACATGGACAAATCTTTCCGCTGTAAGGTGTGTGGTACAAAAGAGGTGTGGACCGCAAAACAACAGAAGTGGTGGTATGAAATTGCCCAAGGAGCGATCGAAACCACAGCAGTGAAATGTCGGGTGTGCCGAAAGCAAGAAAAGTTAGAGAAGGAAGAACAGAAAGAGCACATGGCTGAGGTGGCCAAGAGAGTCTCGAGTCCAAATGAAGAGTTTTTTAATAAAAAATAACAAGAAAGCAAATTCAGCTAGGCCCACCATGATGGGCTACGCAGAACTTGGCTACGCTCCGCCTGTTGTTTGGGCGTTAGATAGGCATGGCATCGATCAACTTACATAATAAAAAAATGAATTGGGCTGCAGGTCTCCTGATATTGGTTCAGGTGATTAAGATCCACACTAAGAGGCTACTAAAGTTTGCGAAAGAACCGCGACTATATTTGCTCAGACGTGTTTCCAAAACGATGTTGTTTAACAAGATAGAAATAATTTTCAATCAATGATGAGTTCTCAATCACTAATTAGAACCACGCTGTGGCTGTCTTTACCATTCAATCTGTTTGCCGCATTCCTGTTGGCTTTTCCGTCATCAGTCTTTGGCCAACTCGTCGGTTTACCTTCACAAGTTGAACCTCTCTATGCTGGCTTGAGTGCACTGCTTGTTGCACTATTTGGTTTTGCATATGCCTGGCTCGCTTTACAGCCCAAGATCATTCAGCCTCTCTTGTTCCTGGGGGCGGCTGGCAAATTTAGTGTGTTCGTCCTCGTTGCGGCATTGTGGTTTTCCGGGAGCATATCTGGGCGAGTGGTATTCCTGGCTACAGGTGATTTGGTGTTTGCCTTGTTGTGGTTTTGGTGGCTAGGTTCTCAGCGCGCATTGAACAATGAGAAAGACCATTAAGTGATCAATCTTAGAGCATTCAACATAGGGGATGTGAGCAGGCTTGTAGAATTAGCGAACAATAAGAATGTCTCGAGGTATCTGACTGGAACATTCCCTTTTCCATATTCAAGAGAAGATGCTGAATGGTGGATAAATACCGGCAGCAAACAAGGAGTTAACAAAGTAATTGAATACGAAAATCATCTGGTTGGATCAGTTGGTTACTCACAGAAGTCAGCGGATAGCTTGACAACCGCGATAATCGGTTACTGGGTTGGTGAACCCTATTGGGGTTTGGGTATCGCAAGTGCTGCACTAAAAACCTTAACAACAGAAGTATTTGCTACCACGAATATAGTCCGCTTGGAAGCAGGTATCTACAGCCCAAATATTGGCTCCATGAGAGTCGCTGAAAACGCTGGCTATGTGCGCGAAGCAATATTACAAAAGGCCATTTATAAAGATGGTGAATATTATGATGAGTACATTTACGCGAAGATTGCGGCAGACCTTGCCTAGGATTGGACATTTCCACAGTAATATCACCTCACGGTACTATCAAAAGAAACCCTCGGATGCATAATTGGGATAAATAATGGTGAAGGGAACCAAGGGGTACGAGAGGTCTATTACACGGTTTATTGAAATCAGCCAAGGATTGGATTTCAATGAGGTTTGCAAGGATTTCATACCCTTTCTGCCTCCCAAACCTGCCCGTGTGCTGGATGCAGGTTCTGGTGCGGGCCAAAATGCAGCTTCTCTCGCAGATTTGGGTTTTAGTGTAACGGCTATCGAGCCAATGCCAGAATTTCTGGAGGCTGCGAAGACTGCCTATAAAGATAAAGCGGTGAGATGGCTTGACGGCAGCCTGCCTGACATAGTTTGCTTAGGTGCGGGCGACAATCAGTTTGATTTTGTGCTTATTGATGGCGTTTGGCATCATCTTAACGAAGCCGAAAGAGACTCAGCAGTGATTAGTTTATCTGAATTAATAAAGCAGGGTGGAAGATGCGCTTTATCGCTCAGAAATGGTCCTGCCGGCCTGGGATTAAGAGTGTTCCCAACTGACTCAGGCACAACCGTAGAGAGTTTTGCCAGGCATGGGTTCGATTGCGTTCTGCACCTGAAAAACCAGGAGAGTATTTTGCCAAACAAAGAGAACGTGAAATGGTCACGAATAGTTTTGCAAAAGCGCTGATTATTCGCCGAGTAATCGTCGCGTTGACTAGGATTTAATAACAGGAGGAGGTTGAATTATGAATACTTCAAGCTTAGGTAAGGTTACCTGCTCAATTGTGCTACTTTTTTCAATGCAGATTGCCGTAGCAGCTATTGAGGAAATCGAAGAAGCTTCTGCGGAGGTTGAGAAAATTGTCGAAGCACTTAAGGATGATTCTCGGTCAACAGGTGCTAGCGATGCGATTGATAGAAAGAGCATCCAGAGACTCTCAGCAGCGCTAGAAAGAGGCGAGCAGATAAACTCTTCGCTCGAGGAGCAAGTGGCGAAATACAAGGCAGAGAAAGAAGAACTACTAAAAGTGCAAACGATGTTGTCTAGTGGTTTGATAGGTGCATTAGTGACTGCGTTCGTGGCCATCGCAGGTGCTATTATAAGTGCGAAGAGCTCCAAGCCAGAGCGCGACTTGAAACGCCTCAGCGTGATAGAGAAGGCCATGAAATTACGGCAGGAAGGAGCCAGTTTACCTAGAGATATTGAAGTTAACTATGTTGGTGAAAGCGATTCGAACACCGACGTCACTCATAGATAGCACTGATATGAAGCCTATACACGTAGCCGCGACGGTTGTTCGCTTGTTCGCAATCTCACTCTTTGTTTATATTTTGGGTATGTTGCAGTTTGTTGTTTCGTTTACCCAACACGAGGATCCGTTTGCGCCCATTCTCACGAGCCTGATAATTCTTTTTGGTGTATTTGTCGTTGCCTTATGCCTGTGGAATTTCCCCCTATCTGTAGCTAAAAAGGTAACGAACATTTTGGAGGAGGGTGATGATCAGTCATCATCGATGAATGCCGACGAGTTTGCGTCTATCTGCTTTTTCACGCTCGGGCTGTACTTGCTTTATGGTCTGGTAGGTGAGTTCGTTTATTGGGTAAGGTTTCTAAATGACCCGTTGGTTCTGGAATTACAGCAGGAACTACCTGTTGATCAGATCGCAAACTTGTGGGCACTCGGGTTTAGAACCGTTCTGGTAGTGTTTTTGCTGGTGGGTAATCAAACCTTGGGTAAATTTGCCAGGTGGTTGAGGCGTGCAGGGCAATAGTACTTTCCCTAAGTGGTCCTCAGTGGTGACAGATAGATTAGGCTTGAATAAGACCAACTTTAATAACCATGGAAATCGAATACAGACAAACCGCCGCTGATTATTACAACGCGGTCAAACACATCAACCGCCGCTTACACGGTGCCAGTCAGTGGCGATATTTTTTGTTGATGGCATTTGTTGTGGTTGTGATCCTGTTCTTTTGGGGGGCAATACTGATAGGGGATTTTTACGAGAAGAACTCCCTCGTGGATCTTTCGGAACTGAATTTTGCCTTTATCGTGATGACATTAGGGTCGATAATATTTTGTGCAAGTATTCTCTACTACAACGCAAAAATTAAACCACTGATTTTCAAAGAAGGTGGGCTGTATCTATCAACCCATAAGTTTCTTATCAAGCAGGAGCACCTGTTGCACACCATGGGCGATAATCAACATATTTATCAGTGGAAATACGTGCAGGACATTGAAAAAACAAAGGACTACATCTTCATCTTCATTGATCATGCAGCCGCTTTGTATATACCTCGACACGGGTTTTCCTCGGATGAAGAGTACGATGAGTTTAATGAACGCGTACGTCTCTTCGCAGTTGGTAATGAGTAATGTGTTAGCTAAGCATCCTCGTTTTGTGAGGCGCAGAACTATTTTTTATGGTTAGAGTTGTTTACCGCTGGTTGGTAGCGCCAGAAAATTTCGAGGAGTTTCAGAATTCCTGGCGATCCACTACTAACAAAATACATAAGACTGTCCCTGGTGCCCAGGGAAGTTTTTTGTTGAAATCATGCGAGGACTCCAGCCAAGTAGTTACTATCGCAAAATGGGATTGTCTTCAATCGTGGAAAGACTTTTGGGGTGATAAAAACCCAAAGCAAATGAAAGGAATGACCTTGCTGGCTGAGCGAGTTTCGGTCGAGGTTTTCGAGGAGATCGACGACCAGTCTCGTTAAGGTAGGTTCAAGACCAAATTGTAATTGGATAGGTTTAAATCAATACATATGCCTCATAATCAAACACGGAAAACTATCAGTAAATTCGAATGAATAAATACTTTGTCTTACTCTTGATTTTGTTTTCAACAGATCTCGTTGCGGAAACGATCACACTTGAGCCAGATGAGGCCGTGGTGATCGCAGGAGTTGGGAGACACGATTTTAATTTTGCGGAAATGAATACTGGAGAGACCTTCAAAATTAAGGGAGGGAAGAAATACAAATACAAATATTTTTTGGTAAAGGCGGGAAACTATTACTTGAAATCAATAGACACTATTTTCTCAGATATAGACCCGCTCGAGTATGAGAAGCCCAAAGATACCAACCTGTTCTTTAAAATTAAGAGCGGTACCGTCACCTATATTGGAGAATGGATTATTGATTCGCGTGATAATGATCGAATTGCCATCCTCTTCGAAATCACACGCGACTATTCGTTCAAATATTTAAAAAAAATGCATAACCGAAACAAAGAGTTATCATCACTACCTCTGGTGGTTGCTAATGAGGAGGGCAAATCTCTCTCTATAGATTGGGAAAAAGTGTTACAGAGCTCTGACATGTAGTATTTGTATTTGCGCGGAAGGTACCCAGATAGTGAATGTATGCATCAACACTAAGAAAGGTATATCGATGAAACAAGCGACGAAATTCGCCTCTTGCAATACTGATTGCAGGAACCCAAGCTTTTTCCCTTCGGCCCGAATGGGACCAATGGAACGTACCCACAGCAGGTATGATCACTATGTCTAAGTTGCACTATATTTGCGTATCACTCCTTATTGGTGCGTCGCTATTGTATTTGGTTACATTCCTCTACCATCAAAACACCATGGATTGGGATCTGCATTATGCTAGTTCCATTTCCGCAGTCACTTCACCGTTGATTCCAGATTTTTCAAGTAGCTCTGGTCAGCACGAAGCCGTATCTTCCTACTTATTCTTAACCGAAAAACGCGGCATTTCCGTCACTGTTTTACTAACCGTCTCAATTTGTGCGTTAGTGGTGAAGCTAATGATTAATGAGAAACGTAAGTTTGGTCCAAGAGTTATGCAAGAACCACTAATCGCGGGGTCAGTTATGCTTGCAATCACATTTGTTTCCACCGCAGTTAAGAATGGGATGTTTTGACCATTGGCTTTCGAGATTTTGATGTTGAGGATGCTGAGCAAGGCTTAGTTCCTCCTCCACAAACACAGAGCGATCGACCCTAGAACTCACCCACTTTAAATTGTGGCTACCGCAAGAGTCGCCGAATCTACTGACGATTTAGAGCGATGTTCATTTATAGAAAAGGCAATACTCACATCACTGCGTTTGCTGAACTCTGTGTACTAAGTCGATATCTCAGCGGCGGTGCTATGAGTGGCCCGTTTCGAATGGGCTTGTATTCAGACACATAATTCCCACACTAAGTTTATGTCTGACGAAAAGAAAAACTCTGAACACTACGTCGGAGCAGGTATTGCAATTGGGGTGGGTGTAGGCGTGGCAATCGGTGTGGCCATGGATAACATGGGGGCCGGTATTGCCGTTGGCATTGCGATTGGGATAGCCATCGGCTTGAGTATGCGTAAGAATAACAACAATCGAAATGACGATGAATAAACTCGTTAGCGCGCTCTAACGCCTCCTATCTTACAAATTGATGCTTTCCCAGTTAGATCATCTTGTTGTTGGCACCCCTGATTTAGAAGACGGTGTTGCCGTCATTGAATCACTGCTTGGCGTGCCTGCCACTCCCGGCGGCAGCCATCCCGGTATTGGCACCCGTAATGCGCTTTTTGGGCTGGGTGAAGAGTGTTACCTGGAAGTGATCGGTCCGGACCCCGCACAAACAGGGTTTGATGGTGAACGTCCATTTGGCATCGATAGCCTCAATACTACAAGATTAGTGACATGGGTTGCTCGCAGGGCGGAGCTTAGATCATTTGCGCAGGCCTTGAGAGTTCAAGAAATCATCCTGACTGAACCCATGCAGTTTTCCAGACAAGCCCCGGACGGCGAATTACTACGTTGGGAATTGGCATTCCTGGGAGGGCTTGAACCAGGATTGATGGCGGTACTACCTTTTTTTATCGATTGGGGGAATACTCCTAACCCAGCCGCTAAATGTTCAGGAGGAGCACGACTGGGGGGGCTCGATGTTTACCATCCAAAGTCAACTGAGGTAGCCGCAATATTGACCGCATTAGAGTTGAATGTTGAATCACACCAATCCCCGGTTCCCGGATTCAGAGCAATTATCGATGGTCCAAATGGTAAAGTAGAGTTGAGTACGTTTCTGTAGTACGAGTGAAGCAGCGTGTGAGCATATCGATTATCCATGGCTGGAACTGAAATCTGCTGCGCGCTCTTGTATACTGTTTTATGCCTAGGGTGAGCGTCAGTAAGCCTGAAACTCCCTAAAGCGCAGAGATTCTGCATCATGCAAAATTATCGTGTTATTAAGTGAGTAGGGTTGATTTAATGGATTGGCTGGTAGGTTTGACAAAGTTACGCTTTTGCTTTTCCAGGAGCGAAGCAATGAATGGAGTCGAGTAAGCAATGATCCAGCAATTTAGGAATACCAGGATTGTCTCTGTGCTCGCGGTAATGGTGATGGCATTTGCGCCAGCATTCAAGTTATGGGCCCATTTGCCTCCAGAAGTCTCGGTTTCAATGATTGCGATAGAAGCTGAGGTGAACGACGAGTCGCCCATCTTTGTTGAGGTCGTCTATACGAATAACGCCGAATATCCGATACAAATACTGAAGAACGGCACCGCAGCAGAAGGTGTTGTGCGGGGTGATTTTCTGGATATCAGTTTCGAGGGGGTAAGGAAACCTTACCTCGGCCCCATTTTGACCAGGATGCCGCCTACACAGGCGGACTACTTGGTGCTGCAATCGGGTGAAAGCCAGAGCTTTGTTGTTCAAATCGATGACGTTTACGACCTGTCTGCCATGGGCGACTATTCGATCAGTTATAGATGGAATGGCACACGATCCATACTCAGAAAAACCACGGAACCGATCAACCTCAAAATAAATACACACCGGCGTGCTTTCAAACAGGTGCCGGTTTTTAGGCTCTGTGATGCCGATCGACGACCGATATTGAATTCGGCACTGGGCCATGCGGAATCAATCGCCAATATTGCCAGAACAGAACTTCGAAATGCACCAGTCGGGCAACGCGCCCAGGCAGAGAGATATAATGAATGGTTTGGGGCCTATTCCGCGGCACGTTGGAATCGCGTACAGACAAATTTTGACAAGATTTTCAACGCTGCCTCGGCTAGCGTGATGACCTTCAGCTGCAGTTGCACTGCAGGAACGTCCAATACCATCGCCTATGTTTACCCGAATCGGCCTTACGAGATATTTATCTGCCCACTTTTTTGGTCACGACAAACCGCCGGTGGGTCGACTTCGAAAGCAGGCATAATTATTCATGAAATAAGCCACTTTTATGTTGTGGCCGACACCGATGACCACGTGTACGGTGTCACGGCGAGCCGTATTTTGGCGGATTCGGTCCCTGATCGGGCGGTGACAAATGCAGACAATTACATGTATTTCGCCGAAAACCCGTTCAACCAAACAATGCCAGGTGGTGGCGGCGGAAACCCTTCCAACCCGGGTCCCGAACCATTCCCAGAACCCGAACCCGAACCAGAACCGGAACCGAATTTTTCCTTCATAATAACTATTTTTAACCTGCTATTAGGCTCAGACTAAGGCGATTTCTATTGGTCTGTTCTAGGCTAAATGAATACTCGTCAGCTTATCACGCAGCGAGGTCAATGCTTCTTCAGTGGTCTCCCAATCAATACAGGCATCGGTAATTGACTTGCCGTACTCCAACTGTGATTTATCCTCACCCAGCTTCTGATTGCCGGGTTTCAGATGGCTCTCGAGCATCACGCCAACAATACTGGTATTGCCTTCGAGGATTTGGTTGGTGACGTTCTCCAATACCAAGGGTTGCAGGGCGGCATCTTTACCTGAGTTGGCATGACTGCAATCCACCATGATATTTACCGGCAGATTGTTTTCTTGCAGGCGTTGCTCGGTCAGCGCAATGCTCACCGAATCGTAGTTTTGTTTGCCACCGCCACCGCGTAACACAATATGTGCGTGCTGATTGCCAGATGAGTTAATAACCGAGACTTTACCCTGGTGATCGATCCCTAAGAAACTGTGGCCGCTGCTTACTGATTGCAGAGCGTTGATGGCCACAGCCAGGGAACCGTCGGTGCCGTTCTTAAAGCCAATTGGCACTGACAACCCACTGGCCATTTCACGATGGGTTTGCGATTCGGTTGTGCGCGCGCCAATGGCAGACCAACTGATTAGGTCTTGCATATACTGTGGGGAAATAGGGTCCAGTGCCTCGTTGGCGATAGGTAAGCCCAACTCGGAGATCTTCAGCATTAACTCACGACCAACCGACAATCCTTTCTCAATATTGAAACTGCCGTCCAGGTCAGGGTCGTTGATCAAGCCTTTCCAGCCTACTGTGGTACGCGGTTTCTCAAAATAAACCCGCATCACGATAAATAATTGATCACTCAGACGATCTGCCAGAATTTTTAAACGTTTCGCATACTCAATCGCTGACTCCGGGTCGTGGACAGAGCAAGGGCCTACTACCACAATCAGACGATGATCTTTGCCGTCCAGGATATTACGAATTACCTTGCGGCTTTCGGCAACCTGTTCTGAGATGGCTTCCGTCAGCGGGATTCCGCTCTTCAGTTGTTCTGGGGTAACCAGTCGCTCAAAACTGGTGATATTGGTGTTGTCTAGGTTCATGACGATACAACGCACTGCGAACGGCAAGCGCGCAATTCCTGATGATTCAGAGTTGATTAAATAGAAACTTGCGTAGTTGGGATGAAACTACTCGTAAGCAGGCTCAACGACTTAGGTCTATTTAAACATGCTGGCGCGGGATTACAAACCCATTTCACCGCAAATGCAGTCCATGCTATGCCTATTTTGGAAGCCCTGGTTGCACGCTAAATCCTGCTTCTTTTGAGGCCGTGGCTATTTTAACCAGAATGGTCACTGATATTGCCCAGGCGATTGCTAATAGGCCTGAAACCAACAGTGTATTAGCCAGGTACTCTACCGCGCCCAAGCGTTCACCGGCCAGGTAAGCCATAGGGCCACCGATCAGCCCCATTAGGCCAGGCAATACAGGATGCGCGGTGAGCCAAACCATTGAATGATTCAGGGTAAGAGCAAAACCAGCCCACATGAACACCATCCAGACTGGGGACAGCCAAGTAAATGGGCGCGGATCATTAAATTCCATAAGACCAAGACCAATCCAGGTGGAGTCGACCGCCAGCCCCAATACGATGGCGGCACAAATCACCTTGATGTCGTTTGGATGACGTCGTTTTCCTGCTAATTGCCAGCCAAACATCACAGCGGTTGCGAGAATTGCTGGCCACAAGACTTTTTGGGCGCCACCGAGCACCGCCGCGAACCATAATATCTGGAACAATACAGCATTGATTAATACGGGTGCTTTAAACAAGTTACGCACGACAAACCCTCTTGGTACAGTTAACGCTCAGCCTTATGCTCATTGGTTTGAGGCTGGCAATTTTGGTTGCATGGATTGGGCAATCGCTCTTTTTATCTGCGCTGCCGTTGGTCCGGTATGAACATTCCATACCAAACCAATTTTTTCCATTAGTTTAATCAGGTAGTAGCTGATGTCCACCTCCCACCACTTTAAACCTTGTCTTGCCGAGTTGGGAAAGCGGTGGTGATTATTATGCCAGCCTTCGCCAAAAGTGATAATGGCCAACAGCAGGTTATTGCGGCTGGTATCAGCAGTTTGGAAGCGCCTTGAACCCACTCGGTGGGCAAGCGAGTTAATGCAAAGTGTGGCATGCAAAAGGGCAACCGTTGAGATCACGTAACCCCAAACCAGCATTTGTGCGCCTGATGTTCCCAGACCAGGCAAGAAGTAGTTGAGCGCTGCGCCCAGGCCATACATGAGGGCCATACAAGCCAACGGCACCAGCAAATCGAATCGATCTAAAACAATCAATTCTTTGAAGCGTGCGAAATCGGGGATAAGGTCCAGGCGGGTCTTGAAATGCTTATCTGACAGAAACCAGCCCATATGGCTCCAAAACACCCCCTTTTTGGGTGAATGCACGTCTTCATCGGTATCTGAGTAGTAATGATGGTGGCGATGATGCGAAGCCCACCACAACGGCCCACGTTGGGTAGCGGCTGATCCGATTAATGCAAAGATAAATTGGGTAATCCGGCCAGTTTTAAAGGACTTATGCGCAAAGTACCGATGATAGAAGGCGGTGATGCCCACCATCCTGATAGCATAAAATAGCACTGCCACAATCACAGCGATTGGGCTCCAGCCCACCCAAATGACGCAAAAACAGGCGGCATGCATCACCATGAAGGGAAGGATTCTGAGCCAATTTAGACTCTCAAGATCGGATTTGCCGGTAGCAAGTGATGTTGTTAGTGCCGGGTCTTCTGAATAGGTGTCGAACCAATTAATGATTTTTCTGAGGGTACTTCGTTTCATGCTCTTTAGGTGGGATTAGCGTATTCATCCGAGAGGTTGTTTCCGGGAGAATACGACGATCAAACGGGGGGGTAATCCTGTCAAGAAATTAATCTGTGTGCCCGATAAAATAAATATTTGTAATGTGGCCTGTTCATGTTGAAAATTTTTGCCGCAAGACTATTATCGTTATCATCTGTGAGCGGGCAATTGACATGCGTGAACCGTTCATAAACATCTTTAAAGCGCTTGTTGCGAGTCACAAGCTGTTGGGTTGGTACAAGTGAATAAAAACAGATTACGAGTCGAGAACGGACTTCATTAGAACTCTTTCATGCGCGCGATATTTCATATTGATGGTATTCCTGGGAGGGCATTTTTGCTGGCGCTCGCGGTGACTCTTGCTGCTGCTTCGGAAGCGCTCGCCAAGCCCTTGGATAAGCCTGTTGGTAATTACACGCTGCAGTGTGATGAAACTTTTTCCTGTCCCGAGTCATTATTGCCGCGCGTGAGTTTCTGGGTCGAGGTATTCAGTCGGTGGGACACGGGCACGGCGGTTTTTCATGATAAAGATAATCCACATCGGGCTTATTCAACTATTAAGCGCAGAGATGGTTGTCGCCGCAGCCGAAAAGGCGATTCAATTGACCGCGAGCGTAAGCGGTTAAAGAAGGCGATATTGACTACGGCCGACAAGATCTCTAAGAACAAACCGCTGACTGAATCGCAGGCAAAGCTTGAACAATTGTTCTTGGGGTCATCGGTAGCGGAAATGAAAAGAGCCGCTAACCGGATTCGCTGCCAGTCAGGAAACCAGGATCGCATGGCCGAGGCCCTGCGACACTTCAAGGTTTACCGGCCTACCATTCTTGACGCATTGGAAAGCGAAAACCTAACACCTGAGCTGCAATACCTACCGTTTGTGGAATCAGCATTCAATCCTGAGGCTCTGTCGCATGTAGGCGCAGCTGGTCTATGGCAGATCATGCCCAGCACCGGCCGAACCCTGGGTCTTACGGTGAACCATGTGGTGGACGAGCGCTATGACCCTACCAGAGCAACCTATGCAGCGGCTAAGTACTTTCGTAATAGCGTTGACAATCTCAGCGAAACCGCCTTTGAGAATGGTTACGCGGTCAACTCCAAAGATTTGATCCCATTTGTGATTACTTCGTACAACTATGGGGTAAGGGGCATGGAACGAGCGATTAAGCAGGTGGGTCTAGATTACGAACGCTTGTTAGTGGAATACAAATCTGCAAACTTCCAGGTGGCGGTGAAAAATTTCTATGCCAGTTTCCTGGCCGCACGGCATGTTGCGAAAAATTCTGAGAAGTTCTTTCCACCATCGAGCAAGCCCGCAGACCATATCTACTCCTATAATGAGTTAAGTCTGCCCAGAGCTACGTCGATTAAACGATTGTCCAAAGAGTTGACCGTTGACCGAGACTTGCTAAAAAAGCTGAACCCAGCGCTGAAACGAGTGATCTGGCAAGACAAGGCGTTGGTGCCTAAAAAATATAAACTAAAGTTACCTTATCAGGAGGGCGGCTGGGATTCGGCAATAGCGCAAATGAATACTCTGCCTGCAGAGTATGAACGCCCCGGATTTACCTGGCATCGTGTGCGGCGTGGTCAAACAGCTTGCGGGATTGCTGAAAAGTATCGAGCTTCCTGTCGTGAGTTAATTCGAATGAACCAGTTGGATCGACGCAATACAATTTACGCAGGTCAGCGGATTAAGGTGCCTACCAGCACGGGTGGTATAGGTGTGGCGACGGATAGCACACCCAAAGTAGCCACCGCTGATGCAAGTGCTGCTTCTGGCGCAAGTATATCGGCTGGTCGTCAAACCTCCAGCTATCGAGTGCGACGCGGTGATACGGCGTGTGAAATAGCCAATAACAATAATATGCGCTGTGCGGAATTTCTTGCGCTGAACGGCATAAATAAGCGCAGTGTACTCAAAGTAGGGCAGCGCGTAGTCGTTTCTGGCCCGAATGATTGGCACACCGTTCGGCGCGGGCAAACACCATGCGGCATTGCTGATAGTTACCGGGTGGCTTGTAGTGCCTTACTGGATGCCAATCGCCTGCGACGGACCTCGGTAATTTACGTTGGACAACGATTGCGCATTCCTGCGCGTGGATAATTCTCGAGTCTAGGGCAGTCAAACGCCAACGAAATCAGCTTCTTCCTTTTAAAGAGCAGTGAACCCGTGCTCCTTTCCCACGATTAATCTAATGAATGGCGTCAATTACCGTTCTAGGGTTTGAAATGCCCAAGGCGATTGTTAGAATACGCCGCACCAAAAAGTACAGAGCCCATGAAGGTTGAGCATTGAAATCGCTACGCAGATAGCGAAAAGATGACTGATCTGAGTCGTTTTTCGGCGAGTGGCCTCGTTTATGTGCTGACAATTGAACACAAAACCACGCTAATTATGACCACGAAAAATCAACAATTAGCAGCGTGGGTATCGAGTGTCGCTGAGATGACGCAACCGCAAGACATCGTATGGTGTGACGGGAGCGAGCAAGAGTATCAGCGAATGGTCGATTTCATGCTGGACGACGGTACTTTAAAAGTACTCAATTCTGAAACACACCCGAATTGCTATCTTCACCTGTCCGACCCGCAAGATGTTGCGCGTGTCGAACACCTGACCTTTATTTGTACACAGAACAAGGAAGACGCGGGCGACAATAACAACTGGATGGAGATCGACGCTGCCAAGCAGAAGATGGATGATCTTTATGCAGGCTGCATGCAAGGGCGTACCATGTACGTTATTCCTTACTGCATGGGGCCAGTAGATTCGCCATTTTCACGCTGTGGCGTGGAAATCACCGATAGCCCTTATGTGGTCATCAACATGAAGCTGATGACCCGTATGGGTGCCAGGGCACTGGCGCGGATCGAGGAAGAGGGCATCTTTGTAAAAGGCCTGCATTCAACCGGTGAGCTCGACCCGGATCGCCGCTTTATCATGCATTTCCCTGAGGAACTCAGCATTATGAGTTATGGCTCAGGTTATGGTGGTAATGCCTTACTCGGTAAGAAATGCCACGCATTGCGAATTGCCAGTTGGCAAGCACGCGATGAAGGCTGGCTAGCAGAGCATATGTTGATCCTTGGTTTGGAAAGCCCACAAGGGGAAACACACTATATCGCTGCTGCCTTTCCATCGGCTTGCGGCAAAACCAACCTGGCGATGTTGATTCCGCCCGAGAAGTACGCGGACTGGAAAATCTGGACGCTTGGAGACGATATTGCCTGGCTGCATATGGATGAGGAAGGTCAGCTTCGTGCGATCAACCCTGAGGCGGGATATTTTGGTGTGGTACCGGGTACCAACCAAAAAACTAATCGTAACGCCTACGATATGATCCAGCAGAACACGATTTTCACCAATGTTGGTACCACCGAGGACAACCAACCTTGGTGGGAAGACAAAAAAGTTGGCGAACCCATGTTTGACTGGAAAGGGGCTGAGTACTCCAAGGAAAATGGGCCAGCAGCGCACCCAAATTCTCGGTTTACTGTTTCTGCGACTGAAAACCGCGCGTATTCAAGCCTGGCTGAGGCGCCTAAGGGCGTTCCTATCTCGGCAATCGTATTTGGAGGTCGTCGGCGTGAACTTGCGCCGTTAGTCTACCAGGCGAAATCCTGGGAGCACGGTGTATTGATCGGCGCCGGGGTGGCTTCTGAAACTACCGCAGCTGCTACGGGAGAAGTCGGCGTTGTCCGTCGTGACCCCATGGCCATGAAACCATTCTGCGGATATAACTTTGCCGACTACTGGTCGCACTGGTTGAGTTTTGCGGAACGCACCGACAAGCTCCCGAAGATCTTTCACGTGAACTGGTTCCGGCAAAATGAAGAGGGCGACTTCCTGTGGCCTGGCTTTGGTGAAAACCTGCGAGTACTACAGTGGATCATCAAACGCTGCAAAGATGAGGTTGGTGCCAATGAAAGTGCGATTGGCTACCTGCCGGAAGAGAACGGACTGGATGTAGCCGACCTGGAACTTGATCCCGCGGTTTGGAAGTCATTGATCTCGATCAACGATGGACAATGGCGGCAGGAGATGGATGAGTTTGGTGAATACCTCGACAGCTTTGGCGATCGGTTGCCGGAGAAACTCAGGCAGCAACATCAGCAGGTAAGGGCCGCCTTGGGCTAAACCGCTTGTTCTTTAACTAGTTAACATTGCATAAAAAAATGCCCCGAACTATCGGGGCATTTTTTTTGAATGAATCAGCAGCTATTAAGCGGCTTTTTCGTCGTGGCTGATCACCTTGGCGCTTGAGCCATTAATGCTGATGCTCTTCGGTTTCATGGCCTCAGGTACTTCTTTCAGCAGGTTGATGCTCAGCAAGCCGTCTTGCAGATCGGCGTTGGTGACTTCGATGTGATCGGCAAGGTTGAATTTACGCTCGAAGGAACGTGTCGCGATGCCTTGATGCAGAAAACGTCCTTCATCGGACTTTTCTTTCTTGCCGCGCACAGTCAACACCCCGTTTTCAACCTGGATATCCAGTTCGGATTGCTTAAATCCAGCCACGGCGATGGTGATTGCGTAGCTATTCTCTTCGACAACTTCAATGTTGTATGGGGGATAGCCAGCAGATGTTTTTTCGGTTTGGAAGGCGGCGTCCAGCAATGAGCCAAAACGGTCAAAACCAACGCTGCTACGGTACAAAGGGGTAAGATCAATTCTATTCATGATATCTCCAGTTTATTCTCACAATGAGCAATAAGGGTTAATAGAACAAAGTCTGACAACTGTCATACTCCGGTTCACATATGCTGAATCTCTTGGAGACTTCAGCCTTCCTTAATCTGGGATTCGGTAGGGATTTTTCAAGCGTAAAGTTCTCTTTTTTACTAAAAAAGTTGAACCTTGTTTACTCGTTTGAACAGGCTTTTCTTGAGGTCGCCTACACTGTCTACCAATATCGAATGCTGTTATAGTTGCGCCGAACTTTTCCAGCAGTACGAACCGGAATCATGAGACCAGCAGCGCAAGTACAGGCAACTATTGATCTTCTCGACGAGATCGCTGCTAGCGGCTACCCGGCGGATCGCGTGATGGCCCAGTATTTTCGCTCTAATCGTTACATTGGTTCCAAGGACAAAGCCGCTATCTCGGAGTATTTCTACACCGTGCTGCGCAATAAACTGGGTTATACGTACCTGCTTGATCAGGTTGGGGTAAGTTGGGGTAATCGTCAGCTAATGGCAGTGTTGTTGAAGGAGCAAGGCCAGGATCTGGCGGCATTATTCAATGGCCAGCAATACAGCCCTAAACCATTGGCCATAAACGACTTGGCTAAACTTGAGGCCCTCGATCTTACCGCTCTCCAAGACGCACCTCTGCATGTACAACTGGGTGTCCCGGATTGGCTTGCGGCAGGTCTTGAGGATTCCTTGGGCGAGGCCTACGAGCGAGAAATGCGTGCCAGCAATCGACGAGCCAGTACCGATATACGGGTAAATACCCTAAAGGCTGATGTACCCAGTGCGCTGAGTGAACTGGAAAAGCTGGGCTATTCGCTTAAAACAGGTCAGCTTTCGCCATGGTGTCTACGCTTTGATGGCAGGGTAGGTCTATTTGGTTTGAAATCATTTAACCAGGGTTGGTTCGAAGTTCAGGACCAGGGCTCACAGGTGCTCGCGCTGATCAGCCGAGTTAAAGCTGGCGACCGTGTCGTGGATTTTTGTGCCGGAGCCGGCGGTAAAACCCTGGCCATGGCGGCCATGATGGAAAACAAAGGCAGCATCGATGCCTGTGACGTACATGGTAAGCGATTGCAACAATTGAGCAAACGTGCCAAGCGCGCTGGCGCGCACAATATTCGTGTGCATACCTTGACCTCCGAGCGAGACAAATGGGTCAAACAGCACAAGGAAAAAGCAGATTTGGTGTTGATCGATGCGCCCTGCAGTGGCACTGGCACCTGGCGTCGAAGTCCGGACAGTCGCTGGAATCTGCAGCCGGAAAACCTGGAAAATCTGCAGCAATTGCAGCAATCGATTATGCAAAGTGCCAGCCGCCTGGTACGCCCCGGGGGGCGTTTACTCTATGCCACCTGTTCTCTGCTTAAATCAGAGAACGAAGCGCAAATCGAACAATTTCTTCAGGATACTGAGGAATTCGAATTAGGGGAGATCGTGTTGCCGGCAGAACTCGCGGAACAGCGTGACAGGATTGAATTTAAAACCCATCAGCTTCGGCTTTTTCCATTCTTAAGCGAAACTGATGGGTTTTATGTGTGCGAACTTCGAAGAAAAGGCTAGTCATCCTGGGGTCCTCCATCGCGCGGCCCCGTTTAAAGTGCCTAGCTGGTTAGCTAGTTAATCTTCAGTTTCAAGCCCTTGAGTTTTTCTCCCAGTTCACCACTTTTCTCATCAAGCAAGCCTTCAGCTAACTTCTCGTTGATTTTTTCGTTGACCGCTTCTTTGGCTTCTTCAATTGCTGCTGCTTTGACCATTTCGGTTATTTGCGCCGTGGCAAAACCAGTAATCTGCTGCGTTAAGTGAGCAATGAGGCTTGCTGTAATCGCTTCAGAAACTTGATCGGCAGTACCCGTGACATCGTTAAGTACAAAGTCATCCATAACGAATGAGGTTTTACCAAGCTTGTCTGAATTCAAGTTGACGGTGGCCTGACGCAACTGCAGTGACTTAATCGTGATTTCTGAGTCTTCGGCAGCTTCTTCAGCTTCTCCGTCAGCTACTTCCTCTTCGGCGGCTTCCGGAATATTGTCCATCAAGTCCTGGAAATTGCTCCGTGTACCGACAAGTTCGGCATTTATGACCGGTTTTTCGATCAGAATGTTTTCAACCACTTGAGATCCATAGTCCACGTCGGCAGAAAAAGAGTCTATCTGCACGGCATTGGCAGCTTCATAGCCTGGAGGATTGGCAATCGACAAGCCATTAATGGTGGCTACGCCCTCGGTGAGTTTGGTTTCAACGCTGGTTACGCTCACTTGCGTGCCCAGGGCTGCAGTACCCTCGGTCTGAATAGTGTCGGCAATCAGCTCATCGATTTTGCCGGCGAACAAAAAACTGGCCGCGATGGCGAGCGCAACGACGACTGCGAGCGCAATTAATAACTTTTTCATGTTGAATCCTTTACTCTGTAATTGTTAGTAAGACCTATTAAATTACCATCTTTTATAAGTGCTGAAAAGATTCAGAAAAGTGCTGTAACACATTGGTCACAATCGTTTTCATTTTTAGTAACTGCGCAGGGCATTTTCAAATAATATGGGCGAGAAACCAAGCTAAAGGAAGTAGGGGTAAGGCCAGCTATTTGGCAATGGGCTATTGTAAGAGCATCACATTATCGAACTTTAAGCCAGGCGGAAAATAATCCTGCGACCGCTTGTATCGGCGGAAACTCTATTTTGTTAAGGTGAGGATGATTATTTAGAAGAGGTATTGTTATGCGGCAGAAACGAAGTTCTACCAAGCAGACTGTACTCTTGGCTGCCTTTCTTCTGCTTGCTACCCCGGCAATTGCTGAACCGCCCACCATAGATTTATTTGGAGTCAGTCTAAAGCGCGGAATGCCGGAATCCGAAGTGCGAGAGGCGTTTCCAAATCTGAACTGTTACGACAATTGTGATGGTGTTGTGTCAGATGTGACCATATGTGGTATCAGTGATGGCGTACCCCCTGGCAGCGATGGAGAAGTGACGTTTAAGGATGGAAAATTGTACCAGGCATCAAAAAACTGGTTTCTAGAAGAAAATTCAACGCCTTATGATGCACTGTTAATGCAGAATCAATTACTTACCAGACTGGCTGGTGAGGGCAATGCCGTGTGTGCCAAGGTGGAAACCTACTCCAGCCAGTTCAACGAAAGTACAGTCTATGTCTTCCCGCAAAAAGTATTGAGTGTGCAGATGCATTCACGGCGCGGCAAACATGCGCACTTTCGAGAATCTTTGCGGGTAAACCCAGTTCCTGAGGGATATAGAGTTCGTGGTAAGAAGATGCGCGGAACTGAGTGGTGTGGCTACGTGAATGTGACAGACTAGTCTCAGGCTGGAAAATCTGGCGGAGAGAGGGGGATTCGAACCCCCGATACGCTATTAACGTATACACACTTTCCAGGCGTGCGCATTCGACCACTCTGCCACCTCTCCGAAAAAAGCTAAACGACTGACCTCGCCAATCATTTAACAACTAAATTGTCTCATGCGCACAAAATGCGTGCGCATAACTCGGCACGTCCTGTGCCTCGCCCCTTTCGGGGCTGCCTGGCGGCAGTTCAAATATGTTCCAGACATATTTGTCGGCCACTCTGCCACCTCTCCGATTTCCGCGCCGCGCAGGATAAACCAGTTCGTCATCTGGTTCAATTGCTTATTGCGAGTTAGGGGCCAAATCGCTATTCTCAATTTATGGTAAATGCAAAGTCAAATACCGTGTGGTGGCAGTCTCCAGGGATGATCTTCAAAACTGCACTGCAGTTCTCGCGTCGCCATATCGAATTTATCCTGATTTGCTGTCTGATCGTTTTGGCCGCTGTGCAGTATTATTTGCGTCCGCAATCTCAATCCCTGGCGGAAATGCTGGAGAGCGGTTATATCCGGGTGCTGATCTCGGATGAGCCGGATTCGCAGTATGTGTTTAATAAGCAGCACTATGGTTTCGAATACGAGCTGTTAGCTACCTTTGCTGAACGCATGGGCCTGGAACTTAAGCTCGAAGTAGTGCCTTTCGCTGAATTGTTTTCCTTGTTGGAGAGTGGCGCGGGCGATATCGCCGTGGGCGGCATCCTCGATAACGCCTATGTGCAACGGGTGAGCCAGCCAACAATCTCCTGGTACCAGGCCAAGACCACGGTGGTCTACAAACGTGGCACCAAGCGGCCCAAAAACCTGGAAGAATTAGGGCAGGAAACGGTGCGGGCGTCGGCTCGTTACTATGGCATCGAAGGGTTTGAAGAGCTTAATCTTGCCGATGATCATCGCACCGAATATGAGCTACTGACCTCGGTTGCGAATGGGACAGATCGCTTTGCCTTAAGCACCAACTACCGGGCCAGGAATGCCAAGCATTACCTGCCTGAACTGAATAGAAGTTTCATATTGCCGAACAAGGTCGGCCTGGTTTGGGCTCTCCCGAAACTACACGATACCGAATTGCTCTCTGCACTGAACGTATTTTTACAGGCAGCCGTGGACGAAAAGTTAACCACGCAGCTTGCCGATGCCTATTTTGCCCTGCCAAAGCGTTTGTCCACCTACGATGCACTCTCCATTCAGAAGAAGATCGAAACCGTACTGCCAAAGTATGAATATGCTTTCCGCAAGGCAGCCAGGAAGGGCGGAATCGACTGGTTTATGTTGGCCGCACTGTCTTACCAGGAATCCAAATGGTCGAACTCGGCACGTTCGCCGACTGGCGTGCGTGGCATCATGCAGTTGACGCAAGAAACGGCAAAGTTTCTCGGTGTGGATGACCGCATGGATATGACCCAGAGCATTGATGCTGCAGCACGTTATATAGGGCAGCTGCGTGATCGATTACCAGAGCGTATCAAGGAACCAGAACGAACCTGGTTCGCGGTGGCGGCGTATAACGTGGGGTTTAAGCACGTAATGAATGCTTATCGCAAGGCCAGGGAACTGGGTCTGGATCGAACCAAGTGGCAGACAATCAGTGATCTGATGCCTGAGTTGTATGGCAAGCCGTTCAGCAATGGGGTACAGGCGGTGAACTATGTGGAACGTGTGCAGATATTTACCGATATTTTGCGTTTCTACGATTTACACCAGCGCGATGAGCTGAACTTTGAGCCGGAGATAGCGGTTATCCAACCTGATGTGGCGGCCGCGTCTCAATAGCTAACTGGTCAGCGAGTTATTTTTGTTGGCGCAGTATACGACGGGCTTGCCAGCGGTTGATAATGTGAATTCGCCAAAGCAGCGAGACCACGAAATGCGCGGTAACGCTGACAATCGTTCCAATAATAAGACAACCAAGCCACAAGGCAACGTAGTGCCAACCAAACTCCAATATGCTTATCTGGTTTAGAGGAATCGGTTCAAGACCAATAAGATGTGCACCCAGCAAGTAGCAGGGCGTATAAAGCGGAATCCAGGTCAGGGGATTGGAAATCCACACACCTGCCACGGCAAAGGGAATATTGCCGCCGATCATAGCCGCAATGAAAACCGCGGCAATCATCTCAAAAGGCATTGGTAGAAAGGCACAGAACAGACCCACAGCGATACCCTTGGCAACGCTGGTACGGTTAAACGCCCAGAGTTCGGCCTGCTTCAGCGTATCGCCGAAAATATGAATATAACGATATTCATTTATTTCCTTAGCCGTAGGAAGGTGTTTACGTAGGTCGGTGAAAAATTTCAAAAAAGTACCCGATAAATCCAGACAGTTAGTTTACCGTACATTCTGGTTCGCAATTCTGCGAATAGTCTCTCTCTTTGCTTGCACCAGTAGTATACTCGTTACCATGTGATTGTTTCGATTTTGCTGACACAATCGCAATAATCACCGGCTGTGTTTGTCGATTGGTAGGAACCATATCGAATACCGGGATTAAGCAGGAGTTTATTGAAGTACAAGGAGAGTTGTTGTGGCTGTTTTCAAGGAGTGTGCAGGTCGCTTCACGTCCGCCTGCAGTATAGTCTGGTCCCGCGCCTGGCTCGATGAATATGCTGCGTCGCTAAGCAAATACCTGCAAGGCAGTGATGCATCACTGCTGGCTGGTTTCCTGGCAATCAGCAGTTTGCTGTTAGTCCAAGAGCTGCCCTCGGCAATTATGTTGTTGCTGCTGTGCGTTATCGGCATTCTCTGTAGCAACCGGTTTAAGTGGTTGCGGCCTCTTGTTGTTGCTCTCCTGGCAACTCTGGTGGCTACACATAGTTTTAATCAACATCTTGGCATCGAGCTGCCACGCAGTCATGAAGGCAGAAGTATTTCTGTCCGCGGTCAGGTAATAGATTTACCTGGGAAAACAAGCACTCATACCCGATTCTTGTTTCAGGTGCTTGCCATCAATGAGAGTGATGAGTATCACGCTAAAGACCTGTCCATGCTGGTGCAGCAAAAAGTCCAGTTAAGTTGCTATCGCTGCCTTCTGGATTTGCAACCCGGTCAGGTCTGGCGATTTACCGTGCGACTTAAGAATCCGCATGGCTATGCCAGCTGGGGTGCGTTTGATTTTGAGAAGTATCTGTTTAGAAGCCAAGTTGTGGCTCGTGGCTATGTGCGAAACAAGGAAGCTCAGGAGCTGCTTGCTGAGCCTGGGTACTCGATAAATAACTATCGTCAGGATCTGCAACGGCACTTGCAGCAGCGAATGCAAAACACACCCAATGCGCTCGGAATGATTGCTGCCTTGATGATAGGGGATAAATCACTTTTGTCTCAGGAGCAGCGCGAGGTGTTCAAAAAAACGGGACTCAGTCATCTGATGGCGATCTCAGGTCTGCATGTCGGCCTCGTTTTTTTCCTGGTCGTGACCCTGATGAAGTATGCGCTAATGCCGATAGCCAAACTATTTTATTGGCAGCCGAGGCAAAACCTGGTTCTGCTGCCAGGTTTATGTGCGGCCTATGCCTATTCTGCGCTCGCTGGCTTTGCCATATCCACTGAGCGAGCGCTGTTGATGCTTACTGTATTTGTGTTGTGCAGGTTGTTGTCTCGCGAGATTTCATTACTACGCGTGTTACTGCTCGCCGCATTTTTGTTATTGATTTATGACCCATATTCAGTACTGGATGCGGGTTTCTGGTTGTCCTGCGGCGCAGTAATGATCATAGGCGTGGTGCAACACTATCGTGGTAAGCTATCACTGCTGCAGCTGCAGCCACTGTTGTGGCTGGGCATGATGCCGCTGACATTGCTGATATTTGTAGAGATATCACTCGTGTCGCCGCTGGTTAATCTGATTGCGGTTCCGATTTTCGGATTCCTGTTGATCCCCCTGGTTTTGTTCTCGCTGATACTCTTACAACTCGGGCAAGAGGCACTACACGCCATGCTATTAGGCGGCTTGGCAGTGGTATTTGAATGGCTTTACACGTTTTTGGCAGAAATAAGCGCGTGGTCTCTAAGCACCTATGTCCCAGGTAGAGGAATCTCGACGCTAATGGAGGACGCAAGTGCCTGGTTCTATCCTGGCCTGCTGCTGATTTTATGGGCTTTCTTAGCACGTTGGCGGGTCAGACATATGATCTTTCTGGCAGGCATTGCCATTAGTGTGCTGATTCCCTGGAAACTCGAAGCGGACCAGGACTCACTGCAAATTGCGTTACTGGATGTGGGTCAGGGTTTGTCTATGGTGGTGCAAGTTTCAGATTATGTCCTGGTTTACGATACCGGGCCTGCGTACCCATCCGGTTTTAATGCCGCCGATGCGGTCCTCATACCGTACTTACGCTCTCGCGGAATCCAACAGATAGACCAGCTGATCATCAGTCATGCAGACAATGATCATATCGGCGGGCTAGACCGAGTGTTAGCTACGATTCCGGTCAAACATGTTCTCACCAGCAGAACAGATCGTGTCGCGCGTGCTACGTCATGTATGGCTGGTCAGTCCTGGTCTATCGAATCCGTGGAATTTTCCATAATTAGCCCGGATGAGGCGACTCCACAGGGGAGTAACAACTTGTCTTGCGTGCTGCGCATTGAATTTGCCGACCAGGTTATCCTGATAACCGGGGACATCGAGCGCCGGGTTGAACAACATCTTTTGTCTGATCCAGATCTACTGAAGGCAGATGTCATGTTGGTCCCACACCAGGGCAGTAAGACCTCTTCAACACAAAAATTTCTGGATGCTATTAAACCAGAGCTGGCAATCGTAGCTGCTGGTTACCGAAATCACTATGGACATCCTCATGCGGAGGTTGTCGAACGTTACAATAATGCCAGAATCCACCTACTATCTACTATAGATAACGGCTCTATCTTGCTGAATTTCAATAAGAATGGATACACTGTTACATCGTACAGAGTGGCTGAGAAGCGCTTTTGGAATCGGCAAAAAATGCCCAATTAGCAGACTAAGTTTGGTAGACTTCTGCCAAGACAAAAGTAGTAGAGTTTTCATCTGTGCAGGCCTGGCAGTGTGAGAACAAGCTGAAACAGGCTGGTATACAGCACAACAAGGGCCGGCATTTCCCATCCGGTAAATAAAATCAAGAATCAAACCAGATCAACGGGTCTGAGAATACAGGTAACTCATGTTTGAATTATTTAGAGCGGGCGGTCCGCTCATGTGGATTATTTTGTTGTGCTCCCTGGTGGCACTCACGATTATTTTTGAACGGATGCTTACTCTGCGCAGAATCAAAGTTGCACCAGCAAACCTTGGTTCGCAAGTCCTCGACCTGGTTGTGACCGGCGCGGTGACCGCGGACAGAATCGAAGTTATCCGCAACCATTCGCCATTGGGCGCGGTATACGCGGCCGGGCTCGCCAATCTGTCCCATGGCAAAGAAGATATGAAGGAAGCCCTGGAAGAGGCGGGTAAACAGGTCGTCCATCACATGGGGCGATATTTGAATACACTGGGCACGATTGCTTCAATCGCACCCTTGATCGGGCTGTTGGGAACAGTGATCGGCATGATCAAGGTTTTCACCGCTATTACCGCAGTAGGGGTGGGTGATCCCACCGTACTGTCGGGTGGTATTTCCGAAGCGCTGATCACCACCGCGGCAGGATTGTCGGTTGGCATTCCATGCCTGATGTTTTATCGCTATTTTCGCAGCCGTATTGTCGAGTTGACCGTTGTCCTGGAAGAACACGCGTTACGCTTAATGGATGTGGTCAAGAAAGTACCGAGTGGTAGCGCCGCGTCACGCGCAGCAGCGCGCAGGACGGCGGATTCCTGATGAATTTCGGGGTCAACCAGGAAGAGGACGAAACCGGCATCGAGTTGACGCCGCTCATCGATGTTGTGTTTTTGCTACTCATATTTTTTATGATCTCGACCACTTTCACCAAGGAAACCACGCTCAAGATCAATTTACCTGAAGCATCCGGAGATCAAATAGCCGAACAGCCAAGCAGCGTCGAAGTGCTGGTAGGCGCTGCTTCCGAGTACGCGGTTATGGCGGATAACCAGGGCGAGGCCCGCGCGCTGATCAACTCCAATCGCGAAACTTTACTCAAAGCGCTTTCAGAATACAGCGGCAACGAATCATTGTTGTTGATTATTCGAGCCGATAAAAAAGCCACGCATGATGCGGTTATCCGTGTACTGGATGTCGCGCAGGAGCTGGGCATGAGCAATATTACCTTTGCGACCAAACAAGCCATAAATTAACGGTAAGACCCTGCTTACCAGAAATTGGCTCTCATCATGAGCAAGAAAAAAACGACACCACCACAGCAGTTTGACAGCCGCATGGTGTTCTCGCGTCTGTTGCGATATTTATGGGAGCACAAAACCCTGTTCCTGTTGGCAAATTTCTTCATGATCTGCACAGCGATCACGGAGGCTTCATTTGCCTATCTGGTGGAGCCGATTATTAATGATGGTTTTATCAACGCTAAACCGTGGCATTTGAAATGGTTGGCAGTGATGGTGCTTGGCATCATGGTGTTTCGTTCGGTGTTTGGCTTTTTTGGAAACTACTGCATGCTGCGCCTGGGCCGTCATATAATTTTTGACGTGCGTCGAGATGTATTCACCAACCTCATCACGCTGCCCACCTCCTACTTTGACAAGAACTCGTCGGCCAAGAGCGTGTCAAAGCTGATCTATGACGCGGAAACCACCGCGGTAGCAACCACCGACACGCTGACTATTTTATTCAAGGATACGGTGTTCTCGATCGCCTTGATCGGAATGCTGATCTACAAAGACTGGCGTTTAACGGTAATTTTTCTGTTCGCTGTGCCGATCCTGGTGGGTATTACCAACTATTCGAACAAACGCTTTCGGCGTACCAGTAAAGAGATCCAGGATTCTATGGGCGGTATTGCCAATACGGTTAAAGAAGCTTCGGTAGGCCAAAAAGTAATTAAGGTGTACGGCGGCCAACAACAGGAAACCGAGAATTTCAGTGCCGCCAACCGCTTTAACTTGTCGCAGAACCTGAAACGCGCTCGCGTGTCAGCGGCGATAGTGCCGGTGACCATGTTGGCCATTGCCCCGGTGATTGCAATAATCTTGCACATCTATCTGAACTACCTGCGCGCAGGGCCAGAATCGGCCGGGCTGTTTATGAGCTATTTTGCAGCCATAATCATGCTCACCAGCCCGCTTAAACGACTTGCCAAGATCAACGAGAAGATCCAGATCGGGATGACCGCGGCGAACAGTGTGTTTGCCGTTATTGACGCGGAATCGGAACAGGATACGGGAATCTTACCCTTGCCCGAAACTCGCGGTCACCTGAAGTTCAACCATGTCAGCTTTGACTATGACGGGGATGAGGATAATCGTGTTCTCAAAGATATCAGTTTCGAGATAAAGCCCGGCAGGAGGGTCGCCTTTGTTGGGCCCTCAGGGAGTGGAAAATCCACCATGACTGCACTGATTCTGAGGTTCTATTCGCCGCAATCGGGCAGCATCACTCTGGATGACAAAAACATTGATGACATCATTCTCAAGGATTTGCGCAACCAGGTATCGCTGGTAAGCCAGGAGACCACCCTGTTTGATGACACCATCGCCCGCAACATCATGTATGGCATGCTCGATAGCTACGATGACGAGCGCTTGCAGGCCGCGATCAAGGCTGCCCACGTCGATGAATTTTTACATGAGTTACCTGAAGGATTGGACACGGTGGTTGGAGAGCATGGATTGCGGCTCTCTGGAGGTCAGCGGCAACGCATCGCGATTGCGCGAGCCATCTATAAAAATGCCCCGATCCTGATCCTGGACGAAGCCACCTCCGCACTCGACAACAAATCAGAACGTTTTGTGCAGGATGCTCTGGAAACTCTGATGGAAGGCCGCACGTCATTAGTGATCGCTCACCGTCTTTCAACCATTGAAAGCGCGGACAAAATTATCGTGCTGGATCGTGGTGAAATTGTGGAGCAGGGGTCACACAAAAAGCTGCTCAAGCGTGGCGGGGTATATGCCGGCCTGCACCGTGCCCAATCCAAGGGCAATCGCCGCGGCTTCTTTTTCTTCAATCGTTAGAGCCGTTTCTTGCCGTGCGTCGGGCTTTGCAAAACAGTTGGCAACAACCCAACCTTCTGACCATTTTATTGTGGCCTCTGTCGCTGCTTTATCGCCTGGGCTTTCTGCTTAAGAAAAGTACTTATACGCTCGGGTTGCGCAAGGCGTATCGAGCGCCGGTGCCACTAATCGTGGTGGGTAATATCACCGTTGGTGGAACTGGGAAAACTCCGCTGGTGGTGCACCTCGTCGAGCAATTGCGTTTATTGGGCTATACGCCAGGTGTAATTAGCCGTGGCTATGGCGGGCAGAGTGATACCTATCCGTTATTAGTCACCTCGGACACACCGGCCGAACTTGCCGGCGATGAACCAGTATTGATCCAGCGTCGCTGTAATGTGCCGTTGGTGGTAGGCCCAGACCGTAAAGCCGATATAGAATTATTACTGGAATCCGGCACCGTTGACATTATTGTGAGCGATGACGGCCTACAGCACTTTGCCATGGCAAGAGATATCGAAATTTGCGTGGTTGATGAATCCCGACCACAAACCAATCAGCACTTGCTGCCTGCTGGACCGTATCGAGAACCTAGGTCTCGATTGCAATCAGTGGATATTTTGGTAACGCATCATAAACCGAATGGAAGTCTTAATGAGCAAAAGGGCACAAACAATCAGGAATCCGAGGCAATCGTGATGAGCTTGCGGGCCAGTGATCCGCTGCCCTTGATTCAGCCTGAACAGCGAGCGCTGGATTCCAACCAGGGATTGCATGCAGTGGCGGGAATCGGCAACCCACAACGGTTTTTTCACAGCTGTCGCGAACAGGGTTGGCAGATAGTTGAACATGTTTTCGAAGATCATCATCGTTACTCCGCGAGTGACCTACTGTTCGGGGATGACTTGCCGGTCATAATGACTGAGAAAGATGCGGTCAAATGCAAAAAATTTGCCTCTGAAGCACATTGGTATCTGCCGGTGAGTGTTAAAATGAGCGCATCATTCAACAGCAAATTAACTCTGCTCCTGGAGCGGTTGGATACGCACCACGCTAAGCAGTAAAACTCTTATAGATTATGCTCGACCCGAAGTTGCTTGAAATCCTGGTCTGTCCTGTTACCAAGGGCAGTCTCACCTACGATCGTGAGAACGATGAGCTGATTTCCAAATCAGCAAAATTAGCCTACCCGATTCGCGACGGCATTCCTGTGTTACTGGAAGAAGAAGCCCGCGAGCTGGAATTCGACTAGTTCTGCCCGCTGCTCCATCATGAGTTTTATCGTCATCATCCCCTCCAGGTTTGCTTCAACACGATTGCCCGGCAAGCCGCTGGCCGACATTGCTGGCAAGCCGCTGATCGCCCATGTGGTTGATCGGGCGAGTGAATCAGAGGCAGCGCGAGTGATTGTGGCGACGGATGATCAGCGCATTGCGGCCGCTTTAGAGGCATACGACTGCGAGGTATGCATGACCCGGGAGGATCATCAATCCGGTAGCGATCGCCTGGCCGAGGTTGTGGATTCGTTGGGCATCGCTGATGATCAGATCATCGTGAACGTACAAGGCGATGAACCCGCGATACCAGCGCGGTTGGTAAATGAGGTTGCTGCGTCGTTACAGAGTGCCCCACAGGCAGTGATGTCTACCGCCGCGCATGCGATCAAGTCTGCCGATGATTTCGAAAACCCCAATGTGGTGAAAGTGGTGATTGATCAAACCGGCAAGGCGCTGTATTTTTCCCGCTCTCCGGTACCACACAGCAAGGACAGCGATTTCAGTCAGGCCTGGCACCATGTTGGTATTTATGCTTATCGTGCTGAATTTTTGAAACGATATGCTCATCTTCAGCCTAGTAACCTCGAGTCCAGTGAAAGCCTCGAACAATTGCGCGTGATGGACAATGGGGAGCAAATAATGGTGCAGAAAATTGATTATGATGCAGGGGTAGGGGTTGATACGCCCGAAGACCTGGAGCGGGCGCGGAGCCTGCTGGCAAACGATTAAGAGTCAAAATAATGCCTAGTAAAGTATTGTTTGTGTGCATGGGGAATATTTGTCGTTCCCCCACCGCGCACGGGGTCATGCAACATATGATTGAATCACAGGGCAAGAGTGATGCAGTCATGGTGGATTCCGCGGGCACCCACGCCTACCATACTGGTGAACAATCCGACGCCCGTTCGCGTGCCAAGGCTGATGAGCGAGGTATTGATATGAGTTATATCCGGGCGCGGAAGATTTCTATTCGCGACTACGATGAATTCGACTACATCCTCGCGATGGATGAAGACAATCTGGAATTGATTCAATATTACGCGCCTGAACACCATCGTGCCCACATTGACCTGTTTCTGAGCTTTGCCAATCAAGCAGGCCTGACTGAGCAGGTTTCGGTTCCGGATCCTTACTACGGCGGTGCAGCCGGGTTCGAGAATGTCTTTAACCTGGTAGAAACAGGTTGTCAGGCACTTCTGGCGCACCTGGATGCGGCCGGGGAGCACGCATGACTGAAGTGTCGGCGATAGAGATCAGCATCAGTGAGCAGTCAATGTTGACTCACCATGTGGATGGATCGCAACAGCAATTCAGGATCGCTACCGCCAGTAACGGCCCCGGTCAGGAAAACGGCAGTGAGTGCACACCCCTGGGTGCCCACCGAGTGCGGGCCTGTATTGGGGCAGGGCAACCCGAAAACAGCGTGTTTGTAGGCCGCCGACCAACTGGAGAAATTTACACCGAAGAGCTCGCGGAGCGTGCACCTAACCGCGACTGGATTCTCAGCCGGATACTCTGGCTATGTGGAAACGAACCGGGTCGCAATCGGCTGGGGAACGTCGATACTATGCGCCGCTATATCTATATACATGGTGCACCGGATTCACACGTCATGGGCGTACCAAGTTCGCACGGCTGTATCAAGATGCGCAACCACGATATTATCGAACTGTTCGATGCTGTTGCGGTTGGTACCCCCGTACAAATCAACCAATAACCCCTGTCATTACCATGTCTGTTGATGCTTCCTCTCCTGTTTTAATGCCCTTGGGCCCGGTAATGTTGGATGTTGTCGGCCTCGAGCTGGACGACGAGGATAAGCGACGACTGCTACACCCAAGCGTGGGCGCGGTAATTTTGTTTGCCCGAAACTTCCAGGATCGGGACCAGGTAACGCAGTTAATCGCGCAAATCAAAGCACTGCGCACGCCGGCTTTATTGATCGCGGTTGACCAGGAAGGGGGTCGAGTTCAGCGGTTTAAAGAGGGGTTTACCGAGTTACCTGCAGCGGCCCATTTTGGAGAGTTATGGCACCAGGATAAGCAAACAGCGCCCATGCGCGCTTTTGAGTCGGCACACACCATGGCGTCTGAACTGATCGAGGTTGGTGTCGATTTCAGTTTTGCCCCGGTTTTTGATGTGACCTCTAAAGAGAGCGAGGTTATTGGTAACCGCTGTTTTGATCCCGATCCGAAGGTGGCAATCGAGTTGCTGGGCGCATATATCGACGGCATGCATACTGCTGGCATGGTGACGGTCGCTAAACACTTTCCAGGTCACGGTGGTGTTAGTGGAGATTCACATCATTGTCTGCCATCCGATACACGGTCTTTTAACGAAGTTGACGCGCATGATCTGCTTCCATACCGGGCATTGATCGATGAATTACAGGGCATCATGACGGCGCATGTGCTGTTTTCCGAATGTGATAAAGCGATACCCACGTATTCAAGTTTTTGGTTGCAAGAAGTTCTGCGCCAACAACTCGGATTCGAAGGCGTTATCTTCAGTGATGATTTATCCATGCAGGGTGCCATAGACGCACAAGGTGATGACGGGGCAACGCAGCAGCCTGACCAGGCGACGGGAAATTCCATTGTTGCGAGGGCACAACAGGCAATCTATGCGGGCTGCGATATGGTGCTGGTGTGTAATCGTCCAGATCTGGCCGACGAGTTATTGGAAGGTCTGGTCTTTGAACCAAATCAACGCTTGTCTGGAAAGCTGGCAGCACTGGCCGCGCGTAGCTGAGATAACGAAGCCAGTTGCTATCTGACTGGCAACGGTAATTTGAATCAGCTACCCTAGACAACAGTTTTCTATTCTTAATTTTACTTTCAGAGGTTTGCTATGGGGCAGTGGTTAAAACGATTATCATATTTAGCACTGGTGGGTTTTCCATTGGCGGTGTTGGGGACACGCCTGGAACTGTTTGACTTTCGAACCGCCTTTGCTGGTATTACCTATACCGTGTACCTCGCGGTTGCGCTGGTTTTTCTCGGCTTGGTGTTGTTCTTTATGCAGCGAAAATCCAACCCGGATAGTGCCAAGGCGGCGCGCTGGGCGACGATTATAAGCTTGATTCCATTGTTGGGTATCGGTACTCAATTAGTCACTGCACGCAGCGTTCCTGAAATTCACAATATCTCTACTGATGTAGTTGATCCACCGGCGTTTAACAAGATATCGGAAATTCGCTCCAGCACGGACAACCCATTGGAGTATGACCAGGAAAAACTGGCTGCTGTGCAGCAAAAAGCGTATCCAGGTGTCAAAACACTGGTGTCCAGTTTGAGCAAGGCGGAAGCACATGAGAGAGCCATAGTGGTAAGCCAAGCACTGGGTTGGGAGGTGGTCTCCGACGATTCGTTTAATGGCATCGTGGAAGCCACAGAAACAACTACTTTGTGGGGTTTTAAAGACGACGTGGTAATTCGTATTCGTGATCACGAGAGCGGTGGTACTGCTGTGGATCTACGCTCTGTATCGCGCGTTGGTCGTAGCGATCTGGGTGCTAACGCCAAACGAATCGAACGATTTTTACAGGCCTTTAACCAGTAGCGTGCAGAATTCTGTATGCCACTTTTCGTGGCAATAAAAAAACCCGGTTGTCACCGGGTTTTTTTATTTACTGCTCGATCTGCCGGTAACTTCTTTGTTACCGCGCGCTAGCATCTAGTCGGATTTTAGTTTCAGCAGGCACACGGCTAATAGGAGAGTGGCTACAACACCGGTGGCGCCTGATGGTACGGCTTCAATACGACCAAACATCATGACTATGGTATTGGTAATAATCGCGATGCCGCCAACAAAAACGGTTAGGCGACCAAGACCCTTCGATGCTTCAGAGATTCCCATTCCAACTGCCACGGCAGCGATTCCCAAGAGGATCTTCGCCGCGTTGTAAATGAAGAAAGAGAGCGCTACTACAGACCCAGCTGCAGGCTTGAGACCTTCAACGGCACCCGCCGCTTCATAGAACGGCCCGAACTGCGTCAAGCCAATGCCGACTTGGACGATATTGAGTATGGCGCTGGCAAAAATAGCCGAAAAGACGAGTGTGAAATCCTTAGTCTGGGCTAGCGCAGAACCAGCGACTGCGGCCATAAGAACAAATAACAATCCTTCGATTCCCCACAGCCAGGTTCGTGGCAAATCATTGGCAGCAACATACAGAGCGGTGTAGATCGCCTGCGTGATGACGGCCAGGAATAGCAGTACAGAGATGGTCTGGATATTCTGTTTTTGAGTAAATTCCATTATTGGACCTCTATTTTTATTGATTTGATTATAAGGTTAACACTAGTGTTAACAGTATAGAGAACCTGCCGGAGTGAAAAAGCTGGCATCTATTTTTACCAACGCCAACCAGACGGTTGATTAATCTGACGCTCAGCTATTTAGTTTTGCCAGGCGTTCCCAGGTTTCTACCACCGAGTCAGGATTGAGTGAGACGGAGTCGATTCCCTGGTCGAACAGCCATTCTGCCAGGTCGGGGTGATCTGAAGGACCCTGACCACAGATGCCGATATACTTGCCAGCCTTATTACAGGCTTCGATGGCCATGGAGAGCATCTTCTTGACGGCGGGGTTACGTTCATCGAAGAGGTGCGAAACGATTCCTGAGTCACGATCCAGGCCCAAGGTTAACTGGGTCATGTCGTTAGAGCCTATGGAAAACCCATCAAAGTGCTCAAGGAACTCTTCGGCCAATAGTGCATTGGCAGGCAGTTCACACATCATGATAACTTTCAGGTCATTCTCGCCGCGTTTAAGGCCGTTTTTGGCCAGCAGCTCGATCACCTCAGCAGCCTCATCGGTGGTACGTACAAACGGGATCATAATCTCGACATTAGTCAGGCCCATTTCATCGCGAACATATTTGACCGCACGACATTCCATTTCAAAACAATCCTGCATGGATGGCGCGATGTAGCGAGAGGCACCACGAAAACCCAACATCGGGTTCTCTTCATCCGGCTCGTAATCATGGCCACCTACCATGTGGGCATATTCATTGGATTTGAAATCCGACAGCCGCACAATTACTCGCTTGGGGCTGAAAGCGCTGCCTAAGGTAGCAATTCCCTCGGCAAGTTTTTGCACGAAAAACTCGGTCGGTGAGTCATACCCGGCGCTGTACTCATCTATGATCGCTTTAACATCGGTTGATTGCTGCTCGTATTCAATCAACGCTTTGGGGTGTACCCCGATCATACGATTAATAATAAATTCCAGGCGAGCAAGGCCGATGCCTTCATGTGGTAATTGAGCAAAGGTAAAAGCGCGATCGGGATTGCCGACATTCTGCATGATTTTGAACGGGATCTCCGGCATCGCATCGAGCGCGGTGGTCTGCTTCTCAAAATCAAGTTCACCGGCGTAGATATACCCGGTATCACCCTCCGCACAGGACACCGTTACAGGCACACCATCTTCGAGTCTTTCAGTGGCATCTCCGCAGCCAACAATGGCAGCAATACCCAGTTCACGGGCGATAATCGCAGCGTGACAGGTACGACCACCACGATTTGTGACGATGGCAGCGGCACGCTTCATAACGGGCTCCCAATCCGGGTCGGTCATGTCAGTGACCAAGATGTCGCCTTCCTCGACAATGTCCATCTCGCTGATGTTCAGCACTTTGCGTACTTTGCCGCTGGCGATTCGCTGGCCGATTGAACGACCTTCAGCGAGCACGTCGCCCGATTCATTCAGCTGGTAGGCAACCTTGAGGTTTGCGTCGGCTTGGCTGGCGACTGTCTCCGGACGCGCTTGAACAATATAGAGCTGTTGATCATCACCGTCTTTGGCCCATTCGATATCCATTGGCCGACCGTAGTGTTTTTCTATCACCAGTGCCTGTTTAGCCAGCTCTTCGACATCAGCATCACTGATAGAAAAACGTTGCTGGTCAACTCGCTCGACATCAACGGTATTGACTGATTTCCCAGCAGTCGTCTCGCTGGCGTAAATCATTTTAATGAGCTTGCTGCCCAGATTGCGACGAACTACCGCTGGGCGGCCAGCTTTGAGAGTAGGTTTGTGTACGTAGAATTCGTCCGGGTTGACCGAACCCTGCACTACCGTCTCGCCCAAGCCATAGGAAGAGGTGACGAAAACCACGTCGTCAAAACCGGATTCAGTATCCAGTGTAAACATTACACCGGCAGCGCCGGTTTCACTGCGCACCATGCGTTGGATACCCGCAGAGAGCGCCACGTTCTCGTGTGCGTAACCTTGGTGCACGCGATAGGAAATGGCGCGATCATTGAAGAGAGAGGCGAAAACCTCGTGCACTGCGTGTTTCATCGCAGCTAGCCCTTCAATATTCAAAAACGTTTCTTGCTGCCCGGCGAATGAAGCGTCTGGCAAGTCCTCTGCGGTTGCTGACGAACGCACGGCCACTTTCAGATTTTCATTCCCGTCCTGCATGGCAATTACTGCCGCTTCAAGGGCTTTATCGAACTCAGGTTGGAACGGCGTGTTGATGATCCAGCCGCGAATATCCGCACCTGCTGAAGTGAGATCATTGATGTTATTCACATCCAACGTAGCAAGGCGGTCATTAATACGTTTATCCAGGCCGTCAGTCGCCAGGAATTCACGATAGGCATGGGCGGTGGTGGCAAAGCCATTGGGTACCGAGACACCGAGGTTACTCAGATTGCTGATCATTTCGCCGAGTGAGGCATTCTTGCCGCCGACTCTTTCAACGTCATTTATGGTAAGCTGATCCAGGGTAATAATGTAGTCGCTCAAGTTCTCAGCCCCTCTCAATCCGGGCATCTAAAGGTATCAATTAAACAGTAAAAGTTAGTAGCAAAAGCTCGTGTGGATGTTGATTTTTGCGTCTCTCGAAAATCACTTTTTTAGTCGCGCAGTGAGCGCTGACAACCACGCTATCAAGGGTTTAGAATGGCGTTTAGTCTGAGCGCGCATAATAGCATGATCGTAAGCGATTAGTGCTTATCTAAGTACGGTAAATCGGCATACAAGATTGGTAATTTGACAGATAAATAGTATGAAACGAAAAGTCTTTTTTCTCTCTGACAGTACGGGTATGACAGCGGAAAATCTCGGCAAAAGTTTACTTGCCCAGTTTGGTCAAATTCAGTTTGAGAGTGTTACCAAGCCCTTTATTGACAATCCGGATAAAGCAGAGCGCATTGCCAATGAAATCAACCAGGAGGCGCAGACCGTAGCCGAACGCCCGATAGTAATTGATACCATCGTCAGTGAGGACGTCAGTCGCATTATCAGGCAGGCGAACTGTTTCTATATCGATGTGTTTTCCACCTTCCTCTCACCACTTGAAGAAGAACTGGGAGTAAAGTCATCCCACACGGTCGGTCATCACGCCATTTTTCGTGAGAATAGCCAAGAGGCAGACCAGGCGTATGCGCAGCGTATTGATGCCGTACACTTTGCCCTGGCCAATGACGATGGTATGCACCTGCATCGCTATAACGATGCAGACATTATTTTGATTGGCGTGTCGAGAACGGGCAAAACACCTTCCAGCGTATACCTCGGGATGCAGTTCGGAATCAAAGCCGCAAATTACCCATTAATACCCGACGATCTTGAATCCAATAAGCTGCCATCGGCATTGGTTGAACATCAGCGTAAGCTGTTTGGCCTGACCATCAGGCCCGGGCGACTCGCTGAAATCCGTAACGAACGAAAACCGAATAGCACTTACGCCAGCTTGCGCAACTGCGTAGATGAAGTGCGCCAGGCCGAAACGCTGTACCGCCAGTATCGTATCCCGTATATCGATACCACGCAGTTGTCAGTCGAAGAGATTTCTGCACGCATGTTACAACGAGCCGGTATTGAAAGACGCGTCGCGAGTTTATGATCGACTTTGACAGCGCTGATCAAGCCTATATGCAACGCGCCCTGCAGCTAGCGGGTCAGGCAGGAGAATTGGGTGAAGTGCCCGTTGGCGCGGTGTTGGTGCTGGACGGCAAGGTGATCGGGGAGGGCTACAATGCACCCATCGGAAGTCAAGATTCAACTGCCCATGCGGAAATCCGCGCACTACGCGAAGCCTGTAAAACACAGGAAAATTACCGCTTGCCCAACAGTACCTTATACGTAACCCTGGAGCCCTGTGCCATGTGTGCTGGGGCATTGGTACATGCCCGGGTGGCGCGTGTGGTGATCGCTACTGAGGAACCTCGTGCTGGTGCGGCGGGATCAGTTCTGAATGTGTTGCAGCATCCGCAGCTCAATCATCAGTGCGCGGTAGAGATAGGGCTTTTTCAGGAACAAAGTGCCGAAATGCTGCGAGCATTTTTCAAGGCCAGGCGATAAGAAACACTGGCATATATTCGCTTTATCGAATAGCTTTCCTGGGTTGATTAGGGTAGTCTGCGCCGCTAATCAGCCACCACCGCACGCGATGAAATTTTCTGAACTAGGTCTTGCAGCCGAACTCCTCGAGGCAATAGGAGACCAAGGTTACGATCAGCCGTCACCCATTCAACAAAAAGCCATACCCGAAGTGCTCGCGGGTCGGGATGTTATGGCCGCTGCACAAACCGGCACCGGTAAAACCGCCGGCTTTACCTTGCCGATACTCGACTACCTGTCGCGCACACCGAAACCGCAGGGGAAAGGTAACCAGGTGCGCAGCCTGATCCTCACGCCTACACGTGAACTGGCAGCACAAATTGCCGCCAGCGTAGAAACCTACGGTCGTTATCAGCGGGTGAAATCAGTGGTGGTGTTTGGGGGAGTAAAAATCAACCCGCAAATGCAGCGACTGCGCGGCGGTGCCGACGTGCTGATCGCCACGCCAGGGCGCTTACTCGACCTGCATCAGCAAAATGCCATCCAGTTCGACAAGCTGGAAGTGTTGGTGCTGGATGAGGCTGATCGTATGTTGGACATGGGGTTCATCCACGACATCTGCCGCATCGTTCAGAAACTACCTAAAAAAAGACAGACTTTATTGTTCTCGGCGACCTTTTCAAACGAGATTCGTCAGCTTGCTAAATCTTTTCTACACAAACCCGTAGAGATATCAGTTAGCGCTCCGAATACTACGGTCGACACCGTCAAGCAAAAATTAATCGCAGTAGAGAAGGCCGACAAGCTGGCCGTGTTGGCGCATTTGATCACAAAACGAAACTGGTTCCAGGTGCTGGTGTTTTCGCGAACCAAGCACGGGGCAAACAAGCTAAGCAGGAAGCTCAACAATCGCGGTATCGAAGCGGCTGCGATTCACGGTAATAAGAGTCAGGGCGCACGCACTCGGGCGCTCGCAGACTTCAAAGCAAATAAATGTCGGGTGCTGGTGGCAACTGATATCGCTGCGCGTGGAATCGACATCGACCAACTGCCACATGTGGTCAATTTTGATTTACCACAAGTTGCAGAAGATTATGTGCATCGAATCGGCCGAACGGGTCGTGCTGGTTCAAGCGGTGAGGCTATTTCGTTGGTCAGTCATGACGAGTTCAAAATGCTGGTCGAAATTGAAAAATTGATTCGTAAAAAGATACCAAGAGAAGTGCTCGACGGGTTCGAGCCGCTAAATAATTTACCCGAATCTCCGGCTAAATTTACCAATTCAAAGAAGAAGAAACCTAAAAAGAAGCGACCCAATACCAGCAACCAGAGAGAGTCATCCAAGTCGGATAAAGGTGTGTCCTATGCGCCTGGATCGAGAAAAAAGCGCTCGAGTCATAAACGCCGCAGACCTGCGCGCAATCAAGCTGCTTCCAAACAGCGTGCAAAGCAGCGCGGCGGCAAAAACAAGCCTGCCGGTAATGCAAACTAAGTCGTCTGCATGGGTGCTATTCAAAAGGGTAAGCGGCAAATCCGTTGAGTCGGTAATTATCCTCAAGGTAGTATTGGCGACATGACCCAGTTAAACATCAATATCCGCTCGGCATCATTGGAAGACGTCAAGCTCCTGCGGGAGTTTGAACAGGGCGTGATCACAGCGGAACGCCCGTTCGCTGCCAATCTAAAAGCGGGTGAAATTTTTTACTATGATCTTGAGGCACTGATTGCAAGCAATGATTCAAATTTGCTGATCGCGGAGATGGACGGTTTGCCTGTGGCTTGTGGTTATGCCACGATCAGAAACTCCAAACCGCACATCACACCCGACCTCTATTCTTATATTGGCTTTATCTACGTGGTGCCCGAACAGCGAGGAAAGAAGCTTGCTGGCCATATTTTGCAGGCGCTCGTAGCCTGGAGCAAATCACGGGATGTGCATGCTTTTGAGCTGGAAGTATTTACTGAAAATGAATCAGCTATACGGGCCTATGAAAAATTTGGCTTCAAGGCAAACCTGACCCAAATGTGGATGAGTGAATAGGTAACAGTGGACGCCGGGTCACGGTGATATAGATTGACCGGGCAGGGCATGCAGTACCGCAACATTGCGGCGATTTGCGACGGCTTTGAGTGTTTCAATTGGTTCTTCCACTTCAACGTAATGCGGCGGGTCATTTAATCCGTAGTGAATGGGTACCAATAACTTCGATTGTAATTGAATTGCGGCATCCACGGCTTGCTCAGGCGTCATCACTGCAGGGGTTTCGGAAACCGGTTCTCCACCCAGCCGCGCACCATTGATCGGTAAAAAAGTAATGTCAAAGGGACCGTATTGGCGCCCGATTAGATTCCATTTGCCATGCCAGAGTGTGTCGCCCGCGTGCAGGTATCGTTGCTTTTGCACGCTGATCACCCAGCTCACCTGGTCTGACCCCAATCCGTCTTCCGCAGGTACTGCGGTAAAAACAAAGCCTCCCCGTGTCACCGGGGTATACATAGGTGCGGGAATCACTTTTAAGCCACGTGAAGCAACATAGGTGGCGATTGATTCCGCGCAGATCACGTAGCCCTTGTCGCCTAATACCTCTTTCAAGGTATCAACATCAAAATGGTCGTTATGGGTGTGGCTGATCAGGGCATATCGACGCCTGGTATCGGCAGTGACGGGTACCAATCCCTCAGGTGCATTGCCATTCCATAGGTCGGTGCCAACGGCATCGACAAAGACCGTTGTATTGCCGGCGACAATTTTCACACCCGCCCAGGTTAGTCGTTCGACGCTTACCGTGCTGGATTCCTCATCGTTGGCCAGGCTGGTGCAGGGAAGTAGTGCTACCAGGAATAGCATTAACCAAAATTTTCGCGCTATTTCGCCTGAGCGATGACTAAACGAGGTCATGTGGGACTCTATGCTGTTCATTGTTTTGCTGGACATGGTTCCATAAAAAAAATAACAATTAAAGTTACCGAAATATTAGGAAGCTGGTTTTCTGTTTATGATCGCTTGCTGGACCAGCACTCACCACCACACAAAGATAGCCAGATGTTTGAAGTTCGATTCGCCAAGGAAACAGAAATACCGTTGCTCGCACACATTGAGGCACAGGCAGATACTCTCTTTCCGGCAGATCTAATCCCGGCTGGAGATGACCCCTATCCACCGGAGTTGCATTTGCGCGCTTGTCGAACGGGCTGTTTGTTGGTTGCTTGCGTTGGTCAGGAGGTGGTTGGTTTTGCCAATGCCGAGCCGCGGGCTCGCGATTATCATCTTTATCTGATCGCAGTGCTGCCTGCGTGGGGCAGGCGAGGTATCGGTCGTGCACTACTTGAGCAGGTGATGGAGACCGCAAAACAGCAAGGTCATCACAGATTGACGCTGACAACATTTTCGCATTTGCCCTGGAATGCGCCATTTTATAAATCCGTTGGATTCAATTCTTTGGCATATCCTGACTGCCCACCTTATCTGAAGGAAATTCTGAATAATGAAGTAGCGGCTGGTTTCAAACAACGCGTCGCTATGGTTTATGATCTAAGTATTACTGAATCGGTATCACCTCTATTGAAATGAAAATACTAAAACTGGGTTTAAAAGTATTACTTGGCCTGATTGTGCTCGCCGCGCTGGTCTTGGCCTTACTATTAAATCTGCATGAGGACAGTGGGGAACTTGACGATTATTACGTGACCGCCAGCCCGGTTAGCGCGAACGATGTGAGAATTCGGTTTATGGGTAACACCAATATTCTCATCACAGACGGTGTGACCAGTTTGATGACCGACGCCTGGTTTAGTCGACCATCACTGCTGACTTTGGCTCTGGCTGACATTGAACCAGATATGACCGAAATATCGAACGGAATGCAGATGGGAGTTATCGACAAGTTGGCAGCCATTTTCCCAGTGCACAGTCATTATGATCACGCCATGGATGCGCCAGAAGTCGCCAGGCAAACGGGCGCATTGTTGGTTGGTTCAGAATCCACCGCGAACATCGGGCGCGGCTGGGGTCTGTCGGAAGATCAGATTCGCGTTGTAAACTCAGGAGAGCCAATGCAGTTTGGCAAGTTCCAGGTGAGAATGATCGAGTCGGTGCATTTTGAGTTTCCCGACCCAGAGTTACGAGCAGCGGCATTATCGGATCCTGTCATTGAAGAGCCACTGGTCCCACCGGTTTCGGCACTTGATTACAAAATGGGCGGTGCATATTCACTGGTAATAGAGCACCCAAAAGGGTCTGTATTGATTCACGGAAGCGCGGGATTTGTGCCTAGTCAGCTGGATGCATACGATGTAGATGTAGTGTTCCTCGGCGTGGGCGGCATTGCGGGACAAGCTCCCGAGTACCAGGCTGGTTACTGGCAGCATGTGGTGAGGGCGGTGGATCCGCGGTGGGTCTACCCGGTGCACTGGGATAGTTTGACTGACCCTCTTGGTCAAGAGCCAGTCATGCCAAACCTGTTGGTAGCCTGGCTGATGGGGTTCGATTCGACTGCCAGCGTTATGTACGCCATTAACAACGCCAGTGCTGATGACATCAATGTTGGCTTACTACCCATGTGGCAAGACGTAGTATTATTTGGTGATTAATCGCCAAATACGAAGCGTAACTACTGACAAAGAGAACGAGCTTGGATCTACAACTGATATTGGATGAACTTAGCCAGGATGACCTGATCTACCTGTTCTTACCGGTGTTTTTCCTGGCCATGGCGATCGAATATTGGTACAGCAAAAAACAACACCTCGATCTGTTTGATAAAGACGACACCAAGGCTTCGCTGTGGATGATGCTCTTTACCGGTATTGTCGATGTGCTGCCAAAGATTGTGCTGTTTGCAGCCATATATTATCTGCATGAGATCAGCCCCTTAAGGGACGTTGTTTTACGACAATGGTGGGCCTGGCTGCTGCTGCTGTTTCTCGACGACTTTATTTATTACTGGTTTCACCGCCTTAATCACCAGGTGCGACTGATGTGGGCCGGGCACGTCAATCATCATTCGGCGATTAAAATGAATTATGGTACTGCCTTGCGCCAAGGGGTTGGCGAACGTATACCCAAATACCTGTTCTGGTTGCCGCTGCCATTGTTAGGCTTTGATGCCCTGATGATTTTTACCATGATGAGCCTGAACCTGTTTTACCAGTTTTGGGTGCACACCGAACTGGTACGGCGCCTGCCGAAACCAATCGAGCTGATTTTCAACACCCCATCTCACCATCGCGTACATCATGCTTCCAACGTGCGTTATCTGGATTGCAATCATGCTGGAATTTTTATCATATGGGACCGACTGTTTGGCTCTTTCTCTGCCGAACTAGACCGGGAGCCAACGAACTATGGTTTGACTGAAAACCTCACCTCGTTCAAAGCCATGCATGTTGCCACGCATGAGTACCGGGCGATTTGGCGTGATGTAAAACGCGCAGACCGCTGGCAGGATAAGTTGAAATACATATTTTACGCACCAGGATGGAGCCATGATGGGCCGGACAAACGCTCGAAAACCCTGCGCAAGGCTCTGTTGGCGCAGGAAGCCGCTGCAGCTCAGTCAAACTAGAGGAGCAAATGAAAACCTATTCCGGCTCTTGCCACTGTCAGGCCATCACCTTTGAAGTAGACACCGATCTGGAGGAACTGCTGACCTGTGATTGTTCCATCTGCAAGAAAAAGAACGCCGTGATGCTGAAGGTTCATGAGAGCCAGCTGAGGATTCTGAGCGGCCACGATGAGCTATCAACCTATACCTGGCATACCAACACTGCGCAGCATCATTTTTGCAGTGTCTGCGGTATTTACCCATTTCATCGCAAACGCGTCACGCCAGATCACTACAGCGTCAACGTTTACTGCCTGGATGATATAGATTTGAGCGCTGTTCCTGTGCGAGCCACAGATGGGATTGGGATGGATTGATAAGTGTCAGGTTCTGGGACTGCGAGGTATCAGACGTTCACGGAGCTTCATGGAAGGATTTTCTACCAGCGTATAGCAAAGGCCGCCTAGCAGCAGAATGAGCGCCAGGCTAACTGGCACCATCAGATTGGTAGGCACGCCGAGCCTTGGCGCTAACAACATAGTGGCATTGATCACCAGGGCATGGGTCAGATAGATACTGTATGACCACAATGCCAATTTATGTACCGCTGCGTACCTCGCGATCCGGAAAGTACTATTAGTCACGGAGATGATTAATCCCGCAGCACAAACGAATGACACAAAACTGCTGCCGAACAAATATCGAATTTCGCCCGTCCAGAACGGCAAGCTTAAAAACCCGACAAGGAAGGGCAAGAATAGTTTCAGGGCCCAATTACTGTATGCTTGCCAAAGCTCGGCATTGTGCATTCTGACATAAGCCAGGTACACACCCAGCATTAGCCCGGTCATGTTTAAATGCGAAGCGGTGATAGCGTAACCAAAAGGCGTGCCAGCCTGCGCAGCTGGGTCGATCAACCTGGCTGCAATGCTGAGCGCTATCAGAGCGAGCAGCGCCCCGTGCATAGAAATACGCAGAAGTGCAAAGCTGCCCAATAGCAGCGGTAACAGCAGGTAAAAATGCTCTTCCACCGCCAGCGACCAACTCACGAGGAAAAACGGCATCTCATCGAGGTAGTTTTGCAGGAAAAACACATAGCGCAATTCAAATGGCTCTGCGCGAAACAACCATACTGCCAGGTAGGCCACCGGCAATACAGCGAAGTAGGGCGGTAAGGTACGTAGCCAACGGCGTCCCCAGAAGCGAAGTATGTCGACCCGGCCACTGGTTGCACGTTCACGCCAGTAAAGCCCGCCTATCAGCCAGCCGCTTAAAACGAAAAACAGGGTCACGCCGTGGAACCCCAGGTTGAAATACGCGTGGAGCCAGGCTGGGATAGACACCATGTTCTGCCCCAGGTGGTGCACGAGCACCAAGGCAATCGCCAGGGCGCGAACAAGATCAGTATTGGCGTCACGTGATAGCAGCATGCACGCATTCTCTCTTAAATGACGGCATAAACAAACTGATACTTAATTCATAATTGATTGAGGCAGCCGAGGGTTTGGGTGGTGAAATTCCATGACCGTGAGAGAGCGCACAAATCAGCTGTGTGAATCAGCAAAAACAGGCTTCCCAAAAAAACCGCTCGAGCCGGGAGACGGCTGCGAGCGGCTTTGTGTAGCTATTAGTAGCTATTAAGAGACGCTATTTCTCAGCTCTCAACGCTTTGATTAATCCGAAGATCATTAATAGCATCAACACCGAGAACGGTAAGGCCAGCGAGATCGAAGCCGTTTGCAGAGCAGCGAGGCCGCCTGCGATTAACAGGGCCGAAGCAACCAGTCCTTCTGCAGCACCCCAGACAATTCGTTGATTCACCGGCGGGTGTAAGCTGCCACCGGCGAGAATCGTGGTGACTACCAGGGTGCCTGAATCAGCCGAGGTGACAAAGTAGGTGAACACCAATGTCATTACCATGAAGGACAACAAGCTACCGAGTGCACCAATGTCCATTTGATCAAACATGGAATAAACAGCGAGCGAAACGTCTTTGGATACGGTTTCGATAATGCCGCCCGCTGTGCTCTGTACATCCAGGGCCGTGTTTCCGAAAATGGTTAGCCACAGGAAACCTATCAGGGTCGGTAAGAACAAGACGCCAATTATGAACTCACGGATGGTGCGACCGCGCGAAATACGGGCAATAAACATACCGACGAATGGCGCCCAGGTAATCCACCACGCCCAGTAGAATGTGGTCCAGCCATCCTGCCAGCCACTGCGATCTATCCATACGCTGAGCTGGGCCACATTAAGCGCATAGTCAAATGTATTTCGGAAATAGGCAATGAGTAAATCGATAGTCGCGCCAAGGGCAACGATAAGGATCAGGATCGCCAGACTTAGCCAAATATTTAGTACGCTGAGAAACTTGATTCCGCGACCAAGTCCAGTGACCGCCGAGGTGGTTGCAATCAGGGTGATAACCACAACCAGCATTACCTGGACACCCGGTGAAATTGGTATGCCGAGCATCTGATTTAGCCCGGAATTAATCTGTTGAGCGCCCAGGCCGAGTGAGGTGGCCACACCAACCACGGTAGTGAATACTGCGATAACGTCTACCACGTCACCCAGACCACCTTTAATGCGGTTACCAAATATTGGATACAGAGCAGACCGGAAGGTCAGCGGCATTTTCTTGCGATAAGAGAAATACGCCAGGGTTAAGCCAATAACCACGTAGGTGGCCCAGGGGTGCAAGCCCCAGTGCAGGAATGTAATCCGCATCGCCACTTGTTTGGCTTCATCTGTGAGGCCGGTTCCCTCTGGAATGAAAGGGTTGCCCTGCACATGGAAAATGGGTTCTGCAACACTCCAGAAAAGCAGACCAATACCCATCCCGCAACTGAACAGCATGGCAAACCAGGCAAAATTATTGAATTCGGGTTCATCGTCATCGTCGCCAAGTTTGATGCTGCCCCATTTGGTGACGAGCAGGATGAGCGTGAAAATCAAAAATAGTGCGACTACCGGTATGTAATATACGTTTAGTGCGCTAATGACCTGGTCACGCAAAAATGCCATTACGCCACTTCCAGGCACCAGGTAGAGAGCACCGGCCAGGGAAGCCAGCACCACCAGGAACAGTGCAGCAATCGTTAATCGATAACTGACGCCTTTAAAAAAACCACTTGATTCTATTTGCATTATTGCCTTCCGTTGATGATTCTCGCAGGTCGGATATTGCAGGAACGAAGTTGGCTTTTTGCGTGCCACTTCTTATGTAATTATTACTACTTCCCAACACCGATTCTTGCTTTTGTAATTGTTATTACCGCAACCTTCTAAAGTATGTCCTGTTTCGGCCCCCCGCCCCTCGAATACACTCTATGCAGTAGAAGAACAGTATTCGCATGCCCTCATAATCCTACGTCAAGAGCACTGCCTCCAACCTTGCCCTAAAAACTGTCATTTGTCTAACAAAATTTTTACGGTGTAATTTGCCTGTGAATATTGGAAATTGCTTGTACGCTCTCCGCGAAGCGCAGATGATGCTTGCGGGATTGGTAAAAATACACTAATCTGAATTCATTGACATTTGATCCATAAAACATCCGGGTAACCATCGATGTAGCCATGGAAATGAGCTTTAACTGAGGCACATCAGGTAAATAATGTTTTTAACGCAATGTCATATTATGAGTTTTGATGCACGGAAACCTGCATCAAACTGTTTCTATCACGCGACAACATGAACGGACGTTCAGCTGATTGACTTTCTATGCTTAGATTTGTAATTAATTGCGATAGTTCGCCCGGTATTCTTTCGAAAATAGTGGTGTTGATTCGCCGCTCCAGCAAGGATATTGCAAACCAAAAGGTGACCGAACTTGAAGATGGTAGAATCGTTGAAATAGACTTCGATGCCAGCAAGGAAGAGGCACAGGTTCTGTACAAGGCGCTGAGTAAGACCGAGGGAATCACCAAGGTCAAAGCGTATTCGATTAAGGCCAAATCCGCAGAACAGCCGGCCGCTGCCGCTGCTTATAACCATGATTCAGCTACCAACCGCATTGTTGCGGTGTTTCCAGACATTGCCAGCGTGGTACTGGGAATTCGCGAGGAATTGGAACCCAGTCAGGTTGCTGAAGAGATGTTTCAACTCGGAGTGGATGTGGCCGCGTCACGGGCAGATCAAAACCAGCTAACTATTCCGAGCGCGCCGGGGGATCTGCCAACCATCATCCGTGAGACTGTCTTACCCGAGCTGGCTTTAATCGGCGACGCAGATTATGTCGAAGAAGGGTTCGAAACCGGTTTGATGGTAATGAGTTCCATATTTACCAAGCCGAAAAGCGGCGAGCGCAGCTCTGGAATCGGCGGCACGTTTGGCTCACTGGAATCAGATGCAATTCGCTGTGACTTTCTGTCGGGCTATATAGCCGGTGTGGTAAATGCGATTGCCGCAACAGCGGGCAAGAACTTTGATGTTTCTGAACCCAGGTGTCGCAATGAAGGACACCCATACTGCCTCTTCGAGATTGATTGATTCAATCTCTGCTGTCACAGCTGAGCCGAATCAGGGCAAATCCAGGTCACAACTGCATAGAGTATTGTTGCTGGCGTCTAGTGATTCGGTGACGTTGCATAATTGCGCGCCCTGCGCAGTTGCCTCGGCTTCGCAAGCTTCCTGGCACGTAGTAGCACCACTCGCATTTCCAATTAACGGGCCTCCTGCAACCGTATCTGCCATGCACATGGCACTGGTTTGTGCATGTGCAGGCAGCATAACTGCGTTTACTACTGGTTTAACCCAACCCTGTTGCAGAGCTGTCGCACTTAGTCCGGTAATGCCAAGCAGGCCGATCATTTGACGGCGTTGCAGTTGGGCTGGTTGTTTATTTTCCATAGTTTGGGTTAGTTATTTATGGGTTTTTCTTAAAGTGGTGAATGATCGAGTATCAACGGAAGGATTATGTTCGGCACAATCGATGGCGCTTGATTCTCTACAGTATCCGGGATGCCGTTATTGTTTTCGTCAGCATCAGCCACATTCGGGTTTGTTCCGAACTGAAACTCCTGGAGGTTAGTGAAACCATCGCCATCAGGATCCGCCAATTGATCAAATGAATTGAGTGGGTCTAGACCGTTCGCATTTTCATAGTCGTCGGGCAGGCCATCACCATCCGTATCATTATCACAAGCATTGCCTGTTCCATCCATGTCGAGATCTTCCTGTCCAGGGTTTGCATTGACAGGGCAGTTGTCGTCATAGTCCGGTATCCCGTCATTGTCACCATCCAGTACAGATAACGTATCGGTTGCCGAGCCGCTATTTCCGATACTGGAGGTCAGATCGCCAGTAAGGTTGATAAAATCGCCCGCGATCGGTGCACTGATGTCTACCGAAATTGTACAGTTCGCAATCATCCCTACTGAACCGCCTGTATAGCTAATAGTGCCTGAGCCACTAACAGCGGTCAGCGTTCCTCCAGTACAGTTAAGCATCGCATTGGACGGGTTAGCAACGGTCAAACCAGCTGGTAGGTTGTCAGTAAAATCCAGATTATTGGCCGCGACATTACTTGCACTGTTGTCGATGCTGAACGTCAATGTGCTGGTTGGCACATTCATTGCGCCGATCGTATCGGGTGAAAATTCCTTGCTGAACATGGGTGGAACCAAGATCTCCAGATCGGCTGTAGCCGGGCTGCCAACTTCCAGCCCAGAGCTGGTGAGTGCGCTGGTGGTATTCGGGAAAGTACCGCCGTTTGCACCCGCTGGAATCAGAACTTCCACGTCGAAGCTGCAACTGCCTCCCATGGCAGCCAGTTCGCCACCACTAAAGTTTAGTTGGGATGTTCCCGATATACTCGACCCCGGTCCACATGGAGTAGCCGGCAGACTGCTTGCTTGTAATCCAGTGACTACCGCGTCCAGGTCATCGGTAAACGATAAGTTAGACACAGCGTCGGGGCCAGGGTTGGTCAGCGTAAAGGTTAATATGGCTGTTCCAAGTGGATTGGCAGGTCCATCAAATGACTTGCTGAAATCCACTCGTAGGGCGATTTCCAGGTCATCTGAAGCTGCCTCACCACTTACCGGAAATCCATTGATTTCACCACTAACATCGGTCGTGGTGTTGGTGTAAATTCCCGCAGCCGCACCAGCTGGCACATCTAAAGTTGCCGAAAAGGTGCAGGACCCACCAGCAGGCAGGGCGCCGCCGGTGAAACTAATTGAGCTCGACCCTACGGCTGTTAAGCTTGAACCCACGCCGCAGATATCTGTCACGACGAACATGGTATCAATCGTGATATCAGGCGTGCCTGGCAAAATATCAGCCAAGTTATCGTCAAAGGCAATCATACTGGCAGCACTTGTTGTATCGAGGTTAGTCAAGGTGAATTCCAGCGTGACTGTATCACCGGGCGCAACCGGATCATCAATGAATTCCTTGGTCAGTTCCAACAGGTTTGAGTTTACGATCAAATCGGCCGTAGCGGGATCGATCGCCCCCAGGCTTGTTGAAAGAAAGCTGGTAATGTTGGGATAAACGCCGTCATCGCTGCCCGGAGGCACCAAAACCTCCAATTCGATAATGCACGAGGTGCCGCTCATCACGCTTCCACCACCATAAGTGAGAAACGTGGTGCCACTTAAGGATCCACCACAGGTATTGGTTACCGTATCCCCGCTGACAAGAGCTGCGAGGCCGGAGAGCGTAGTATTAAGGCTATCGGTAAAACCCGTGATCGTTGCATCGTCAGTAGGGTGGATGTTCTCAATCGTAAATCTGAGATTCGTCGTTTCACCCGCGATCACCGGGTTACCGAGAAACTCTTTGCTGAAAACCACTCCGGCGATAGACAAATCATCCGACGCGGCCGGAGAGTTGGTTGCTACGCCTTGCACAGTCGCGCCTACCGCGCTGGTGGTATTAGTGTAGTCTCCTGGAGTTGCGCCCGGTGGCACATCCAAGGTTACCTGGAAGGTACAGCTCTCCCCAGGTGACAGTGTACCGCCCATAAAGGTCAACGAAGTAGTACCAGATAAAGTCCCGGTGCCTGGGTCGCCACCGGCTCCATCACCGTCGCAGGCTTCGGTCAACGGTAGGCCTGTCGCGGTAAGTCCGGCTAATACTGAAGTCAGGTCGTCCGTAAACGTGATAGCTGTCGCATCGCCACTCGCATCCGCCGGATAACTCAGGGTAAATTCAAGGGTTACCGTGCTACCAGGTGCGACGGGATCTTCAACAAATGATTTTCTCAATTCAGGTGCAGTGACAACGGTCAGCGTGTCACTTGCAGGAACCCCTAGCTCGGTGCTGCCGTCGACGGTGGCACTGGGAGCGCTGGTAGAATTAAGCTTGAGACCGGGTCCCATGCTGGCTGGAATGGTGATGGTGACATCAAAGGTACAGGTAGCCCCGGGAGCCAATTCACCGCCAGTCAATCTCAACCCCTGTCGTTCTGTTTCGACACTGACCAAGGCAAGAGATGACCCCATGCCGCAGGGAGGATCAGGCAACGGTGGCAAGGCAACACTAACAGGAAAAGGTAAGAATCCTGCGCCACCTGGACTACTTAAGCCGCCAGTGGGATCGGTCAATTCATCAAGAAACGTAATATCAGTTGCGCTCGAGGTAGAGCTGGGATTGGTGACACTGAAGCGCAGCACGACATCGTCCCCAGCATTAACAACCGGATCCGGGGCTAATGTACCGTCCTCGAGGAATTCCTTGGTGAGGATCGGCGCGGAGCCCACGAATAAATCATCGGATGCCATATTGCCGATAACCATATCGCCATTAATTGTTGCTGTTACCGCAGTCGTGGTGTTCGAATAAATACCTGGTGTAGCAACGGCCGGCACGGATAGGCTCGTTCTTATAGTGCATGACCCCTCTGCTGGCACGGTGCCACCACTAAAACCAATCGAAGTGGTGCCGGCTCCGCCTACCGACCCTCCGCAGTCATTTGATAGCAAGCTGGAAAACGTTAGCCCGGCTAAGGTCGAGGCAAGATCGTCGGTGAATGCAACACCCGTGGCAGGAAAGTTGCGATCAAAATTATCGATAACAAATTCAAGGGTTACCGTTCCGCCGGGAGCGACGACGTCATCTGTGAATGATTTTCGAAGTAGTAGGTCGGTGCGGGTCACTTCCAGAGTGGCGGACGCCTTACCGGCACTTACAAAATTAGCCAGGAGTTCGACGTTAATGTTGTCCAGGTCGCCAACGCCCGTCGTTGTGACATCGACGGTCACCGTACAGGTAGCTCCCGCAGCCAGGGCAGGAAAGGCAGCAGTGCCGTCCGCATCAAGAACAATAGTATTGTCGCCAGCTGTCGCCGCCAGAGTTGGCGGGAGGGTGGCCGTTCCACAGTCAGTTGAACTGTTGGCTGGGTCGGCGATGATCATGCCAGCTGGCAAAATATCGGTAAAATCAAGGTTGGTTACACGGCTTGCATTCAGACTATTGTCGATTGTAAAAGTCAGGGTGCTACGGGCACCTAATGACACACTGCTGGGTGCGAAACTCTTACTGAATCCAGGCAACCCAGTATCAACGGTCAAGTTGGCTGAGGCTGTGCCGCTATTTCCCGCGGATGATGTTAAATCTCCCGACACGTTCATGTGTGTGGCCGCGGTGCTGCTGGTGACATCCACAAAAACCTGACAGAAGGAATTTTCAGCAGCGCGATAACCTGTAAGCGATATCGTGCCGCCACCGTCAGGTGCGCTAAGACTGGCGCCGTCATCTGTTTCGCAGTTAGTGCTGGCGTTTGCTGGGTCAGCAATCGTAACCCCAATCGGCAACACATCGGTAAAACTCAAGCCGGTTATAGGCCCGCGAGCCGTATTGTCTATGGTAAATGTGAGGGTGCTCACGCTGCCTGGGCCAATTGTATCTGGTGAAAAGGCTTTAGAGAAAACAGGTGGGCTTCCAGGTGACATTCCCGCCAGGACGGGATTGGTAATCAAAAGAAGTAAGCTAAAAATTAGTGCGGAGGTCTTTACAGCAGTATTGCAACCAAATCCAGATGTCATGATATTCACCGTTTTTTTGTTGTAGGCTTCTTCGAGCCCTTGCATGGTTAGTGCGCGAACCAAGCGATCGGGGCAAGGCGAATGTGTCCGTTCGGACATCAGAGGATGCTCAGCTGCTGGACAAAGTGTACTCCGGTCTAGCTTTAAGTGCCAACAAAAATTTTTACGACCATTGAGCGCATCAGGTTTTCTATGAAAACTAGGCCTTTTGGTGGCAGAAGACTGATTTATAACGGTTTTTTGAAATCCACGCCGCGCGCGTTCTGCAGAGCGACATTCGCCTGAATTATAGCCAGTTCCGCGACCTTCAGATTGGCTTGGGACTCTGCCAGGCTGGCTTCTGCATCGAGTAATTCGTCTATGTTCAGTAGCCCGCCTTCATACCGTTGTCGCGAAAGGCGAGTTCGTTCAGTATCCAATTCAACGGAGCTAGCGGCTAACTTTAAAGCCGATTCGGCGTTGCTTTGCTGCGCCAGTGCTTGTTCTATCTCAAGTTTGACCCGTTGTTTGAAACGCTCTGCGTCCCGCTCAGCACTGAACTTCTGCGCCTTCACTGCACGAGATTTGTTTTTTGCTTCGCCCCCCGTAAAGATGGGCCAGGAAAATTCCAGTAACGCTCTGCGATCTCTCTCCGCAACGAACAACTGGCCGTCGCTACGCCGTTTCGCCAGGCTGAGATTAATACTGGGCAGGGTAGACGCCCGGATTGCTTTGCTTTGTTGCTGAAGTTGCTCTACACGGCTCTCAGCCGCCAGGCAATCCTCTCGCTGATAGCAAGAGTTTTCTGCCGCACCAGAAAAAGCTGATTGGTCAGTGAATGTTAAACCACCGGGTTCCAGTAATTGCAGTTCAACATCGGCAGGAAGATTCAATGCCTGAACCAAAGCCACCTTATCGGTGCTTATTCGGTTCTGGTTCTCCAATAATTGCTGAGACAGCTGGTTAAGGGCTACTTGCACCTGCAGCTCATCGGTTTTTAGAGCACGCCCTTGTTGCAGATTTTTCCGTATGCGCTCCACCCGCGCTTGAAGCGACTGCTCCAGTGCTAGCAAGCTCTGTCGTTGTGCCTGTGTGGCCAGTATTGAAAGATACAGGCTAAGGTTCTGTGCGATTACCCGCTGCTGAGTGCCAATGGAGCGCTGCGCTGCGCCATCGCGCGCATATTTTGCAGCTTTAACGGTATGTTTTTGGTTTGCCGGATCAAACAATGGCTGTGTCAGTTTCAGTTCGTAGACGTAGGTATCTTTGTCCGCGACCGTAAGTTCCCCAAAGGGTTGGGGTAGTCCTATTACGCTGGTGTCCTCGCGATAACTCAGCTCACCACCGAGTGACACCTTGGGCGCATAGGCATTGCGCCGAGTACCCACATAGTCATAGTTCGCTGCTTCGGCCAGCTCTCGAGCTGAAACGCTGGCCAGGTTGTTCCGGGACAATTCCACAATTTTAATCATATCGACCGCAACCGTTTCGCCACTGCTTGCTTCGGTTGTCCCTGGCCAGAAAGTGAGGCCCCCCACCATGATTGCAACAACAACCACATTAGCAACCGGCGCCAGCGAGAAACGTTCACCGCGGGCATTGCGTTTTCCCAGGAACAAAATGCACAGAGCCGGAATGGCGATCAATGTCAGCATGCTCGACAGCAACAGGCCCGAGATAATCGCCCACGCCATCGGCGGCCACAGGGTTGATGCTGACAATGCCAGCGGCAACAAGCCCAAAATCGTGGTGGCGGTGGTCAACAGGATCGGCGCGGTTCGATTCTCCAGCGCTTTACGTACCGCGACTTTAATGTCATCGCCTTCGGCCAGGGCGTGATCCATCACGTCTATCAATACAATGGCATTGTTGACCACAATGCCGACCAGTGCAATCACGCCTAGTAAAGATTGAAAGCCAAATGGTTGACCAGTAAATGCCAAACCTGGAATAACGCCCACCGCCGCAAGAGGAATAGTCAGGAACACAAATCCTATGCGACGGAATGAATTGAACTGATACATCATGAAGAAAATAAGCAAGCCAAGCGCCAGCGGCGCGGCGGTTGCGATATTGCTGTTGGCCTGAGAGGAAGCTTCAGCATCGCCGCCTATGCTTATCTCCACGCCGGGGGCAATATCTGTTTGTTTCATTGCCTTGTCGAAATCGGCAAGGATTTGATTGTAGGCAAAGCCTTCTCCAATTTGCGCCAGCACGGTGACGGTGCGCGAGAAATTGTGATGCCGTAATGCCGTAGGTTGCCAACTGGGTTGCATGGCGGCTAATTGGTGTAATGGCGTTCCATTGCGGTCGGTTCCATAAACCGATTGGTTTTCAACTACCTCGATTTGACTGCGTTGTCCTGCCGATGACCTGACGATGATTGGAATCGGATCGTTGTCGTAACGAAACTGTCCCGCCCGCAAACCTCTGCTCTCAGAAAATACGGCACTCGCTACCTGGTTAGGTTGCAAACCAAAGGCCAGGCTCGCCTGGTCCTGGATGGACAATTGCAGTTCCGGTGTGCCCACGTCTAGGTTACTTCTGAGTTCGGACACGCCTTCGATATTTAGCAAAACCTGTTTTACGGTCTGTGATGCGGTATGCAGGGTAGCGAGTTCAGGATGTTTAACACGAATTTCGATGGGTGCCGGTCGCGGTGGACCTTGACCCAACAGGCGCGGAATCAGCACAACATCCGGGTAGGCTGGCTTGAGTTCGGATCTGACCCAATCAACCAGGCGCTGGTTGTCGGAAGCTTTCCTGGTATTAATCGTGAATCGGGCAATATGCGATTCGTTGGGGGCACCACCGGTATTGTAGTAAAAGCGAAAGCCCGCGCCGCCAACATAGCGATACAGTTTATCCACGGCCTCGTGAGTCTGAAGCCGGGCTTCTATGTCCTCACTGATCTTGCTGGTAACAGCCAGTGGGGTGTTGTTGGGGAGTTCCAGATCAACAACAATCTGAGCTCGATCAGTAGATGGGAAAAACTCCTGCTTGAGAAATGGGGCCAGCGCTGCGGCCATGCCCAGCAACAGTGCCACAATCAGCAACACCTGTCTGGGACGGGTTTCAACCAGAGTCGCGCAACGGTCAGCGATCACATGACTAAAAGAAAGGTTTGACGTTTCCGCCGCTTGCCGACCCTTGAGCACGAACATGGCAAGTAATGGTAAAACAAAGATTGACAGGATGTAGCTGACAATCAAAGCAATCACGATCATGGTGGGAATGGCGCGCGTGAAATCACCCACGCCACCTTCGGCCAGCAACAATGGGATAAAGGCAGCGATGGTGGTGCCCGTTGAGGCAAACAATGGTTTGGCCATCACCTTGATAGCGGACCGAGCTGCCTCACCAAGCTCAAGACCTTTTTGCATGGCAGCCTCGATGTATTCTACCACCACGATGGCGTTGTCAATCAGAATGCCGAGCGAGATAACCATGCCAATCACCGCCATCTGATGAAAGACGCCGCCGCCAGCGCTGTAAAGGCCCAGCGAAATAATCGAAACAATGGGTAGCATGGCGGAAACCATCGCGCCTGTGCGCCATCCCAGGGCGAAGAACACAATCGCAGCAATGATGAAAACACTCATCAGCAAATTGCCTTGCAATCCGCTTAATCGGTCTTGCACATAATCAGGCTGAAAAAAGCTTTCTTCAATTTTAAGCGGAGCAAATTCCGCTTCGACCTCCGCAATTCTTTGTCTTAGATCCTGTCCAAACGCGATCACGTCCAGCTGACCGCGCTGAGTTATGACGCCAAGCGACACGGCACGTTTTCCATCCTGAAATGCCTGTGCCGCCAGGGGTAACCTGGGTTCGATGCTGATATCGGCGATGGATTCCAGGGAGACGGTTTGACCGCTCGGCAATTGAATAATGGTTCTTTTTATCTCTTCTACGGAAGAAAAATCACTTTGTGTGTTAAGGCGAATGTTTCGGTCCTGGCTGGACACCAGGCCACCTGGAATAATCTGGTTTCTCTGCGCGATGATTTGCGCTATCGCCTGTCGCGACATGCCTAATTGATTGATTGTGTCCTGATCAAGCTTGATAACCAGTTCTTTCTCGGCGGCGCCTTCTATTTCAATTCGGGAGATTCCGCCCAGCGAGAGAATGCGTTTTTTCAGCTTCTCCGCGGCATCTTCCAGCAAAATAGGATCGTTGGAGCCTGTAATACTGAGTACCGCCACCGGCATATCAATCTGACGATCATCAAATTCAATACGGCTAACCCCGGCGGGGAACTGCAACCTCGCGCGATCAACCGCGTTTCTGACGCGGTCCCAGGCTGCGTCTGTATCGTAGACGTAATCACGCAGTTCGATACTGAAGATGCCAAGATCGTCCCTGGAGGTGGAGATAACATCATCAACTTCTGCTACCTGGGCTAGTTCCTCTTCCATTGGTTCGGTGATCAGCTTCTCTATTTGCAGAGGCGTGCCACCAGGGTAAAAAACCTTGATAAGACCGGCGCGATAGGGGAATAGAGGATCCTCCTGGCGAGCCATGGAACTTAAGGCCATCAGACCTACCGCGATAAACAGGAAGACCAGGCTGAAAACCAGCCGACGATAATGAATAATGTTTTCAATCCAGGAATCCAGGCGGGATTCACTGGCGGTTATCTCAGTTGCCTGATTCATCGGGACACCTCGACCAATGCACCGTCAAACAATTGAGCAATGCCTTCTGTTGCAACCACATCACCCGGTTCAAGGCCCTGGTCAATCAGCACACCGCTGGTGGTGATCTTAAGCGGACGAATAGGGGTCAGGGTGGCCACATTGTTTTCAATCTGATAAACAGCGGTGGTGTTCTCACCAGTCATCAATACTGAGCGAATTGGTATGCTGATTCTGTCATCGGCCCGGATTGCCAACTCGGCGGTTACGGTAGTGCCTGGTGCTATCTCGCTGCCATCCAGGGTGACTACCAACTCGGGCAGGGCGCCGCGCTCGCGAAAGGGGCTGATTTCCGTTACCGTGCCCACAAACTTTCGGTCATCAGCCGATAACGAACGGCGCACACTAATCTCTTGACCCAGGGAAACCTGTGACAAGGTCTCCTCACGCACAGCAATTTTTAGTTCCACACGGCCCGGGTTAGACAAACGAAAAGCAGGTGCACCAGCCGTCACCACTTCACCAACATCGGTCAATATTTCGGTGACCGCGCCGGCAAATGGAGCGGTTAAACTGAGTTCAGAAGCCACGCGCTCAGATCGTGCCAGTGCTGATTTTGCAGCTGATACGGCCTTTGTCGCGGCTGTCAGGCGGGTTTTACCATTTTCCCATTCCTGGGTGGTGACTGCTTGTTGTTCATATAGGCTTTCCAGGCGCTCAAAATCCCGGCTTGCTTGCGCCTGTTCTGCGCTAAGCCTGTCAAAATTTTCCTTTGCCTGCTGGGCCAGTGGTTCTATTTCAGGGTTGTACAAAACTGCCAAACTGTCGCCGGCCTTAACCTGCTGACCCAGTGAAACCAATTTTTTCTCAACACGACCACCAACTTGAAATCGTAACAGGGCCGTTTCAGCTGATTTGGTCGTACCCGAGACCACCAGATTGTTAATCGGAATATCGCTGCTGATAGTGGCAGTTCGAACAGGAATCGGTGTTTGTGGGGTGGGTTCATCGTCTTTCTCATTGAAAAAGAACACCACGGCCACAACCACGATTGCGATCAGAAAAAAAGGAATTACTTGCTTTGATTGTTCCATTGGACTACCCTCTGCGGCGCCTCTATTGACAATGTGTTAATTATTGACACAGTGTTAATAACGATTTTGTGAAAATCAAGTACTATTCCTTTAATTAATTAAAGGAATAGTACTTGATTTTCACAAAATCGTTATTAACACTGTGTCAATAATTAACACATTGTCAA
>JBCCFY010000012.1:0-120874 GCA_039110515.1 Pseudomonadota bacterium
GTTAAAAACTACGCCCGCAATAATCCCCATAGCATGGGCGCTTGGTCGAAAGATTCAAAGACCCACGTGGCCACCATGAATGGCGGAGATTTTCGCTCCAGCGAGCGTTCCATGACCATTGACAAGGCTTGTAGCGTAAAGATCGAATTTACCGACAAATATGGCAACACCAGCATCAAACAAGAGGGCTTGGAGCTGCTGGATGGTGAAGTGATTGATGCTATGTTTATGAGCAAGAACGCTTTGCGCAAGTTTTATGAGGAGCAGATCGACGAAGCCAAGGAAACAGGTGTCTTGTTCTCGCTACACGTAAAAGCCACGATGATGAAAGTGTCACATCCAATCGTTTTCGGTCATGCTGTGACCGTTTACTACAAGGATGTGTACGAAAAGTATGCCACGCTTTTTGATGAACTGAATGTGCAACCCAATAATGGCCTGGGAAATTTGTACAACATCATTGAGCAAATCGGTGGGGATTTACGCCTCAAAATTGAAGCAGATATTATGGCCTGTTATGAGAATCGACCACGCATAGCGATGGTGGATTCTGACAAGGGCATCTCCAATCTACACGTGCCCAGCGATGTGATCGTGGACGCCTCAATGCCGGCCATGATTCGAAATTCCGGGCAGATGTGGAATATGGATGGAGAGCTGATGGATACCAAGGCGGTTATTCCAGAGAGCACCTATGCCTATATTTACCAGGAAGTGATTGATTTCTGTAAAGAGAACGGCGCACTCGACCCAACCAAGATTGGCAGTGTGTCGAATGTTGGCCTGATGGCGCAAAAAGCCGAAGAATACGGCTCACACGATAAGACCTACGAAATGGACTATGACGGTTACATGCGTGTGATTGATGAAGACAGTGGCAAGATTCTGTTTGAACACGCGGTACAGGAAGGTGATATCTGGCGTATGTGCCAGGTGAAGGATCTACCTATCCAGGACTGGGTGAAACTGGCGGTTAATAGGGCTCGCAAAACCGGCTCGCCAGCCGTGTTCTGGCTCGACAAAAATCGTCCACATGAGGCGCAGTTGATCATCAAGGTTAATAAGTACCTGGCGGATCACGACACTGACGGCCTGGATATCCTCATTATGTCGCCGGCTGAAGCAACCCGCTACTCGCTGGAACTCATCAATCAGGGTAAAGACGTGATCTCGGTATCAGGTAATGTGTTACGTGACTACCTGACGGATTTATTCCCGATTCTCGAAGTTGGTACCAGTGCTAAGATGTTGTCGATCGTGCCGTTGATGAATGGCGGTGGCCTGTTTGAGACGGGTGCCGGGGGCTCGGCACCAAAGCATGTCCAGCAGTTTATGAAAGAAGGCCATCTGCGTTGGGATTCGCTGGGCGAGTTCCTGGCTACTGCGGCAGCCTTTGAACACCTGGCTGATGTGTTTGACAACTCCAAGGCACAAATCATCGCCGACACGCTGGACGAAGCAACTAGCAAGTTACTGACCGAGGGCAAATCGCCATCACGCAAGGTAAATGAGTTGGATAATCGTGGCAGTCACTATTACGTAGCGTTGTATTGGGCACAGGCCCTGGCGGAACAAGACCAGGATGCCGAGCTGAAAGCGAAGTTCTCAGAGCTTGCCAAAGCCCTGGCCGATAACGAGGAAAAAATCATCAATGAGTTGAACGACGCCCAGGGTGACCCGGTAGATATAGAAGGTTACTACTACCCCTCGGTGGATAAAGCCAATGCAGCCATGCGTCCAAGCGCAACGCTCAATGCAATTATTGATGGATTCAGTTAACCTGGAATGACCTAGCGATTAAAATGATCGCTGGTTGCCAGCCAGGTAGGAAACAGGCACTTTGACAGGCTTTTAATAGTCATCTAAGCACCATCTAAGAGCCACAAAAAAACCCGTCATTTGACGGGTTTTTTTATTCGTGGATTACTTCCGATCAGGGAAGTATAGACGATTAAATGGTTGTTACGATGCAGCTCGAATGCGTGCTGCCTTAGGTCCTTTTTCACCATCTTCCAGTTCGTATTCGACTTCCTGTCCTTCGGTTAATGTTTTATAACCTTCCATTTCGATTTCTGAAAAATGCGCAAATACGTCACTGCCGCCTTCGCTTGGTTCGATGAACCCAAAACCTTTGGACGAATTAAACCATTTAACGGTTCCCCTAGTAGCCATGTTGTTTTCCTCACTATTGTGTAATCACTCTATTTATTGTTTGGTGATTTACTTTGGTAAATATCGGCGAAGCGTTAGTGATTATTATTTGTTCTAAACTACTTCACAATACACATCAAATAATAACGATATAATTTGATGACGCACAGTTAACCCGCAAATGCGCCAAACGTCAAGTCTGACGTAGAAAAAGACGATTAACTCGGTCGTTAATTTGGTTCAACAACCTTGTATAAAAAGAATAATCGGTCAACGAGTTAATCAAAAAATACTTGAAATTATAGGAATAGGGCGCAAAATTAGTGACTGCAAAAAGACTTACTTCTTTAGACCATTATTTTTACTTAAATGAGCGATTACCCCGAACCAATTTACCATGATGACCTAGCGTTAGAGACTGCTCGCCCGCGGTTGAAGCGACCCCCTCTATATCGAGTGGTATTGCTCAATGATGATTACACAACCATGGAATTTGTGGTTCAGGTGTTGAAAGCAATTTTTCATCACAGTGAAGAAAAGGCAGCTCAAATCATGATGCATGTACATCAAAAAGGGGCCGGCATTTGCGGAGTGTATACCCGTGAAATCGCAGAATCTAAAGTAGAACAGGTGGTGCAGTTTGCACAACAAAATCAACACCCGCTGCAGTGCACGATGGAGCCGGATACGGGTGAGGACGAGGACGAGTAGTTGGCTAACATGCCGCTCAGGAACAGAATATGATCTCTAAAGAACTGGAAAAATCCCTCAATTTCGCGGTGCAGGTGGCCCATGAGGCTCGGCACGAATTTGTCACTACGGAGCACTTGTTGCTGGCCTTGTTGGAAAACAATTCCGCGATGGCGGTGTTGCAAGCGTGTAACGCCAATATAGAACAACTGCGTATAGTCCTTACCGAGCACCTTTCTGAGCATGTGCCGCAAGTGGATGATCAACCGGAGATTAAAACGCAACCCAGCATTGGTTTCCAGCGCGTGCTGCAACGAGCGATTGTGCATGTGCAAAGCTCAGGCAAGTCGCAGGTCGAAGGCGAGAATGTACTCGTCGCCATGTTTTCAGAACAGGATTCGCACGCGGCCTACTACCTGGACCAGCAAAACGTCACACGCTTCGACGCGGTGTCATATATCTCTCACGGGATTAGCAAAGATGGCGAAGATCTCGAAGGTTTGCCATATCAACAAGATCAGGAAAGTGCCGACGGCGAACAGAAAGAAGGTCCATTGGAGGCCTACACGCTGAATCTGAATGAACGCGCTGCCGATGGTTTTATCGATCCATTAATCGGGCGCGAAAAAGAGGTTGAGCGGACCATACAGATCTTGTCTCGACGCCGCAAAAACAATCCGCTTTACGTGGGTGAAGCTGGTGTTGGTAAAACCGCTATTGCTGAAGGTTTGGCAAAGCAGATTGTTGAAGAACAGGTTCCAGCAGTGTTGGCCGACGCGGTCGTGTATTCGCTGGATATGGGTGCACTATTGGCCGGCACCAAGTATCGCGGAGACTTTGAGAAACGTCTCAAAGCGGTTCTCAAGGCCTTGGAGCGGGAAGAACACGCTGTATTGTTTATCGATGAAATCCATACCATTATCGGGGCCGGGTCGGCTTCTGGTGGTGCCATGGATGCCTCGAATTTATTGAAACCAGCGCTGTCCAGTGGGGAGCTGAAATGCATTGGCTCAACGACCTACCAGGAGTACCGTGGCATCTTTGAAAAAGACCGCGCGTTGGCACGCCGCTTCCAGAAAGTAGATATCGAGCAGCCAACTGTGGATGAAACCATCCAGATACTGCGCGGCTTGAAATCGCGCTTTGAAGAACATCACGAGGTTCGCTATACCTCCGAAGGTCTAAACGTTGCTGCCGAGTTGGCAGACCGTTATATCAACGAACGGTTCTTGCCAGATAAGGCGATCGATGTAATCGATGAAGCCGGTGCCCGCACGCGATTATTCGAGCGCGAAGAGGGCGAGATTCCAATTATTGATGTTGAACAAATAGAAGAAGTGGTGTCGTTTATTGCCCGCATTCCACCGAAGAATGTCTCTGCCTCTGATGTGGACGCATTGAAAAACCTTGAGCGCGATCTCAAGCTGGTGGTGTTCGGACAGGATGATGCGATCACCAGCCTGTCTTCGGCAATTAAAATGTCTCGTTCCGGACTGGGTAAGCCAGACAAGCCAGTAGGGTCATTCCTCTTTTCTGGCCCGACAGGTGTGGGCAAAACCGAGGTTACCCGCCAGCTGGCCATGACGCTGGGTGTTGAACTGATCCGCTTTGATATGTCGGAGTACATGGAGCGCCATACCGTGTCGCGCTTGATCGGGGCGCCTCCAGGCTATGTGGGATTTGACCAGGGTGGTTTGCTAACCGACTCCATCAACAAACACCCACACGCAGTTTTGTTGTTGGATGAGATAGAGAAAGCGCACCCGGATGTATTCAACCTGTTATTGCAGGTAATGGATCACGGTACGCTGACCGATAATAACGGTCGCAAGGCAGATTTCCGCAATGTGATTATCGTGATGACCACCAACGCGGGTGCTACTGAGGTCGCACGTAATTCAATGGGCTTTACCAAGCAGGATCACGCCACGGATGACACGCTGGCGATTCAGAAAATGTTTACTCCCGAATTCCGCAACCGGCTGGATGCGATTGTGCGCTTTAACTCGCTGAGTAAAGAAGTCATCGCCAAGGTGGTGGACAAAGAACTACTAGAAGTCGAACGCCAATTACTCGACAAAAATGTACAGCTGCGAGTCAATAAAGACGCACGACTGTGGTTGGCCGAGAATGGCTACGATGAAGCCATGGGTGCGCGGCCACTGGCGAGATTGATCCAGGAAGAAGTGAAGCGCGGCCTGGCTGACGAATTACTGTTCGGTGAATTGCAAGCGGGTGGTGTGGTCACCATCAGTGTGGTTGAAGGCGAACTGCATTTTGCCATCAAGGCAAATCCAGCCTCCGACGATCAGCATAAAGCCAGCAGCGCGGACGAGTCGGATAAGCCTGAGGTCGTCCTCTAAGCGGACAAAAGGTCTGAGTAGGGATAGCTTAAACGGCGGCCGTTTAACCAGGTCGCCTCTCTCTCAGGAAACACCACGGGCAAGGTCCTGTGGGCTTGGAGATTCTGGAAAGCTTGAAAAGTCTAGCTATTGATCTGGTCGACCATCATGGTCGTGGTGCGTTTGCGGCGACGTTCTTCCATTTTCAGCGGCATATAAGCATTGTCTGGTGATAGCCAGAGCGTAATCGTACGTTCCGGGTGCAACTCACGCTCAAGTACAATTTTCACCGTGCCGATCTCACCAATCTTGGTGCTGATTGTTTCCATATCTCGAGATTTCAAAGTATAGCCGCGAATGCGTTTTTTCTTACCATCCACGATATACAGCGGCTGTTCCGCCAGGCCTTCGCCTTTAAGAATCGCAGCCGCGAACGGCATATTGCAATTGTCGACCACATAGCCCTGGGGCATATCGAGTGACTCACCATCGCTGAAATTGATCTTGCGTTCGTCCCAGTCAAAGATCACTTCGTAGTCTTCCAGGTCTTGCCGTCCACCGGAATAAATATTTGAGAAAGCGCGGCCTTCGTCAACGCTAAAATTGCAGGATTCCTGGTAGTTGCTGCCCATCAGAATTGCCGCCAGGCCTTGCCCCTTTAACGCGGAGAGAACGGTATAACCGTCACTGGTACGGTTGATTTCTGTCTGAAATTTTCCGAGCGTGGCATTACCATATTTTTCGCTTTCAAAACTGACCGTGTACGCGATCGAGACCGAACTGATGCCCTGTTGGGCTAATGCGCTGCCGCTCAACAGCATAAACAGGAAGGCAACACACCACTGAAGCGCGTTAGTAGAGTATCGTGAGTTAGCTTGGAGAACGGCTTTGGCTGGTCGACTGAATAGCATAAGTGGTGCCGAAACTACCCTAGAGCGTAAAGCTTTGCAACTGCTCAGAAGAGGTTTCATCATCTAGTAATACTGTGTTCTGGTTTACCCTTAAACGGCCTTCGGCAAACCATTTCACAGCCTGTGGGTAGAGTTTATGCTCAATGCTGTGAATACGTTGTTGCAGGGTATCAGCAGTATCACCAGGATGGATGGGAAGGCGACCTTGCAGAATAATCGGCCCGGCATCAACCTCGGGCACTACGAAGTGGATACTTGCACCATGCCAGTTATCACCCGCATCGATCGCTCGCTGATGCGTGTTGGTACCCGGATATTTAGGTAGCAGGGATGGATGAATGTTGACCAGGCGGTTTTGATAGTGATCCACAAACTCACTGGTCAGGATGCGCATGAAGCCGGCCAGGATGACGATATCCGGTTGCTGATGATCGATCTCTGCCATCAGCGCCTGGTCGAACGCCAGCCGCGATGAAAAGCTGCGATGATCAATGCAGGCGGTTGGGATGCCGGCCTGAGTGGCTCGTTCCAGTCCATAGGCATCCGCATTATTGCTGATTACCAGTTTAAGGTTAACAGGGAGGTATCCGTCAGCAACCTGGTCAATAAACGACTGCAGATTGCTGCCGCTGCCTGAGATTAGCACAACCGCGTTTGTCATCAGATTACTCTGCTGAATTGGATAGCGAGCAGGTGAAGGTTAGGCGAGCTGTACTGGCGTGTCGGACTGGCCATCACGAATTTCACCTAACAAAAAGGCATTTTCACCCGCGTTATTCAGAACCTCGATGGCCGCATCAGCGTGCTCGGCGGGGACCGCCAGGATCATGCCAACGCCACAGTTAAATGTTCGATACATTTCCTGTCTTTCGATATTGGCTGTTTGCATCAACCAGGTAAACAAGGCTGGCCATTGCCAACTTGATTCGTCTACCACCGCATGGCAATTTTCCGGCAGCACGCGAACCAGGTTGCCTGGGATGCCGCCGCCGGTAATGTGAGCTAGGGCGTGGACCGGATGCTCCTTCATGAGGCCCAGCACGGATCGCACATAGATCCGGGTTGGTGCCAGTACCGCTTCGCCCAGCTTCTGGCCACCAATTTCAGTTTCCAGGTTTACCCCATAGGTATCGATCACCTTGCGGATCAGCGAATAGCCATTGGAATGAGGGCCAGTTGAAGCGAGGCCGATCAATTTGTCACCGGCCGCGACCTTGCTGCCATCAATTATGTCGCTCTTTTCTACTGCGCCAACGCAAAACCCGGCAAGGTCATATTCGCCATCGGCGTACATGCCGGGCATTTCAGCGGTTTCACCGCCAATTAAAGCGGCATTGGATTGCACACAGCCTTCGCCAATCCCGCTGACGACTTGGGCAGCGATCTCCGGGCTCAGTTTGCCAGTGGCGAAGTAATCAAGAAAGAACAAAGGCTCCGCACCCTGCACCAGTACATCGTTAACACACATGGCCACCAGGTCGATACCAATGGTGTCGTGCTTGTTCAGGTCAAAAGCGAGTTTTAACTTGGTACCAACGCCGTCGGTACCGGAAACCAGGATCGGTTCCTGGTAGTTCTTGGGAATCTGGAACAGGGCGCCGAACCCGCCCAGTCCGCTCAGGCATCCCTCACGCTGGGTGCGCTTGGCAACAGGCTTGATTACGTCAATGAAAGCATCGCCTGCATCGATATCCACACCGGCATCTTTGTAGCTTAGCGAGGTGCTTTTGTCAGCGGGTTTCGTTGGGGAAGGCGGTTTATCGGACACAGTTGATCTCCGTTAAGGCGTGGTGCGCTGAAAGGTCGGTATTGTAGCGGTTTCGTTGGCTATTGTGTATCCAATAAAAGCCAGAGATAATCCAACAATACTTGGGTTACAAATCCCTATAAGGATAAATGTTATACATACCAAATTTACTGACCCTGGCGCGTATCGGCCTGGTGCCCTGGTTGGTCGTACTGTTACAAGAACAGCAGTTTTTGGCGTCGCTGGTCATCTTTATCGTGGCCGGGCTGACCGATGCGCTGGACGGTTATATTGCCAAGCGCTACAACGCGCAAACCCAGCTGGGAGCCATACTGGATCCGCTCGCCGACAAAGCCTTGTTGGTGAGCTCTTATGTGATGCTGTCGCTGATGCAGTTGATCCCATTCTGGTTGGTGGTTGTGGTGGTGTTTCGTGACATCATCATCGTCTGTGGCTATCTCATTATGACCCTGTCATTTGGCTCGGTGGAGATGCAGCCTTTGCGCGTTAGCAAGCTCAATACCTTTTTGCAGATTTCCTTTATCGTTGTGGTGTTGGCGGTGTTGGCTGGCGCAGCACAACTGTCGCTCATTGTGCCCGCCTTAAGCTATGCGGTATTCGCCAGCAGTGTGGCCAGTGGTGGCGCCTATGTCTATATATGGGCAATCAAGGCGACCCAGGATCCGGACGACGTTGTCGCCAAATGATCCAATGCATTTCCTGATTGTTTAAGACAGGCGCCTGTTGCAGTGAATAATCCCCCGGCAGGACAAATCCCTCTCCCACTTAACCTGGGAGACAAGGCAACCTTTGAAAATTTTTGGGTTGGTCACAATACGGAATTGGTACAAGCGATTCACAGCAGCGTGCAGACTTCTGAGCCAAGGCTTATTTACTTTTATGGTCCCGGCAGTGCAGGCAAGAGTCACCTGTTATTTGCCGCCATGAAGCTGGCTCGGGAAGAAATCGTTAATACCAGCTATTTATCTTTATCGGATGCCAAGGTCACACCCGACTTGCTTGCCGTAGTGGATGTTGCACACCTGGTCTGCGTCGATGATTTACAATCCTGGGGCGGAGACAGGGATCGCGAGCGGGCTCTATTCACGTTGTTCGAACAGGTGCGACATCATGGTGGCCAGCTATTGCTCACAGCCACCAATCCCCCTGAAAAATGCGGGTTTGGCTTGGCGGACTTGGTCAGCCGATTAGCTAGCGGGCTGGTTTACCCACTGCGTGCTCTTACCGAAGAGCAGCAGTTTGAAGCACTGAAAATGCGCGCACGTAACCGTGGCTTGAGTATCGCCGATGATGCGGTCAAATATTTGCTCAGCCGCGCCAGCCGAGATACCGGTGAACTGTTTCGCCTTCTCGATGATATTGATCGCGCCTCATTGATTGAAAAGCGCAAGATCACCATTCCTTTTTTGCAACGAGTTATGCAGTCTTAAGCTGTTGGGCGAGCCCGGCAATTCGTTTCCCTAACGCTAGGCATAACGTTCGTTCGTGATCACTGATCGGGTTGTTGTTACTCGGGCCTGCCACATGGCTGGCACCGTAAGGTGTGCCACCACTGGTGGTCTTGTGTAAGGCGGATTCGGTGTAGGGTAAGCCGCAGATCACCATGCCGTGGTGCAAGAGTGGGTTCATCATCGATAACAGGGTTGACTCCTGGCCGCCATGCATTGAGGAGGTCGACGTGAATACCGCAGCCGGTTTTCCTGCCAGTCCACCGGACATCCATAAGCTGCTGGTCTGGTCGAGAAAAAACTTCATTGCGGCCGACATATTGCCAAAACGTGTCGGGCTGCCCATCACCAGGGCCGCACAGTTCTCCAGTTCCGCTGGCGTCACTAACGGGTCACTTTGCTCAGGCGGGGATAATTCTGTTTCGGCGGCAGTACTGGTGCTGTCAGAAACTTCAGGAACAGTGCGTAATATGGCATCGCAGCCAGCGACAGACTCGACTCCGCGAGCTATAAGCCGCGCCATCTTCTGCACCGAGCCCAGCCGGCTGTGATAAACGATCAGTATGTTCACGCTGTAATACGGTCCTGGTTCTATTCCGGTAGGATCGCGTTAACGGCTTCAGGTGGCCGCCCAATCACTACATCATCGCCGACCACGACAATCGGGCGTTCAATCACCTTCGGGTTGTCGATCATCGCTGCGATCAGTTGGTCTCTGCTCAGTGTCTCATTGGCCAAGTTGTTGTCACTGTACTCTGCCTCTTTTTTACGCATCAAGTCTCGCGGTTCCATGTTCAAACCGCGGAGAATGCTATCCAACTGCTGATGGTTGGGCGGTGTTTTCAGATATTCAATCACATTGACCTGCATGCCCCTGGCTTGCGCATGTTGATCAACAATCTCCAGTGTTTGGCGCGACTTGGAGCATCTTGGGTTATGATAGATCGTAATTTCCATGGTTGTCGTTTACTAAATTGAATCGCTGAATGATGAACAATTATTCGCTAAAGAAAACCCTAATACAACTGTTTGATTTGCCCATCGCGGTGGCAAAACGATTTCGCTCGGATCGGCTGACCCGCCACGCTGCGGCTTTATCGTTCAGTTCTTTATTGGCCCTGGCTCCGATGATGGCAATTGCCTTCTCGATGATCTCGCTGTCGGCTTCCTCAGAGCAGGTAGGTAGTTCGCTGGAAAGCTTCATCTATCAGTTCCTGGTGCCTGCCGTAGGCGATGAATTACGCCAGTATATAGATCAGTTCGCCGGACAGGCGGGTAAATTGACCGTGGTGGGGCTAATTTTCTTCTTCCTTACTGCCTTATTGCTGTTATTCAACATAGAAGAATCGTTTAACGATATCTGGGGAGTAGGCCAGGGTCGGACCATGGCGACACGTTTGACCGTGTATTGGGCGCTGGTGTCATTGGGGCCGATGCTGATGGGTGTCAGCCTGACGATTTCCACCTATTTGCTGAGCCTAACGGTGGCATCCGGGGCAGACTTTGCCGGTCAGGTGCAAAGTGCCGGGGTAGTGTTATTGCCATTTCTGTTTGAAATGCTGGCCTTTATGCTGTTGTACCTGGTGATGCCCAACGTTCGGGTTAGTTTTGTGCATGCCCTGTTTGGGGCATTTATCGCGTCCTTGCTATTTGAGGCAACCAAGCGATTGTTCGGTCTGTATATTCTGAACTTCAGTAATTACGAGGTCGTTTACGGCGCACTATCAACGCTACCGATCTTTCTTATCTGGGTGTACCTGTCCTGGGTTGTGGCATTGGTCGGCGCTGAAGTGGTTGCCGTGTTACAACAGAAAAAGTTATTTGCCACCCAGGAACAGGCGGAAAATGGTGGTGCTAAAAACGACGATAGGGCTGACGAGGTTGATGGAGTGACCGAAGTACAGGCTTCAACAGATCGGGGTAATGGTTAGCGGTCCAACCCAGCTGTATCAATGCAATTTGTTGTGCGGGGATTTCCTTTTACCCGCATGGTCTGCTGGCTAGCGGATTGCTACTTTCGTACCAACGTCTTTAGAGTAGCGATCGGTCTTGAACTGCCAGCGTGACGCAAGGCGGCGCATGATCTTGTCTGGATAGGTAGATCGACCAAGGGAACCGTTATACGCCGCCAAGGCATCCGCTGGATCATCATACCGATCGAGGTAGTGGCGCAATATTGTGCAACCGTAACGCAGGCTGATCAGTGGGTTGTACAGGTCGTCTTCCGGCTTGTTATACACATCTTTCCAAAACGGCATCACCTGCATTAAACCCTGGGCTCCAGCGCTGGACTCAGCATAGCGATCGAAATTGCTTTCAATGTCGATCACGGCCAACACCAATTGTGGGTCCAGGCCGGCGCGTTCGGCCTCGGTATACACGGCTTTTAACAGTCGAATTCGATAGAAAGGATTCTTGATTCTCGACTCGAGACGCTCAGCCATCGATGACAACCACATCAAAGAATCCAAGTCAGTGGTTTGTTCATTGATATCGCGGGTGGCCTGCTGTAACGCTTGTACCAGGGCCGGGTCGACCGAGTTGGCGGAACTGGTGGGCAGAGCAGCAACCGTGCCGAGCAATGCAGCACACAGTCCTAATTTTTTGATTCCAACCCTGATGATTGCCATTTTATTATTGTTAACTACTTATTGACCCAGATTTAACTGGCCGGCTAGGAATTCTACCGCACTATCGGCCTGAATGTCTTGTGAATCTGCGGCACCACGGTTTTTGTACTCGAACTGTGAATTTGCCAGGCTCTTGTCGCCAATTACGATCCGATGCGGAATCCCGATCAAATCGGCGTCCGCAAACATAATGCCGGGCCGCTCCTTACGATCATCCAGCAAAACTTCAACGCCTTGCGCCAGGAGTTGCTCATACAGTGCGTCACAGTGCTGCTTTACCTGTTCCGACTTATGGTAGCCAACCGGAGTGATCACCACGTCGAATGGTGCCATGTTCGCAGGCCAAATAATGCCACGATCGTCATGGTTCTGCTCGATCGCAGCCGCAACAATTCGGGTGATGCCAATACCATAGCAACCCATCGGCATGGTTGCTGCTTTGCCATTGTTATCCAGGCAAGTCGCATTCATTGCTTCACTGTATTTGGTGCCTAGCTGGAAGATATGGCCCACTTCAATACCGCGTTTTATCGTCAGCGTGGAGTCATCGTCGGCTGGCAGTTCTGCGCGCGCGCAAATATCGCCCTCAATGACCGAACGCAAATCGAACACTTCGGGTTCGGGACAATCGCGCTCCCAGTTGACCCCGATATAATGTTTTTCTTCCTGGTTAGCACCACAAACATAATCTGCCAGGTTTGCCGCCGAGCGGTCGGCAATGACCGGGATGTCCAGGTTTACTGTGCCAATGGAACCCGGGCCACATCCCACCGCGGCATGAATTTCTTCATCACTTAACCAGGTGAGTGGTGCATGCACCAGCGGGTGTTTCTCTGCTTTTAATTCGTTAAGTTGATGATCGCCGCGTAACACCAAGGCAATTGCCGAATGACCACTGTCCTCGGCGGCCTTAACCAGCAGGGTTTTGATGGTTGTTTCAACATCAATATTCAAAAACTCGCCGATCGCCGCAATGGTGTGTTGTCCTGGCGTGTCGATCAGTTCAAGCTCCGCGGAAGGGGCAGGCCGGTCACCACCCACCGCCAGAGCTTCGGCCAATTCGACGTTTGACGCGTAATCGTATTTGTCACAGATAGCAATGGCATCTTCCCCGGAATCGGCCAGTACATGGAACTCATGCGAAGCATTGCCGCCGATACTACCGGTATCTGCTTCCACCGCGCGAAAGCCCAGGCCAAGGCGCGAAAAAACGCGCGAGTAGGCCTCAAACATAACATCATAGGTTTGCTGCAAACTGTCTTGATCAAGGTGAAAGGAGTACGCGTCTTTCATGACAAACTCGCGGGCGCGCATGACTCCAAAGCGAGGTCGTCGTTCGTCCCGAAACTTGGTTTGAATCTGGTAGAAATTCATCGGCAGCTGTTTATAGCTGCGAACTTCATTGCGTACTAACGAGGTGATGATTTCTTCATGCGTGGGTCCAAAACAAAAATCACGCTGGTGGCGGTCCTGCATACGTAACAACTCACCGCCATACATCTCCCATCGGCCAGATTCCTCCCACAGTTCAGCGGGTTGTACTGCGGGCATTAACATTTCCTGGGCGCCAGTCGCATCCATTTCCTCGCGCACTACAGCTTCCACCTTGCGCACCACGCGCAGGCCTACCGGCAACCAGTTATAAATGCCGGCGGCAACCTTTCGAATCAGGCCGGCACGCAGCATTAGCTGATGACTGATGATCTCGGCATCGGCGGGTGTTTCTTTCAGCGTTGCCAGTAAAAAATTGGAGGTGCGCATTGGCTACTTGTTTTGTGAATAACGAAAGAGCGATTCTACCTTATTTCCCCTGGCATTCTCCATCCAAATTGGTGGCCTTGAATCCGTTAACGATCGCCCGGTTAGCCACGTTGGCATCGCATTTCAGGCGCTGATTTGAAATGACGCTGAGTGACGCTCGGTCTGTGTGAATGGCAAGGGGTTATTCGGTAGGAAAACGTCGACAATCGACGGGGTAAATCACAAAGCCTGCCCAAGTTTGTTAAACTACAATCATCAACCGTTGGTGAATTTTTTCATGAGTACTATTAAGCAAGATGATGTGATCGCCAGTGTCAAAGACGCACTGCAATTTATTTCCTATTACCACCCCAAGGATTTTGTGGATGCCATGCATGACGCCTACCTGCGCGAGGAATCGCAGGCCGCTAAGGATGCGATGGCGCAAATATTGATTAACTCGCGCATGTGCGCCGAAGGCCGCCGCCCGATTTGTCAGGATACCGGCATTGTGACCGTGTTCGCCCGAGTCGGTATGGACGTACGCTGGGACGCAGAAATGTCCCTCACTGACATGATTAATGAGGGCGTGCGCCAGGCCTACCTGCACCCGGACAACGTATTACGAGCGTCTATCCTGAGTGATCCCTTGGGTGCACGCAAAAATACTGGGGATAATACGCCGGCAGTCATTCATTACGATATCGTTGAGGGTGATACGGTGGATATCGAGCTGGCTGCTAAAGGCGGTGGGTCTGAGAACAAAGCCAAAATGGTCATGTTGAACCCAAGCGACTCGCTGGTCGACTGGGTGCTTAAAACCGTGCCAACCATGGGTGCGGGATGGTGCCCGCCTGGCATGCTGGGAATTGGTGTCGGTGGTACAGCTGAAAAAGCAGCGGTGCTGGCCAAAGAAGTGCTGATGGAGCCTGTCGATATCCATGAGTTGATCGCGCGAGGACCAAACTCGCGACTAGAAGAACTGCGCCTCGAGTTATTTGAAAAGGTAAACCAGCTGGGCATTGGAGCGCAGGGACTGGGTGGTTTGACCACGGTGCTGGACGTGAAGATTAAAGACTATCCAACCCATGCCGCATCGAAACCGGTCACCATGATTCCAAATTGTGCGGCCACCAGGCATGCGCATTTTGTGTTGGATGGTAGCGGTGCTGCGCTACAAACTCCGCCGAGTTTGAGCGATTGGCCTGAAATCAAATGGGATGTTGGCCCCAGTGCTCGCCGGGTAAATCTGGATACGCTCCAAAAAGCCGATATGCAAGAGTGGCAACCGGGGGAGACGATATTGCTCTCGGGTAAAATGCTGACTGGCCGCGATGCTGCACATAAGAAGATTCAGTCGCTGTTGGGAGCCGGTGAAGCCATGCCCAACGGGGTCGATTTTACTAATCGATTTATTTATTACGTGGGGCCAGTGGACGCGGTGCGCGACGAAGCCGTCGGGCCAGCCGGGCCGACCACTGCCACCCGTATGGATAAATTCACCGATATGATGCTCGAGCAAACCGGTCTAATCGGCATGATCGGCAAGGCCGAGCGGGGGCCGGCAACGATAGAATCGATTGCCAAAAATAAGTCGGTGTACCTGATGGCAGTAGGCGGAGCAGCTTACCTGGTTTCCAAAGCCATTACTAACAGTAAGGTGGTGGCATTCCCTGAACTGGGTATGGAAGCCATTCACGAATTTGAAATCAAGGACATGCCGGTTACCGTAGCGGTGGATACCCGTGGCGAGTCGGTGCATACTACCGGGCCGGTAAAATGGAAAAATATTATTTCGGATAAAATAAAAGTCGAAGTTGTAAGTTGAATCAAGAAATCGGCTGAGCGGCTGGCCCAAACGGTCGGCAAGATCAAACCAAGTCACCAAGTGAGAGAAGAAAATGAGTGCAAATGCTAGTTTAATGCCAATCCAATCCCTGGCTGAGTTCGCCAAAACTCAACCGGATCGCATCTATTGGCGACAACCTGTTGATGGCGTCTACCATGAAACAACCTGGGCGGAGGCGTATGATAAAACGCTGCGTCTGGCAGCAGGTTTCCGTGGCTTGGGTTTGGAACCGGGTGATAAGGTAGCCATACTTTCAGAAAACTGCGCAGAGTGGTTTTTAACCGATTTTGCCCTCACTGCGGCTGGCTTGATCTCGGTGCCGATCTATTTCACCGCCGGCGAGAAAACCATTTCTTATGTTCTGGAACACAGTGAGGCGAAAGCCATCGTGGTCGGCAAACTGGCAGACTACAGCGCTGCTCAAAATGTAATCAGCGACGATTTTCTCACTATCGGCATGCCGTACGATACCTTTCCCTGCAAGGTACAGTTACAACAGTTGGTGCGAGACAACGAGCCGTTGCAAGACGTGGCCGTGCCCCAACCAGGCGATATGTTTTCGATTACCTATACCTCTGGATCAACCGGTAATCCGAAGGGCGTGGTGCTCAGTTTTAAAAACATCATCTTTGGCGCCACCGCGGTAAATAACCTGGGTGAGCGACCTGAACATGAAAAGGTTATGTCTTACCTGCCGTTGGCTCACATCACTGAACGTGCCTTGATTGAGTACGGTAGTATTTATAACGGCGGCACGGTGACTTTTAACGAGTCACTGGAAACCTTTGTGCGCGATTTGAAAAGCGCCCGTGTCACGTTTTTTCTGTCGGTGCCACGTTTATGGATGAAGTTCCAGGCCGGGATACTCGCCAAGATGCCACAGAAAAAACTCGATCGCCTGCTGAAGATTCCGTTTGTCAGTGGCATGGTGAAAAAGAAGATCAAGGAACAACTTGGCCTGTCCGAGGTGATTAGCTGTGGTTCCGGGTCGGCGCCCATCGCCCAATCCATCCTGGAGTGGTATGAAAAGCTCGGCATCGAAATTTCCGAAGGTTGGGGTATGACGGAGCTGACTGGATTGGCATCAACCCAGTTTCCGTTCCGGGTGGACAAACTGGGCACCATTGGGCGTGCGGTGGACGGTCTGGAAATTAAGACGTCCGAAGAAGGGGAAATCCTGGTACGCGGTGACGGCGTCTTCACCGAGTACTACAAAGACCCTGCAACCACTGCTGAAACCTTTACCGAAGATGGCTGGATGCGTACCGGCGATCGCGCCACCATGGATGATGAAGGCTATCTGCGCATCACTGGGCGGGTGAAGGAATTGTTCAAATCGGGCAAGGGCAAATACGTTGCGCCAGTACCGATCGAGAGCCTGATGGTGCAAAACCAACTGATTGACCAGATTTGTGTTATGGGCTCAGGTCTGCCAAAACCGATGGCGGTGCTGGTGTTATCACCGGAAACATCGGCTGGTTTGAGCCAGGAGGAAATCAGCAACAGCCTGGCCGAGACCCTGCAAAAAGTAAACGCCGGTTTGGAGAAACACGAAGTACTGGGCGGTTTGTGTATTGCCAAAGAGGCTTGGACAGTGGAAAACGGCATGCTAACGCCCACCCTGAAGATTAAACGTGATGTGCTGGAAAACCAGTATGGTGGGCTGATCACCCACGGTTCGAGCGAAAAAGTAGTTTGGGAGTAAGCTGAAAAGTTTTAGCAGTTGCCCAACGGGCATAAAAAAGGCCGCATTTAAGCGGCCTTTTTACTCTGGATCATGAGCCATCTGCTGGACGCTGGCTTATTCCTCATCGCTTTGAGATTCTGATTCACCAGCCTCGCTGTTTTCTTCAGCCACAGGAACTTCAGCCGTATCAGCTGTTTCGTTTGCCATTTCCGCTGCTGCTTCTTCGCTTTCTACTTCTTCGTCCTGCTCATCTTCGTCAGCTTTCGATTTTGGCAGAGGAATAAGTACTGTCCCTTCGCCAACCTCCAAAGTAATATCAATCGGGTTTGGGGTGAGATCCTTGGTGGCGCCAGTACTTGCGTCAACAACTACCCCAACGAGTCCACCGAAGATCGCATTACCTGCCATTCCGGCACCGCCCGCACCACTGAGTCGATTGCCCACTTCAACTTCTGCGGTTTTGTAACCCTCTTTGGAAATTACAACTCGATATTCGCCTTTACGTGCCAGCTTGAATGAGGCTGGGGTCTTTCCAATCAATGGGCTCATGCCAGGATTAGTCGGATCCTCGACGGTGTTGTTCTTGAGTTCTTTGGCGTTGAAGCCGGCATTGGTACGATAGACCTTGACGTCAGCCTGAGAAGGAGTGGAATTTACTTCGAGCGCATCATTCGAACCGCGTGTAATTGACGCACAGCCGGTGGCCAATGCCAGTAAAGGCAGTACCAGAATGATCTTGAAATAGTTTGGAGTATTCAACATGTCAGAATTCCCTTTCGGTGGTGGAGTTTAATTGTTATGACTGCCCGCGGGGCAGATGGCGTCGGAGGATAGTCTAAATCCGGTCCTCGAGCAACCAATGTTAATCGGAGCCCAGGGATAAACCTGTACATCTTCCCTAATGTACAGGCATCTATCTCTATCTAGCGATTTTATTTTCCGGGTTGTTTAACCACACGCAGATACGGCTTGAGTGTTTTCCAGCCATCAGGGTATTTCTCCGCCGCTTCTTCATCACTGACAGCAGGCACAATGATCACATCGTCGCCGTCTTCCCAGTTGGCCGGTGTGGCAACCTTGTGCTGAGCGGTTAATTGCATGGAGTCAATCACGCGCAGGATTTCATTGAAGTTACGACCCGTAGTCATTGGGTAGGTCATCATGAGTTTGATGTTTTTGTCCGGACCAATGATAAATACTGAACGGACAGTCGCATTAGTCAGAGCTGTGCGGCCTTCAGCGCTACCGGTTTCATCAGCTGGGAACATAGAGTAGGCCTTGGCTATGCTCAAGTCGGTATCACCAATGATGGGAAACTTTACCGGATGGCCCTGGGTTTCTTCGATGTCTTTAGCCCACTCGCCGTGGTCATCAATCGGGTCGATACTCAAACCAATAACCTTGGTGTTACGTGCGGCGAACTCGTCTTCAACACCGGCAACGTAGCCGAGTTCGGTGGTACACACCGGGGTGAAATCTTTAGGATGAGAGAACAGGACCGCCCAACTGTCACCAATCCAGTCATGAAAGTTGATCTCACCCTGGGTGGTGGTGGCGTTAAAGTTAGGGGCCTGGTCATTGATTCGTAAGGACATACGATACTCCTGGTTAATTTTGCTGGGTTAAATGTGGGGATGTTGCCAGCCCCGAAATGGGTTTTCGGATCTGGCTACAATTCGGATATGTTCAGCGCTCTATTCTATGTCAAATCAGAAACAGAATTGAACCTTGAAGGTCATGTTTTTTGGCCGCAGAAATCAAGGGTCATTAGAGTCCGGTATAGAGCCTGCTAAAGCATCTTCAAGGCCATCCAGGTCCGATTCACTGAGTTCACCCCGTTCTCGGGCCAGTTGGACTGCTCGTCGGCCCAGTTCTGCATAGGCCGACTGACGGTCCGGAGAGTTGGCAGCCAGTTTCTGTAGATGATTTCTAACTGTCTCCGTATCGCCACGGGCAATCGGGCCGCTTAAGGACTCTGCGGCACCCTGTTGCGCGAAATTATGCAATGTTGACTGCACCAAGGGCTGCAAACTTTGCCAGAACTGTTTGCCGTCGATTTGTGCAGCCTTTGCAGTTTCCATGCTGAGATTCATCAGCACAGTGAGATAATTGCAGGCGAAAACGCAGGCCGCATGATACAGCGGCTTCGCCTCTCGCTGAATCTGTACGGCCTGGAACCCAACATCTGCAAATAGTGGCAAACAAAAATCAAGCGCAGCCTGGTCACCTTCGCTATAGAGACAGGTTTGGTGTTGCGAGTCGGCAACCAGGGTCAGGGCGGCAGCCGGGTTTGGAAATGTGTTTAACGGGTGCAGCGAACAGACCTTGAATTTTCCTTCGCTGATCGTGGCTAGGGTCTCACTATCCAGAGCGCCTGAACAGTGGGCAACCACACTCCCTGGCTTAATGCCAGGTGCCAACTGCTCGCAGGTGGCCGAGATTGAGTAATCGGTGACGGTCAATAATGTGAGGTCGGCACCCACCACAGCTTCATCTGGCAAGCTTATTGAAGCAGAGAGATTATCTGGCAATCCCAGATCCTGCAGTAGCTGGGCGAGTTGATTGTGCGCATGCGACGGATTGCGTGACCCCAGACGCACCGTATGGCCGGCTTGCTCAAACAACCACCCCAAGGCAATGCCAACGCTGCCGACACCGATAATGGCAATTTGCGAGGATTGCTGCGTCATGACAGGCGGTTGCTACAGGCCCAGTAGTTCAGCCATTTGTTCCGGGCTTAATCCGATCTCGCGTTTGCCTGCCTCAACTTCGTGGATCAAATTCACTATCTTTTCGTTTACCGGACAAACTAATCCGAGTGCCCGTCCATGCGCAACCACCGCGCCATTGAGAAAGTCTACCTCGGTTCTGCGCTTGCCCTGCAGATCCCACCACATAGAAACCCGAGCTGTGGGATCAATGGCCAGGGTTTTTTGGGCAATCTTTTTATACAACCAGTCTGGGGTGCGTAGCAAAGTAGGTAACCAGGTTCCGGGTAGGGCAGTGACATTTGGCAGTGATAAGTTCATGGCCTTGGTCACCATCAGCAACTCTGCCATCAGGGCTGCGATGATTTTTCGATAACCGGCGGTCTCAGTCATCTGTTTGGTAGGCACATCCGCCAGAGCATTCACCGGGTTGGCGAGATTTAATTGCAACTTGGCCCACTGTTCGGCAAGTATCTCGGAGCTGCTCACGGTAGGCAACAAGTCGCAATTCAATTGTGCAACTATGCTATCAACCAATTCGGTTGACTCAATGACCAACTTGCCTTCAGTAGAGCGGTGCAGGTGCCCGGGGCCGGGTTCGGCCACGTTGTAGCCGACCACCGCAGTCAAAATTGGGTTGTTGGGGAAGGTGGCTCTCAGTGGTTCGTCGCTACCCAGGCCATTCTGGCAACAGATAATGGTGGTCTGCGGCGTGACCAACTTGCCCAGGGTTTCGAGTGCGGATTCGATTGCAGTGCATTTGACTGTTAACCAGATCACATCGTACTCAAAGTTTGACGATTCATTGGCATCAATAAAGATGGGCGCGGGAACACTTGCTTCATTGCCAAGGTAGTCGCCAATGGTCAGACCCGAAGCCATATCGTTTCGGGATTTGGCGCGGCCCAATAAATGGGTGGCAAAACCTTGGGCGATCAGGGTGCCCGCCAGGTAGCCCCCGATCAGGCCGGTGCCGAACACCAGGTGTTGTTGATTCGTCATTTTGCTGCCTCGTATGCTTCGCTTGCGTCTAACCACTGGGCCTCGGCGGCATCCAGCTCTTTTTGGATATATGCTTGATCAGTTAGTAGTTGTCGCAGGCGATCCTTATTTTCGTCGTTGTACAAGTTATTGTCAGCCAGTTTTTCTTCCACCGCCTGTTTTTCTGCGGAGAGTTTTTCCATGACTCGCTCGGCGCGTTTGATTTTATTGGTCAGGGGTTGTAACTGCTGTCGTCGCTCCGCCTCTAGCCTTCGTTGCTCCTTCTTACTGCTCGCCGTATGGCTAGCTGAATGGCTCGCCGTATCATCTGGTTTCGACGTTGATGGCTCATCTGGCTGCCCGTCAAAACTCATTTCGCCGCCCCGGTTATGTTCAATCAGCCATTTAGGGTAATCGTCGACACTGCCCTTAAACTCCGTTGCGTGGCCATTTGCTACCAGGATCAATTTGTCCGAATTCACTTTGAGTAAATGTCGGTCATGCGATACGAGTACCACCGCGCCGCTGTACTCCTGTAACGCGACCGCCAGCGCTTGTCGCATCTCTATATCCAGGTGGTTGGTCGGCTCGTCGAGTAACAGTAGATTCGGTCTTTGGTAGCAGATCAATGCCAGTGCCAGGCGAGATTTTTCACCCCCTGAAAAAGGCGCTACCTTGCTAGTCGCCTTGTTGCCGGAAAAGCCAAAACTCCCGAGGTAGCGGCGCATCTGATTCTCGGTTGCGACGCCGCCATTAATTTCCTTATCCAGGATTTTCATGTGTTCCATCGGGCTATGTTCCATCTGTAATTGCTCAATCTGATGTTGGGCGAAATAGCCGATGTTTATTTCTTTCGAGGAATGGTAATTGCCTGCTGCTAATTTCAATTCACCTGCCAGCATCTTGATCAAGGTTGATTTGCCCGCGCCATTGGGGCCAATCAGGCCAATGCGATCTCCCGGAGTCATGGCAAACTCAATGCCTTCAACAACATGCTCACCACCATAGCCAATCGCCGCATCATGCAGACTTAATAGCGGGCTGGGGTTTTTCTCTGGATCGGGAATTGCGAAACTGAACGGTGAATCAACATGCGCCGGGGCGATCCGTTCCATTTTTTCCAACGCCTTTAAACGGCTTTGTGCTTGTTTGGCCTTGGTCGCTTTAGCGCGAAATCGGCGCACAAAGTCTTGCATATGCGCCACCTCTCGCTGTTGTTTGTCAAATTGGGCTTGCTGATTGGCCAGTTGCTCCGCGCGAATTTTCTCAAACGCTGAATAGTTGCCCTTGTACAACCGCGCTTGCTGAGCCTCGATGTGCAGGGTATGGGTGGTTAGCTGATCGAGAAAATCACGATCATGCGCAATCAGGATTAATGTGCCCTGGTAACTCTTTAACCATCTTTCCAGCCACAACACCGCATCCAGGTCGAGGTGGTTAGTTGGCTCGTCCAGCAACAGCAGGTCTGACCGACACATCAATGCCTTGGCAACATTTAATCGAACCCGCCAACCACCCGAGAACTCCTTGGTAGGCCTTTCAATGTCCTCCGGTTTGAAGCCCAGGCCATCCAGCAATTGTGCCGCTCGACTACGGGCCGAATAACCACCTATTTCCTCATACCGAGCATGAAACTGCAGGTATCGAGGATGATCTGGTTGCTGAATTTTCTCATCCAGGTCGCGCCATTCCGCATCCCCATCGAGTACATGATCAATCGCCGTTCGCTGGTTTGCTGGCGCTTCCTGAGCAACATGGGCGAGCACCCAATCTCGGGGTATCCTGACATCACCCTTGTCGATCACCAGTTCATTTCGAAGAACAGCGAATAGGCTGGATTTACCGCAGCCATTGGCGCCCGTCAGTCCTACCTTTTGACCCGGATGGATCTGGAAGGTGGCCTGATCAAACAACATGGTCTCGCCACGTCGAATGGAGAGTGAATCAAATTGAATCATGCGGGCATTCTACTGTCTTGATGACGCTCGAGAAAGCGATCATTGGTGTTATCCGGTCTGAATAAGGTCTAAACTCCAAACGACGAAAAATAGTCTGCAAATTTGGCCTGTGGACACCTTATTTGTTAATTTTTGGTTCATCTAAGCCATCTATACTGCGATCAATGAAATAGTTTGTATTTACCATGATTACCTTGTTTAAATGGCTCGCTGGATTTTTACTTACCAGCATATTGTTGATCGCACTGGCGGCGCTCATCGTGCCGCGCGTGGTAGATCCGAACGACTATCGGGACAACATTGCCCGGGTTGTGAAGCAGGAAACCGGTCGAGATCTGGCTCTCAACGGTGATTTATCAATCTCGGTATTTCCCTGGTTGGGTATTCGCACCCAACAGCTGAGTTTGTCGCAACCAGCCGAGATTGGCGGCAAGATGCTCTCAGTCCAATCGGCGCAACTACGGGTAAGGCTGTTACCACTGTTCAGCAAACAGTTAGAAATTGATACGGTGGTGCTCGAAAGGCCAGAGCTTGAGCTGGTCACCCTTAAATCTGGCACTAACAGTTTTAGTGGGTTGAACGATTCAGCACCAGATTCATCCGCTGCTACCGAGGACGCCAGTACAGCGGTCGCCTTGCTGATCCAGGGTGTGGAGCTCACCGATGGAAGATTGGTTTGGGATGACCGCAGTGAAGGCCAGCGCATCGAGGTGGCAAATTTTCAGTTGAATACTGGTAATTTGATCGGAACTGAGTTGGCCGAATTGCAGGCCAGTGGGGTGATTCGCGATGAGGCCAGAGCCGATGACACCCAGTTCCAATTGGACGGCGCGGCGCGAATTGATACAAATACCCTGGAGCTGATGGCTCAGGGCATGGAAATTGTGCTGCGCCAGGGGCAGCAAGACCTGACCATAAACATGGCAGATTTCATCCTCGACCAGGTGCAGGGCGTCACCGCTCTTGGCATTGAGCTTGGCGGCAAACTTGATTTGGCCAGCGACACTGCCAGCGTAACTGAAAGTGGTGAGGCGGTGCCCGAACCAGCGGATTTCAACATAACGTTGGAATCATTGACCCACGACCTGAATACCGGCGTTTCGTCCGGCGAAAACGTCGTCTTGCAGGTTGAAGCGCGGCTCGCCGATGTGCCAACGGTATCCCTCGCTGGCAGTATGCCCAACTTGTCGTTTAACACGCGGACTGCACACTTTACGGCGCGCGATTTGATTGCGAATGGGAAAATCGGTGACAGAGACTTGCAGCTTGGCTTGCCCTCAATCCAGGCAAACCTGGAGCAGCAATTTGCTGATCTGGGCAACGCGCGAATAAATAGCGAGGATCTGGCAATGTCGTTCTCCGCATTAACTGTCTCTGAATTCGTCGATAATCCCACTGCGGCAGGTAAGCTGACGGTGCAACCGTTTAACCTGGCAACATTGCTCAAGCAATTGGAGATCGATTATCAGCCTGCGGACGAGACAGTCCTGCAGGAGGTAAGTGCGCAGACACAATTTAGCGCAAGCAGCGTCGCGCTGAACTTGTCTGACCTGGCTCTGCAGCTGGATGAAAGTACTCTCCGTGGTTCATTTTCAGCAAAGGATTTTGACAATCCGCAACTGGAATTTGATTTAGCGTTGGATCAGCTGGACCTGGATGCCTACTTGCCCGTTGATGAAGAAACGACGGGTGATCCCGAAACCACGGTGAGCGGCGCTGAGGCCCTCGCTGTGCCAATGGCACTGTTAAAGGATGTCAATGCCAATGGTGGTTTCAAAGCACAACGACTGGTGTCTGGTGGTCTGGAGCTAAATGACATCGATGTGGCAGTAGTTTCCAGCCCAGGCAACCTGACGATTACCCCAAAAGCCCAGTTGTATGATGGCTCACTGGGAGGGCAGATGGCGTTCAGCCAAAGTGGTGAACAAGCGAAACTGACTGTTCAGAACGAGATAGACCTGGTGAGCCTGGCAAAGTTTCTAACTGCTGCCGATGTATCCGATCAATTGTCGGGAATAGGCTCGCTGGGCCTTGATCTCGTGGTGACCGAATTGGATGGAGTGCAGAAGAACGAAGGCACGATCAAGTTGTTGGCAAAAAATGGTGCCATCAAGGGTGTCGACATAAAGGCCATGCTGGACCGTGGCTATGAAGCCTACCAGAGCTTTCGTGGCAAGGATGAAGGGGATGCGCAGAACCCCACAGAGCCAAAGATCGCCAATGGTGGAGAAGAGGGCGCGGCGACAAGCGAGCCAAATGCCGAGTCAGGGCAGGGTGCTGAGTCTGATGAAACCCGCTTTGCTGAACTGCTGGGCACGTTTCATCTAAAAGATAATCGTCTTACGAATGATGATTTCAGTTTGAAAGCACCTCTGTTCAGGGTAAGTGGGTCTGGTGACTTTGATCTCGCCGGGGAGCAGATTGATTACCTGCTGAACGTCTCAATTGTTAACACCACAAGTGGCCAGGGTGGCGAGGCGTTGGAAAAACTGAAAGGCCTGACGATTCCTATTCGCTTGAGTGGTTCATTATTGGCGCCAAGCTATTCGCTGGACATGAAAGCGCTCTACAAGGGCTTGTTGGCGCGTGAGGTTGAAGAAAAGAAAGCAGAATTTGTTGAGGAGAAATTTGGCATCGAAGGTGCTGGTGATTTGTCCACTAAGGACTTGTTGAAGCAAATCTTGATCAACGAAGTCACCAAGAAGAACAAGAGAGATCAAGATCAAGAGGGTCCCGGGCCCGGAACTGAGGAACCTGTAAACTCCAACGAGCAAACGAACTCGCAGCAAAGTTCAGATTACACCGACGCGAGCGAGTCTGGGCCAGTACCCGACGTTTATGCTGATCCCAATCGGGTGCCGGAATCAAATAGCCCTCCATCGCGAGAGACGCCAGTAGAAGAGCCTTATCAACCCTATGGTGTGCCGGATGGTACTGCGGAAGCTGAGTCAGCGACGGAACCGCCTGTTTCTGACCAGGATGGCCTGCAAAGCCAGGAGCAAGATACGCGCACGGAAAAGGAGAAACTCAGGGATGAACTTGCCGAGAAACTGTTAGAGAGTATTTTCGATTAGCAGTGGCCTGCTTCGCATGCGGTGCTTAATAAGGCCTGAAACCACCGCCACCAGTGCGAATAAGCGCTTTAGTTGAACTTGTCGCGCGTGTAAAATTGCACCCCTTGTTTGTCATATCTGCGTGGCGATCACGCAAACGATAGTAATCCGCATGTCTGAAACCAAGCTTAATAAACACAGTTCAACGATAACCCAACCCAAGTCCCAGGGTGCAGGCCAAGCCATGTTATATGGCACCGGGCTGACTCGTGAAGATATGGACAAGGCGCAGATTGGTATCGCCAGCGTTTGGTGGGAAGGGAATACCTGTAATATGCATCTGAACGACCTGGCGGCAGAGGTAAAAACCGGCGTGGTAGAGGCAGGTTTGATTGGCATGCGTTTCAATACCATTGGTGTTAGTGATGGCACCACCAATGGCACTAGTGGTATGGCGTATTCCCTGCAATCGCGCGATATTATCGCGGATTCGATTGAGACCGTGGTGGCAGCACAGTTTTATGATGGGCTGGTCGCCATTCCAGGTTGTGACAAGAATATGCCCGGTTGTGTGATGGCGATGGCGCGTCTGAATCGTCCGGCAATCATGGTGTACGGTGGGTCGATCAAGCCAGGCCTGCACAAGGGTGAAAAGCTGGACATCATTTCAGCCTTCCAGGCCTATGGTCAATTCCTCGTAGAGACGATTACCGATGAGGACCGGCAACAAATCGTAGAGAAGTCCTGCCCGGGAGCTGGCGCATGCGGCGGTATGTACACGGCGAATACCATGGCCAGTGCGATTGAGGCATTGGGCATGAGTCTGCCTTACAGTGCTTCGGCGCCTGCGGTTGACCCGGAAAAGGTAGAAGAGTGTCATCGCGTGGGTGCGGCACTCAAGCACCTGCTGGAGATTGATTTGAAACCCCGCGACATTATGACTCGCGCTGCTTTTGAGAATGCCATGGTCGTGATCACGGCACTTGGTGGTTCGACGAATGCGGTACTGCATCTGATCGCTATGGCAAGAGCGTTGGATATCGATCTCACTATCGATGATTTCCAGGCTGTGAGTGATCGCATTCCTTTTCTCGCCGATCTTAAGCCCAGCGGTCAGTACGTCATGCAGGATTTGCACAATATTGGTGGTACGCCCGCTGTTATGAAGTTTCTCCTCGACGAAGGGCTGATGGATGGCAGTTGTATGACCGTTACTGGTAAAACTCTGGCGGAAAATCTGGCTGATTTGCCGGGTTTGAAAGAGGGTCAGGACATCATCCAACCGATGTCAGACCCGATCAAAGAGACGGGTCATATTCAAATACTTAAAGGTAACCTGGCGCCAGGTGGCTCCGTCGCGAAAGTCACTGGCAAAGAAGGTGAGAAGTTTGTCGGCCCGGCCAAGGTATTCGATGGTGAGAACGATATGATTCGTCAACTCGAAGAAGGCAAAATCGAAAAAGGCGATGTCATCATCATTCGCTACGAGGGACCAAAAGGTGGTCCAGGCATGCCGGAAATGCTCAAGCCTACCTCGGCAATCATGGGTGCTGGACTGGGCGAGCATGTGGCGATGATCACCGATGGTAGATTTTCTGGCGGTTCACATGGGTTCATTGTGGGTCATGTTGTACCGGAAGCGCAAGAAGGTGGTGCGATCGCCTTGGTGGAGAACGGCGACACGATTAGTCTGGATGCGGTCAATAACCGAATCGAAATTGATATTTCTGATGAGGCTCTGGAAGAACGCCGCAAAGCGTGGCAAGCACCTGAAATAAAAGCAAAACGTGGTACACTTCATAAGTACATTAAAAATGTAAAAAACGCTTCAATGGGCTGTGTTACCGACGAGTAGCCGGGCGAATTTTGGTGATTTGACTGGTGGGCGCGTTGGAAACTCGACAGATTCCTCTCGGAATCTCCACAAAACGTTGAAGCAAGGTGAATTACACTAGCGTTCGATTTCCTTAGTCAGAAATCTGGACCAAGTAGAATGAGCTAATCAGACAGGGTAATCAGGATCTGATTAAAACAATAAAAAATCCTGGGCATAGTGGGGGGATAGGGTTTAACCGAAAAGGTAAAGACCGTGTCAAACAGTGTTAGCCGAGCCGAAAGTCTCGAGTTATCTGAAATCAGCTTTATAGCACCGGAGCTTGCGCGGCCGGTGCACGACGTGCATAAGGCGAATCGCGAAGGAGACGCAACAGACAGCGGGGTCCATAAGGACGCCGGGAATCGGTCGAACGCGTCAAATGATAATCCTCAAAACTCCAACGACGGTGGTGGCCATGGCGGCGGCCCCAGTAAACCGATCAATCAATGCACGAAATGTGGCGCAGACAAAATAGCCAAGTCGCGGGCTAAAGGTCTGGACAGCCTGGTTATTCGATTTCTTCCACGACGTCCTTATCGGTGTTTGCGTTGTTATCATCGGTTTTGGAGTGCCGAGCCGTTTACGGCCGACAAACGTCGTATCTGGAGCTGGATAATTCTTGTGGGCGTGATAGCGCTACTTGTAGTTGCCAGGATATCCAATCGTTCAGTGGGTGATATTGCAATAGAACCAAGCATCCAACCCCAAGCAACCACTGCCTCAGAAAAAGCTGCCGCTGGGGCGATCTCTCCAGAAAACCTTCAACCTTCGGTGCAGATCGCAGACGGTGCTGAGGGTTCGGCAACCAGGCAGGCGCCAGTCAACGTACCGATGACCAAGCTTGAGCTGGAGCAGCGCCTACAAGTGGCAAAAGCCAATTCAGACAATGTGACGCGGCTCGCTGAGCAAAAGCAGACTGCCCTGGCGGCACATACCCGCGACACCCCGGCCGAAATGCAGGCGCTACTGCGCACAGAAATAAGTTACCGCGTTGAACAGTGGCGCAAAGCCTGGCAAGCTGGTGATGCAGAAACCTACCTGGAGAATTACAGCAGAGATTTTGTGCCAGCTAATTCAATACCTTACGCAGTATGGCGTTCTCAACGACAAGCGCGTGTGGTGCCAGAAAAAAATATCGTCTTGGTTTTATCTGAATTTAAGGTAGAGTTTGCGGATAATGACACCAGGTCAACCGTTACTTTTAATCAGCGCTATGTTTCGAACAACTTTTGGGAAGATACTCGCAAAGAATTGGTTCTCAGAAAACAGACTGAACAGTGGTACATCATTTCAGAGCGCGAAATCGACGGTTAGCCACTCTCCACTAGGGCAAACCTCAATCAAGGAGCGATTGTGACCCAACTCTATCAACCGCTGGCCGACCGCATGCGGCCAACCGAGCTGCAGCATGTACTGGGGCAAGATCACTTGCTCGGCGATAACAAACCCCTGCGTGTCGCTATCGATTCGGGAAAGCTTCACTCCATGGTGTTTTGGGGGCCACCGGGAACTGGCAAAACAACTCTGGCAAAATTGCTAGCAAACCAAAGCGAGGCAGAATTTGTGTCGCTCTCGGCGGTGCTCTCCGGCGTCAAGGACATTCGCGCAGCGGTAGAGGTAGCCTCAATGCGTAAGCAGTCCGGCCTGGGCAACACGGTCTTATTCGTCGATGAGGTGCATCGATTTAACAAGGCGCAACAAGATGCGTTTTTGCCTCACATAGAAAACGGCACCATATTGTTTATTGGGGCGACCACAGAAAACCCCTCATTTGAACTCAATAATGCGCTGCTGTCGCGGGTACGTGTTTATGTGTTGAAGTCGCTGCAGGCTTCCGAAATTGAGTCCCTGATAGATCGAGCCTTGCACGATACTGAGCTTGGACTTGGCGAACGGGGATTATCGATGAACGCTGAAGACAGGGCGCTGCTTGCTGCCGCAGTGGATGGCGATGCACGACGAGCACTGACGTTTTTGGAGATTGCTGCTGACCTGGCCGACCAAGGACAGATAACCGGGGAGATGATCGCCGAGATTCTTGCCGGGGGCGCAACCCGCCGATTCGACAAGGTTGGAGAAGCATTCTATGACCAGATCTCAGCCCTGCACAAATCCGTGCGAGGCTCAGACCCTGATGCATCCTTATATTGGCTGTGCCGCATGCTCGACGGGGGCTGTGACCCGCTTTACATTGCGCGCAGATTGGTGCGAATCGCTTCAGAGGACATTGGCAATGCTGACCCCAGGGCTTTACGCCTTACTCTTGATGCCTGGGAAACTCAGCAAAGGCTAGGTAGCCCCGAGGGTGAGTTGGGCCTGGCTCAGGCGGTGATTTACCTTGCCATAGCAGCCAAGAGCAACGCCACCTATGCGGCGTTTAAGCAGGCAATGTCGATTATTAAGGACACTGGCTCGCTGGAAGTGCCCATGCACTTGCGAAATGCGCCTACCTCACTGATGAAGGAACTGGATTATGGCAAGGATTATCGATACGCACATAACGAGTCAGAGGGTTATGCGGCGGGCGAGACTTATCTTCCTCCCGAACTTGAAGGGCAACGGTTCTATGAACCGGTGGAGCGTGGCCTGGAAATAAAAATCAGCGAGAAACTGGCGTACCTGAGGTCGCTGGATAACAAGAAATCCTGATGTTCTGCCTGAGGGTCAGGGTTTACTGACAATCACGGCATACACCATGTACTTCGATCACCGGCTGCTGTGATTCAAAACCAAGTTGCTCGGCTCCTTCAGAGATGGCGGTGGCGACATCAACGTTATTGACTTCAGCAATATGCCCACATTCCCGGCATATATAGAACTGACACTGGTGGCTGGAACCCGGCGATGGGCAGCCGATAAAGGAATTCAGCGATTCAATACGGTGGATCAACTGCGCAGATACTAAAAAATCCAGGGCCCGGTACGCGGTCGGCGGGGCGGGCTTATGGCCACTTTCCTGAAGTTGCTGCAGCACATCATAAGCACCAATCGGGTGATGACTGCTCCAGATGATTTCCAGCACCTGCTGTCTGATCTTGGTCAGTTTCAGACCCTGTTTGGCGCATTGTTCAATGGCGTTCTCCAACGCCTGTTTTTGACAATGGCTATGGTCGTGTTCTACCGGGAAGGGTGAAATGACGTTATTACGCTTACTCATTGGGTGCAATATTTGTTCAGCTCTTTTGGCGTTGGTAACTGCGTTTTCCAGGCTACGCAGCGATTTTGCTGCAGTCGACCAAACGTTCTAATCCAAGCCAATTTTTGGTTTATCTCCAGTTTGGAGTTTTCAGCCATTTGCTTCTCTTCATATGAACCATACAAAAAGTATGTCCACTCAATGTCTTTGCCCTTGCCCTTAGCGGTAAATCGATGCAAGTCAGGGTTGTTGACAAACTTATTGCGCGAGACAAATTCAGCGATCTTCTGTGGATCATCAAAGCTGGCTAGTTGCAGAGTATAGCTGTCTGCTGGTTGGCTAAACAGCCATTCATTGTCGTTTATTGGGCGATTACCATTACGGATGGTCGAACTAATAGAACCGACAGAACTGCTCGAAGCTGGTTCTGCGGCCACCGTATTCTCTGCTGCCTGCGGACTATCGATGCTCACCGTTAGGTCAGTAGTAACAGTCGATTCCTGGTTGGCCGAATTGCGCTGTTGCGCGTTACTCCACTTGCTGTCGTCGGTGCTCGCTAAAACCATTGGGTCATCATAGCGATGAAAGTCTTCGGTTTTTACCCACGCTTTGAATCTCACCGGGGAAACGATTCGATACCACTCTTTGCGCTTATCCAGGATTGTGACGGTTTCGCCTTTGTTAAGTTTTCCAACCACCGTGCCATTGGTGACTATCGGAACGGAGCGGGCGTTAACCGCTTGCCCGGTTACCGTGCCTTGCTCGCCTCGAACGCGTAAAAAATCACCATGCATCCATACTGGAAAACCTGTTGAACTTTCTACAGTAGACCAGTCGGTACCTTCGTCGTTAATGCTTAGGGTGTCACGATCATCGACGATTGCAATCAAAACACTACGCACTTTTGGGTTCGTGTAGAGGGCAACCGGCGTTTTTCGCGGTTTTAGCTGAGCGGGTTCAGGTGTCAATTCAGGAATTTCCTCTGTAACTCCAGCGTCATCCGTTAATGGGACAGCCACGATATCGTTGTCCACTGGCGCGTTGTCTTCGGGGGCCGCGGCCGGTTGATCGCTCTCGATTGCTGCGTTATCGCCGGGTGAATCTGTTGACGAGACTACCACTGCTTGGCTCTGATCTTCCTCCAGTGGCGTAATTCTGGAAGCCAGGGTTTCTTCAGGTCTATCGTCATCACTTAATTCCTCCATTAACGCGCCGTTTTCGGGTCGCTCGGCGGGTTCCGGTTCCGCCTGCTCGGATTGTGCGACTATGCCTGGGTCCGATTCAGAGATTGAGCTTGGCTCTGCTTCTGTGCCCGGGTTAGAACTGCTGGTATCAACCGCTGGTGAGCGAGATGCAATGGCTTCGTCGTCATACCAGCCGAGTTGCTTGAGAATTTCGATTGATTTGGGTTCCTGGTTTTGCGCTGCGCGTTCGAACCAGTATTTGGACTTTTCGTGGTCCTCATTCAGCCCGATTCCCAGGTAGTAGGCTCGACCAATATTGAACTGGGCCAGGGCATGGTCCTGTTTGGCGGCTTCCAGCCACCATTGCATAGCGGTTTTGTTGTTCTTAATTACACCCACACCAGTCAAATATTGATGACCGAGATTGTATTGGGCCAGGACATGGCCCTGTCGCGCGGCTTGTTTATACCAGTAAACCGCCTGTTCGTAATCAGGCTTGTCGAATTGGTCATTGGTAAATAGCACGCCAACTTTAAACTGTGCATCACGATCGCCTTCATAGGCGCGTAGCATCCACTTATCCAGCTCCTCTCGGTACTGGGTTTCAATATCAGCGTCTGTGCTGAGGATATCGAATTCGGTTTGCGCCAACACCGAATGACTGATCAAGCTGATCAGAAGTGCTGCGCCAATGTACAGCGTCAGAAAAACGCCGCTATGATTTGTTTGCCTGCTCCGGCTCCTGCTACGTACTATGCTCTGCATACCAATACGCTGTTAGTTCGCGCCCCCATTCTCACAAAACCTCGCTTTTCAAACACGTTAATAATTGTTGATTAACCCAGACATGTTCGAACTGCCGTATACCCGTAGGCCAGAGTGTATCATTTTTCCCGGCAAAATGGGTTATGCCAAGTGCACTGTAAGGCATCGTTAATTTTCTATCAGACGGGATGAGATTGCTGAAAAAATAGCCTAAATTTCATGGTGAAAACAGTTCAAAAATGGCGAGTTTAACTTTCTTTGAAAATAAATTATAAAGTGCTTGCCATTTAACTTGAGACCCATTATCTTTGGGTCTGCTCCGATCTCAACCACAATATGTAGTGTTTTTGTGAAATTGAGCGTTTTTCGAGAAATTCGGGATAAGTCGTTGAATACACTGCTATTTAAATGATTTTGCAATTCATATCGTATGTGGTCAGGCAGAATTTTCAACAAGTGTTTGCAGCACCAATATTTTGCTTGGTGAAGCTAAAATAAAACCGAGCTGGGCCGCGTGATTCAGCATTGCTTGCGGTCTTGAAGACGAGTGATTTTCCGGGTGTCAGACCAAGCGGCTTTATTAGTGAGTTTCACGCATACAGTCGCATAGAACTTTAGCGGTTAGAAGTTAGCGGTTTGCAAGAATAAGGAGCAAGGTTTTGCCGTGTAGGCCCGAAACCAAAATGGCAAGTGTGATCTGGGTGGGTACAGATAGCGCTCCAAATGGGCGTGCTGTCAACGTTCGGTATCGAACGTTCTAATACAAAGAGCACAGTTGATTGGGTTAAACAGAATGCTTCAGGGTAGGGGGCATTTATTAATACGAAGCCGATTTAGCCGGCTTACTGAACAAAATATTGTTAGGGGGTACCGCAGCTGATTTCTATTAATAGATCGACTTGACAGTTCGAATTGATAAATTTGAATAGAGAGCAAATCGAGAGTAGAAACCGGGCTATTCGGACACAGATAAAAATTACAAGATTCAAATAAGAGCAATAAAAGCACTATGAGCACTCAAGCCATAGAAAGCCATAGCAAGCCAAAGAAAGTAGCTCGATAGCAAACCAGATGATTAGCTATTGGGTCAGTTAGCTAAATAGCTAGAAAGCTAGAAAGCTAAACAGAAAAAAAGTTCAACCACAGCATAGGCCACACAGGTCGAGGACAAACATAATGGGTAAAGCTGCAGAAGACATGCAAGCCGACGCTAAAGTACTACCAAAGGCGAAGAAAGGGGGCGAAGAGCAACTTAGGAAGATGCCACTGCAATCCACTTCCGCTGATATCTGGGATAAGAAATATCGCTTACAGGATAAGTCAGGCAATCCTGTTGATGAAACCACGCAAGATACGTATGAGCGCGTTGCCAGCGCACTGTCAGGCGTAGAGCAAACAGAGCAATTGCGCGAGCACTGGTACGGACGGTTTGTTTGGGCTCTGGATAACGGTGCATTGCCAGCAGGGCGAATTATTTCCAATGCTGGCGCCCAGGCGTATAAGCCAGCGACGTCAACAATTAACTGCACAGTGTCGGGTACCATCTCCGACTCTATGAATGACATTCTGAATAAGAACCATGAAGCAGGTATGACCTTAAAAGCAGGTTGTGGTATCGGTTATGAGTTCTCTACACTGCGACCCAAAGGAGCCTATGTCTCAGGCGCCGGGGCATATACCTCTGGTCCGCTGTCGTTTATGGATATTTTCGACAAGATGTGTTTCACCGTTTCCAGTGCGGGCGGACGTCGTGGTGCGCAAATGGCAACCTTTGATGTGAGCCACCCCGACGTGATGGAGTTCATCCGCGCCAAACGCGAAGATGGCCGATTGCGGCAATTCAACCTGTCATTGCTGATTACCACTGAGTTTATCGAGGCCGTAAAAAATGATGCCGACTGGCACTTGAGCTTTCCGATCAGTGAGAAGGAAGCCCGTGAAGACAAACTAGATGTTTACACTTCAGAAAAGATTGTCTGGCGCCGCTTCCCGGTTGAAGAAGGCTATATAAAGAATGATCAAGGCCTGACTGCCTGCAAGATATTCAACACGATTCCAGCGAACAATCTGTGGAATATGATCATGGCTTCAACGTATGATTTCGCTGAGCCAGGGTTTATCCTGATCGACGAAGTTAATACCAAGAACAATAACTGGTTCGACGAAAACATCCGCGCCACCAACCCGTGTGGTGAGCAACCGCTGCCGCCTTATGGCAGTTGCTTGTTGGGCTCGGTAAATCTGACCAAGTTTGTGGTTGATCCATTTACCGAAGAAGCCTCTTTCGACTGGGACAAGTATCGTGAAGTTGTGGCCGTATTCACTCGTATGCTCGACAATGTGGTTGAGATCAATGGCTTGCCACTCGATGGGCAACGCAGCGAGATTGAATACAAACGACGTCATGGTATGGGCTTTTTAGGCCTGGGTTCCACCGTCACCATGCTCGGCATGACCTATGGTGATGAAGGTTCGGTTGAGTTTACTGAGAAAGTCGCGCGCGAAATGGCGATGTCCGGCTGGAACCAGGCGCTGGAACTGGCAAAAGAAAAAGGTGCAGCACCCATCATGGACACGGACTTCGATGTCACCACCGAGATGCTTAGCCTGCGACCAGAAATGGCCGAGGATGGTTATAAAGAGGGCGACACAGTTAAAGGCAGCGTGCTGCACGCCAAGTACAGTCGTTATATGCAACAGGTTGGCGAGATTGATCCTGGCCTGGTGGATGAGTTGGCCAAAACCGGTGCCCGTTTTACGCATCACAGTTCAATTGCGCCAACCGGCACGATTTCCCTGTCCATGGCGAACAATGTGAGTAATGGTATCGAGCCGAGCTTTGCCCATCACTACTCAAGAAATGTGATTCGCGAAGGCCGCAAAACCAAAGAGAAGGTAGATGTGTTCTCTTATGAGCTGCTGGCCTATCGAGAAGTGGTGAACCCTGATGCCATGCCGTATTCAGAGGACGCCAGCACGCAATTGCCTGCTAATTTTGTGACCTCGGATTCCATTACGCCAAAGCAGCACGTAGATATTCAGGCGGCTGCGCAGAAATGGGTCGACTCAAGTATTTCCAAGACGGCCAATGTGCCTACTGATTATCCTTACGAAGATTTCAAAGACATCTACATGTATGCCTATGAAAAAGGCTTGAAAGGGTGCACCACGTTCCGCTTTAACCCAGAGGCCTTCCAGGGCGTATTGGTCAAAGAAGACGACCTGGAAAACACCATCTACCAATTTACCCTGGACGACGGTAGTACCGTGGAATTCAAGGGTAATGAGGAAGTGGAGTATGATGGGGAGACGCATACGGCGGCGAACTTATTCGATGCCCTTAAAGAAGGGTATTATGGAAAGTTCTAGTTTCTTTGGGCGATCAGTTTTCCGCTAATCGTCGTTGGATTATTGTTTTCGGCTCGTTACGTACTAATGTACGCGCCTCGCCCAAAACAACAATCCGCCTAGCCTAGCGAAAAACTGCCCAGCCCCTAGCATTAGGGTACGAGACAGGATTTTAGAAAGAATAGAAATTAGGCTCCATATAATTAGGAGCCAGAGTAAGAAAGATTAGGTATTAATTATGGTTAAGAAGATAACAGGCACTATTACCGGCTATAAGGTTGCTACTCCAGAGGTAGAGGAAGCTCGGGTTGCTACTGAGGCCGAGAGCGCTGAACAGCAGAAGAAAGCCGAAGTGGTACGCATGCATGAGAGTGTGCAGCGCCCGGAAATGCTGGTGGGTTCTACCTACAAAGTGAAGACCCCGGTGACTGAACACGCTATGTACATCACCATTAATGACATCATTCTGAATGAAGGCACTGAGCATGAAGCGCGTCGCCCGTTTGAGGTGTTTATCAATTCCAAGAACATGGACAACTTTCAGTGGGTGGTGGCGTTAACCAGGTTGATCTCAGCCGTATTTCGTAAAGGCGGTGATACCACGTTTATGGTGGAAGAGCTGAAAGCTGTATTCGATCCAAAGGGCGGTTACTTCAAACCAGGTGGCATTTTTATGCCGTCTATCGTGGCAGAAATTGGTCATGTGATTGAACGCCACATGCAAACCATTGGCATGATTAAAACCGACAAGCTCGATGACAATCAAAAGGAATTCCTGGCCAAGAAGCGTGCGGAGCTGGATGCCAAACAAGCTCAGACCACTGGAGATTCAGCCGAGTCCGGGGAATACCCCGAGAACTCAACAGTGTGCGCCAAGTGTTCCACAAAAGCCGTTGTGCTGATGGATGGTTGCATGACGTGTCTGAGTTGTGGCGATAGTAAGTGTGGCTAGCAAGCCCTAGTGAATAAGAAATTATCCGATTTTGCGCTGATAGCGGAGATAGTCAGCGCAGTCGCGGTAATTTTATCGCTGTTTTTTTGTTGGCTTTCAGGTTAATGATTCGGCCAAGGCGACACGATCCGCCACCGCCAACTCCTCGATAGCCTCTATCAGAACCTGGTATGCGGGTATGGGCCAGAGTGCTCAGGTCAGTGCGAATTTCCTCAACGCGATGACAAACCCCGAATCGTTGTCACGTGAACAATGGTTCCAGTTTGTCATGAACTTTCACGCAGCAATGCTGAATTTTCAGAACAGAGTCACTACCTGGTAGAGGAAGGTACTCTGGATCATGAGATACGCGATTCACTTACCGCTGTGATTGCGGCTGTAAAAGATTTGCCAGGCTTTCACAAATACTGGCAACAACGAAGAGCGATATTTTTTCTAGGGTTTCAACAGTTTGTCGATGACATTCTTGCTTCGGAACAGGAGAATTCCGAAGGGCTTTATCAGCCGAAATTAAAGTAATCTGAAATCAGCAATGCTTAATGCAAACTAATCATCTTCCATCAGTAATATGGAGATGGCAGGTACTGCCAATTTTGCATTGCACGGGGTGGGTGTGACCACTGGCGGACGCTGATCTAGGTAACTGGGGGCCGTTGCAGAACTGGCATTAAAAGAGGCGTTAAATGTTGCAGTTACCGACAAGCCTGTGATCAAGCAGGTTTCGCTGCCACTCGTTGTCCCCGAGGCGGAAGTACCATTGATTACCCCGTTGACGACAATGTCAACTTCGCACTGACCAAGGATGTCGTAGGTATATGTGCCGGAGAAGGTGCCGTTCTGTGCCACCGTTGAATTAAAGGAATCTCCATCCACAGTAAAAGTCATTGACCGGTCGTCATTAACATCAATCGTAACCTGGTCGGAAAAATTTAAAGTCTGGTTGGTAGCGCCGGTGAGTACTACAGTGCCCGTTGCCGGGCCGGTGTATCGATGGGTGTTTACAGTTGGTTCGGGCGGAATTGGGTTCTCGCATTGTTCTTCCGGTTCTTCGACCACCGGAGTGCTATTGTAATTTGGTGTGCCATTGCCGTTGCGGGCGACTTCGGTAAAGTTTTTAGCCGCTTCCGCATTGGTCGGACCTTCACCCCATTTATAAAAGAACACATTACTCCGTTCTGCCGCATTCACATCATTCAGGTTAAACCGGGCAAAGCCGCTGACCATGAATCCATAAACCTCACCATTGGCAGGCCGCCAATTAAAACTTCCATCTAAGAAAGGCCGACGTTTTAAATGTAGACCATCAAACGCCGATGTGAACTTGCGCGGGGTATTCGGGCGCAGGTATTCAAAGGTGGTGGCATACCATTGACCGTTACGTTTTATGAATGACCATACCGAGGCATTGCAGCATCGACCGACAACGCTATGTACGGTATTTGGCCAAACGGCCTGTTTGGAATGCTGGAAATCGGTAAACCTGGACCCTACGCTGACGGTGAGATTAGACGTTTGACTCCATCCAGAAATATTGGGGTCATTCCAGATTACGCCTGAGAAATCGTCGGGGAAAGCGGCCCTGGCCGTAGTGCTAAATACACAAACCAAGAGTGTGGCAGCCAGGATCAGCTTTCTGTACGTCATGATGTCTCTCACCTTTGCGGGTTCTTAATGCTCGAGTGTCCGTATATCAGGGTTCTCGATACCTTGCCCTTCAACAGTACGGCAAATAAGTATAAATAAAACAGTGGCTTATAATTATGCGCAATAGTCTAGAGATTTTTTTGTACGTGTCAATATGTCAATTATATTTAGCTCATATAGCGAAGGTTTCTCCGATCAATCAAAAACAAGTCATTTATCATCACTTTGGGTTCGAGATTTCACCCGTTTCTCGCCCCAGCTGGCCCATTCTTGCTCAAGTTCTTCCATTGAACGCCCTTTGGTCTCTGGTAATAACCAGTAGATCAAGATAAAAGATATCGCTGAGAATACACCGAAGATCATAAAGGTATTACTGGCACCAATGGTGTCCAGCTCCCATGGGAAAATCTGAGTCACCAGGTAGGCAGTCGTAGCATTAAAAAAGCCGGCGACACCACCAAACAGCCCACGTGACCGGTTCGGAAAAATTTCCGAGAACAACACCCACATCACTGGTCCGAGCGAGATTGCGAAGGATGCAGTGAAGGCGATGATAGCCACCATGATGAGGGTGGCATTAATATTGGTTGCCGCACGCAATATTTCGCTTTCATGTTTACGGTAGGCATTTTCGCCGATTGCCGCTCGGGCCGCTCGTTTGAAGCTGATATCGCTATTGAATTTTCGATCAGTCAACTCACTAAAATCCACTTCGGTCTGGATTTCTTTGGAAAACTCACTGATGGATGTCGAAGGCAGTTCATAGCTGGCTGTTTTAAACCCGTAGGACGCAGCCATCATGGTCATAAATACGCCAACTAACCCTATCAATAGCAGGGGCTTGCGACCCAATCGGTCGATGCACAGCATTGCGATAATAGTGCATATGACGTTGGTTGTACCGAGCAGGGCAGTTTGGAAAAATGCCGCATTGGTACCAACGCCTGTTTGTTCAAATATGCTTGGTGCGTAGAAGTAGATGGCGTTGATGCCGGTGATCTGCTGTGCAATGCCAACAATCAAGCCAATCATCATTGGGAGTCGTAGTCTCGGGCTAAGTAAGTCTGGTAGTTGCTCTCGAATGCTGGGCTTATATTCTGCCAGGGTGCTCTTGATCTGCACGACTGTTGGTTCTATTTCTGAGGTAGGCATCAATCGACCCATCACCTCTTTGGCTTCTTGCTCGCGACCTGCCCGTACTAACCACCGAGGACTTTCCGGAACAATTAGGGCACCCATCATAAATAACATCGCGGGGAGTAATTCCAATCCCAGCATCCAGCGCCATACATGTGTGTCTATATGCAGTGCGGCTACAAGTTCGCCACCGGATTGACTCAAATTGAGTAGAAAGTAGTTTGAAAAATACGACACGGCAAAACCAATCACGATGTTCATCTGATTGAACGAGACCATGAAACCGCGTTTTTCAGGCGGTGAAATCTCGGCGATGTACACCGGGGCAATCCCCAGCGAAGCAAAGGCAAATCCGCCCAGTGCGCGGGCCATGACCAGCGTCCAAAAATCTGGTGCGAACGCTGAACACACGGCCGATACGATGTAGGTGATGGCCAGAATGATCAGGGTGGTTCGACGCCCGATTTTGTCACTGATCACTCCGCCAAGCAGGGCAGAGGGTATAGCGACAAAGGTTGGCGCCGCAACCACCATTCCTACTTGCCACGGGGTAAGGTTCCACTCGATGGTAACGAACCGCACTACGCCAGAAATCACCGAGGCATCGAATCCGAATAGAAATCCTCCTATGGCAACAAAAAATGCGTAAACGCTAGCTTTAGAATTTTGCATGGTGGGTAATCTTAGTATCGTTGATATTGTTTTTGTAATTCCAGCGGGTCCTGCAGCCATATCCTGGCATCGTGCTGGCTTTGAGGGTCTGGATAAATCAGGCTCTGGTTATTTAGAACCGCGTCTATGATGTGGGTGGCAACAGACTCGGGTGAAACCATGTTGGGAATCTCCTGATCTGCATTCATATCGGTATCTATTGGGCCAGGAAAAACATTGTGCAACGATATGCCGCCCTGATTGAGTGCAGGCGCAATTGATTGGCAAAGGGAATAGAGCGCCGCTTTGGAGGCACAGTAACCACCCAGGCTGGGCATGCCTGCAAACGAACAAATACTAAGAATGTTGATGATGCGTCCGTGCTCAGCCCTGGTCAATCGTGGACGCATAAGTTGCATCAATCGTAACGGCCCCAGACAGTTAACCGCCATCTCTTCGTGGATCAGGGTCTGGTCACTTTGCAGTGCATGGCCGCGGTGGTTTATTGCGGCGTTGTTAAACAACCATTCGGCGTCATTAGTGGATTCCGCCAAGGATTCAATAGAATCAGCACAGGCTAGGTCAAGCGCGCGCCATTGAATGCGATGGTCTTTTTGAGGCTGTTTTTCTGGTTGTCGACAGGTTGCGTACACTTTATTTACGCCTCGATCCAGTAATTCCTGCATGAGGGCCGCTCCCAGTCCTCGAGAGGCACCTGTCAGTAATACAACTCGGGGTAACTGAGACATGACTTAGACAGCTATCTCATACCGCGAAACATTGCATCATTCATAATGTTTTCAACCAATTCCTGTTTGCCAGAATGTGGTATTGGCATACCGACTTCTTCGGCAATATCACGTAAATTTTCAAGACTAAGTTTTCCACTTTCAAAATCAGCGCCGCTACCAGTGTTGAAACTGGCGTAACGATTCTGTCGTAAGCTCTCAAGAGAGCCGTCCTGAATCAATCGATCAGCAATCAAGAGTCCACGGGCGTATGTATCCATGCCGCCTATGTGAGCAATAAAAAAGTCCTCTGGGTCGGTCGATTCGCGACGTAGCTTCGCATCAAAATTCAGACCACCAGTCGTAAATCCTCCAGCCTGCATTACAATCAACATGGCCTGCGCCGCGTCGTAAATATCGGTCGGGAACTGATCTGTATCCCAGCCGTTTTGATAGTCACCACGATTGGCGTCTATTGATCCAAGTAAGTTGGCGTCAGCGCACATTCGCAGTTCATGAGCGCAGGTATGTCCCGCCAGCGTGGCATGATTTGCTTCAATGTTCAGTTTAAAGTCCCCATCAAGGCCATGATGACGTAGAAATCCAATAACCGTTTGCGCGTCAAAATCATATTGATGTTTGGTGGGTTCCATGGGCTTTGGCTCTACCAGGAAGGTACCCTTGAACCCGATTGAACGGCCATAATCCCTGGCCATACCAAGAAAGCGGGCCAGATGCTCCAATTCTCGTTTGGTGTCGGTGTTAAACAAAGAGATATAGCCTTCTCTACCACCCCAGAAAACATAATTTTCTCCGCCCAACGCAACGGTAGCGTCGAGTGCTGCTTTAACCTGTGCGCCGGCATGGGCGACTACATTGAAGTCTGGGTTTGTCGAGGCGCCGTTCATATACCTTGGGTGACTGAACACATTGGCTGTACCCCACAGTAACTTGATGCCGCTTTCTTCCTGTCTTTGTCGGGCTGCCGCTACCATGGTCTGCAGGTTCTGCTCGGACTCGCTGACCGTTGTGCCTTCCGGTGCCATATCACGATCATGAAAGCAGTAGTGGGGAACATCCAACTTAGACACCAATTCAAACGCGGCATCCATCTTTTTATGAGCAATGTGCATATCGTCGGAGCCATCCAACCATGGGTGAATACGAGTTTCCGGGCCGAATGGGTCTGCGCCACCCGCGCAAAATGTATGCCAATAACACACCGCAAAGCGTAAGTGTTCCTCCATTGTCCTTCCGGCCACAACGCGATTAGCCTGATAGGCTTTGAACGCCAATGGGTTATCTGACTCAGGACCTTCGTAGGCAATCTTGTCAATGCCCTTAAAATATTCCTGGTCACCGATAAAAACTGGTCTTGTATTTTCCATCTCGCACCTTGGTTATTACTGTTATTGCTGTTTAGCGAAGGGTTGGGAATACAGTGAGGAGAACGCCTCAACCGCATTCTGGTAGTACTTGTAGCACTGGTTGTAGGCATCGTTGGCCACTGGGTCGGGATCGCAACTTTTCGTTGGATCAAGCGCAATATGGTCCAACAGAGGCGAGTCTTCACCGAGGTTTAGACTTTCTAACGCGGCGAGGGCCTGCAGTGCTGCACCGAATGCTGCGCCTTCATCGTGCAACATGCAATTAACGCTCACTCCCATGACATCAGCGACGATTTGGCGCCAGGCAGCGCTGTTTGCTCCTCCGCCAGTAAGTATCAGCTCGTTGGTGGACACTTCAAGGCGATTGAGCTCTTCCAGGCCAAACCGCAAAGCAAAGGTAGCCCCTTCCACCCCCGATCGAAGTAAGTTAGCAGGCGATACATTCTGGCTATCAAGGCCAACGATGCCGCCTTTTGCATAGGGAAGATCCGGGGTTCTTTCGCCGTTAAAGAACGGCATTGTCAACACACCACCGGCACCGCACTCGGCACTATTGATTAAACTGTCAAATTCACCGAGCTTGATGTTAAGAAGATTTCGTATCAGTTAGGTGGTCACCGTGCAATTCATGGTGCATAACAGAGGCAGCCAACCCCCTGTTGAGGAGCAGAACGCCGCGATATGCCCGTGATTGTCTATGATCGGCACCGGACTGTGAGCATACACGGTGCCGGATGTGCCCAAGCTGATGGTGGTACGCCCGTTTGAGAGGTTTCCGGTGCCGATTGCGCCCATCATATTGTCACCGCCACCAATCGCGACTGGGGTACCTGCTGGAATACCCAGCAGTCCAGCTGTAGCGCCAGAAACTTCACCTATAAATGTATTGTCGACCCCAATGTCAGGCAAGAAGTCCTGCAGGTTCTGATTTGGATCAATAACGCGTAAAACTTCCTCGCTCCAATGGCGTGATCGTACATCCATAAAACCGGTTCCGGATGCGTCCCCAGCTTCCATGCAGCGGACACCGGTTAGCCAGAAATTAACGTAGTCATGTGGTAACAGAATAGTATGTAGGCGAGCGTAGGACTTGGGATGATTTTTCCTGAAGTTCAGCACCTTGGAAGCGGTGTAGCCTACGAGGATTGGGTTTCCCGCGGTGGAGAACAGAGCCTCAGATCCGCCCATCGCTTCAGTTATTTGCTGGCATTCCGTTTCCGTCGAGGTGTCACACCACAGTTTAACTGGAGCCAGGCTATTACCATCCTCATCGAGGGGAACAAAGCCATGTTGCTGGCCCGATACAGCCAAGGCCTGGATGGATTGTCTTATATTTGTCGGGATTTTGGCCAGCGCTTCCGTAATGGCGGTCGTCCACCAGTGAGTTTGCTGCTCTGCCGTGCCGTTGGCATCCTGGTATAAATTCAATGGAGCTGATTCACTGGCAAGAATCTGGCGCTGATCCGAATCATAGATCAGTACTTTTGTGGCCTGAGTGCCAAGATCGATGCCTAAAGTAACAGCCATATTTGTAATCGTTACATGCTTAAAACGAATCTTATTGTAAACGTTTACATTTTTTCGTCAAGCTAAATCTCACATAGACAGACATAAATCCGGAATTTTATTAAGTAGGTCCTTAGGATAGACGCGATCTGAGAGACCGTTTGACCAGGGAATTTTAGTTACTAATGACGGTGCTTTGTAACAGAACTGCGCACAATCAACTTATGTGGTACGACTTCGGGTTTGGCTATGGCTTTGGATTCCTTCCCGGCTTCCGGCTTCCGATTAATTTCTTTAACCAGTCGATAAACTACCCGCTCACCGATCTCAAGCGCTGGTTGCGCAATAGTGGTTAATGGTGGGTCCATCACTTCGGCATAACGAATATCATCAAAGCCCATGACCGATATATCCTCTGGCACACGAATGCCTGAGGACTTAAGTTCATGAATACAGCCCATCGCCATTTCATCGTTGGCGCAAAAGATCGCTGTAGGCGGATTTTGATGATTGATAAGGTGTCGAGCGGCATGCTCAGCGCCCTGGATTGTCATTCTTCCTTCCGCTACCCAACCTTCCTCTACATCTAGGCCGGCATCGCGCATGGCCGCTCGGTAACCTAATTCACGGTCCGCGGTTAGTAGTGATTGTTTCTCTCCATAAATGAATCCAATCTTCGTATGTCCTTGAGAAATAAGGTAATCCGTCGCATCCCTGGCCGCTAAAACATTATTAATATGAACACTTGGGAAGTCTGATAAATCTGGAGACATGGTCTCACACCCAATCACAATTGGTAATCGACGATTACTTCTCTCCGACAAAATCTCGGTGCCAAATGGGGACACACTCGCCAGAAGGATAATGCCATCTGCCTGACGGCTTACAACCAGAGAACTGATCTCATCGGGGCCCATTTCTGAGCCGGCTGCTTCTCTTATCAGTATGGAGTATCCCTCAGTGCGTGCCGCGTTACGGATACCACGCATAATGGCGCTGAAGAATGGATCGCCCACCTTGGGAACCACCACAATAATAATGTTGGTACTGCCACGACGGAAATCTCGCGCAAGGGTGTTTGGCGAATAGTCGGAGTTGCGAATCGCTTCTTGAACCTTCAAGCGCGTCGCTTCGCGCACCTGTTCCGGAGAATTGATGACTCGAGAAACTGTTGCTGTTGAAACACCAGCGAGCTTGGCCACATCTTTAATTGAAGGAATGCTCATGCATTAATCCTGGATTTCGATATTTAAGATTGAGTTGGGAAAGGGGGTTGTTGAAAGTGCCTAGATAATAGCGCAGATTGAAAAGAAGTGGACCTGTTACAGAAACAAAGTTACTTGCATTACATGCCTTTTCGTTTAAAAATGTATACGTTTACATAATAGGTTAAATATGCAATACACACAACTGGCAAAGCAGTTTCATAAAGAGGGGTATCTTGTCATCCCTGATTTTTTTGATCTGGACCTTATGGATCAAATGAATCAACTGATCTTAAGTCACTATGGCATGGATCCAGAGTTTTATCACCAGGAAGAGTTCCTGGATAAAGCTCAAACCGAAGTTATTCCATGGTTTCCAGGCGATGAGGGAATTGAAGAGTTTAATGTGGTTGAACAAGATGTGCGCCTCAACAAGCTAACTACAGAAATCCTAGGGGAAGGGTGGTATTCCGATTACAGCATGGTGATGTTCTCGAAACAGGGTACCAAAGGGCAGGCCTGGCATCAGGACTGCAATCCCGAAAACCCAAGTTATTTCAACATGAACCGACTGGTTTATACCATGGACATCGATGAGAACACAGGTGGGCAGACAGTTATTGTGCCAGGCTCTCATCGACTGGGAACTTTACCGGCCAGTACGCCGCTGGAGGACTTACCGGGTTCTATAGAACTGGAGCCATGCAAGGGAACATTGGTTATATTGCATGGTCATTGTTGGCATCGTGTGCGTCCAGTTCATGGTCGGTATCGAGTCTCGACAAATTTTCGAAGCGCACCTGGTGGGACGCCACGGGGAATTACCGACATCTGCGTCTACCAAAATATGCGCTATCAATTTTCCACCAACTCTGTAGTTGAAGATCGCTTGGCACATCAATAAGGTAAGCTGATGCATTTGCGATAAAGCGGGCAAATTTAGAGATTTATGGGAAATAGCCATTGACAAAGTAATCGTTTACAATAATTATATGTAAACGATTACATTAATTTATATTTTATAACCCCCAATTCGTGTGGTCAGAGAGTCCAGAAACAGTTATTTCTAACTTTCAATTTGTTTCCGCACGTCGGAGGAAAACCGAGGAGCAAACCAGTTATGCAAAAAAATACCTTGTCGAAGCTCAGAGTAGCTTTGTTGTCAGCACTCATGTGCGGCATGGTGACCCCAGCGTATGCGCAGTCTCAGAACGGCGAATCCGTGACCGATATGGAAGAAATTATTGTTAAAGGAATACGCGGATCGTTGCGCCGATCACTTGATATTAAACGAAATTCTGACGGTGTGGTTGATGCGTTGTCCGCCGAGGAAATCGGTAAATTCCCCGATGCCAACCTGGCGGAATCTCTGCAGCGAATCACCGGCGTCTCAATTGATCGTCAAAACAACGAAGGGAACCAGATATCCGTTCGAGGCCTTGGCCCAAGTTTTAACCTGGTCACCCTGAATGGCCGGCAAATGCCGGTGGCCTCATCCCCTGAGCAAGAAAATATTTCCAGCGCAACGCAAAGCCGTGCTTTTAATTTTGCTGAGATTGCTTCGGAATCTGTTTCAGGTGTGAACGTTTATAAAACATCGCGCGCTGATCTGCCAACTGGGGGTATCGGAGCGACGGTGGACATTCGTACTGCGCGTCCTTTTGATAGCCAGTTTGATGACGGTACTGCTACCTTGCTAAGTGTGGCGGCGAATCATGACTCATCGGTTGATGATGGCAGTTCGGTCACCCCTGAAATTGGCGTGTTGTATACAACTCGTCTCAGCGAGACGGTTGGCATTCTGATTAACGGTTCCTATTCCGAACGAGATTTCACAGAGCGGTCGACCCACACAGATGGTTGGTTGCGTCTCGATTCAGTCAATAATGCCGGCGTCTTTGCTCAGCTCTCCAACGGTGCTGACCTTACTGGTGTTTCAACACTCTATCGACCCATCACCAATATTTCCGAGGTCGCAGAGAATGAAAGAACGCGTACCAATGGACAGCTAGTGTTGCAGTTCAAACCCAGTGATGCGATCACTGCTACGGTAGACTACACACTGTCACGCTATGAATTGGATGAGCGACGTTACCAGACAGGCGTGTTTGGTGATCCGGCGAATCATGGGATACAGAGCCTGACCTTTGATAGCAACGGCACGTTTACAAGTTACGCTTTTGGCGGTGCCGCGGATTTCCTTTCCTATGAGAACGAATTGCAGGTGGAAAACGATTCCCTCGGGTTAAATCTTGAGTGGTTAGTTAACAATAACCTGACTCTTGAGTTCGATTACCACAGTTCAGAATCTCAAAGCCAGCCCGATGGTCAAATCAATGACCTGTTATTCCTGTTACAGGGCTCACAAGGTGTGAATTTCAGCTATGGATACGGAAATGGTCCTTTCAGCGTGGCTGTTGAAGATTCGGGAGCCAGTACGCTAATAGCTAATGGCGTACCTGGTGGTTTGACCTTTCTGGGCGGCCCAGCAGCTCCGCTGACGCTCAACGGATTCCTGGACCCGGCTGGATTAGCACCACTGGGTACTTTCGTGAGAAATATCAGTATCCTCAACGAAGTTGACCAGGCGCAGGTAAAAGGTACTTGGGACTTCGGTAAAGACAGTGGACTGCAGTCAATTAATTTCGGCGCCACCGATACTGAGTACAGTGTCGATACCCAATCGGTGAGCAGTAACTTTGTGTTCCAGGGCCTGGGTGTAGATCCAGCAACCTTCGCTGGTGTCTGTACTACGGCTATCTGTCCGATCACGTCACCGCTGCGTAGTGGTATTAGTGTTGGCTCGGGTTCAGGGGTAGGCGGCTACGGCACGATTCTTCGCGTAGATAGCCCTGCGGCGGTCGCAGCAGGTTTCCCGATTCAGACTACTTCGATTACCCCATCTGAAGACCGAACTATTATCACAGAAGAGTCCCAGGCATTTTATGTAAACTTCAATTTTGAATGGAATATCGGAGATATGCCCGCTCGTTTGGCGGTTGGTGGTCGCTATGAGGATACCGATATTACTGGTACTTCTGTGCAAAACCTACCAGTCGCTCTGCAAACCAGCAGTCCAACAGAACAAGAAGTGATCCAGTCGACGGACGAAGTGTTTTTTACTCTGCAAGGTAACTATAGTGAATTTCTTCCAGCCATTGATTTTCAGTTACAAACGACTGAAAACACGGTTGCCAGATTTTCATATGGTCGCACGCTCGCGCGTCCTGACCTGAACGCCCTGCGTCCATCTTTGTCGATTGCCGATACGCGACCATTTGGTCCTTTTAATGCAGTTCAAGGTAACCCTGATCTTGAGCCATACCTGGCAGACAACTTCGACTTGGCCTTTGAATACTATTATGGCGATGATAGCTTTGCGGCAATTAACTACTTTCGCAAAGATATCGAGAACTACATAGGTACTACCACGACCCTGCAGCCAATTTTGAATGTTAATGGTGATCCACTTACCAATCCAAGTGCACGTTTTATGGGCACGCCGGTGGTTGGAAATGCCTCAGATCCTGTCGTGCAATTCAGTGTGCTCCAACCGTTCAACTCAGGTGATGCCTCAATCGATGGAATAGAACTGGCGGTTCAACACCTGTTTGGCGATAGCGGATTTGGTATTCAGGCTAACTATACCGCGGTTGATAGTGATGCAGAGTTCGATCCGAACGCGATTTCACAGACGGTTAACCTGATCGGCTTGAGTGATTCAGCCAACCTGGTCGCATTTTACGAAGCAGACCGATGGCAGCTGCGAGCTGCGTTGAACTGGCGTGACGAATTTTTGTTCTCAGAAAATCAACTGCGTGTTCAAGGCGAGCCGGTGTTCTTTGATTCTTACACTCAAATCGATGTCAGTGGTAGTTACAACTACAGCGACACCATCACCATTTTTGGTGAGATTCTGAATATCACCGGTGAAGATCAGCGTCAATTTGGTCGCTACAAGAACCAGTTCTTGTTCCAAAATGACCAGGACCCGCGTTTCACCATCGGTGTCAGAGCTGACTTTTAAGAAGTTCGGTGGAATAAATCTGAAAACCCCTCTCTTATAACAATAATAATACTCCACTCCTTGGCCACCAACCTGCGGGTTGGTGGCTTTTCTTTCGCCAAAATTTGTCAGAAAACTAATCATGACTACTAATTTTCGATGGGCGCTGATTGGCCCCGGGTGGATAGCCGCCAAATTTGTGGAGGCCTTGTCTGCACCTGGATGTGGACAATTGCAAGGAGTGTTGGCCAGTTCGAATGAAAAAGGCCAAGCGTTTTTGAGCGAACAGGGTATTCCCGGAGCAAGGGTCTATTCTGATATTAATGCCTTGTTGGCAGACGAGAAGGTCGACGCTGTTTATATCAGCACACCACATAATTCCCATCATTACTTTGCCGCTGAATGTTTGCGACGAGGATTACCGGTACTGTGCGAAAAACCGCTGACTGTAAATCTATTCGAGTCCCGTCAACTGGTTGATATTGCCAGGCAAAATAGCGTCTTTTTGATGGAGGCCATGTGGTCGAAATTATTGCCGGTATGGCAACGAGCTAAGCAGATCATTGATGAAGGAGAATTGGGGCAAATAGACTTTCTCAGCGCTAACATGGGATACAAGTTTGAGTACTCGCCTACTGCCCGCCTGTTTAATCCGGCGCTGGCTGGAGGGATATTGATGGATATGGGTGTCTACACCGTTGCATTAGCCAACTGGTTGCTCGCACAAAGCCCTGAACAGATCAACGCCAGTGCGGAAATGGCTGGTAGTGGTGTAGATCAGAAAACTCAAGTTCGACTTCGATACAAAAATGGAATTACCACACAATTCTTGCATACCGCGCAAACCATTCCAGACAATTGCTTCTGGATTGTAGGCACGCGGGGAAAACTCTGTATCAACTCAATGTTTTGGCAGGCAGAACGGCTACAGGTTGAGCTAAACGATGAGTGGCGAGTGGAAACTCACCCATTGGAATGCAATGGTTTTGAATACCAATTACGGGAGGTGATCCAGTGCCTGGAAAACGGGCTCGTAGAGAGTCCACGGGTTTCACACGCAGCCACTCTTGGTACCATGCAGGTACTCGATCAAATCAGAGAACAAATTGGCTTGCGTTTCGAAGGGCATGACTATGCACATGCCTACGCCTGAGTAACAGCGATGTTGAGCCACACCGAGAACAGAGCTATTGTCACTGGCGGGAGTGGCGGTTTAGGCGCAGAGGTAATTCGGCAATTGCTGGGTGAGGGTTATGAATGTCTAAATCTTGATATTCAGGTTCCCCAAAAACATCTGTGTCCTTACCAGGAAATCGATCTATGTGATCGCGACGCCTTGTTAAAAGTATGCCGCAGCGACGATGTGATTATTCATTTAGGCGGGATGCCACATCCCGATGATGCCGGCGATTTTAGTTATGCCGCCAAGGTCTTCGCAAATAACACGCTGAGCACATATAACTGCTTCAACGTGGCCGCAACGCTCGGTATGCAGAGGCTGATCTGGGCATCCAGCGAAACAGTGTATGGCTATCCGTTTGAGCAGGTTGCTCCAATGGAGCTACCACTAGACGAGCAAAGTCAGCCACAACCTCAAAACAGTTACGCAATCTCAAAGCTGGTATCAGAACAAGTAGCGGTACATTTTCATCAACTTTATGACATCGACATAATCGGCCTAAGGCTGGCAAACGTGGTGTACCCGGGCACCGAACATCCTTGCAATTACCCGAGCCTTAAACAGGCATGGGAAGACCCTTTGGTGCGCAAATTTAATCTGTGGAACTATATCGACGTGCGCGATGCCGCCGCCGCGGTGGTGAGGTCGCTGGATGCGGATATTACTGGAGCGCACAACCTGAATATTGTTGCCAATGAGACCGTTATGCCACATGCCAGCGAGGGACTTGTAGCTTCCGTATTTTCGCATGCCGAGGCAAGAGCGACCCTTAGCGGTAACCAGGCTTTGCTTGGTAATGCGCGCGCCAGGGAACTACTGAATTGGAGCCCAGTCCACAATTGGCGAGATGTCTTGCAGCAGCCTGGGAGTGGGCGGGCATGAAGATAACCAACATAGAGGTTTTTCTGCTGACGGAATGGCGAAACTTCTTGTTTGTGCGGGTCGACACAGACGCTGATATCAGCGGCTGGGGCGAAGCAGGCATTACAAATCGTGAATGGGCTGTGGCAGGATGTTTGCGCCACCTTGAGTCACTGATTGTTGGTCAAAGTCCGTTTAACTCAGAACATTTGTGGCAACTCTGCTGGCGGAGTGGTTTTTTCCCAGCAGGTCAAATTTTGAGCGCGGCGATAGCAGCTGTCGATATTGCTCTCTGGGATATCAAGGGTAAGGCGCTTGGCGTGCCCGTGTATCAACTGTTGGGAGGGAAAACGCGTGAGCGAGTTCTTACCTATCGACACCTGTCACCCACGCCGCAGGAGAGCCTGTTTGCAAATGCCAGGCAGGCGATTGAAGAGGGCTGGGAAGCATTGCGCTGGGAACCAGCGCTAGTTGAAGGTGCAATTCATGACCCTGCGTTTGCGATCTCAACCGGCTTAGAGCAATGGCGACAAATGCGCGACTTAGTCGGCCAGGAAGTCGCTCTCTGTTACGACATGCATACCCGGCTGGCAATACCTGATGCAATACGTATGTGTCGGCTTATCGAGGAATTCGCACCGTTTTTTGTTGAAGATCCAGTGCGTTCCGAGCACGCCTCGGGCTATGAAAAACTGGTGCGGCATTGTTCGGTGCCGCTGGCGGCCGGTGAACAATATGCTAACAAGTGGCAATTTAGAGAACTCATTGAAAAGGAGCTGATCGATTATGCGCGGGTAGACCTCTGTGTTGCCGGTGGAATCACCGAGGCTATGAAAATAGCTGCTTTAGCTGAAGCGCATTTAATTGATGTAGCCGTGCACAATCCAATCGGCCCCATTTCCACTGCTGCCTGCGCTCACTTTAATACTGCGATCACCAATATGGGTATTATGGAGTTGCCCAGGTTGCCTGGTGAAACAATGTCGAGTGCTGTAGCCACCAGCTGCACTTGGCGACATGGATATCTCACTGTTGATGATTCTCCGGGATTGGGTATACAGGTGGATGTTGACCGATTCGAGCAATTTGTCTATCGCGCAGACCAAATGCCGAGTGTTCGCAAGCAAGACGGTAGCTTCAACAATTGGTGAGTTAATGACGTCCTTGACATGGGACAAAAGAGCGCTAAAATAGGAGTTAATGTAAACGTTTACATTTCTTAAAATTCCAACTTAATCGAAGACCAATATCTAACCATCATGTCCAGTTTCGCAGTTCATAAAGAGCAACAATCAGGCATTGCGCTCGACCCGGCCTCACCAGGACTAGCTGTGGTGACCGGCGGGGCAGATGGGATAGGGCGGGAAGTTGTTCTACAATTGGCACAGAGAGGTTGGGATATTGCATTTTGCGATCTCAACGAGAATGAGCAGGCGTCCAGTTTGTGTGAGTTAATAGAAAACTCCGGCCGCTGTGTTTTTTTTCAGGCGTGCGACGTTGGCGACAAGACTCAGGTTGAAAAGTTTTTTATTGCCGTCGAGGAATTTTACGGTACTGCACCAGCGTTGGTAGTGAACAATGCCGGGGTTCAAACCTGGTCTACTCTGCTTGAACTCCAGGAACAGGATTGGGATCGTGTGATCGACACTAATCTGAAAGGCAGTTTTCTAACCACTCAGATTGCTTCCAAGCTGATGATAAAACACGACATTCAAGGTTCGATCATTAATATTGGCAGTGGTTGCAATAGTCGCGCTTTTCCCAGGCTAGTCGATTACACCGCCTCAAAGGGTGGGGTAGAAATGTTTACCAAGGTCTCGGCGCTGGAACTGGGCGAGTATTCAATTCGGGTCAATTGCGTGGCGCCCGGCGGAGTTATTATCGAGCGTACACGAAAGGAGTGTGATAACTACGGCGAAGTCTGGTCTGAAGTGTCTGCATTAAACCGAGTTGGCACCCCGCTTGATATCGCCAATGCCGTGGCGTTTCTTGCCTCCGAAGAAGCGTCGTTTATTACTGGACAAACACTGCATGTTGACGGTGGCGTATCGGCCAAGTCAAACTGGCCTTACTGAGTCATGACAAAAAATTTCCTTCACTTCTTTATTCGACTTATGCCAGCCTTCGCATTGGTTGGCCTGTTGAGTACAACAATCAATGCTGATCAGTTATTGGCAGGCAAGACAGGCGGGTTTGATCCGGTTCCTGGTAAGACTATGCTGGTGGTGGGTCAAGATTTGGATGCAGTTCGGGGTTATGTGTCTTCAGCTTGTTGTCCATTACCCATGGGGGTGACTGCTTATATCGGACTTTACCAACTGTCCTCATCAGCTAGCGTATACCAGGGTTTGGGAATGCGGCCTGACGGCACCTGGGCGCAAGAAAATGCTGATTGGGGTGGTGGCCCCACCAACGCTATGACCATGGCACGTGAAAACCCCCAAAGCGCTCTGTTGATTGGAATCAGCTACGTCGAAGCCAACAATGCTGGATCCTTACAAGGCATACTGGAAGGTGACTATAATGCACAGATTGATCAGTTGGCACGTTTTATTCAAGAAGTAGACAACACGGTGGTTCTGCGCCTTGGATACGAATTTGACGGTGCCTGGAATCCGGGATATGAAAACGCCAATCTGTATGCCGAGGTGTTCAGATATATTACGCTGCGTTTACGCAAAGGTCCCGATCAAAATTTCAGGACCGTTTGGCAGGCTTCTGCTTCACCGATCGACGACGTGCTCGATGGTCAACGAGAAAGTATCGAATCCTGGTATCCTGGCGATGATGTAGTGGATTGGATAGGGCTGTCCTGGTTCCTGGCACCGGATGAAAAACCACTGAGACAGGTGAACTATGTGAGTACACAAAGGCAGCTTAGTGAGGAGGTGGTCAAATTCGCCCGTGCCAGAAACAAACCAGTGATCATTGCCGAAGCGTCGCCGCAGGGCTATGATTTGACGAACGTCACGCGGCGTAATATTTCACCAATCTGGGATGGCGTGGCCGGAGAAGAGCGACAACAGGTCGATGCCGAGCTAATCTGGCGGCAGTGGTATGCGCCACTGTTCAACTATATTGACACTAATCGGGATGTGATAGCGGCACTGGCTTACATCAATATAAATTGGGACTCGCAGGACCTGTGGGACAGTCCCTACGAGCAGGGTTATTGGGGTGACAGCCGGGTTCAGAAAAATAAAACCATCATGCAGCGCTGGAACCAGGAAATGGGAAAACCGGGCTGGGTGCACAGTGGTGTCGCCGGTGGTGGTGTTCAAGAGGTCCAGCACCAATAATGACCAGCACTGTGCAAAATCCGATTCTCCCGGGATTCAACCCTGACCCCTCAATTTGTCGCGTTGGCAAGGACTATTACATTGCCACTTCCACCTTCGAGTGGTACCCCGGAGTGCAGATCCATCATTCCCGTGACCTGGTTAACTGGAATCTCATTGCCAGGCCATTAAATCGAGAAGATCTCCTGGATATGCGAGGTAACCCCGATTCTTGTGGTGTTTGGGCTCCTTGTTTGAGTTTCCACGAGGGTTATTTTTACCTGGTTTACACCGACGTGAAACGATTCGATGGTCATTATAAAGATACCCACAACTATCTCACCCGTTGCCAACACATAGATGGTGAGTGGGAGCCGCCTGTCTATCTTAACAGCAGTGGATTTGACCCCTCGATTTTTCATGCGGAGGACGGCAGGCAGTACATCTGTAATATGGTCTGGGATCACCGTTCGAGCGAGCAGTTTTTTGGCGGCATTGTGCTTCAGGAGTACTCAGCAGAGCAGCAAAAACTGATCGGGCCCAGCAAACTGATCTTTGCTGGATCAGAGCTTGGTCGCACCGAGGCCCCACATCTTTATTGGCGTGATGGTTACTATTACTTGATTACCGCGGAAGGGGGCACGGGATATGAGCATGCGGTTACCATGGCTCGTTCCAAGGATCTGTGGGGGCCTTATGAATTGGATCCAATCAAGCATATTGTGACCTCCAAAGATGAGCCTGACTATCCTCTGCAAAAAGCCGGACATGCGGATTTTGTAGAAGATGAATCTGGTACACCTTGGTTGGTTCACCTGGCATCGAGGCCACTACCGGGGACCGATCGATGCCCTCTGGGCCGCGAAACAGCGCTTCAGCAGATGGTCTGGACGGACGAGGGATGGCTGCGTAAGGCCGAGGATGGTATTACCCCCGATCTGCAAACCAAAATCCCATATAAGGCCCAACAATGGAAGCTACGGCACTACATTTATGACTGGAATTCATTGAAATTGCCCGATGATTTTCAATGGCTTCGTACACCAGATCCGGATGCAATCTTCAGCTTGCGAGACAGACCGGGTTATTTACGTTTGATTGGCCGAGAGTCTATCGGCAGTTGGTTTACCCAGTCACTGGTGGCACGTCGACAGCAGGCATTTAACTGCCAGGTGACCACGCGCTTATGTTTTGAATCAGATACCTTTCAGCATGCGGCTGGCCTGGTCAGCTACTACAACACCGAGAAGTTCCACTACCTGTTAATTCGACACGATGAAGAACTGGGAATGTGCCTGGAAATCATGTCTTGTCTGGCAGACCGAGATTGGATGCTTGAGTTTGCTGATGAACGGGTTCCTCTGCCAGCTCGACATTGTAAAGAGGGCATCTACCTGCGTCTGGATATTGCTGGTCCAACACTGAAATTCAGTTGGTCGCTGGACGGCATCGCCTGGCAGGGCATTGGTGGAACCCTTGATCAGAGTTTGTTGTCAGATGATTGCGGCACTGGCGCTAACTTCACTGGTAGTTTTGTGGGGATGGCCTGCCAAGATACTTCCGGGCAAGCCGGCCATGCAGACTTCGAGTTTTTTGAATACCTAGAGCAGGATTAAACAAGAACCAATTCTGAAACTATTTTGAGTTTTTACGATTAAAAATGATAACGATTACATTTCTCTCTATCATTCTTACAAGCGGGGCTGCGACTTATGATTGTTGAATCCTTAGTAGACATTGAGTGTCAGCTCGGCGAAGGGCCGCTTTGGGATGAACGCAATCAACGCGTACTATGGGTTGATATTTTGCGAAGCCGCTTGCACCAGAGCAAAGCTGATGGCCGCGATCACCTCAGCCGCAGTTTTCCTGATGGCATTACCAGTATTTCAGCCACGGATGATGGTAGGTTTCTAATCACGACGCTTAAGGAATTTGCATTGCTGGATTCCTTTGCGGGCTCGCTGACCACCTTGGGTGGTCCTGAATCAGACCTGCCGAACAACCGATTCAATGATGCCAAGGCAGGTGCTGCCGGTGAATTGTGGGCTGGCACTATGGATGACCAGGAAGAAACTGCGACTGGCTCGCTGTATCGATTTCGAATTTCTGAAGGTTGGCAAAAAATGGACTCTGGCTATGTCTGTACCAACGGACCAGCCTTGTCCCCAGATGGAAGTACGCTCTACCACACCGACACTTTTGCCAACACCATATACCGGTTTGATCTTAGTGCGAATGGTCAACTTGCTGAGAAAATGCCTTTTATCGTTAATAATGGCGCTGGCTTCCCTGATGGTATGACTGTAGATGCACGCGGTAACCTCTACGTTTGTTTTTGGGGGGGCTCGCGGATCGAAAAGTATTCACCGCGCGGGGAACTATTGGACACATTCGATCTGCCAACCGTCAATGTGACTAGCGCAACGTTTGGTGGAAAAGACTACGACACGTTATTTGTGACCAGTGCCGCCGTTGGACTAACCATTGAACAGCAACGCGCTCAGCCACTTGCAGGCCATTTGTTTGCACTACGGGTGGGCGAAACAGGATTAGCTCCAGCCAGGGTAGAAGTTAACCAAGCGAATTCGATTTTGCAGCAGGTGGGATCATGAGTGCGGGTATGAGCGAGCATATACACTCGATTTTGCCAGAGGACGCAGAGCAAGCGGTATTGCTTGGAAGGGTATGGAATTGCCAAGCTAATGGCCCGGTTTTGATAGCCTGCGTTGATGGCAAGGTGTATGACCTAAGTGCATTATCGAGTACGGTTTCGCAACTCTTGAACAAACCGGCCGAGGGCTTGCACTCTGTTGAATTCCGACAATGCCTGCAAGCGCAACCAATTTACTGTTCGTTAGATTCCTTGCAGCTAGTGGGTTCGTCTCATAAAGAGCATCGGCTATTACCGCCGGTCGATCTACAGGCCATCAAAGCCTGTGGAGTGACATTTATTTGCAGCATGCTTGAGCGCGTGATCGAAGAAAGGGCAGGCGGCAATGCCGGCATGGCTAAACAAGTACGTGAGCAAATCAACCAGCAACTGGATATAGACCTGAGCGAGCTGGAACCGGGTTCGGAACAGGCCATGGCGCTGAAGGATATCCTTCAAAAACAAGGCTTGTGGTCGCAGTACCTGGAAGTAGGGATCGGGCCATATGCAGAGGTATTTACCAAGGCTCCGGTATTGTCCAGTGTTGGCGCAGGCGCTGAAATTGGTATTCACGAGATCTCGACCTGGAACAATCCGGAACCTGAAACTGTCTTGATTGTGAATGCGAGCGCAGAAATAGTGGGTGCCACGCTGGGCAATGACGTCAACTTACGAGATATCGAGGGGCGCAGTGCTCTTTTGCTCGGGAAGGCCAAGGACAATAATGCATCCTGCGCAATCGGGCCTTTTATTCGTCTGTTTGACGATAATTTTACGATCGATCATGTGCGGACACAGAGTGTGCATTTGGAAATCCGAGGAGAGGACGGATTCGAACTTAATGAAGTCAGTCCCATGACAGAAATAAGTCGCGATGTCAGTGACCTGGTTAAACAAACAATCTCGCGGCACCACCAATACCCGGATGGCCTGGCATTGTTTACCGGGACGTTATTTGCGCCAACTCAGGATCGTGACGAGATAGGCATGGGTTTTACCCACAAACTGGGTGATATCGTACGTATCAAGTCGAAGCGGTTGGGTTGCCTGGAGAACACTGTAAACTATAGCCACCTGGCACCACCCTGGAAATATGGGATCGGTGATCTCATGAATAACCTGGCTCAGCGTGGTCTGCTGCAAAGCGCATGAATAAGGTCAGAACTCTACGCAGCCAGGCATGGCTTGATGACTCGGCAGACCCAGCCCAAACCGCGATCTACCTTGAGCGATTTCTAAATTATGGTCTGACACCAGAAGAGTTACAGTCTGGCCGACCTGTAATTGGGATTGCCCAAACGGGCAGTGATCTTACCCCTTGCAACCGGCATCACATACAGTTGGCGCAACGGGTTCGAGAAGGTATCCGAGATGCGGGCGGCATTCCAATGGAGTTCCCCGTTCACCCCATTGCTGAACAAGGCCGTCGCCCTACCGCAGCGCTGGATCGTAACCTGGCCTTCCTGGGATTAATAGAAATACTGCATGGCTATCCACTTGACGCTGTAGTGTTGACTACGGGTTGTGATAAAACCACGCCCGCTTGCCTGATGGCAGTGGCGGCCCTGGATATACCGGCCATCGTACTGTCTGGTGGCCCGATGCTTAACGGATGGCAGCGAAGTTCTGTTGATGCAAAAGAACACCGTATTGGTTCCGGGACAATTATTTGGAAGTCGCGAGAACAGCACGCAGCAGGCGAAATAGATTATCAGGGCTTTATGGATAATCTTGCCGGGGCAGCGCCGTCTGTGGGTCACTGCAATACCATGGGTACGGCCCTGACAATGAACTGTATGGCGGAAGCTCTGGGCATGAGCTTGCCGGGCTGTGCAGCCATACCCGCACCACACCAGGCGCGTGCACAAATGGCCTACCGGACCGGGTATCGGTCAGTAGCTCTGGCACTTGAGGACATAAGACCCAGCAAAATCATGACTCGTGCAGCTTTTATCAACGCGCTCAGGGTATGTTCAGCACTAGGAGGTTCTTCGAACGCACCAGTGCATTGGTTGGCCATTGCCAGGCAGCTAGGCGTATCCGCTTCTATCGCTGACTGGCAAGAATATGGAGAGAACATTCCCTTGCTGGTTAATTGTCAACCGGCAGGTACTTACCTTGGTGAGGACTTTTACCGTGCAGGCGGAGCCAGCGCATTGATTGGCGAATTATTGGCTGCACAATTGTTCGATCCCGATACCCTGTGTGTCAATGGACACACTCAGGGTGAAAACTACGGACAACAACGAAGCCAGGCTGCGGAAGTGATTACCAGCGCTGCACAGCCAATCCAGGCCAACGCCGGGTTTGCGGTACTCAGTAGTAACTTTTTTGACAGTGCGTTACTCAAAAAGTCAGTTATCAGCGATGAATTTAGACAGCGTTACTTGAGCGATCCGCACCAGCCTGGCGTATTTCGCGCACGTTGTGTGGTGTTTGAGGGGTCGGAAGACTACCATCGTCGCATTGATGATCCGTCGTTAAACATTGACGAAAAGTGCATACTGGTGATTCGCAATTGCGGTCCGGTGGGCTATCCAGGTAGTGCTGAAGTGGTAAATATGTTGCCGCCAGCGCGCTTGGTGAAAGAGGGGGTACGCGAATTGCCGTGTCTGGGCGATGGCCGTCAGAGTGGTACGTCTGCCAGCCCATCAATCTTGAATGTTGCGCCGGAGGCGGCAGTCGGTGGCGGATTGTCCCTGCTGCAAAGTGATGACTGGCTTATCGTTGATTTAATTCAAAACCGGGTGGATGTGGATTTATCTGAAGAAGAATTGCGATCGAGAGCTGAACAAAGCCAGGCCCCGGGCCAGCATATTCCTGAATCACAGACCCCCTGGCAGTCTATCTATCGCCAAAAAGTAAGCCAACTCGATGATGGCGCTATTTTTGAAGTTGAAGAACACCACATCGGCATACTGCAACGCAACCCCGTGCCCCGTCACTCACATTAGAAATAGCCAGTGTGAGACCGCTGACTTAGATTGGTGAGTCAGTAGATTTTCCATTCACTCGACGAATGATGCCGAGCGGATTAGCGTTTTGCAATTCAGCCGGTAACAATGCATCTGGCGTATCCTGAAAGCACAATGGTCGCAGCCAGCGTTCTATCGCTCTCGCGCCAACTGAGGTTGAGCGAACATCGGTTGAAGCCGGGTAGGGGCCGCCGTGATTCATCGCTTCCCCAACATCTACTCCTGTTGGCCAGCCATTAAAAATCAGTCGGCCAACTTTGGGTTGTAATCGCTCAACCAGGCTCTTAGCAACTTCTTGATCCTTATCATTCGCATGCACGGTGGCAGTCAAATGGCCATGTAAGCCAGCAGCAAGTTCAATCATTTCCATTGTCGATTCGCATTCAATGATTAGCGCAGATGGCCCAAAAATTTCATCCTGAAGAGTTGGGTTTTCTCGCCAGGAACTTGAAGAACACGCAAATACTGCTGGTAGTGCAGTGTTGTGCTCGTTGCAAGTAGTCTCATCGTTGCGAATTGCAGCAAGTTGTGGGTTGCTCAGCTGTGCGCGAACTCCATTTCGGTAATTTTCACAAATAGTAGCAGTCAACATGGTTTGAGGTGTGCTTGATTGTAATGCAGTGGCTAGCTTGCCCTTAAAGTCGTCCAGCACCTCACCCTTGATTGCAAAGATTAATCCCGGGCTTGTGCAAAACTGTCCTGCTCCCAGGGTGAGCGAAGCGCAAAACGCGTCAGCGAGTTGCAAACTGTTGTCAGCCAGTGTGTTTGGTAGCAGGTACACCGGGTTGCTCGAACCCAACTCCCCATAAAAAGGAATGGGCTCAGGGCGTTGAGCCGCCAAATCGAACAGCGCTCTACCGCCGGTTGTCGATCCAGTAAAGCCTGCTGCTTTAATGTTAGGGTGTTTCACCAACGCCTGGCCTATCTCAAAGCCGGTTCCGCTCACAGTCTGAAAAACATGCCTGGGTATCTCTTGTTCCTGCAGCGCCTGGTGAATTGCGTTTTCAACCTGGGCCGAGGTGCCTGGGTGGGCAGGGTGCACTTTGACCACTACCGTACAACCAGCTGCCAGGGCAGAGGCGGTATCTCCACCACTGGTTGAAAACGCTAATGGGAAATTTGACGCGCCGAATACTGCAACCGGGCCAAGTGGAATTGAAGAGAGTCGTAGATCGGGTCTTGGCACTGGCGCACGTTCGGGTAATGCAGTCTCTATTACCGGTCGGTTAAAGCTGCCTTCATCGAGCATCCCGGCGAATAATTCCAGTTGGCCAATAGTTCGACCCAGTTCTCCATTCAGCCTGAGTTCCGGTAGAGCGGTCTCTTGCATGGCTCTTTCAACAATCGACTCTCTTAACTGCTCCAGGTGACGTCCAATAGAACGTAAAAGTTCGGCGCGCTTTGAAGCAGCCAATTTGGAGTAATCCTGAAATGCGGACTGGGAAGCCTTAAGAATATCTTCCAGGTCGGCAAGGGAGTGGTTTTCGAATTTCGGGTCCAGCTGTTGGTTAGTCTGTGGGTTTATAGCCTGGTAGGAGTTCATTAGTATGAAAAGAGAGTAATAATGTAATCGTTTACATTTTAACATTGAACTCATAACGATGTCACCTTCTTTGGTAAAAATCCGTCAGCATTCCCCCATTCTTATTGCATTTTTAAGTCGAGCAGGCCCGTCAATTTTCATGGCTTCAATGAATGAGAGTGCTGTGTTAGTGTTGACTGCGAAAAACACCTTAGAGACCCGCATGCAATCTATACTCATTACTGGCGCTAACAAAGGGATAGGTCTGGCCGTAGTAAAAGCAATTCTGCGTGAACAGCCGCACTACAGAGTGTTGCTGGGTTCGCGCGATCACGGTCGTGGTGAGGCTGCGGTTGCCAAACTGATGGCTGAGACGGGTTCCAGCGCGGACAATGTTGAGGCCATCCCGCTGGATGTAACTAGTGAACAGTCGGTTGCCCAGGCTGCTGCCCGGGTCCAGGGCGAACTAGCGGGCCTCGTTAATAACGCCGGCATCGCCAGCGGCTCACTTGCGGATATTCTTAATGTGAATGTGTACGGCATGCAGCGCGTGAGTCAGCATTTTTCGTCTCTGCTCGAGGACGGCGGCCGGGTGGTCAATGTGGCGTCGGCCTCAGGTCCGAATTATGTCTCCGCCTGTTCAGTTGAATGGCAAACTTTTTTTCAGGATGATCAACTGGAGTGGGCAGAGCTGGATGAGCTGATGCGTCGTTGCATGAACTCGTCAGCCGCGGAGATGGAGCAGCGGGGTTTGCCCAGTAGCGGCTATTATGGACTTTCTAAAGCCAGCGCAAATTTACTCAGCCTTATTACGGCACGGGAAAACCCGAGACTCTTGGTGAATGCTTGTACACCTGGCTATATCGAAACAGATTTGACGCGGGAAATGACCGGCGCGTCAGGAGCAGCGGCCGCGCAAATGGGCATGAAACAGCCAGATGCGGGCGCACGCGTTATTATGCAGCTCTTGTTTGAGCCTCTGGAAGTCAGCGGGCACTATTTTGGCAGCGACGGGCTGCGCAGCCCGCTGGATCGGTATCGGTCCCCTGGTTCTCCAGCGTATACTGGGAACTAACTGCAATTGCACTGCGACGAATATTCGATGCCCAGCAGTAATACCTATCCAAAGTTGGTAATGTTGCGTTTCCCAATTAGGAAAATAGTTAGCTGATATGGAACAACAGTTCTTCGAACAATTCCTCGCCATCATTGGGGTCTCCCTGCTAGCTACCATTGTTCTGAATCGGTTCAAACTCCCTAGCATTATTGCCTACCTGATCGCTGGGTGTCTGATTGGCCCATATGTTTTAGGTTATGTAGATCAGCCAACTGACTTCGCCTTCCTGGCGGAGTTCGGGGTTGTGTTCCTGTTATTTTCCCTCGGGCTGGAATTTTCCCTACCGAGGCTCTTAGAGCTGCGATCTTCGGTTTTCGGGCTTGGCAGCGTCCAGGTCGGGGTCTGCGGCATCGTTTTTGGTGGTGCGGTCTTGATGTGGGGTGCGTCTATTGAGTCGGCGATTATCATAGCGGGTGCTCTGGCACTGTCATCAACCGCTATCGTCACTAAGGAATTAAGCAGTCTGCAGCAGGTGCATTCTCGTCATGGTCAGCTCTCCATCGGCGTGCTGTTGTTCCAGGATTTAGCCGCCGTGGTGCTGCTGATCATGGTGCCGGTGCTTGGTGGTTCCGAAGCCGGATCGGTCTGGACTTCGTTAGGCATTGCGATGGTGAAGGGCATTCTGCTGATGGTGTTGTTCTTCAGCATTGGCAAATGGGTGTTACCGGTCTTGTATAAAGAGGTTGCCCAGACTCGATCCGAGGAAATCTTTCTATTAACAACGCTGGTTATCGTGTTGTTGGCTGCGTGGGTGACTCATTCTTTGCACCTCTCCATGGCGCTCGGTGGTTTTGTGATCGGGATGATGCTTGGCGAGAGCCAGTATCGGCACCAGATCAACAGTGACATCCGCTCTTTCAAAGACATCCTGCTCGGTTTGTTCTTTGTCACAATTGGCATGAGCATCCAGATCGACCTCCTGTTGGAGTTTTGGCCTCGCATCATTCTCTTCACGCTGTTCCTCATCCTGATAAAAATCATCCTGATCAGTTTCGTGGCGCAGCTGTCGGGTGATGGTAAAAATACGGCCTTGCAGACTGGCTTAAACCTGGCTCAAGCCGGGGAGTTTGGCCTGGCACTGCTGGCCCTGGGTGTCATGCATGAAGTTATCCCGGATGAACAGGCTTCGTTCATTATTATCGTGGCCATATTATCCATGGCCGCCAGCCCGTTCCTGATTCGCCACAATGACTGGTTAAGCGCCAAGATCTGGGGATTACTCGGTGGCGGCAAGGCGAACGAGGAACTCGAGTCAAACCTGGTTTCGATACCACACCAGGACCATGTGATCATTGGCGGCTTTGGTCGCGTTGGTCAGATGATTGCCAACCTGATGTATGAAAATGAAGTTTCCTACATCGCGATTGAGCACGACACGGATGTTGTTATCGCAAAGCGAAAGGAAGGGCGAAATGTGATTTACGGAGACTGTACCAAGACTGAAATTTTGAAAAGCTGTCACCTCGAATCCGCCAAGATGGCTATTCTTACCTTTCGCTCCATCGAGCTGGCCAAAACTACTATTGAGCATATTCGTTCGCTGGGAGTCACAGTCCCCATCATCGTGCGGACGCATGAACATGGCGATTTCACCGAGTTGGTTTCACTGGGCGCAGATCATGTATTCCCAGAGATGCTGGAAGGTGGTCTCGCCATTGCCAGCCAGGCCTTAACCATGCTGGAGATTCCCCAGGACGATATTAAGAAGCAGATTCAAACACAGCGGGAATTGTTTCTCACTAATTCGGCTACTGAATACGGCTGAACCCTGCCGAATGTAAAAACAAACCACTCACTAGTGTGCAAACAAAACCGGGATTTCCGCGTTTTCAATCAAGTGGCGCGTCATGCCACCCAATACTGATTCACGCAATTTGGAGTGGCCATAGCCACCAACCACCAACAGGTTCACCAGGCAGTCTTTTGCGTAATCGGTGAGAATGGTTTCTTCGGCATTTTGCCGCCCGGCATGTTCGATAAACAATTGTGCTTCGATGTCACGATTACCCAAGTATTGTTGCAGCGTTGACGCGGTGTTGGTTGGAGAGGAAAAGGTGGAGTCTTTGATCACATCCAGGATCGACACTTGTTTAGCATGTTGCAATATGGGCATGGCATCGGTAACCGCACGCATGGCTTGAGGACTGGCGTTCCAGCCGATCAGTACCCTGGAGCCGATGTCATCACTCTGCCAACCATGCGGAATCATCACCACCGGGCGGTTGGTTTCAAGGATCAAATTGCTGAGAAAATCTTCGTCGCCAACAAAGGTGTGATCATCGCCGGTTGGCTGATCAACGAAAAACAGATCGGTGCACAGCATCTGCTTCAAAGGATTGCCAGATTGGTTTACACAAACCCATTCTTTATCGCAATGAAAGTTCTTGGTGAACGTTTCAAACAGTGCTTTGGCATTTTGTTCTCTGTCATCCTGGTCTGCTAACAGCTTATTGGCCAGATCCATCGGCGACGAGCCTGCCCAGCGAACAATCTCAACGGTGTCGAGCTTGATATAGCTCGCCTTCAGAACCGCACCGTATTTCTCCGCAAACTTGCAGGCGGCAACCGCTGCAAAGGCCTGCTTGTCTATGTTGTTCACGCAAACTGTTACTTCTTTAATCATGTTGATTACCCAATTGTTGTCAGGATTCAAAGCTTAATCTGCGGGCTTGGTCACCTCGTTGATTCAGATCAAGAAATTTGACTTCCAGGCCACTCGAGCTTGGGCGGGCAAACTTCTGGCATTCGAATTTTCATTGATTTGGGTCAATTCGCCTGTTTCCACACTCCGCTAGATTGAGAGAAAGGCGCAGACAAATCGTGGTCTGCTGCCCATCAATGAGTCAATTTGGAGAAGCAAAATGAAAAACCTCACACTGATTCCAACGTTGATAGCTGCGCTGATGCTGAGCGCATGTGATCCTGAGGCCGTGGCCAATCGGGGCTTCAGTTTGCCTGAAGGGGATATCGAGACTGGCCAGCAATTGTTCCAGGAATTGCGCTGTATCGCCTGTCACACGGTGGCCGGGAATGACCCAGACGACGAACAGTGGTTAATCGAAGGCGAACGGGAAATAGATGTGTTGATAGGAGGCGAATCCATACGCGTGCAAACCTATGGTGACCTGGTGACCTCGATTATCAATCCCTCGCATCGGTTGGCGAAAGACTACTCGGCAGAAGAAGTTTCGGTGGCAGGTGAGTCGAAGATGCCTAACTATAATGGGGTGATGAGAGTCGATGAACTGATTGATATTGTGACCTTTCTGAAGTCTCGTTACGTCCTGAAGCAACCACCGATCACTACCTATCCTATCTACATGTATCACTAGTTGCGTTACTGGACTCACCAGGTCGCGGATCAGAGCCGATTATGCTCTCGAGAAGTTCTAGACGGTGCGAGAAAACCGTATTACGCGACCGTCTTCCGTGAGGGTATTGTCAGCAAGGTATTTGTCGAAAGTCGCTGCTATTTGCCGCGAAAAATAGCGGCCTTTTTCTGTGACGTCAAAGCCATACTCCTTGGGGACCAACAATCCGTCTTCAATAAAAGTACCCAGCTTTTGCAGTTCGTGGGCAAAATACCGGGAGAGAGGGTCCGGATTATTGGTTTCTGCGTATCGACCCACGCTGTTGCTCAAGTCAATGCTACTTCGACACATCAATTGTTGGATTAAGGCAGCGCGAACCCGGTCATCCGGGGTTAGGGCCAAACCCTTGATGACGGGGAGAACTTTGTCGTCGATCATTTCATTGTATTCAGACAGGCGGGTTGCGTTCTGTGCAAACGCGGTATCAAATTTGCTGATGGCACTGGCACCGAGCCCGACGAGGTCGGTGTCTTTATGTGTGGTATAGCCCTGGAAGTTGCGTTGCAACGAATCGTTTTTAAGGGCTTGTGCAAGGCTGTCGCCCGGCAGCGCATAGTGATCCATCCCAATATGCTGATAGTTCGCGTTGGCCAGTATTTTTCGACTGAGTTTGACGATTTCCAGCCGTTCCATGGGGGTGGGCAGACTCTTTTCATCAATCATTTTCTGCGCCTTTATCCGCTCCGGCATGTAGGCGAAATTGTAGGCCGCGATGCGGGTAACACCAGCGTCAATCACTTTATCCAGTGTTTCGGCAAATTCATCGGGCGTTTGTTTTGGTAAACCAGTAACCAGGTCAACGTTCACCGATGGGCTGACGTTCATTGCGGCATTAATAGCCTCCAATGTGGCGGCCTCGGATTGTTCCCGGTTGATGGCTTGCTGAACCTCGCGGGAGAAATCCTGCACACCAATGCTGAAGCGGGTGAAGCCGATCTCAGCTAGCTCTTCGATACCGGCTCCATCAATCGCACGTGGATCAATTTCGATCCCGATTTCCAGGTTGTTAGGCAGGTCCAGGTGAAATTGGGTCGCGATTTCCGCGAGAATTTCCGCCAGCTGGGTGTTGCTCAGGAAATTAGGCGTTCCTCCTCCGAAGTGAATCTGGGTGACCCGACGATCATCGCCAAACAGACGACCGCGCAGGGCAATCTCGGACAAAAGGCGATCCAGGTAGTCGGCAACCTTTTTGTTATTTACCTGGGTAACGACTTTGTTGCAGCCGCAAAAGTAACAAAGTGAATGACAAAACGGGATATGTACATAGATGGACAAATCCTTGGGCAACAAACAGTCATTCGAGATTTGTGCATGCCGTTTGTATTGCTCTGCGTCAAACCCTGAATGAAATTGAGGTGCGGTTGGGTACGATGTGTAGCGGGGTGCCAGACTGTCGTACTTTTGTATCAGGTCATCCCCGATATCGAATACGGCCATTGTTACTAACTCATAGTTCTAATGCGCATAGCATAAGTAAACAAACGGTATCGATCTTGATCTGGATCAAGATGCCTCTTTTTAAGTGATGAATAATCTCGGCTATTCAAACAATCACACTAAAAAGGCTGACTATGACCGAGGTCGCTTATCACGATAAAGTAGTGCGCCAATTTACCTTGGCGACGATACTTTGGGGCGTTGTGGGAATGCTGGTGGGGGTCTTAATAGCTGCGCAGCTGGCTTGGCCGGCGCTGAATTTTGATACCGCCTGGCTGACCTTCAGTCGCTTGCGTCCACTGCATACCAATGCGGTGATTTTTGCGTTTGGAGGTTGCGCCTTGTTCGCTACCTCGTACTACATTGTACAACGCACTTGCCATGTAGAACTGTTTGCACCTCGACTGGCGGCTTTCACCTTTTGGGGCTGGCAAGCCGTTATTGTGCTGGCGGCAATCACCCTGCCGCTCGGCTATACCCAATCCAAGGAATACGCTGAACTGATCTGGCCGATTGATATCCTGATCACCGTAGTCTGGGTGTGTTACGGCATTGTGTATTTTGGCACCATTGCCAAGCGCAAAATGCCGCACATTTATGTCGCCAACTGGTTTTACGCATCGTTCATAATCACGGTGGCGGTGTTGCACGTGGTGAATAACCTGGCGATTCCGGTCAGCCTGACCGAGTCGTACCCGGTTTTCTCAGGATCCGTGGATGCCATGACGCAGTGGTGGTACGGGCACAACGCGGTTGGCTTTTTTCTTACCGCGGCATTTCTTGGCATGATGTATTACTTTGTGCCCAAGCAAGCTAACCGCCCGGTGTATTCCTATCGCTTATCAGTCGTGCATTTTTGGGCGCTGATTTCGATTTACATGTGGGCCGGTCCTCACCATCTGCATTACACCGCCTTGCCTGACTGGGCACAATCACTGGGCATGGTGTTCTCCTTGATTCTGCTGGCACCGTCCTGGGGCGGAATGATCAATGGCATGATGACCCTTTCCGGGGCCTGGCACAAACTGCGCACCGACCCGATTCTCAAATTCATGATTGTGTCTTTGTCTTTTTATGGCATGTCGACCTTTGAAGGGCCGATGATGTCTATCAAGACCGTCAATGCGCTGTCTCATTATACCGACTGGACCATCGGCCATGTGCACTCCGGAGCACTGGGCTGGGTTGCCTTCATTGTCTTCGGCTCACTCTATGCGCTTATTCCCGGCTTGTACGGCAAAAAGGAGATGTACAGCAAGGATCTGATCAATATCCATTTCTGGGTGTCTACCATCGGCGTGGTGATATACATCGCTTCCATGTGGATAGCGGGTGTGATGCAAGGCCTTATGTGGCGCGCAGTCAATGACGATGGCACCTTGACCTACGCGTTCATGGAGAGCATCAAGGCCACCTATCCCTACTATGTTCTGCGCACATTCGGCGGCCTGCTGTTTCTGCTCGGCACGTTGATTATGGTCTACAACGTTTATAAAACCATCGCCGGTAGCAAGGCATCCGTCTCTTATGTGCCGGGTTCTCATGCAATGGCAGGAGTGGCCAAATGAAACACGAAGTGATTGAAAAAAACGTTGGTTTAATGGGCGTCCTGATCGCGCTGGTGATTAGTGTGGCTGGGTTCGCTGAAATCATCCCCCTGATGTTCCAGGCACAAACCACGCAGGCATCACCCGGCGTGCTCCCATACCCCCCGATTGAGTTGGCTGGTCGCGATGTTTACGTCAAAGAAGGGTGCTACAACTGCCACTCCCAGATGATCCGTCCCTTTGTGTCTGAAAGTCTGCGATATGGCCCACCGGTAGAAGCAGGGGAGTCGGTTTATGATCGCCCCTTTCAGTGGGGATCCAAGCGAACCGGGCCTGACCTCTCTCGGGTAGGCGGACGCTACACGGATGAATGGCACCTCGCGCACCTGATAAACCCGCGCGACCTGGTGCCTGAGTCCAACATGCCGGGTTTCCCCTGGCTGATGGACAAACAGGTGGATGGTGAACTACTCACCCGCAAGCTGCGCACCCTACGGATGCTTGGTCATCCCTATACCGATGAGCAGATAGCGAGTGCGGCGGCTTTGAGTGAGGGTGTCAGCGAAATGGATGCGCTTATCGCGTATCTGCAATTTCTTGGCTTGGCCAATAATGGCCGGGAGCAAAAATGATGGCAGTAATTAACGGGTTACTCACGCTGGTGCTGTTGATTTTATTTATCGGTATCTGGGCCTGGGCCTGGAGTAGCCACAATCGCGAGAAGTTTAACGAAATGGCGCACTTGCCCCTAGAGAACGGTGAATCAGATCGGGAGGTGCAAAATGATGAGTAACGCCTGGAGCTGGTTTGTAATTGTGTTGGTGGCAGCCAACATTATTGGCATGGTGTGGCTGTTAATGGCCACCAGCAAGAGCAACGGCATTGATGAGGCAGACACCACCGGTCACAAATGGGATGGTATCGAAGAACTGAACAACCCGCTGCCGCGCTGGTGGCTGTGGCTGTTTATTCTCACCATTGTTTACAGCATCGCTTATCTATACGTGTACCCCGGCATGGGTAATTATGCCGGCTCGTTTGGCTGGACCCAGACCAATCAGTACGAAGCTGAGCGCGCTGCGAACCGCGTTCAGCAGGATACTTATTTTGCTGACTTCGTTGACCTTGATATTCCGGCCTTGTCCCAAAATCGCAAAGCCATGGAAACTGCTGAACGCTTGTATCTTAACAACTGTTCGACCTGCCACGGTTCGACAGCACAGGGCGCCAAGGGATTTCCTAACCTGCGCGATGATGACTGGTTGTATGGCAAGGATGCCGATTCGATTTTGCAATCCATCACTAATGGGCGTGCCGGCGTGATGCCAGACCTGGGTCTGCCGGCCGCCAATGTTGCAGTGCTGGCGCATTATCTCAAGGGCCTGTCAGGTGGTGAGGCGTCCGACTACGCCATGCAGCGCGGTGAAGCATTATTTGAGGTCTGTGCCAGTTGTCATGGTGCCGATGGAACCGGAAACCAGCTCCTGGGTGCACCCAATTTAACTGACGACATCTGGTTGCATGGCGCCAGTGTGGCCGAGATAGAGACCGTGCTTCGTGATGGCGTACAGGGCAATATGCCGAGCTTCGATTCGCTGTTGTCGACCAACGAGATTCGTTTGTTGTCTGCCTACGTTTACTCATTCCGAAAGGACTGAAGCCATGACAGGCCGACGGACTCAGCTAATCGATATTGGCATCGTCTTGTGGATATCATTTATTTCTGCGGGCGTTGCGACCATGTTGTTTTTTGCCACTTTCGATCCGGTGGAAATCGCCCAGCTGGCCACATTCCCACTTACTATCGACCGGACTGCCGGTTATAGCCTGGGGTTCTTATTATTCTGGTTGCTACTGGTGGTCAACAGTGGTGCGATTCTTTGGCTAGCCAGGAATGGGTTACACCGTCGTAGCGTTGAAGCTCGCGGAAACAACACTGCAGAATAGTGCCATGAGCCCGGTCGAGGAAATTCCGGTGCAGGTACAGGGTACGAACCTGTACGAAGCCAGCGAGAAAATTTACCCACGCGAAGCCAAGGGTATTTTCCAAACCTGGCGCAATGGCTGTGTGCTGTTCTTACTGGGTTTGTACTACCTCTTGCCTTGGGTGCAATGGGATGCTCGTCAGGCAGTTCTGTTGGACCTGCCGGCGCGAAAATTTCATATCTTTCATCTCACTTTCTGGCCACAGGACTTTATTTTCCTTGCCTTGCTGCTGGTCCTGGCCGGGCTAGCGCTGTTTTTCTTTACCGCTATCGCTGGCCGCGTTTGGTGTGGTTATGCCTGTCCGCAAACAGTCTGGACCGAGGCCTTTATCTGGATGGAGCGATGGGTAGAAGGGACGCGTGCCCAGCAAATGAAGCTGTCGGCGTCACCCTGGAATGCCAACAAGATTCGTAAACGTGTCAGTAAACAGGCTTTGTGGATCGGTTTTTCCCTGGTTACCGGCCTGACCTTTGTGGGCTACTTCACCCCGATTCAGCAACTGGTGGTGGATTTTTTAAACCTGGAAGTGGCTGGTTGGTCACTGTTCTGGGTGTTGTTCTACGGTTTCGCGACCTACGGCAATGCGGGGTTCATGCGCGAACAGGTCTGTAAATATATGTGCCCATACGCGCGTTTTCAGAGCGCCATGTTTGATAGCGATACCCTGATTGTTGCTTATGACAGTAAGCGCGGCGAACCACGCAGTCGCGGTAAGAAACGTAAGGATACCGCCGAAGAGAATCGCGGTGATTGCATCGATTGTGGAATCTGTGTACAGGTGTGCCCGACCGGTATTGATATCCGCGATGGATTGCAATACGAGTGTATCGCCTGTGCCGCCTGCATTGATGCCTGCGATGAGGTGATGGACCGCGTCGAGTTGCCACGTGGTCTGATCAAGTACAGTTCTGAAAATCACGACCTGGGTAAGCATAAATCTCTGTGGCGTACGCTGTTGCGAACCAGGGTGATCGCGTATGCCACCCTGTTGGCGGTGTGCCTGGGCGGATTTGTGCTCGGCCTGGCCGCCCGCAAAAGTTTCCAGGTCGATATTATTCGTGATCGCAATGCCTTGTTTTCCTACACCAGCGATCAGCGGATTGAAAATACCTATCACGTCAAAGTTATGAATAAATCGCAGATCGATCAGCAGTACCGGGTAGGCGTGCAAGGCCTGGACCAGGCCCAAGTGAGTTGGCTCAAACCAGAACTGGGTGGTGCATCGCGATTGGTGTCGGCAGGTCAGATGGGGGATTTCTCGCTGATCGTGACTACGCCCACAACCAATGCCATCCAGGGCATGCAGAAAATTATGTTTGTCTTCACCGAAATCAGTGGCGACAAACAGGAATCAATCCAGGAAGAGTCGCGCTTCTTTGGACCTCGAAACTAAACGGAGAAAGTATCCATGTCACAAACACAAACCAAAACGGCGATTCAATCCTTGCCCTGGTATCGCTACCCGATGGTCTGGTTCGTCATTATGTTGCCGATGTCGGTGGTCGTTGCCTCTTTTATCACCATTGCCATCGCGTTTGAAAACGCACCACAGCTGGTACCAGCCAAGAACGTCTCCTCCTCGATGGATACCACCAATACCCAGCGCAAGGGTTCATAACCGGCTGATTGTCGGCAGACCCACCAGTCATGTTAGATCAGGCAGCTACTTTCCGCGGTGAATCACACCAGGCAAACAGCACTGGGAAGACCCGGTGTTTTCATTGTCTGCAAGTGATTCCTAAGTACACCAATATAGTCAGTATTGTCGACGGTGTTCAGCGACGCTTCTGCTGTCATGGCTGCGAGGCGGTGGCTACCTACATCGGCGATAGCGATCTCGGGGCTTTTTACCAGCGCCGTGAACTTGCATCGGATGAAACTGTGGTCCGGTCAGACCAGGAAAAGGGCGCGGTCGACTGGAGTTTTCTCGATGATGATGAGCTCGCCGCCGGTTATATCGCGGTGACCGATGATGGCAGCCGCGAATTCACGGTCAGCCTGCAAGGCGTGTATTGCCAAAGCTGCGGGTGGTTGATCCAGCACGCACTACGGCGTCTGTCGGACCACATCGATTTGCATCTGGACATCAGTAATAAGCAACTGTTTATCCGTCTGCGAGATACGAGTATTTCGGCAACCACCGTGTTAGGCACTATCCACCGGCTTGGGTATACACCAGACGTGATCGCCCTCGACATGCTTTGGCATTCGCCGGAGGGACAACACAAACAGGCTAATCGAGCTGCCCTGCGTCGTATTGTGGTGGCCGGATTTGGCATGATGCAAGTCATGACTTATGCGGTTGGCTTGTACTTCGGTGATGCCCAAGGTATTGATCCACAAGCCCACCGATTTCTGTCACTGATCAGCATGTTGGTCGCTACCGTGGTCGTGTTTTATTCAGGTAGACCCTTCTTTGCCAATGCCTGGCAGGATCTGCGGAGGCATCAACTGGGCATGGATGTTCCTATTGCACTGGCAATTGCAGGAGCCTATTTCCCCAGTGTGTACCAGACCCTGAACCACATCCCCGGGCATATCTTTTTCGATTCGGCGGTAATGTTTATCTTTTTCTTGTCGGTGGGCCGCTTTCTGGAAATGAAAGCTCAGCATCGCTTCAGTGCTGCCCCCGTCGCCATAAGTCGTCTGCTGCCTCATTTTGTTAGCGTGCATCGGAACGATTTCGGCACCATCCGAATTTCGCCACAGGAAGTCAGGGTGGGTGATTGTCTCACGCTAGGTCACACAGAGACTGTGCCCTTTGATGCGCAGATCATCCACGGCACTGTGATGATCGATGAAGTGATTATCACCGGCGAGTCCGAACCTGTCTGCCGTACAACAGGTGAGCGTGTTGTAGCAGGCACGCTGATAATTCAGGGCGAGATAGAGATCAGTGCCGTTGCCCGATGGAGTGATTCGTCACTGGCGAAAATCCAACAGTTGCTGCAACGTGCCCAGGCCCGAGCCGTGGTCGGGACAGAGAGCATGCAGCAGGTAACACGTCACTTTGTGCTGGCACTGCTGCTGATCACCACCGCGGTGGCCTGTACCTGGTGGTTCATTGCCCCAGAGCGTATTTTCCACATTGTGCTGGCGATGCTGGTGGCTTCCTGTCCCTGTGCATTTTCCCTGGCGGCCCCCATCGCGAATAGCGCGGCAAGCTTTTCACTCCGTAAAAATGGTCTATTGTTGGGCAATATGCAGGCACTGAGTACCCTGACCAGAGTCACTCATTGGTGCCTGGATAAAACCGGCACACTGACCCGGGGCAGGCCAAAAATCTCACACGTACAGCCGCTTGGTACTGCAACGGCTGACGCCTGCGTTGCCATCGCCAGTGCCATGGAACGAGATCAACAGCATGTACTCTCTGGTGCTTTTAACGACGAGACCATCACTGAAACCGCAGGTGATATAGAAGTAGTCATCGGTGCCGGAATAAGCGCCACAGTGGCGGGCAAACGTTATTTTCTGGGTAAGGAAAGCTGGGTAAAAGAACGACTTGGGACGCCAAATGCATGCCGGCAAACACTGCGATCGAATAGTAACCATCCATCAAGTACGGTTGTACTGCTGGCCTCAGAGCAAGACTTTTTGGCCAGGTTTTACCTGCAGGATGAACTCCGCGCCCACGCCGCTGAAATGCTCAATACATTGTCTCGCGCTGGCTGCCCGGTTTCTGTGCTTAGCGGCGACAAATCCGTCACGGTTAAGGCACAAACGACCGGCCTCAATGTGAGCGAGTCGCTCGGCGATTTGCAGGCCTTCGACAAGCAAGCCTATGTGCAGCAGCTCCAGGAGGGCGGTGCAGTGGTTGCCATGGTGGGTGATGGTATCAACGACGCCCCGGTGATACGCCAGGCAGATGTCAGCATCGCCATGGCGTCTGGTAGTGAACTTAGTCACAGTCAAGCCGACGTCATCATGTTGGGTACCAGTTTGCGCGGTCTGCAGACATTGCGTTTAATTGCGCGCCAAACAAAACAAATTACACGGCAGAATAGGCGCTGGGCGGTGTTTTATAACGCTATTGCTCTGCCGCTAGCCGCCTGTGGCCTGTTAACGCCTTGGTTGGCTGCGCTTGGTATGTCATTGAGCTCCCTGTTGGTGGTACTTAATGCCTTGCGAATCGGGCGCACAACGGTTGATGCGGAGTTGGTCGCATAATGGAAATCATTTACCTGTTAATACCACTGAGTCTATTGCTTATCGCCGCTGCCATAGGCGCGTTTTTCTGGGCGGTGAACAGCGGTCAGTTTGATGACCTGGATACTCCGCCACTGGATATTCTGCAAGATGATGAGCACATGGATGATTCTCGATCCAGCGGCCAGGAGGGCGACTCAGAATGACGTTCATTTCTGCTGTATTGCTAGGTTTACTGGCTAGCCTGCATTGTGCCGGAATGTGTGGCGGCCTGCAGTCCGTGCTACAGCAACCACTGGTTATTCGATCTCGAGCCGAGACCAATCGCCACTTGCTTGCGCTCAATTTTGGCCGTCTAAGCATCTATTTATTGGCTGGGTTACTGGTGAGTAGTTTCGGAAGTGGTCTGCTGAGTTGGCTGGATGTGCCGCGCCTGACGCAAATTGCACGCTACCTGTCGGCAGGCTTGCTGGTTGTCATTGGTCTGCAACTGCTGCTCAGCACTCAGCGACCATTTGCCTGGCTGGAGCGCGCCGGTGCGGTGCTTTGGCGCAAGATCCAACCCAATTTAAACATTCTTACCAGTAGTCGATTACCGGCTTCATATCAGCGTGGCCTGGTGTGGGGCTTCTTGCCCTGTGGGTTGGTTTACAGCGTGTTGCTGACCACTTTGTTTGCTGAGTCAGCAATACAGGGTGGGCTGATAATGTTGGGCTTTGGGATAGGCACCTTGCCTGCTCTGTTGTTGACCGGAAATCTCTATATGCAGTTCAGGCAAGCTACTCAGCATCGCAGTGTGCGCGCGGCCGGTGGATTGTTATTTATCCAGGGAGGGGTGCTGACTGTGGCGGCTCCGTACCTGGTGAGTACCGGTTTTGTGCAGGCCTACCCGCAGTTAATGTCCAACCTCTTTTGCCTGAGCTAGTCCTGGCTGATACCAGGCAAACTTTGCAAAACTTGACGCAGGTCAATCGTCTTCGTCAGTCACCGGTTTATGCTTTAACACATAGTGAATAGACCACTGTTAACGAGGACTTTGCCATGATTAAAAAGATTGCAATCTGTGTCAACGAGACCGAAAACCGCGACAACACCATTCGTGTAGCCAGTCGCTTTGCCAATGAACACAACGCAGATTTGCTTGGTGTGTACATCCTGACCAATGAGCCCTTGATTGTGCCGCAATTTGGCGCGATTTCAGTAGATATGGCATCGGTCATGTATGAAACACAAAAGCGCAGTGCGGCCGAGGCAAAAGAGGCCTTTTTGGAGATTACCGAACCACTGGGTCTAAAAGTGAGTTGGGTGGCGGTGGAAGATTACCGCGATGCGTTTCGCCACTATGCCTACGCAGACCTGATTATCACGGATCAAATCGATTACGACCCCACCCGCAGTTTCAGCAATGCCGGCTTGGTTAATAACATGATCCTGGATACTGGTAAACCGGTGGTGATAATTCCAGCCGATTGGGATCGGACGACATTTGGTCAGAAATTGCTACTTGGTTGGGATGAGTCGCGCGAATCCGCGCGCGCCCTGCAAGATGCCATGCCTCTGCTCAAGGTAGCGGAACATACTGACGTGGTCTATGTGCGCAGCTCAGCAAAAAGCGTGGACAGCGACGACGGCTATGCCCAGATTGCACCCTACCTGGAACAACGAAACGTGAAGAGCACGTTTCATCACGCTTTCCTCGACAAGGACAACCATACAATCGGTGATGTGTTGCTGTCCAAGGCACATAAAAAGGCGTCAGACTTAATCGTTATTGGTGCCTATGGACACACCCGTTTGCGAGAAATCATTCTCGGTGGCGTGACGCGAAAAATCATGCGTGAAAGTAAAGTGCCGGTGCTGTTGGCACATTAAATACCGGAGTATCTGCTCACCTGGTACCACTCACAGTGTTGGGGCTGTCTGCCCTTGACGCAGCGGATTCATTGACCAGGCTTGCAAAAGGCGTAGAATAATTGACTATCAGGGCATTGTGGCAGTCGTGGCTAATGCTCAAAAAATCAATCAGCTGAGCGTTTCAAATGTACACTCACTCCTGTTCAAATTGCGCCATGAGCGATATCTGTTTACCGCTGGGATTAACGGAAAACGATATCCATAAACTCGAAGAAATCGTCAAAACCACGTCGGTCAAACACGTGGGGGATACCGTGGTATTGCAGGGTGATTCCTTTGATAAGGTCTACGCAGTCAAATCTGGCATGTGCAAGAGCTTTCGTGTGGATGAGGCGGGTACGGAGTACGTGCAAAGTTTTCACTTGCCAGGAGAATTGTTTGGCCTGGATGCCATTTATGCAAAACACTATGGTTTTAGCGTGGAAGCACTGGATACCTCTGTTTTGTGTGAAATGGACTACAACGAGCTTCAGCAATTGTGCAGCACCGTACCAGCCCTGCAAAATCAGCTGTTTAACTTGCTGAGCCGCGATTTATACACTTCGCATGTCAGCCCTATTGAGCACTTTGATCAAACCGCTGAACAGAAGCTGGCGGGCTTTCTACACAATTTGCAGACTCGCTTTGAGGTGAGGGGTTATTCCGGATCTGAGCTCTATTTGTCGATGTCGCGGCGAGACATAGCCAACCACCTTGGCCTGGCTCCGGAAACCATCAGCCGATTGCTTAAGCGATTCCAGGAAAACCAGGTAATCTCGATCGACAATCGCCTGGTAGTGATCAATGACCCAGGGAAACTGGATGAACTGGTGCACTGCCATGCACTGGAGAATTCGGGCCGTAGCGTTCAGATCAGCAAAGTGAGTTAGCCAATACAGTTTGGCTAATCAGGAGGGCTAATCAGGAGGGCCAACCAAGGAGCCTGGAGGGCCGGAAAGGGGCGATTGTTGACCTATATCAAGGATAAATTTACCGCGTTGCTTAGCATAGTGGTGAGTTCATTTCAGACAGGGGCAACACCATGAATTTTCGTAGAGCATTGGTATATCGTATTGGCGTAGGCAAGGCCATAGGCCTGGTATTCGGCCTGCTTGGTTTCTTCGCGATGCCATTATTCCTGTCAGACCCCTCATTGACACTGCGCTGGGGATTACTGCTTTGGTACACAACGCTGGGGGCGGTGGTGGGTGTGTTTGGCGTGTTTTCCTATCACCCGGTGCTCAACATGCCCATGCCTTGGTGGTTGCGCGGTTTCTGGGTTGGTGCCTGGTTTAACTTCGTACTCGCACTACTCGCTTATGAACAATTATCGATACTGGTCGCGGCGGTGATGGGAGAGTACAGTCAGTATGCGTCGCCATTCTTGCTGGTAATCGAAGGCGCCCTGATCGGTTTGCTCATCGATTTCGCGCTGACGCGATGGTTTGGTGAGGGTTGGGGCGACACTCAAACGGTGGTTTCACTCCAGCGCGAGTGAGGGTTCAGGCAGAGCAGCTAGTGTTATCGGTGGCCAGGTCGGCATCTTGGTAAACCGCTCTTAACCGCGAAAAGTCGCGTATGTGCACAGAGCGACGATCAACTTCAATAATTTCCTGTTTTTGAAAACGGGTAAGCACCCGGCTCACAGTTTCAATTGCCAAGCCAAGATAGTTGGCGATGTCATTGCGTGTCATCATCAGGTTGAACTTGCTTTCGGACAAACCGTGATCTTTTAATCGAGATGAGATATCGAGTAGAAAATGCGCTAATCGCCTGTCCGCAGTCAGCTTGCCCAGTACCATTAACTGCTCTTGTTCGTGATTCATTTCGCGAAACACGTAGCGCATGAGTTCTTGTTGCAAGGAAGGAAAAGTTTCAACAATGGCCTCCAGGTTATCAAACCGCAATTCGCACACACTACTGGTTTCCAGTGCTTCGACAGTGTCGGTATGCACCTTGTTTTCGACCCCGTGGATGCCGATGACATCACCGGGAAAGTGAAAACCGGTTATCTGATTGTCCCCGTTAACCGACTCGATATAGGTTTTAACAGAGCCGGAATGTAACACATAGATGGATTTAATCTTTTCTCCCGCCATAAACAGGCGTTCACCACGTTCCATCGGTGAACGGTGACCGACAATATTGTCAAATCGTTCCAGCTCGTTCTCGTTTAAGCAGGATGCCATACACAGTTCCCGCGCATGGCAGAGTTGGCAAGCACTGGTAACGCTTTGCAGTTTGACAGCTTTTGGCGAATTGTTCACAAACCACCTCCTCATTAAATTGATGATGTGGTCAAGGAAACAAAACGACCACGCAGTTTATCTTAGTGATCAAGCGTTTCGATGCCTTGATCCAGGTCAAATTTCGCCCCGGTGACGCAAGAATCGGCTGGTTTTTCCTCATCTCAACTTCATACAGCGCTCAGAACAAACACACACAAGCGGCATAGGCTGTTGAGATCGTTAAATAAATCTTCTACGTCACAATGAAATATCAACTCCTGTTCAAATTCCTGGCTATTGCAGCTATTTCAATCGTTCTACTCATGGCATTGGGCTCAATCTCCTACAAGGTATATGAGCGCGATCAGTACCGCAGCGAAGCGAAGGCTTCAATTGCCAATGGCTGGTCAGGCAGCCAGGTTGTGGTTAATCCAGTGATGCGCGTTAACTTCAGCAAATCCTACGAGGAAGAGGTTTTTGACAAAAACCTAGAGGAATACGTGACTCGACAACGCACCAGGAATTGGAGCGAATGGTTTATCCCAGATCAGCTTCGTATTCACTCCGAGGTGAAAATGCAGGAGCGCTACCTTGGTATTTATTCGATCCCGGTTTACGAGGCCACCTTGTCTATGGAGGGTGAGTTCAGCAAGAAGATGGTCCTGCAAAAGGATGTACGCATAAAAAGCGCCCACTTACTAAGCTCATTTCAGGACATGCGGGGCATCAGTAACTCGCCAAGCATTGTCTGGAACGGCAAAAACGTTGAGTTCCAGCCGGGTGATAAACCGCAGATGCTGGGAAATTACATCTATGCCGATATCAGTAATATGAAGCCTGCGGAACCAGCCAAGTTCAAAATGCGGATTCGATTACGAGGCCTGGATGCGCTAAATTTTGTTCCCGCTGCCAAGCAGGTGGTGGCCAAGGTTGAGTCGAGCTGGCCGCATCCGTATTTTGAAGGTAGATATTTACCAACTCAGCGCGAAATCGGCGAGCAGGGGTTTCATGCTACCTGGGAGCTAACTGAGTTTGCCACATCGGTGCAAAGTGCCATCGCCGACTGTCAAAAATCGGCCAATGAATGCGCGACAACCTTGTATGGCAATACCTTTGGCGTTGGTATGCATAACCCGATCGACGTCTATCAAAAGACAGATCGATCACTCAAGTATGGCTTTCTTTTTATTGCTCTGACGTTTGCGGCTTTTTTACTTTTCGAGGTCATCAAGCGAATTCAGATTCACCCGATACAATATGGTTTGGTAGGCGCCGCACTGGCTATTTTTTACCTGTTATTGATATCGCTATCCGAACATATCGAATTTGCGCTCGCCTACCTGCTGGCCGCTGGCGCTTGCGTGGCCTTGATAGGCTTTTACCTACGATCTGTTCTGGGCAGCGGCTCCCAGGCACTGATGATGTCGGCAGGTATGGGCTTATTATATGCGCTGCTCTATCTTATTTTACGTTCCGAGGATTTCGCCCTGTTGATGGGCGCGCTTCTGACCTTTGCCAGCCTTGGCGCGTTGATGATATTTACCCGTAAACTGGACTGGTATCAGCTGATCGGGAAATCGCCTGCGACTACCGAGGAAGAAAGTGAAATCGCAAACAAGCCTGGATAGCGCTAGCCATTAAAGTTTTTTTCAAGCCCATGTAAACCATTTGCCCGCTTCCTGCGTCAAAAAAACATACAATCACGCTAACCGGCGTGTGTCTTAACGTGAGTAAAAGGTCATGATGAATAAAACTACGATTGCGATAACCGGCCTGGTAGTACTGTTTGTAATTGGTGCTACCCAGGCAAAGCCTCAACTGAAGGAACAATCTTTTGATGTGAAGCCAGGTGGCACCCTCTATTTGCGCTCCGATGCCGGTGCCATAGAAGTTGAGTCCCACAACAAAAACGTGGTGGAAGTTGACGTTGAAACAAGCGGCCCTAATGCGGATGACTTCGAAGTGGAATTTACCCAGGAAGGTAACGATGTGCGCGTAACCGGTGATTGGGATGGCAGTTTCTTTTCACAGCGAATGAAGGCGCGCTTTATCATTAAAGTTCCGAAGCAATACAATGTCGACCTGAAAACAGGTGGTGGGTCTATCCAGCTCGACGATCTGCAAGGTAGCGTTGATGCCCATACCTCCGGTGGTTCCATTCGCCTGGGACGCATCGAGGGCGACGTTGAAGTGGATACCTCGGGCGGTTCTATTCGAGTTGAGGAGGTAGCCGGAAACATCAATGCACACACCTCGGGTGGCAGTATCCGAGCGTCCATTACCAAGCAGCCTTCACATGATTGTCGCTTGTCTACCTCGGGTGGCAGCGTATCGGTTGAACTGGCAGAATCGATTGCAGTAGACCTGGATGCGCGCACCAGCGGTGGTCGCGTGAGTAGCGATTTTGATGTCGATGGCAAGATTAAACGCAACCGCATTCGCGGCACCATCAACGGTGGTGGCCCAGACCTGGATCTGGAAACCAGCGGCGGCAGCGTCAGCGTTTACAAGATTTAAGTCAGAACGCTCGCATTAAGTCGGGGATGGGCTAATTAAACCCATCCCCGATTTCGGAATTCTCGCAGGGTTTTGCTGAAGGACCGCATCTCTTCCGGGGTGCCCACCGAGATACGATTCCAGCCATCATCAGCCGTCATCCGCCGGCCAACCCGAATCCCATTCTCGCGCATCCGCAGTGCGTAGTCTGAAAGCCTGGCATTGATTCGATGCAGAACAAAATTGGTATTACTGTCCACATGGGCCAGGTTCAACTCATCCAATGTCTCCAATAAAATGGATTTTGCCAGCAAATTTGATTGGATGCTTTTGGCAAAAAACGCCTCATCAGCGAGTGACGCAAGCGCTGCAGCAACGCCGGCAGCAGTCATATTGTAGCCAGCCGCAAATTTACGGACTTCCTTGGCCGTGGCAGGTGCCGCGATCCCATAGCCCACACGCATGCCAGCCATGCCGTAAATTTTGGAAAACGTGCGGGTAATTACCAGGTTTTCTCTGCCGGCCTGAATCTTGCTGAGTAGGCTGCGGTAAGACGCATTTGCCTGTGCGTACTCGTAATAGGCTTCATCAATCAGAAAGCTGTGATGGTCCGGTGCCTTATCGATCCAAGACTCCAGCGCGGTTTGATCCACGATGGTGCCGGTGGGGTTGTTTGGATTACAAATATTGATAAGCAATGGTCCCTCGATTTCATCGGCACGGGCACGCAATGCTGCAATATCGGTTTCAAAATTGCCATTCACCGGTACTTGGACTACCGGCATTTTCTCTGCCGCACTATAGTGACGCACATCACCGAAGGTGGGGGTGGGTTCAATCACCGTGGCGCCACGGTTTGCAGCCAGCGTCACCACGGCCTGGATTACTTCAGTCGATCCATTACCGAAGATTACCTGGGCAGTTTCAACACCATTCAATTTTCCCAGTGTCTCGCGCAGTTCCGCCACGGCGTCATCCGGGTAGCGGTTTCCTGCTGTTGCCGTGGCAAGTTGCGCTGCTTCAACTGCACGCGGCGACATACCCAGGGAATTTTCATTGAAATGCAGCCACAGTGGATTCTGACCAGCACGAAACGCCAAGGCTTTGTTAGCTTTCGCAAGTGAGACAGGCGTTATGATGCCTGAACCAAGCACGGCAGCTGCCACGCCGCACTGACGAATAAACTTTCGTCGTTGTGTTTTCGTTACCCGTTGCGCCATCGAATGACCCTCGCCAGTAGAACCTACGTGAAGAAAAACAACTGTTGTCCTGATTATTACCCATTTTCTTGCGCTCATACGATTAATTAGTACTGCAACAGCGTCGAACACAAGACGTTGATGCAGTTTTCACGCTATTTTTCGCAGTGGAGTCGGGGTCATCACTCGGTTCAGGCCACCCTGGGATCCACCACCTCTGTGCTAGGATAGATTATCAACACAAACAGGAGACTGTGATGAAACGACTTTCAGGGTTAATTAGCAACGATGAGTCATACATTGATATTACGCCAATGCTGGACGTGGTTTTTATCATGCTGATATTTTTTATTGTTACCGCCAGTTTTGTTCGTGAACAGGGTATTGGTTTATACAGTCCACCCGTGCAGGAGCCGACGGAGGTGACCACCGCACCAATCATTGTGAGTGTGACCGAAACCGATGAAATCTTGATTCAAAACCGATTGGTAAATGGCTCGGCAGTAAAACCTACCATCCTTCGTCTTCGCGCTGAAAACCCGCAATCAGCGGTCGTGCTCAAGGTAGCTCACCAGGCTAAAACCAAGGCTATGATTCGTGCCCTGGACGGTATCCGCGCCGCCAATGTGCAACTACCCAGCGTGTCGCTCAGTACCTGACTTCATCGCCCAGCCTGATTAAACCGGCTTGAACGACTTTGGCGGTCAGGCCGCCATGGCCGCGGACGGCGTTATAGCCACCTGGGCCAAATGTTTCTTCCATCCTTGAGCAGGGGTGGCACAGGCCCGTGTATTCCAGCACCGCGTCGCCAACCTGAAACGTTTTGTCTTTCAGGGCCAGCAAGTTGATACCGCTCACCACGATATTGCGTCGCAACAATGCCGGGTCGCATTCATCAATCCCGAGCAGGCTCGCGATGGCAAGCAGGTGTTCTTGTTGAATCAACGTGACCTGCCGTTTACCGCTGCGACCAGCGTAACGATCGCCTACCAGGCCGATATCAGCTCTGGCTTCTACCTGGTCGACACTTTCCATAGACTGCCGCCGACCAGGGCGTAGACCGATCCATTCGACCGTGCCAACCTGCGGCAGGGTGTTGAGTAATTCGGTCAGAGTGGGTTTGCTCACAATTCAGTTCTGGGTCGGCTAATAAAGAGGATGTTTCATAATAGTCAGCAAATGGTAATGAAATCAATCGCTGTGATAGTTAGCAGCGTGATAGGCTAAATCATCGAGTGAATTACTCTCAGGAAGGGAGACCATGACAATCCAAGAGACCATTGATCAAATTTATCAGGACTACGAGAAACGAGAGTTCGAGAAGGTTATGAGTGCTTTGCCGGACAATTTCCGTTTTCACTGGCCGGCCAGTCCATCCGTGTCGAAGTATAGTGGGCATTACTCATCCAAGCAGCAGTTGTTGGAGCAGTTAGAACTCCTCGCGGAGGACTTTACTTTCAACAGTTACTCGGCAACGAATATATTGATCGATGGCAACAAGGCGGCAGCGGAAGTCGCGCTGAATCTGACGTCCAACGAAACGGGTGAAACGTTTGATGCGACGCTTGCTCACTTCTGGCGCTTCGAGAATGGCATCCCTGTGAAGTTGGTCGAATACATGGATTCAGCTTTGATTAATCGCCATGCCGCTTAAGCCTTAATACCGAGCGTACGGTTTTCGATAACCCGCCTATTTCTATTCGAGGTTAAATGGACGTGAATCGGATGCTGGCCCTCTGTGGCAGGTGTAATTTTGCCCTGGTTGGAATTGTCGCGGTGTACTTTTTCTTCTGGCCGGTCTTCGTTTTACAGGAAGAGCTACGTGATCCTGCATTAGAGTCCGGGGGTGTTCCAGACTTTGCTTATGCCTGGCATCAAGATCTATCGGTAGACTTCGCAGTCTGGGCACGAGAAAGAGTCAGTTCAGGCGCGCCGACCAAATTGGATATCAACGATATCTCTGGCACTGAATGGCCCATGTTTAGTGCGGTCTACTATCTTTGGGCCACGGAGGCTATTCAGGCTGAATGGGAGCAGCAGGGAGGTATTGCTGAATTAGCGAGTCCACCTAATGTTTATGCCAGGGAGGCAATTGAAGCGGCTGCGGCACTTATTACAGACCAGCAGAATGCGAGTTGGGTGATTCGGCATTGGGGGGTGGACTACCTGGAACGCGAAAACCTGTTCTACCGAATGTTGTTGATAGCTGGCTTAAGTAGTTATCAAAAACTGACCGAGAACAATCAATATGCCGAACTGCTTGTCGATCAGGCCAACAAACTGGCGGAGGAACTGGATGCCTCTCCATACGGATTGTTAGATGATTATCCTGGCCAGTGCTATCCGGTTGATGTCTTGCCAGCAATCGCAGTTATCAATCGCGCTGGAGAAATAATTAGCGAGGATTTTCAGCCCTTTGTGAAGCGGTCAATTCGCGGATTTTCCGGATCGCGATTGGACCCTGAAACGGGTCTGCCGGCCTATATCGCAGATCGAAACTCCGGTGTGGGATATGGGCCTGCGCGCGGCGTTGGCATATCTTACATGCTGATCTGGGCGCCAGAATTGTGGCCCACGGTAGCGGATTCATGGTATGCACGTTATGAGCAGCATTTTTGGCAGCATGGCTGGTTTATTGCCGGCGTCAGGGAATTTTCCAAAAATCGCAGTTACCCGGACTGGACGATTGATGTCGATGCAGGGCCAGTCATTAACGGGTTAGGGACAGCGGCTAGCGCCTTTGGTATAGCCGCGGCTCGGGCAAATGGCCGTCTGGATCATGCCTATCCTCTCAGTATGCAGGCGGTGGTGAGTACCTGGCCGCTGCCGAATGGCACCAGGTTACTCCCGCGGCTACTTTCAAACCTGTCCGATGCGCCTTACCTGGGGGAAACCGCGTTGCTATTTGTGTTAACGCGTGGACTTGCACACCAGACCACAATTGTCGATGCAACCGACCAAGTGCCGGTTTACGTCTACGCTTTTCTATTGTTTTATCTGCTTACTGGGGTTGGACTGGTCTGGGGTGCATATTCGCGTTTCGGCAAGACCGCATTGGGGCAGGGTGTTTATAGGCCTGCTAGAACTGTAAGGCAGGTGGTGGTGTGGTGCCTGGCAGCAATAGTAGCCATTAGCTCAATATTACTGGGTGAGTATTTGGTGACATCGATTGCTTTTTTATTGATGCTACAACTACCACGCGGCAGCCATTTAGCGCATGGCTAGCCTCCAATCGCTTGCAGGTTGGCGATCTTATCCAATAGTTGTTTCTTGAATGATGGTTTGGCGTCTGCCGCCAGGGTGATAAACATGCCAATTAAAACCTGGGTACGATAAGTATCCAGGTCGATGTACCCCTGCATCCAGTCCTGTCGGGCCAGGCGCTGGCAGCCAAACAATTGATGCGCTAGCTTGTCGGTATCAATCTCGCCTCTTAAATAGCGATTCTCTTTTGCATCTCGACACACTTTTTTCGCCAATTCCAGTGAGCGATGGAAAATACCTTCGGCCATCTTGTGCTCAAACAGTTTCTCGCGTTCTCCGGCAACAAAAGCAGCTTTGTATAAATCCTCGTTTGAGGAAAATAATTCCATCAGTTTATCGATAAAACCTTCAATGGCCAGGGTAGGGTCGGTCGACGTGGGCTCTGACAGTACCGCTTGGGTGCGAGTCACCGTCTCTTCCACGAGCCGCTCCACTATCTGTGATTTTTTACCCAGCAAATTATGTATTGTGGGCACAGTCACCTGCGCTTCCGCGGCTAACTCACTCAAGGTGAACGCCTCAAAGCCACGCTTGGCGATAATATTGCTCGCGCATTCCAGGATGTGATCGCGGCGTTTGAGCATATTGGCAGTGCGAGTAGCGCTGCCTCGGGCTATGTTTTTTGACTTGGTTTGGGCCTGGGTCATGGGACGAATTATTCCACGGCTGTTAGTGAATAGAAAATTTTATGAATTGCGCTTGACCACAGATTTTATAGTGTATAAAATTTTATATCAATTAAAATCTGTGAGAATTAATCATGACGACTGATATCAGTAAATCAATTGAGGCGTGTGCCGCACACTATGGTGATCAAGCGGATGCTATGCGCGAATATTTAATCCAGGGGCAGGCCAAGGCACTGCAACTTGATAATCGTGGGCCATTGCTTTTCGATGAGCAGGGTAATCTGGATGACGCAATTCGCCAGGCCTATTCAAAATATGGCTTTTATATTTTTGAAGGCGTGATGAATGCCCAGGAGCTACAGGACATCACTGAAGACCTGGACAATATGCGCCAACAATTTCCTGTCAGCAGCACCAGTGCGGTCACCGAGAGTGGTGAGCCAGCCCTGGGTTCGGACTGCAAGGCACCAAACTTGCTGTGGTCCAAGCCCCTGGGCGATCCACTCGGTGGCACGGCGATCGCCAATGGCCGTCACCAGGTTAAGTTGTTTGAGCCTGAAGCCGACGTTGACGCGCCAGCCGAAGCGCCCTTCGTCATGTTGGGATCGTTACAGTTCTCTGAGGCGTGCTTGCGTGCTTATGGGCATCCGCAGTTGTTAAGGGTCGCCGAGGAAATCAACGGCAAGGATTTTGCACCCTTCAATGAAACCTTATTTATCAAAGATCCTGGGTTGGGTGCAGCGGTATCCTGGCATCAAGATGGTGACACCCATTGGGACAGCCCGGATTTTGACGAAGGCATTCATGGGTTTAACTTTATGGCACAGGTTTACGGCAGTACTGCGGTGAATGGTGTCTGGGTGGTGCCGGGTACACACAAGCAGGGCAAAATCGATATTAAGGAATTGATCGAGGAAGCTGGCAGCGAGCGAATAAAAAACGCAGTGCCGATCGTTTGCGAGGCGGGTGATGTGGTGATCTGCAATCGACAACTGGTGCACGGTTCATTTGCTAACACAGGTTTTGAACCCAGGTTAACGGTAAATTTCGGTTTTCATCGTCGTTCATCAGTGTTGAACGTGGAAGGTGCGGGAATCCACAGTGAAGTCGCTGTGTATGATGATGACTTCATCCGCAAGCGTTCTGAGGTAATCGGTTATGCGATTGAAGCACGCAAACAACGATACCCTGAAGAAACACCGTATGAGTATGAACCGCATCAACAATCCACCGATAGCTTTCACTGGCAATCTGCTGACCTGGCCAAACTGCGTGACTACAATTTGCTGGATTTAAGCATATAAGCGCACAACAAGTGTGCAAAGCGCGGTTTCAAGCCATTAATTAACTATCATAGTTAAGAACAGGGAGGCTATACTGTCGGCTCAATCCAAAGGGGCCTCGAACCGGTGTCAGCACTGGTTCAAGGTCTGCTGACATAATAATCAACAATTAACAGCAAGGAATTCATGTCCGATAGTAAAACGCGTACTCGGCAGAACCGCACGATGGTGCTGTTACTGCTTACCCTGGTCTATGGTTTCAATTTCATCGACCGTCAAATAGTTGGCATCCTGGCGCCCTATATCCAGGCCGATCTGGAGATTACCAATACGCAACTGGGTTTGTTAATTGGCCTTGCATTCGCCACCTTCTACACGGTCATAGCTATTCCCATTGCCTGGCTGGCTGACCGCTTCAATCGCGTTAATATTCTCGCTATCTCCCTAGCCACCTGGAGCGCATTTACGGCGTTAACCGGGATGGCTAACAACTTTCTGCAGATTGCCTTGGCGCGAGCCGGGGTGGGCATTGGTGAGGCTGGTGGTAGTCCGCCATCGCATTCAATCATTTCGGATTTGTACGCCAAGGAAGAACGGGCTGGCGCCTTGGGCGTGTATTCCATGGGCATTCCGTTCGGCATTATGTTCGCCTATTTCGCCACGGCTATGCTGATGGGGCAGTCCAATGATGATGTGGATTGGCGCCGCATATTCATTATCCTTGGACTTTTGGGGGTTGGCCTTGCGGTTGTTGTTCGCCTGGTTTTACGCGAACCTAAACGTGGTGCGATGGAAATGGGTGAAGACCAACAGGTAGAAAAAGCGCCCTTTATCGATTCTCTCAAGTCGCTGTTGAGCATCCCTTCCTGGTGGTTTATGTGCTTCGGTATCGCGATGGGATCGTTCGTCTCTTATGCCTTCTCGGCCTTCCAGACAAAGTTTATTGGCATATTTGACCCGGATTTTAACTTTCGAACCCTGGTTATTGTGCTCGGTATTATTAATGGCATTGCCTATGCCGGTGGTACTTTCCTGGGTGCGCGACTGGCCGATATGTGGGGCAAAAAGAACTTGCGCGCCTATGGATATTTGCCAGCGATCGCGATCGCCTGTGCCATGCCCTTTGGTATTGCCTCGTTCTGGGTATCAACCGTATGGGCACACCTGGTTTGTGCAACCTTTCTGCTGTTGTTTTTAGGTGCTTATCTTGGCCCCAGTTTCGCCATCGCACAAACCCTGGCACCCATTAATATGCGTGCCATGTCCACGGCCTTGTTCTTCTTTATCCTGAACATGATTGCGCTGGGCGGTGGCCCCAGCGTGGCTGGTTACCTGATCGACGTGTTTGCTGTGGAGAATAGCGAGTTAGTCTCGATGCAGTACGCGATGACAGCCGTCTGTGGCATGTTCCTGTTGTCGATAGCCAGTTTTCTGGTGGTATCAAGATGCCTGGAACAAGACTGGGCAGCAGCGGAGGAGCGCAATAAGAGCTTGGCCACATCAGCAGCCGACTAAGCGCTGATTATGGCCTTACTAGCGAGCCCGAGCCTTACTGATAAGCTTGGGACACCACACTACGGCGACAAACCAGGCTGAGTTAGCTTAGCCGATGCAGCGCGCAAATCTTGTTGCCCGAGGGGTCGCGCAGGTAGGCAAGATATAATTTACCACCAGCACCTTCACGTGGGCCTGGTGGGTCTTCGCAGGTGGTGCCACCATTAGCGATGCCAGCCTCGTGCCACGCGTCGGCAGCGGCGGGATCCGCGGCAGCAAAACCTATGGTACTGCCATTACCGTTACATGCAGCTTGTCCATCAATTGGTTTGCTGATTGCAAACACACCCCTCTTGTTGAAGTAGAACACTCGACCTTTTTCGTCGAGCACGCCAGGCTCATAACCAAGGGTAGCCAGGATGGCATCGTAAAATTTCTTTGACTCTTCGACGTCGTTGGCGCCGACCATGATATGACTGAACATGTGCTTCCTCGATTTAGATGAGCCTGCTCAAGTATCCTGATTGTGATATGTGACTGCAGACTTTGGGTTAAAAATTAGTTTACTGATACTAGCATGTGCTGGTGAACGAATAGGCAGGACGCGGATTAGACGTTTGGCGAGTTATCAAACTCGTGATGCTTCTTATTTCAGCGGTGATGCCTCGGGTGATGCCTCGCCTGTTGCCGTGCTATCGGTTGTTGTTCTCCGATGCCATTTGGGCACGGTACCTTCTGCGCTTTTGCGGGCCAGCCGGATATGGATCAGCAACATCAGTGGCAGGCTGGTACCCACACTGAGGTGGGTCCAGAAGACGATCTCACGAGCGAATTCACTGGCCAGGTAGTAGAGCAGGTAGCCAGTAATAACCTGGCAGCTGACCACGACAATCATCAGTATACCAACACGCCGCACGCGCCCGGTTTTCCAGGTCATGGGCACATGCGCAAACAGCAGGCCGCCAAAGGTAATCATCATCAGGAAGGCGGCAGCCCCGTGTACCAATAATGCGCTTCCCTGCAGCGGGTGTTTCTCGGGCCCAAAATCGCCCTCGATCTGGAAAAACGTGTCGAGAACAAAAAAACCCAATCCGGAGAACCAGGATACAAAGAACAGCACATAGAGCATCACCCGAAAACGGGGATGCAGTTTGAAGCCAATTGGTTTCATACTATGGAGAGTTCGGCCTGCCCGGTATTTGGTATCGAAATGGTCTGGGCGTTATAGTGCCTGATCAAATGCTGGCTTGCTACCCTCAATCCGACCACCTTGGTCAAAGCGTCGGCCATCATGCAGGAAGGGGCAAACACACCCCAGGTTCGCGAGGAGCGGCGTATTTTCCCACTGCTGACATCCACCGCAACGCTTGAGGGGGATCCGTATCCAGAGCGGCTACATGCCAAGGCACGATTACGCATGGTAATCATCGGTTGCCTGACAAAAACCGTCCTGCGTCGTCGGCGAATTGTGACTTCCTGGTCTTGCCAATCAAACATGCGCAGATCACCACCGGCATTAACCACGATTTGTTCGAAATTAATCGGTAGTTCAGCCAGTAAGTCAAAGGCGCAATCTACTGCAAAACCTTTGGCGATGCCGCCAAGATCGATCTGTAAATCGCGTTCAAACCTGACGAAGTCTTCACCCAGTCTGATTGCTTGCCAATCAATGGGGTGGTGTCGTTGGGTCCGGTTTGGCAATACCTTCCCATCCGTAATTGCGCCAGCTACGCTGATGTCGTAATGGCCATTGGTACGGAGGCTGAGCTCCAGTGCGCTGGCTATCACGCGACGCATGTCTTTCGACACCGGAACATCCATTTTGAATGCGTCGCGATTAACTCGGGATAACTCGCTATCGGGGTCGTGAAAACTCATCAGGCCCTGGATTTCTGTAATGCGATCAAAAACCCGGGTGCTGGCCTCCAGCAGGGTGGGCTGATCAACGTCAGCGACGAGGTCGACCTCGACAAACGTACCCAGCAGCGGTTTAGAGCGTGAGCACGAGGCCATGACTTAGATGTATTGCAAAACCTGTTCCCAGGTGACAGTCAGGCGATTGATACCATCGGTGATATGACGGCAGGAGAGCGTGGCACCAGAGATATTGCGGATTTGTTTATCCAGTTTGAGTACTTCTGATGCATCACGTCCATGGAACTGTGCACGCCATTTTGGATTCATTATCTCGTAACCATACGATTCACGATACTCGAGCACTTCGATGCCGCGAACCTTACCCGCAACATCAATACCAACTGCTATATCGATGTTCTCGTGCTTGCCGATTACTTGGTCGAGGATGAACCAGTCGCCATTTTCATTGCGAAATGCATTGATTTTCTTGGAGCGAACCCGGGTCTTTGAAGTCTTGCGAATCGACTTCATCTGTTCTTTGCTGAGTTCGACCGGTACAGGCGAAAAATCTCCCTCACCCCAAATCAGATTGCGTGCCTCGTCCACATCCAGATAGTGCTTGGACCAGACAATACGCGGTACGATGCCAATCGTGGCTAGTAAACCAGCGACGCCTCCTTTTAACAGGAGGCGCCGTGATTGTTTAGCTTGTGTTGGCTTGGATCTAGAATTCATAGCCAAACGTTACACCAATGTGACGCTCTTCGTGTTCGTCATAGTTTTTGCCATTGGCGTTAAAGGCATTCTCCGAACCGCCGCCGCTAACCTGTAACAGGATAGAAGCAGTCGCCCACCAGCGCTCGGTCGCATAGTGGATAGACGGGCCAAAGTAATTACCGTTTTGATGTTGAGTACCAAACTTCGGGAACAGCAAATCAATATCCGATTGATCCAAAGACGGATCATCTTCAACCAAACCACCGGTATCCGGGTCAATAACCAACGGACTCAGGTAATCAGACTGGTGACGATATTCAGCACCGATAAACCATTTTGGTGCGAAACGGTATGAAACTGCCGCAGCGACATCCAGAGCGATTTCTTCTTCCAGTACAAAATCAAAACCTTCGCCGGAGGTACGTCTTTCGAGCTCCATTTTTGGATTAAAAACAAATACCAGGGTGTCATCCAGGAAGTTCTTCTGGAAATAGGCATAAATTTCCAGTGCATCCTGGTTAATGTCCGCACCGTCTAAACGATACTTGTCGCGGTGATCCCAGGCCAGGCCCATGGAAAATCCAAAGGCATCTTTATAAGGGCTGAGAAAGTTATACTTCAAGCCGAACTCATAACCGCCGATGGCAGTTTCTTTAAATCGTCCGCCTTCGCCGCCTTGGGTATCGTAGTACGGTTGCAGATCAGGGTTGGTGATTGAGTAGTCGTGACGAAAAATCATCAGTTCCGCGCCCACCGTTAACTTGTCAGTAATCCCGTATTCAATTGATGGCCGAATTTCGTGAAAACTGTAGTCGCCAGCAAATTTGCCATCACGCAAAATATCCTGGATCTTGATTTCAACACTCCCCTGTGGGCGTGTGTCGGTGCCTTTCGCATACATCCACAAATTTTCTTCGGCCTGCGCTGTCGACAGACAGGTTATTCCTGCTGCCAGCGCTGTGATAACCCCTACATACTTTTTGTAATTCATAATAGTTCCCTGAACTTTTAATTGGTTTAGTAAGTGATCAATAGTAATGATAATCATTCTCAAATACAAATGATTCTTATTACTATTTAAATCGTTGGATTTTCGTTATAGAATTGGAGCGGAGAAGAGGCCCTTAATAAATTTGCACGCTTTGATGGATAGACCAAGTTCTTGGTTACTCAAAGACGTGATTCCTATGACACGTTCCATCCTGAAAAACCAGACCAATGCGTTTCGAGCTCGTGCCACTTTGGCGCGAAGCCGGGCGGTGGCCTTGATGTTATTGCTCGGCGGAATAACCCAGCCGGGCCTTGCTGCTGATGAAACAGTGGACGAGGTACTCGTGTATGGAACTCGCACCGCCACGGATCAGCGGGCTTTGCTACAAACTTCCTATGTAATTCCCAGGGATCAATTGCAAAGAGAGTTACCCAGAACGGTGCCAGAAAGCCTGATGAAGATCCCAGGGGTGTTGGTGCAGAAAACCGCATCGGGTCATGGCTCCCCCTATATTCGCGGGTTTACCGGCAATCGCACCTTGCTAGTGATTGACGGCGTCAGGTACAACAATGCTACCTATCGCGACGGCGCCAATGAGTACTTTTCACACATTGACAGCCTGTCGTTATCGCAAATCGAATTACTGAGTGGGCCGGCATCGACGCTGTACGGCAGTGAGGCGGTTGGTGGCACCATCGCTTTGAGGTCAGCGAAGACCCGATTTGCCGAACAGGCGCGGGACAGGTGGTACAGCAGCAGTCAGCTGTTGGCAAGGTACTCTTCGGGTGATGCCAGCTCGATAACCCGCGTCTCAACAGAATTTGGTAAAGGTGAGTCCTGGGGTTTACAGTTAGGTGGCTCTTTTAAATCATTTGGTGATATCAGGGCGGCTGAATTGGGCACGCTGACAGAGACAGGCTATGACGAAACTGCCCTCGATCTGCGGCTGGATGCGGTCCTAACTGAGGCATGGGATTTATCGATACTGCATCAGGATTTCAAGCAAGACCGGGTACCCAGAACCCACTCGACTGTTTTTAGCGTGCCATTTTCTGGTACCACCATTGGTACCGACTTACGCCGCGACAAAGATCAACAGCGTGAGTTGAGTTATATAAAACTCATGGGGAAAATCGACTTGCCTATTGCAGACACTGTGGAGATGACCCTGGCGCGTCAACCTCGCACAGAAAGAGAAACCCGGGTGCGCAGTGACCGTCGGGAAATTCGACAGTCATTTGATTCTGATCTGCTGAGCCTGAGCGCTGTAGTAAACAAGTCTTTTAATGGAGGGTACGTCACCTATGGATTTGATCTCTCTAATGAAAGCATTGATAGCGTTGGCAGGGAGTTTGACCCACTGACCGATGTCGATCGAGTGCTCAACCAGGGGCAGGTTGGTGATGACGCGCGTTATCGCACCGTTGGATTATTTGCCAGTGGTGGATGGGAACTTACCGAGCGTGTTGAGATTCAAATGGGCTGGCGTGGCTCGGATATTTCTTCCCGTATCGGCAGGTTTACTGATCCAGTTAGTGGGAATGCAGTTTCTGCTGATCGTAGCTGGTCAGATTTATCTGCCTCCTTGCGCATCGCCTATGATTTTGACCGCTCAAGAATCTGGGCTGGCGTCAGTGAAGCTTTTCGTGCGCCTAATATCGCGGATCAGAGTCGTTTCGGGAGAAGTCGTTCCAATGAACTGGAAGTTGCCAGTTTTGGCCTGGAACCGGAATCGTTTCTGACCAGTGAAATTGGATATCGGTTCACCGGGAACTTTTTCACCGTTACGGCTGCGGTATATCAGACTGACTTGCGTAATTATATTGATACGGCACCCACCGGCCGCATGGTAGATGGTTTGATAGAGGTCAGTAAACAAAATGTCGCAAGCGGCTATGTTGAAGGAATCGAACTCTCCGTGGAGGCCGATCTAAAGTACGGATTTCATCTGGATGGAAACCTCACCTGGCTGGAAGGGCAATTAAACCGAGTTGCCTCCAATGGTGTCAGTTTTGCTGATCCTATCAGTCGGATTCAACCATTCACGGCCAATCTCGGTTTGAGCTGGGAGCATGCGGATATCTGGCTCAAGGCCGAACTGCAGCTGGTCGGCAGCGCCAGTGAACTCAGCATCAGCGATGTGCTTGATACCCAACGCATTCCACCCGGCGGGACGCCAGGGTACGACTTGTTTAATCTGCGAGCGGTATGGCAAATTAATGACAGCACGCGCTTTTCAGTGGCTGGTATCAACCTGCTTGATGAAGCCTACCGATCACATGGGTCGGGCACTAATGAAGCCGGACGACATGCACTTATTGGATTGGATTTCCAATTCTGAGTAGTTCAAGACCCTAAATGAGGCCAATTAACTGGAAGGTGCTGTTGCGCAAGATTCACTACTGGTTGTCGGTGGTGATCATGTTGCCCAGTGGCATCATCATTATTGCCGGCATCGTTTTGATGCTGAAAAAGGATTTTGACTGGATCCAACCGCCGACTCAGCGCGGTGAGCAGGCCTGGGTAGTGCCTGGTATTAGCTATGAACACATGCTGATTACCGCCAGAGGTATCGAGCAAAGCGGGATTCATAGTTGGGAAGACATTAAGCGCATCGATATCAGGCCGAATAAAGGGGTCGCCAAGATGACCAGCCTGACCGATTGGGAAATACAGTTTGATACCGCAACCGGCGCGGTACTGAGTGTGGCATACCGACGATCAGACTGGATTGAGGCTATTCACGACGGGTCATTTTTTGCCGACCCGGTTAAACGCTACATATTCCTGCCAACCGGAATCTTGCTGTTGATAATGTGGGGTACTGGCATTTACCTGTTTTTTATGCCGAGAATTCTGCGGGCTCGACGGCGTCGGGCAGTAGCCTCGCAGTCCGGCTAGCTGGTATGCTCGTACGCTATGCATAGTCAGTTGTCCAGACCACCATTAACAGTATGAACCCTGAACCAACACACGATTTTGATAGTTATCTTACCCCGAGTCGCTGCATTAACAGTGATGCCCCCGCAATTGTTGCCAAGGCCAGGGAGTTAACGGATGACAATGCCACTGATCTCGAGAATGCACTCAAGTTGTATTACTTTGTGCGGGATAGTGTTCGCTATAACCCCTATATTGCCGAGGCAACCGAGGAGTCGCTGCATGCAACCCTGACGCTGGAAACAGGCGAGGGTTGGTGCGTATCCAAGGCGGTATTGTTAGCTGCGCTGTGCAGAGCAATCGGCATTCCAGCACGTCTCGGCTTTGCGGATGTGGTGAACCATCTCTCTACCGAACGACTTCGTGCGGCGATGCAAACCGATGTGTTTTATTTTCATGGTTATTGTTCCATTTACCTGGAAGGCAAATGGGTTAAATCGACACCTGCGTTCAATCTGAGTCTATGCCAGAAGTTCAATTTACACCCACTGGAGTTCAATGGTCGGGACGACAGTCTCTATCATGAGTTTGACCAGGCCGGAAACCGTCACATGGAATACATCAATGAACGTGGTGAGTATGTCGATGTGCCGGTGGATGAGCTTCAGGCGGTCTTCACCAAGTATTACGGTGGGCTCAGCGACGATGCTCAACAGCCAGCGCTGAAATCCGAACAATGGGACCAGGATGTGCTAGCTGAGAATAATCTGGCGGCGTCGGCCGACTGAACGCGCTCTAGTCGACCAGCTTACCCGCCACATATTCCAGGCCACTGGTCACCGCCGCCACCTGGGCCAGGATGCAGTTCTCATCATCGACCAGAGGACTATCGGGGTAGACTTCGGTTGTCGTGCCATACAGGCAATCACTGAAGCCGGTGCACAGTCCAAGTGCCTTGGTGGCATAGTTAATTACCCCATGCTGCTCAATCGGTTCACCAATAATCTTGCCGTGTTCATCGGCGGGCGCGATATGCGTCACCTGGCTGACCGCCTCGATAATGTGGGCTTGAAATTCCGCCACTGGATTGTCAGTATCGCCAACCAGGTAAAAACCATCGGGGATATCCCAGATCGCGTGCTCGACATTATCGCGTGCCGAGAGTGCAGGTCGAAACTCTGAGTTATCCGTATCGGTGGTCTCATGCAGGTCGATATGGACAGTGATCTTCGTATTCCGTGAGCGGACAAAACGCATTACGGCCGCCGATTCTTCGGCATCACTATTGGTGACGAATGAGCGATTCGGATCGATCGCTCCAGGATTCCATCGATTGATGGTTTCATAACCCCAGGGGCTGATACAGGGGGTCACAATCAGGTTAAATCGATCTTCGAAATCCGTTGCGCTTGTCTGCAGAAATCTTAGGGCACCTTGTACCCCACTGGTCTCGTAGCCATGTACCCCACCAGTGATCAGTGCCACGGGTGCACCGTCCTGCCATTGCCTGGTAGTAGCCGCCCACAACGGATAGCGATCCTGGTCGAACGAAAGTGCGCCATAGTGATGCAGCTTGAATTTACGCTCAAGTGGCAACAGTTTGGCCAGCACCTCTTCCTGGTAGGAACGCTGCACCACTTGTGCGGCCAACCACTGCGCGCGTTCCTTACCGCCCCACTTTTGTCCCGGGGTGCCGATAGGGTAATCTGAAGATAGATTCATTGTTTTTATTCTCTTTGTTTCAAGTTGTGGCGGGAGCGATATCCGCTAGCGAGTCGAGCATCATGGCGATCCCCATGCGGTAAATATTCCTGGTAAATTCGATGGCTTTTTCATCGCTCATCGTGGGTACTGTGAACTCGCTGGACCAGGCAAATTCGCAGCTGTTTTTGTCAACCGGGGTAACCGCCATGGTGGCCAGGTAATACGTGTATGGCAGCGGTGCAGACACGATCGAGTAACTGTAAGAATACTCGCCTTCTGCCTCCAGCCGATCAACTATTTCGCGACCATCATCAAGAATCAAGGTGCGCAGGGCACCCACGCCACTACCTGATTGAACGCACGCTTCGGGTGGTCTACCCGACCAGCGACCGGTATCACCAAAATCACCAATATGGGCCCAAAGGGCGTCTGCTGCTAAGGGAAACTGTTGTGTCACTCTGGTTGTTAACATAGCTTTATTCAGGGTGGGTTGATAAAAGACTGGCCTTCCAAGTGTTCGGCCACCTGGCTTGGGATAGCGATTCCCATATGACTGGCAATAGATGGGAGGATGTCAACAATAGCTGGGGTTTGTGAAAAGTGGTCACTCAGATTAGTGCTGTTACTTGCTATCCAGGTGGTTCGCTCGCGTTGAGACTGCCGACCATGACCTTTGCCGGTGAGCGCATCGCGGCCATGATCGGTGGTCACCACCACCAGCCAGTCCTCATGATGACTTTCCTGCCGGTTCTGGACCGCTTGCCAGATTTTTCCGAGTCGTTGATCGGCCAATTGTACGGCAGCGGTCAGTTGCTCGCTGTCGCCATATTTATGTCCAACATGATCCGGATCTTCGAGGTAGACCCAGGATAAATCCGGTCCAGCTTCTTTGATATGGGCTGAGGCGGCATTGCTGACCACCCCATCAATGGTGCGGATGTGACTTATTTCTGCGTCATGTGGAAAGCGCTCGGTATCGAGCTCAAAGCCATCGGCATGGAAGTCGATCTTTTTGCCTCCTGCGGCATCGAGCCCATCGCCGATCAGCTTGGTTCGATTATCGAGCCAGGTCGAAAAGATCGCCGTGCGCAGCTCGCCATCATGGTTTTTGGCGATGCGGAAGATATCCCAATATTGATAGTCGGGATTGTCCACCTTGTTGTCGTACACATTGTGCTTATTAGCCCAGGTTCCGGTCAGCATGCTTTGATAACCCACAGCTGAAATTGTTGGGCTTTCTGTTGGCGTGCCAATCTCACCGCCAACATAGGCGCGGGTATAACCGCCCATACCACTGATGCTGTCCAGCGCTGGTGTAGAAACCGATTCGATCACATCGGCCGGGATACCATCAATGAGGATGAAGATCGCTTTCGGAGTGAGTGTTGGCTGCTGTTCTGAGGCATAGACTGGGCTACAAAATGCCAATGCTATTGCCAGCATGAACAATTGAGTGAACGAGGCCGATTTGCTCGGAGTGGCTTTCATTGATAACGGTTCGAATGGATGTGTGTGTAGCCAGTATAAACCTGCCTGTGCATATTGCGAATTGTTGCGGTACTGGTGGAATAAAAATTGCATGGATCGAGCCTGCTTTCCTGCCGTATACTCAATCAAATTAAGCCGCCGCGAGAGCTGAGCATGCAACTGGATATCAATTTTGTGCGACAACAATTTGGGCAATTGTCAGATGACCCAAAATTGGTTTTTGCGTCGAACGCCGGTGGTAGCTATGTCTGCAACCAGGTGAACGAGTTGATGGAACACTACAACCGTCACACCCGGGTGCAACCGTATTCAAATTTTGCGCCATCGAATACCGCTGGCGAGGCCATGGATCGGGCCAAGCAATTGTGGGCTGATGCGCTCAATATCAAGCTCAGCGAGTTGACCGTTGGCCCGTCAACGTCTATGAACACCTACGTGATGTCACACGCCATTGGCGATGGTTGGGGGCCTGGAGACGAAGTTATCGTGACGGACCAGGACCATGAAGCCAATATTGGTGCCTGGCGTCGCAAGGCAGAAGAGAAGGGGGCTACTATTCGCACCTGGCATGCTGATCAAGAAACCGGATTGTTGGCGGCCGAAGATTTGCATGGGCTTCTAAACGAACATACCCGCTGGGTTTTCTTTACCCACTGCTCGAATATTGCTGGCACCGCCAACCCGGTGGCGGCGATCACCATGGACGTCAAACGGTTGTCATCGGCGCGCGTCTTTATCGATGCGGTAGCGTACGCGCCGCATCATATCTGTGACCTTAAGGCGCTGGGGGTGGATGCCTATACATTCAGCCTGTACAAGGTATTTGGCCCGCATCAAAGCCTGTTATACACCAGCAGCGAATTGCAGGCAGAACTCAAATCACAGGCGCACTATTTCCTGGAGGGTGATGTCAGCAAATATGTTAATCCAGCCGGGCCCCAGCATGCGCAAGTAGCTGCCTGCGGTGGGGTGATCGATTACTTTAACCAACTACATACACATCACTTTGGCAATGCTGAAGCCACGGCACCAGAGAAGATGGCCGATCTCCATGGCCTGATACACCAGCACGAGAAACAATTAACTGAGCCTCTCTTGGACTACCTAGCGAATCACAAAGACATTCGAGTCATCGGAAAGACCAGTGTCGATGACGAGGACCGCGCGCCTACTATCGCGTTCAAACCGCTGCGCCAGAGTTCTGCCGAATTAGCGGCTAAATTACAAGGCGGTGGAATCGGCACCGAGAACGGGGACTTTTACGCCAGTCGCCTGATAGAACGGGTGGGGATTGATCGACCCGATGGTGTCGTTAGAATTTCGCTGTTGCACTATAACCTGTTGGAAGATGTCACCACGATCATAGAGAAACTGGACGCTGCATTGGTCTAGTCCTGAAACCAGAGATAATAAATACAATAATATGAATGAAACTGTAGCCACTCACGATACCGACCCACCCATAGACTGGGCGGTGTTTATTCCTGCCGTCATCGTGGTTGTTGTCGCGACTATTCCACTGATGATTTATCCGGAAACGGCATCGCAGATGATGGGACAGTTACGCGATGCGGTCACGCATAATTTCCTGTGGATGTATCTATTGGCAGGCCTGGCTGCCTTTGTGTTTTGCGGCTGGCTGGCCTTTGGTCGCTTCTCGCAGGTAAAGCTGGGGGCCCCAGGAGAGCCACCGGAGTATTCAAATATCCACTGGGTGGCGATGATGTTTACCGCCGCGATTGGTGCCAGCGTCTTTGCCTGGGGGTTCGCGGAACCCATATTTTACTTGCAAACACCACCCATGGGCATCGAGGTGGGTTCCAGCCAATCCTTTGAATGGGCACATATGTACCCGCTTTTACATTGGGGCCTGGTGCCCTGGGCGATTTACGCAGTACCCGCGGTTCCGATTGCTTACATGTTGTATGTCAAGCGAAGCCCTACGCTGCGCATCAGTGATGCCTGCGATGGCGCACTGCCCAAGAAGGGTCGGGAAAAGATTAAAACCACGCTCGACGTATTGATTGTATTGGGCATTGTGGGTGGCGTGTCGACTGGGCTGGGCCTGGGTGTGCCGTTATTGTCGGCAATGTTTGCTACCTTGTTTGATGCCGGTGATAGCCTGATGGTGAAAATGGGGGTGTTGGTACTGTTTACCCTGGCGTTTGGCAGCAGTGTCTATCGTGGATTGAAAAAGGGTATCAAGTTACTGGCCGACATCAACATGGTGCTTGGCGTGGTCGCCTTACTATTCGTGCTGCTGGCAGGACCAACCTTGTTTATTCTTGATCTGACCGTCAACAGCATAGGTTTGATGTTTAACAACATTGTGCGGTCTATCACCTGGACTGATCCGATTGATGGCGGCAGTTTTCCCCGCGACTGGACGGGATTTTACTGGGCTTGGTGGATCGCTTATACGGGCATGGTGGGCTTGTTCTTCGGGCGCATATCACGTGGCCGAACCATCCGTCAGTTGGTGTTAGGCGTGATCGGATGGGGGACTCTGGGTACCTGGTTGTGCCTGGTGATTACCGGTGGTTACTCTTTGTACCTCGAATCCAGTGGCACACTGTCAATGACCGAAGTCCTTAGTAATCAGGGCATGTCTTATGTCAATGCCTTAGCCATCAACAGCATGCCATTGGGCAAGATCACCCTGGCTGTGTTTTGTGTGTTGTCGATCATCTTTTATGCCACCACCTTCGATTCATCTGCCTATGTATTAGCCAGTATCAGTTCGCGAAATATCCGCAACGACCAGGAACCAGTACGCTGGAGCCGTGTGACCTGGGCGTTCTTACTGGCCATTTTGACCGCGGGCATTTTGCAATCTGGCGCGTTGGATGCGGTCTTGGCAATCACGGTAATCAGTTCTTTGCCATTGGTTCCGGTGTTATTTCTGTTGTGTTTGTCCCTGGTACGCTGGCTACACCAGGATTTTGGTCATTTGACGTCAAAGCAGGAATTGTCCCTCAGCGCAGACCAGCTCAAATCCAACCAGGAGTAAGCCGCATGCTGGGCACCTGATAGTCCTTTGTGACTATTTGTAAATTCTGCCGCCTGGCCACCATTTAGCTGGATGCAGCCGATATGATTAGAACCTGGTTAAACAACTTCCCAGGGGAATATGATGGACTTAACTGGATTACTTATATTTTTAGTCATAGGGGCGGTAGCTGGCTGGTTGGCTGGTACTTTAATGAAGGGTGGCGGCTCTGGCCTGGTGAAAAACATCATCATCGGCATCATCGGCGCGGTGATTGGAGGGTTCGTCTTCGGCCTGTTGGGCATTTCCGCCGGTGGGCTGATTGGTTCGATCATTACTGCCACCGCTGGCGCTGCACTCCTGTTATTCGTGATCGGCAAATTGAAGTAGCAGCCTCAACAGCAGTACCTTACATGCAAGCCGCCCGGTGTATGCCGCGCGGCTTGTTTATTATGTAGCCTGCGTTATACTTACTTTCCCTTATTAATATTCACACAGGTGAGTCATGAGCACTAAGACCAAGCCAAAGACAAAAGCACATCTATTTGTCGGAATCGAGTCAGGTTCGGTCTTCACCTCTTCCGTGGATATCCTGCAAGACCTCTGAGATCTCTTAGACCGTTTAAGCTTAAGAGAATCAAGAAAACTAAGAGTCTTTAGAGAGTTTTTCAGAGAGTTTTTCTCCCTCGGCGATCGCCGAACCTCAAACGCCAGCAGACAAAATCGAGCACGATTTTCCCTCGCTGACCCTCGCTCCGAAATTTATCGGCCCAAGCCGATTATTCCAGGCATAGCCTGTCGCAGCGGCGCGAATAAGCCGTATGAGGTATAACAAAAATGAGAGTTTCTACACATAAAATCCGTCTGCAATTACGCAGGTTGGGAATCATCTTCCGCATGGGGCTGTCCAACCAGGAGCGGGACTATACTCGTGGGCCCATTAACAGCGCAGTGATTTTACTTGCCATTCCCATGGTGTTGGAAATGGTGATGGAATCAGTGTTCGTCATTGTTGACATGTTCTGGGTTGCCAAACTCGGCGCGGATGCCATCGCTGCGGTCGGTTTGACAGAGGCGGTGATTACCATCGTCTATGCCGTTGCGGTGGGGTTGAGTATGTCGACCACCGCCATGGTGGCGCGCCGTATTGGTGAGAAAAACCCAGAAGGCGCGGCCATTGCTGCGGCCCAGTCTTTGTGGCTGGGGCTGGCGTTTTCGTTGCTGGTGGCAGTGGCTGGCTTGCTGTATGCAGAGGACATTTTGCGCCTGATGGGCGCATCCGAAGCGGTTATCGAGCAAGGCTCTGGCTACATCACCGTCATGCTGTGTGGGTCGGTCAGCATCCTCTACATCTTCTTGTTGAATGCTATTTTCCGCGGGGCAGGGGACGCTAATATCGCTATGCGTTCTCTGTGGCTGGCCAATGGCATCAACCTGGTCCTGGACCCGATCCTGATTTTTGGTTGGGGCCCGATTCCGGCGATGGGTGTGACCGGAGCGGCAGTAGCGACCACCATCGGCCGCAGCATCGGCGTCGCCTACCAGCTCTATCACCTGTTTGGGTTGGGCGGGCGCATCCGCGTGCGTATCGCGCAGCTTGCCCTGCATATTGAGGTGGCAAAACGCCTGGCGCGCCTGTCATTGGGCGGCATTGGTCAGTTCCTGATTGCCGTCTCCAGCTGGATATTCCTGATGCGCATTGTTGCGCCCTACGGCAGCGCGGCGATCGCGGGATATACCATTGCCGTTCGGATTATTCACTTCACGTTTCTGCCCGCATGGGGCCTGGGTAATGCGGCGGCAACGCTGGTTGGTCAAAACTTGGGAGCGGGCCGTCCGTATCGCGCTGAACGGTCAATCTGGCGGGCCGCGAAGTTCAACTTCATTACCTTAGGTATTGTTGCGGTGGCATTGATACTAACGGCTGAGCAGGTGATTGCGATATTCACCACAGAACCAGAAGTGATAGCGGTCGGCGCCGAAGCGCTGCGGTTCTTCTGCTATGGCTATCCGCTGATGGCGATTGGCATGGTGGCGGTGCAAAGTCTGAACGGCGCTGGAGACACCGATACTCCGACTTTGATCAACTTTATTGCCTTCTGGTTGATCGAGTTGCCACTAGCCTGGTGGTTGGCCAACCCTATGGGAATGGGGCCTCTGGGTGTGTTTTGGGCTGTGTTGATAGCTGAATCAGTATTTTCGGTGCTGGCTATTTGGGTGATACGCTGTGGTAACTGGAAACTAAGGACTGTCTAGCCAGACTTGAGTGCAGGTGGGAGCGGGTGTCAGCCGGGGTGCTGATACCCGTTCAAGTATTTACAGCTAATTCGGACACTGCGACTAGTTATTCGTCGAGGATATAGGTGTGGCGACCGTTTGGCGTTAAGCGAAACTTGCCGCTGTTGATATCGCCATTGTCGATCAGGCGATCGAGCATTTGAATATGCCGTTCTGGTGCAGTGGCACCCAGGATAGAAATGCCTGCATACGGGTAGTTATTCGGGCCTTCCCAGTTGAAATTACCGCCTATGAGTGTTTCATCCAGCCAGTAATCAGGCATGTCCACACCTGCTGGAGGAATGATGTGGGTATCGTTCGGATAGCTGCCATTTTGTTGGTAGTGCACATTCAGGATGAATTCCATCTGGTCAAACTTCAGTGCCAGTTCTGATAACTCGACGCGTACCAGGTAATCACGAAAGGAGGGCAAGGCGACGGCCGTCAGTACCGCAACGATGGCGACGGTAATAATCAATTCGATCAGGGAGAAGCCGGACTTTTTATTGCGCTGCTTATTCATGGTTCAGGAATGATATAATTTGAACAAAGGACTTTGATAGCGGTTTACTCAATAGTTTTACACTGTTAGATGACCCGGTACTACGCGAGTCAGCTTACATATAATAGCAAAAAACACCTAAGGTATTGAAATACTTGCATAAGCTATGAACCCAACAAACACAATAAGAGGCAGTAAGGCGGGCGTAATTTTTGGTGGTATTTTTTTCTTCGCCGGACTGATGGCCGCCTATTTTACCTTTGGTCATATGACCCTGAAGTATTTCGCCAGCGCAGATTGGTACCCGGTGCACGCGCAGCTCAGCGAACTGGAACTGCAAAGGAACTACGGTGAGAGTACAACCTACAGCGTGAATGCCACGTATCACTACTCGGTAAATGGTCGCGACTACACCGGGTACACCGTGGGGCTCAGCTCCGGTAGCGACAATATTGGTGACTATTGGCAGGAGCTCCACAACAAACTCCAGCAGCAGCGCAGCCAGGACCAGGTGTTTGCCCTGGTCAATCCAGACGATCCAGCGCAAGCCATGCTGGATCGTACTTATCGCTGGGAACAGCTGGCTTTTGGCATGCTGTTTGTGCTGACTTTTTGTGTGGTTGGCGGGGTAATTGCCTGGTTTTCAATGCGAAAACAGAAAACTACCAACGAACAGCGATTATCGATGCAGCAAAGTGGTATCGCCAGTAACGAGAAGCATGGTCATTGGTTTTTGCTCTGGTTTGGCTTGGTTTTTTTCGCTGTTGGCACGCTGCCCGCGTTCTGGGTATTGCCAGAGGCAATTCGCGATGGTGAGTATGGGGCGTTCGCCCTGTTGCTGTTTTCTTTTGTCGGCCTGGGAATCATGATCTGGGGAGCGCGGCAACGAAAAAACTACAAAACCATTGGGCCAACACCTTTGTACCTGGATCCCATGCCCGGTGCCATTGGTGGCCAGGTAGGTGGCTACTTTGATGTCGGTGCATTGGTCTGGGAGCATCCCTTACAAGTCAGCCTCAATTGCGTTCGCAGGACCAAATCCGGTGACAAAACATCCAGCCGTATTATTTGGCAAACCAGTGACAGAGCGTATTCGCAACAAACCGCGAATGGCATGCGGGTAAAATTCCTGTTCGATTGTCCGGCCGACAAACCTGCGACCAAACCATGGCAAAACCGCTCATCCATCCATTGGGAGGTGGCAGCCGAGGGGGATCTCAACATCCGTGGCCAGGAACAGGCATTTAGCCGTAGCTGGGAGGTGCCCGTCGAATCGGGCGCATCGATTGCGTCCTCAAGCGTGCAAATTCCGCAACACTTTCTGGATGAAACTGAAGCAGCGAATCTGCAACAGGCCCGGGAAAGTGCTGCCGAGCAAATTCCCATTAGCAGGGATGGCGCAAACCTGAATATAGTCAGCGAAGCGGGCAGGGGGTTGATGGGGTGCCTGATGGGTGTGCTGTTTGGCGCTATTTTCGGTGGGGTGGGCGTGTTCACTATTGGGGAGGGCTGGTGGCCGGGATACATTTTCGCTTTGATCGGTGTCATTACCATCGCCAGCTGCCTGTTTGTCCTGGGGCGCAGGATCGAGGTCAATATCGACACTCAGATGCGCATGCTTTCCATGCGACGCAGCCTGTTTGGAATACCGCTGTACAGTCGCGAAGTCGCCTTGTTTAATCCAGATCAGTTTTCCATCAAGTTAAGTTCCTCCTCCACCTCCGGCCGTAAGCGAACCGAGTACTACAGTGTTCTTATCGACAATAGTGGCAAGAAGGTAAAAATCGCTGAAGGGGTTACTGGTCGAGATACGGCTGAAGTGCTGGTTGAGAAGATCGTTGAGGAGGCATTTCCTAACCGGGACCGCTAATCGACTGGAGAAGTGCTGAACAGGAATTTATCGGCTGTCGGCAGCATTTGTGTCTTTACATGGCAACCACTAACACAACATAATTGAGCCCGCAAAAATCGATGCCAAGCGGCACTGATCTATAAATCATTCACACAGGTAACCTATGGCTACAATGACTCTAGACGTCAATGAGGGCGTTCATGTGCTGTCGCTGATCAACAACGAAGGCGAAAACAAACTCAATATAGACGTGATCGGCGAATACGCTGCGGCCCTGGACCAGGTAGAGCAGTATCAAGGTGACACTGCCTTGCTGATCCGCTGCGAGCATGAAAAAACGTTTTCTACTGGCATCGACCTGGAGTGGTTGATGTCACGCACTGACGACCAGCGCAAGGAATTTGTCCTGGCGTTCGAGCGCGTGTTGTACCGGATTGCCCTGCTCAATGCGCCTACCGTGGTGGCGCTGAATGGCAATGCCTATGCCGGTGGCGCTATTCTGGCATCGGCCTGTGATTTCAAGTTGATGCGTGCCGACCTCGGCCGATTCTGCTTTCCGGAAGTAAATATAAAAATTCCGTTTACCGATCTGATGATGGACATAGTCAGCCTGATGCCAGATAAACAGGCCTTGAAAATGCTGACCCTGACCGGTAAGCCGTTCACCGGTGTTGAGTGCGAAGCCAGCGATGTTGTGGATGCCATATACCCGGCCGACGAACTGCAGGCACAAGCCTTTGGCCTGGCGAAAATGCTGGCAGAAAAGGACCGTGCTACCTATACCACCATCCGCAATAGTATGCGCACCTCAATAAGTCGCCATGCGCAGGCGCTTGGGCTGGCTGACTAGGCTGCCTCAGGTACCCGAGTGAGTTTCATGGAAATTCTAAAAGTCAGCCTGGTGCTCGGGGTGCCGATGGCGGTGCTGAGTTGGTTGGCTTTCTCCTGGCTGTATACCGAGGGCAAGCTGGATCAGGATGCGGATCGCAAGCAGGCGGCGGCGGACTTTAAAGCCCTGCGCGAGTCAAACAAGCAGGAACGCAAAAACAAAAGCGCTTTAAACATAGACCAGGATTATGTGTTCGATAAGTGGATGTGGTTTGGTGGCGGATTTTACGGCCTCGCCGCATTATGGACGTTCGTGATCGTCGAACTGGTTGATTTGGCTCGGTTTTTATGGAATTTGCCCAGCTTTATTACCACCTTTGATGGAGGCGTAATGGGCTTTATCGGTGATTTTATCGCCAACCAAATCGGCAATATCATCAGTGCGTTTCTGTGGTTTAACTACTGGTCAGAGCGATCCGTCGCCCTCGCGTTCCTGGTAGCCTGGATTGGTTATTGGTTGGGCAACCAGGCTGCCAAACGAATCAAGCCGGCACAGGTATTTTCCCAGTTTAGGTAGACCGGCCAGGGGCTGCCAGCAAAGCTTCAAGCGGCGCTTAGCTGGGTGCGGCGGTTTTCTTTCTGCGTAAGCTCGATCTGATATCACGTACCATGTGTTTCAGGAACGACTTGAAAACTTTCAAGCCGGTATCGATTTCCAGGCCCTGGGAGAGGCGAATGATCTGCCAGTAGTAGAATCCTACCTGGCCAACATTATTGATCGACTTAATCGTTTCCGAGCCACTGTTATTACCCCAAAACCCGGTACCCATCACTAATTCGTGCTCATAGGTATCCACCTCATCAACGCTGCGGTCAAGCAAACCCTTGGTTAAATCGGTTTGGGTACAAAACGGACGTGCCAGGCCGATCACATCCACCTCGTTGTTGGTGAGTGCGCGCTCCATCACCTCGCGACTGCGAAATCCACCGGTTAGCATCAAAGGGATATTGGCCGCCGAGCGAATAGCGCTGGCGTACTCGAGGAAATACGCTTCGCGTTTTCGTGTGCTTTCACGGATATCCGCTGAATCAGCACCGAACAGGCTCACCTGCTCATAATTGCCACCTGAAATTTCCAGCAGATCCAGGCTGTCTTCCGCTAACCAGGCCGCGACGATCTTGCATTCCTCGATGGTAAAGCCACCTTTTTGAAAATCTGCAGAGTTGAGCTTGGCGGCGACCGGAAAATCCGGGCCAACAGCTTCGCGAACCGCACGAATCACTCTCCGCGCCAGTCGGGCGCGATTCTTCAGGCTGCCGCCCCACTGGTCTTCTCGGTGGTTTACCAGCGGATTAAGGAACTGGCTGATCAGGTAACCATGAGCACAATGAATTTGTACCCCGGTGAAGCCACCTTCTTTTACCAAGCGCGCGGTAGTGGCAAAGCGCTGGATAGCATCTTCGATGTCTTCTTCAGTCATGGCCCTGGGCTTGGAGAAGTTGCCCAAAATATTTAACTGCACATCGGAGGGGCTGAGTGGTTCCGAGTTCACCAATCTTGGACACTGTCGGCCAGGATGACTGATCTGTGCCCAGAAATGGTGCCCCGAGGAAGTCCCGCTGGCGGTCATTAGTTGCAGGGCGGCAAGCGCATGGTCATCCTCCAGCACGACGTTGCCCGCCCGTTCCAGGTAGCGACGATCAATCATGATATTGCCGCTAATCAGCAACCCGGTTTCGCCATCAGCCCAGGTCTGGTAGAGGCGATTTAACTCTGGCGTGGCATTATCGTATTTGTCGGCGAGACCCTCCGTCATGGCGCTTTTGCCGACGCGGTTGCGCAATGTTACGCCACAGGGGAGTCGCAGTTCTGCAGCGATGGGGTTTGCGGTTGATGCCTGGTTGCCTGCTGTGTTCATGGTTTGTCTCTTAAGTGTATGACTTCTGTATTTTTGAATTCTGTTGTGGTTCTGCGTTTTGCTGGGGATAGTATCAAGCTGGCTGATGGCCACGACGCCGTGCCATTATTAACACGGCAGCGATTAACATTTGCACGGCACCGTAGAGGAGTACCGTGAACAACACGGTATCGCCGATCGGATCGGCCATCCCGGCGACAGCTGGAAACATCGATGCCTTGATCAGTACGCCCAGGTTTACATTGCGCACGATCACCTCCATTTCGATCGCTGTCGCGTCCGCTTTGGACAGGCGCAAGAGCCTCGACAAAAACCAGCTGGATACGGCTAGAACGGCCACAAAGACAAAAACCAGGGCAATATTGTCGGTGCCAAAGGCGTCAATATCGAGTCGACCCGCACTGGAGGAACCCACCACGATTAACAGGATACCAAATAGTGATGCGCGGATGCTCCACTTGGAAATAACCGGTGCTTGCTTGGGGAATTCGCGCAAAAACGCCATACCGATAAACAACGGCAACAACAGGGTAAAGGCGATATCACTGATGATCTGCCCGGTTGGCATCGAGAAATCACTGGGCAGGTACTCAGTAATAAGGATTGACAGTATTAATGGGGTGGTAAGCAGGCAGGCCAGGGTGGTAATGCCAGTGATTGAAATCGATAAGGGGATATTGCCCCGCGCCATATAGGTAAAAATGTTCGACGTTGTTCCACCCGGGATCGAGGCGATCAGGGCAATGCCAATGGCCAAGCCTGCGGCGACACCGGTCGCATGGATAAACAGGAAGGCCACCAGGGGCACAAACATCAATTGAATCAGGGTACCAAATGTGACCGAACGGGGCTCTCTGACCACGTCTTTGAAGTCATTAATGGTCAGCGTGGCGCCCATCCCAAGCATGGCGGTAACCAGTTGAAAGGCCGCAACCCAGTATTCATATTCAATATACAACTCGCCCATGTTATTGCTCTCGTCAGCAGTTTGGTCTTATTATTCCCGGTAAGCCGTTAGAGACTGACCACAGCTACCTCTTTCGACTAATGAGACATCATTTTTCGCGGCGTCAACGATACCATTCTTGATGCTGCATCCACAAACCCCAAGCGGGTAGTGACACACCGCAGCTTTGGCTGGCAGCGAGGTAAATAATGATTCTGTATGGCAGTCAAACTTCTCCTTACGTACGGCATTGCAGAATCGTGTTGATGCAGTCTGGTTTGCCATGGACTTTCCAGGACACCGATTACGCTGCCAGTGCCGCCGGATCGCCCACCAAGCGGGTGCCGTATTTCCAGGATGGTGATACCCGGTTAACCGATTCCAGCAGCATATTGATGCATCTGCGCCGGCGGTTAGGGCAGCCCTATATGGAAGAAGTGGAACAGTTAGAGTGTTATGCACTCTGTAATACCATGCTGGATACGGCGATCAACCTGTTTTTATTGGAGCGCGACGGCTTGGGGCCAACTGACAGTGATTACCTCGCCAGGCAACAAACGCGGATCGAATCGGGTTTGCAAGCCCTGGAGCAGGTCGCCCCAACGCTGCCAGGCAATGCGGCAGGCTTTAGCGATGCCGAGATCAGGCTCGGTTGCTTTCTTGATTGGGGCTTGTTTCGCCAGCGCATTGAAATTGCTGACCTGCCTGCCCTGACATCATTCTTATCCTCAATTCGCGACTGGCCGGTTTTTGCAGACACTGCGCCGCCAGCCGGTACCTGATCAACCGCCAGTCGGCTTCCAGATTACAACCCCAGTATTGCGAGGCGAAGTTATGCAAATAGAGTCCTTGTCTCTGATAGATCAGGGTGATGCCCTGGCAGTGACTTGGCCCGATGGTCAGGTTTCCCGGTTTCATGCGGTTTGGTTGCGCGACAACGCGCTCGATGCGGACAGCCGCGATGCCAACAACGGCCAGCGCTTGATATCTATCTTGGACGTGCCTGCCGATTCTCGGATTGAATCGGCCAAGGTGGTTGGCGATGGTGTGGTCCAACTGCAAATGTCGCCCGGCGCCAAGCAATTAGCATTTCCTTCAGCCTGGTTGAGGGAACACAGTTATGACCAACAGGATAATGCTGCTGCCTGTTGGATGCCATCAGAGGTGACTACCTGGGATGGTGCTCTATTACCAGAAGTGCCACATGGGGATTATCAGGCCTTGCAGAGCAATCGGGACGCACTGGGTCAATGGCTGTCCCAGGTACGCGAGTACGGTGTGGCGAGTATGTCTAACGTCCCCTGTGAGCCAGGATCGGTTTGCCAGGTAGCAGAACTGTTTGGATATGTTAGGGAAACCAACTACGGCCGGTATTTTGATGTAAAGAGCGAAGTAGACCCGATCAACCTTGCTTACACCGGACTCGGTTTACAGGCGCATACCGATAACCCGTATCGAGACCCGGTGCCAACCCTGCAGTTATTGGGCTGCCTGAAAAACACGGCGGAGGGTGGCGAATCCATTGTGGTTGACGGCTTTCGTGCGGTGCAAAGACTCGGCGAAGAGGCGCCAGAAATGCTTGAGATTCTCTCGCGCTATCCAGCACGGTTCTGCTTCGCGGGCGACTCTGAGGTAAATCTACGGTCACGCCAGCCGATGATTGATATCGCTGCGGATGGTTGTCTGAATGCGGTCCGCTTTAATAACCGTTCCATTGCTCCCGTTGTGGATGTGCCATTTGACCATTTGGCTGACTACTATGCCGCTTATAGGAAGTTTGCGGAGATTATCACTGATCCCGCCATGCAGATAAGCTTCAAACTGCAGGCGGGCGATTTGTTCATTGTGAACAACCGTCGCGTGTTGCATTCACGACTGGCATTTTCGGGCGCGGGGACACGCTGGCTACAGGGCTGCTATGCCGATCTTGATGGCCTGTACTCCACCTTGCGGGTGATCGAACAACAGGTGTCAGGTTAGGGTCATGCAAAGCCTGAACAGTAGCAATATTGTTGATTTTATCGGCGATATTTTCGCCCGCCGCGGCGCAGATTCCTACCTGGGTGAAGAAGTCACCATGTCTGAACACATGTTACAGGCGGCACTTCTGGCCGAGGAAGAAACGGGTGACGATTTGCTGATCGCGGCAGCCTTGTTGCATGACATCGGCCACTACACCAATGAGTTCCCGGAAAATGCTCTGGCTGAAGGTATTAATAATCATCATGATGCCGCCGGAGCCGCTGTTATAGCGCCTTATTTTCCCAGCTTGGTGGTTGACTGTGTGCAGTATCACGTCGACGCCAAGCGCTACCTGTGCGCGGTCGAGAACGATTATTTTGCGCAACTCTCGCCAGCCTCAGTCCATACACTGACTCTGCAGGGAGGGCCGATGGCTGCTGCGGAGGTGGCAGAATTTGCCAGCCTCGAATACCTGTCGGCAATCGTTCGGGTACGGCGTTGGGATGAAGGTGCCAAAGTGGCGGGTAAGCAGACCCCGGGCTTCGATTATTATGCCGATTTCCTGCGGCGCGTATTACTGGAGGAGCAAGCTCTTGAACACTGAACAAACTAACCGCGCCCAGCGCAAGGTGATCTTAGTCATCCTGGATGGCCTGGGTTTTGATGTGGCCAGACGTGTGTTGGGCAATATCGAAGGGTGGGTGGCCGCTGGCGAGGCGAGAGTGTGGAAAATGCAGTCGGTCTTACCTTCAACCTCGGGGCCTTGCTACGCGTCCATCCACACCGGCGTGCTCCCGCAATCGCATGGCATCCTTACCAATGATCATCAATTTCGGGTGAAAGAACCTGACCTGTTTTCATGTTTGTCGGATGCTGGCTTGCGTCCGGCGGCGGTTGCCCATTCGTATTTTTCTACCTACTTCCAGGATGCGCCGTTTGAACCCTTGCGCGACCTGGAGGTAAACGACGAATCGCGTACCATCCCGTATGCCAGGTTCTATACCATGGCAGGAGAGAGCAAGGGTAACCCAGTGCTACCCTCCGATTACGACCTCGCAAGCCAGGTCAGTATCCTGATCCAGCGTTATTCACCTGGGTATGTCTTGCTGCATACCAGTTCACCGGACAGTATTAACCACCTCTATGGACCAGATTCTATAGAAACGGACACCAACAGTTATCAGTTGGACGGCGCGCTGGCGCACTCAATACCCGGTTGGCGTGAGGCTGGTTTCGATATCATGATTACCGCCGACCACGGGCATTCACCACGCGGACATCATGGTGGTACCGCGCCCGACATGCGCGATGTGCCACTGTATTACTTTGGTTCAGCTCAAGGGCCGTCAGGTGGGACACAATTAAGCCAATTGCAGATTGCCCCCACTGTACTGTCTCTGATGGGCATTCCCATCCCGGACAGCATGCAGGCCGAGGTGTTTCTTACAGAGTCCTGATACGCGGTGTTTGTGTGCCAGGGGCACAGCGGCCAACGGCACAGCTTGAGCTATAAGTAGTTTTGCGCCAGCAGGGGCGTTTGTCGATTTTTAGACAGGGTATTGCACCGCAAAACCGGGGATTTCCGCCGTATTCGTGATTTTTCGATATTTTGCACCCTTGTTAGGCAGAAAACTCACGTCTGGACGAGTGTTTGTTACCGCTCTATGTGGTGAAATGGGGATTGTCCAAAAATGGACAGTAGTTCCTAACACCCAAAACGGAGCGAAATTATGAATCAACATGTATCCTTCAAGTTACAGACTATTCATGGACTGAAAGCAAAAATATTATCGGTTGGAACCCATCTACCCAGTCAAGTTGTGAAGTCAGACGACTTGTTCGAGGAAATAAAATCAGAGCAGAATTACGGTATTCCGGTTGACTTTATGTCCAAGGGTATGGGCATCGTTGAACGACGTATGTCCGAGGCAACCGCCCAGCCATCAGACCTGGCGATCCCGGCTGCGCGCAGGGCACTGGAGAACTACCCTGATCTGGACCCATCCAAAATCGGCCTGGTTATTTTTTGCGGAATCGAGCGCGACCAGCCTGAACCGGCGACGGCGCACACCATTCAAAACGCCTTGGGTCTGTCGGCGGACAACGTTTTTGATGTCGCGAATGCCTGCCTGGGTTTTGTCGACGGCATAAAAATTGCGGCAAACTATATTACTGCGCAGATTGTCGACTATGCCCTGGTCGTGACCGGTGAGGTTTCTACCCGCGTGCTGCGGTCCTTTGTTGAACAGCTAAAATCTGGTGTTGAAATAGAGAAAGCAAACCGCCTGATTGGTGGTCTCTCGGTGGGCGATGCTGGTGGCGCGGTGATCATGGGCCGTTCAGAGGACTCCGGTTTCGAAATGTTTAACAACAGCGCCGACAGTTCGCACATCGATAAATGCATCTACCGGGTACGGGAAGATGGATCGATTGATGGCCAAATGTTGATGGCGCGAATTCTTGCCCACGGCATCCGTATGCATCGGAATTTGATCAATCAGACCCTGAGCGGGTTAGGTTGGGACAAATTTGACTGGATACTCAGTCATCAGACCGGTCGTCGAAATTTCGACGCATTTTCCAAGATGCCCGGCATAAATCGTGAAAAAATGATAAAAACCTATAAAAATTATGGGAATACAACAACTGCAACGTTCCCTTTGGGATGGGAAATTCTCACCAATAGTGGTATGGTGAGGGCAGGAGATCGAATCGGCGGCCTATTTGCTGGTTCTGGTTTGGCCACCTGCCAATTTGGGATGTACTACTAAGCCGGATTCAAGATTCGGAATTATCAGTCGGCGTCACTAATTGGCCAGTAATTAATAATTAAAACAGGATCGTAAATTTTTCACCCTTGGGGGCAACGGATGAGTATTTATGTAATACCGGCTCTAATTGCATTGCTGCTGAAGTTATACATTCTTTTGCTGGCGCATAATTCGAAGAGTTCACATATCTTTTTCGGATTGATTATCGTCTTCGCGCTGCACAATTTGAGTGAGGTGGCGGCCTACATTCAGTATTACAACGGCATATTGCCGGAGATACTGCTGCGATCCTATTATGCAGCCACTTTTTGTCTGCTCTCCTATATGTGCCTGTATGCGATTGAAGTATCTGGCCTGGCCTCGCTCAAGCGTTTGATGATTCCGATCACCATCTGGATTGCTGGATCTTGTGCCATGGTATTTGCTACCGATTTGATTGTGGCTGGGAGCCAGCCAATTGGATATGCAATTACCGCTATCAAAGGGCCATCCTACTGGGTATTCAGCCTGTCTTCGATCGCTTGCTTGGTGTTTACGTGCTCAGTGCTGATACACGCTTACCGCAAAGCCGAATCCCATAAAATCCAGGTGCAGAGCCTGTACACTCTGTTTGCCATGGCGCCAATCGTTCTTTTGGGCTTTTTGCTTATCCCACTAATGAGTATTGGGGTAGAGATTAATGCAGCGGGAGCACTGCCAATCTGTACCACCCTGTTCCTCTTGATCACGTTGCAGAGTGAATCTCGGCACATGGTTTCAGATGTTCGACGTTTTTTGCCATTTTCCAAGGAGCGTCGTACCGCCAAGCAAGTGCAGAACCTGATATCACAGTATTCGATGGACGAAATAAGCTACAAGGAGTTAGCTACCGAGTTCGAGAAGATTGCGATTACGCACAAACTTGAGCAAGCTGGCGAATCGGTGAGTGAAGCAGCAAAAATGATGCAGATTAAACGCACCACGCTTTACTCCATGGTAGACCGGCACGGCCTGCGCAAGAACAATTAGCTCCATTCCGCAATAGTTTCCCCAAAGATCATTTGCTTGGCAGATACGCCTGTGATCAGGCAAATTAGATTTAATCGCCCCGAATCGCAAAAATAGTTTAAATTGGACTAAACCAATTTGCCCTGGAAGGCGTCTAACAATCATTGCAGTTACTTCGCCATAACTTGGAGACATTCATGAAACTATTCGCGACAACCCTATTTCTTTCCCTCGTCAGTACCTCAGCATTTGCCTGGGGGGACTGTGATTACTCCCGTGACATTGAGCGTACCGTTGATATCGGCAGCGTCGACTTGATCGAAGTCGAAGCTGGTGCCGGTTTTCTGAAAATCAAAGGGGAGACAGGCCGCAAAGATGTGTTGATTGAAGCGCGTTTGTGTTCATCAGACGAAGACATGCTGGAAAAAATGGATGTGGTAACTGACCTCTCCTCAGGCTCAGCACACTTTGAAACCAGGTACCCAAATAAGTCACAGTGGGGCAATGGCTGGGATAGCGCCAGCATTGATTTAACGCTAACCGTGCCAGCCAACCTGGCAATGGACGTGGAAGATAGCAGCGGTGAAGCTCGCGTTGAAAATGTGGCCAGCTTGAAGATGACCGACTCTTCTGGAGAACTACGTATCAGAGATGTCGCTGGTGATTTGAGCGTACGCGATTCTTCCGGCGAAATGGACCTGAAAAAAATCGGTGGCAATGTTGAAATCACTGACAGTTCAGGCGGTATCTATGCGTCTGATATCAAGGGGAATCTGCGCGTTCTGGCAGACAGTTCAGGTTCAATCGAGGCTCGTCGAGTTGCCAAGGATGTGATTGTTGAGCGCGATAGCAGCGGTGCCATAGATGTAGTAGATGTCGGCGGCGATTTCACCGTTGAAAAAGACTCAACGGGTGGCATTCACTACGACAATGTCGACGGCAAGGTGTCGCTGCCTAATTAGACCAGCTACCCGGCAGCTTTTTTAACGCTGCGTAATGAAGAAATCGTGAAGCCCTGGGTTATCCCGGGGTTTTGCTTTTCCAGCGTCAGAATCGATAAAACAGCAGTGAGCTTGGAAGTGCAGTTTGATATCATTGCGCGCAAATAGAGTTGCCGCCTTATGGGGCGGTCGCCAATGTCAAAGTTTTCAGGACACGCTGCATGACCAATCGATTCTTACGTTTGCTGGAAGAAAAACCCGTTCTCCTGGCTGATGGTGCCACTGGCACCAACCTTTTCGCCCTCGGCCTGGTATCTGGTGACTCGCCAGAAATCTGGAACACTGAGCATCCTGACCGCGTGGCACAACACTACCGCAGTTTTATTGATGCCGGTTCCGACATCGTGCTGACCAACACCTTCGGCGGTTCGTCTTACCGACTCAAATTGCATGATGCGCAAGACCGGGTTATGGAACTCAATAAGGCTGCCGCAGAGATACTCAATGAACAGGTCAACGACAGTGGGCGCGATGTGGTGGTGGCAGGCTCAATGGGTCCGACCGGGGAAATATTGCAACCAGCAGGTATGGTCAGCATTGATGATGCCGCCGCCGCGTTCGCAGAGCAGGCACTGGCGCTGGAAGCAGGTGGAGCGGATGTATTGTGGATTGAAACACTGTCTTCTGTTGAGGAGGCCCAGGCAGCGGTGATCGGTGCCAGTGAAACAGATTTGCCAGTTGTGTTGACCATGAGTATCGATACCAATGGCCGCACCATGATGGGTGTTACTGCGGCAGATATGGTTGGCATGCAGGATTCGCTCGCTACGCCATTAACCGCTTATGGTACCAATTGTGGCTTGGGCGCAGCAGAAGTAATTGCGGGCATTATCAATATGCAAACCGCTGCCAACCAGGCCGGACGGAATGATATTTTTATTGCCAAAGGTAACTGCGGTATTCCCGAGTGGAATGGCGGCGAGATTTCATACAGCGGTACGCCGGAGTTAATGGCTGGATATGTGGGTATTGCGATTGATGCCGGTGCCCGCATCGTGGGTGGCTGCTGTGGCACCACGCCAGAACACGTGGCTGCCATGCGGGCGGCCATGGATACCCATACCAAGGGTGATTCACCAACCTTGGAGTTGATAGAAGCGAGCTTGGGTGAGGTCACTGCCGGTGCCAAGGCGCAAATGCGCGGGGATCAAAGTGTTGCCGGGGGTTCGGTGAGTGGCAAGAGCAGCGCTGGACGTCGCCGCCGCCGCGGATAGAAGCACGCAGATTATAGGTTAGCCTGAGGTATAGCAGGGAAGAGGGGAATTGGGTGAGTATTTCTACCGTGTTGTAGAGTCCTCGGTCTCTTGTGCTTCTTCAGCCTCCCGCGATTGCATCATCGCAGCACCAACGACACGAGTATTGCGTGTGTTGAGGTTGGCCTGAACTTTGGAAACAGCATGCTCGCGCCAGATTATCGCCACGCCTGAGAGTATGGTGATGGCTGAACCCACGATCACCCAAACATCCACCGACTCGTTAAAGAACAGGTAGCCGAATAAGATTGCCCAGACAATCTGGCTGTATTGCATTGGCCCGACAAAAGCAGCGGGTGCGCTGCGGTAGCCAACCAATATGAAATACTGACCAATCAGACCGAGCACCCCAACCAGGAACATCAGGCCAAGATCCAGCAAAGGCATCGGCTGATACACAAAGTACAGGGCGCAACCGGCCACAAGAATGTTAGCCAGGAGCGGGAACAGAATCATCGTTGCCATATTTTCACTGGCACTGATTTTGCGCGAGATTACCGCTGATGCTGCGCCGCAGAATGCGCTGGCCAGGGCGGCCACATGACCCAGGGAGATTGACTCAACCGTGGGGCGTAAGACCACGACCACACCCACTAATCCAATGCCGATGGCCAACCAGCGAACCAGGGCAATCTGCTCGCCCAGGAACCAGATTGCCAGGATAGAGATTATGATCGGCGTGCAAAACAACAATACATAGGCTTCAACCATTGGCAGCAGGGTGAACGCCATAAACGATAGCGACAGACAAGCCACATGCAGCAGTGCCCGGAGTAATAGCAGACCAGTGTTAACCGGTTTAAGCGAAGCAGGCTTGCCCTCAATAATCCGCGCTATGGAGAATGGCACATAGCCAAACAGCGTGGCAAAAAAAACGATCTGAAAGACATTGTAATCTTGCAGGGATTTGACCAGGGCATCATGTGTGGAATACACGGCGAAGCCTGCCAGCGCCATTAACAGGCCAGGGAAGATGGAATTAGTGGAAGATGTTGGTTGCTGCACTGCTGGGCTCAGGACGGGTTAAGCGGCTCGCCAATGATTATACACGGCGGGCGGAGACAGCACTCGGACTGCGCGATCAGATCAGACGGGTAAGATGTCGATTTGCGTATCGTAATAGCAGGCGCCGTCACCCATGTCGGCCTTATGCCCCGGAATCAAGGCATTTACTGTGCGGCCCGATTCGCTGGCCAGGCACCAGGCGCCTTTTGGTACATAAGCGAGGCCTGGTTTGATGCGGTCAGACACCGCCACGTGGAGAATGACCTCGGCTTGTTCATTGACCAACTTTACCTTCTGCCCACTGTCTAATTGGAGTGATGCGGCATCTTCCGGGCATATCTCCACCTGGTATTGTTCGTGGTTGGCATGGGTGCCCCCAAAGGTGGAGTTGGTGCGTTTGTCGGAGCTGGGGCTGACCAGGGTGAAACGTTTGCGATTCTCCAGTTCCTGGTAGCCAGGTACTCCACGACCTGAGCGTTCTTGTTCCAGCGGGTCAAACAACTGGGCTTTGCCATTCGGAGTGGCGGGCGGGATATCTCGGAAAACGATCTCACGATCACTCGCATGGGTTCGATCATCGAGTTCGCCTTCAGCGATTAAATCGGGAACCGCGTCTTCCAGCATCTGTTGATCGGTCTGCGTAAACTCCTCGCTGGTGTAATCAAATAGCGCGGCTAACTCACGAAATACCTGCGTATTCGGCCTCGATTCTCCCACCGGGGGAATCACCGCCTTACTGCGTTGCAAGATGGTATGTCCGTAGGACTTGTATAAGTCACTGTATTCCATCGGGCTGCATGCGGGCAGCACGATATCGGCGTAGCGCAGGCTATCTGTCATGGCCACATCATAGCCAACGGTGAACAGGTCTTCCTTGGCCAACGCCTGTAGCAACAAGTTCTGCCGCGGATGGACAGCAACGGGGTTGTGATTGTAGATAAACA